>SAAJ01000005.1 GCA_009929485.1 Negativicutes bacterium
TAGCACTTACTGATTCGCATTTGTGGGGGTGAAGTCCTTTTTATTGCCTAAAAACCCTTTGGCTTTTCTAGGGTTCGAGAATATGAAAATCACTCTATTATGATCGTTTGACGCTGAAGGAAATTAGCTTGATTTTAAAACTATCTGAAGCGCGTATTTCACAAATTCACACGAAAGCAATTTTTCGCTTGCGAGGGGTATTGCAGTCATTAAGGGAAAGCTTGCTCTAAGGGTGGAACGGAGGGGCGGACATGGAAGATTCGACAACAAAACCGCAGGAAGTAGGTTTCCGTTTGGAACATCACCCGGATGGCGCTTATTTGACAGTGGATGCAGCTTGTAGGGCGGAATTGCAAGGTGTGCTGCAGACGGTTGCCAGCGAGGCGAGCGAATACGATCCAGAGGAAATCCAAAAATGTCTGTCGGAAAAGACCGGAAAGGCTGTGCGGATTGGTCTGTCATTGCCTTTGCCGGAAATCAAATGGATGGTCTCTAAAGATCGTATGGAAGTTGTGCTGGAAATTGAGGCCGGTGAAAAGTTTCGCAAGGCAAACCCGCAGGACGTAATCGCCAAGTTAAATGCCGCGGGAATTGTCAGCGGTATTGATGAAAGCGCGGTTGCCAAGGTATGCAAGCATCCTGGGGCCTCGGTTGTTTGTGCTACTGGTAGAAAAGCGGTGGATGGAAAAAACGCGATAATTAATATTCTAGTTAATACCGATGATTCAGGACGTCCTGCGGAACTAGAGGATGGTCGTGTTGATTTTAAAAACTTGAACTTGTTTACCGTGGTAGAAAGTGGACAGGCTTTGGCGGAAAAAGTGCCTGCTACGCCTGGCGAAGAGGGGCAAGACGTCTTGGGAAATCCTGTATTTCCTAGGCCGGGAAAGGACATTCCTCTGCCGATTGGAAAGAATGTTGAAATTCGAGACGAACTGATTGTTGTCTCATCTGTTTCCGGTCAATTTAATTACGCCAATCGGAAGATTAGTGTTTTACCCATTATTGAAATCAAAGGCGATGTGGATTTATCGACGGGTAATGTTAATTTTGTTGGCGGCGTGATTGTGCGCGGCTCGGTTACCGAGGGCTTTAGTGTCAAGGCAGGAGAAAATGTCGAGGTGCATGGTTCTGTATGCGGCGGTGTTGTGGAAGGGCAGAACGTATTTATTAAAATGGGTGTGCAGGGCATGCACAAAGGGCGCATTTTGGCGGAAAAGAATGTAGTGGCTAAGTTCATAGAAAACGCGCAGGTGGTGGCTGGCGAAGAAGTTATTGTCAGTGAAGCCATTTTGCACTCTAAGGTTAGCGCCGGTAAACGCATTATTGTTGACGGCAAGCGCGGCATGGTTATTGGCGGGACGATCACGGCAGGTGAGGAAATTCGTTCTAAAAGTCTGGGAACGCACATGGCGACCAATACAGAAGTAGAAGTAGGCGTAAATCCCATGTTACGGGAAGAGCATCAAGCGTTAAAACGTGATTTGCGCAAACAGGAACTGAGCTTGGATCAGACGCAAAAAGCCTTAGCCCTGCTTCGTTCGAGAGACTTGAATTCGTTGCCGCCGGAAAAAAGAGATATTATGCTGAAGATGACGAAAGCCCAGTTTCAATTGGCCGGCCAAGTGGAAAGTATGCGTGCACGTATGGTGGAAATTGAACTTTCGTTGGAAGAAATGCGCAATGGCAGGGTGCGTGTCATGGATACGGTTTATCCAGGGGTGAAAGTTGTCTTAGGTAATCTGGTTAAATTCATTCGTGAACCGGAAAAATTTGTTTCGTATTATGCGGAAGACGGCGATATTCATAAAGGTTCGTACAAGTAAAGGAAGGGAAGCAAGATGCTGATCAGACCGATGGACTTGCAGGTGATGCTGCCTCGGGCCGGCGAAGCGGGAAAAATGCAGCAGGCTCAGGAGCAGCAAAACCTGCAGCAACCCCAACTCGCTGGTCAAGAGTGGAAAGAGCTGACTAAAATCCGCCAAGGCCAAGTGCAGCATAGTGAAGAAACCGAGCACTCCCGCATTAAAGACGAGCAACGTGAACGTTCTGGACAGCATAAAGAAAAAGACGAGAAGAAGACCAAGGACAAGAAGGATGCAGCGGAAGAAACTCCGCCGGATCCGGTGCGCGGGCATAAGATTGATATTCGAACATGAGGATGTAGTGTGATGACAAACTGGCCTTGGATCGCGTTGACTCTTGCTTGCGTCATCGGGATCCTTTTTTATATTCGCAAGGACCATTTACGCAAAGTGCAGGATATGCAATTGCAGCAGCAAGGGCAAGAACTGGAGAGGCGCTTGCAGGAAACAGCGGAGCATATTTTGTTGCGCATGGAGCAGGAAGCGATACGCTTGGAAGCATTGTTGGCGCGGTGCGAAGAGCAGACGCAACGGATGGAACCATTGCAAAAATCAACTAGGGAAAGGTCCGATTTGCCAACAATAAAACCAAGCAAAACGGAAATAGCGGAAGAGCAGCCTCCTAATTTTGCGATGGCCTTGCTGCAAGAAGAGTTGAATCTGCAGCCGCCGTCAGAAGCGCAAGCAGATGGGCCCGTACAGAATGTACGTTCAAAAACGGCGTCTGGCAGGGAACGCTATGAAAAAGTGTATGAGTTGGCCGCTTCCGGCTTGACCATGGGAGAAATTGCGCAGCAGACTGGACTGGGCGTAGCAGAAGTGAACTTGCTTTTGAGCTTGCGAAAATAGCTAAAAAAGCTTGTTTGTCTGCTGGATTCATGGTATAATTTCTCGTGTTGTATAAAAACCACACACCTCCAATTTCGTGGCTGTGCCGAACTGAAAAGGGCGGTGAAAACGAAAAATGCGGAGCGTGGAGGAAATTAACAGGAGGTAATTTATTATGGCAGTAATTTCAATGAAACAGCTTCTCGAAGCAGGGGTGCACTTTGGTCACCAGACCCGGAGATGGAACCCTAAAATGGCTCCTTATATTTTTACGGAGCGCAATGGCATCTATATCATCGACTTGCAGAAAACCGTTAAAAAAGTAGACGAGGCGTATAACTTTGTACGTGATTTGGCTGCTGACGGCGGCACCTTGCTGTTTGTTGGTACGAAAAAGCAGGCCCAAGACGCTGTGCGTGAAGAAGCGGCTCGCTGCAATATGTTCTTTGTCAACGAGCGTTGGCTGGGCGGTATGATGACCAATTTTAAAACCATCCAAGCGCGGATTAACCGTCTGCGTAAGCTGGAAGAAATGGAAACAAACGGCGTATTCGAAGTGCTGCCGAAGAAAGAAGTTCTGCAGTTGCGTCACGAAATGGATCGCTTGCAGAAATTCCTGGGCGGCATCAAGAACATGCGCAAACTTCCGTCTGCCTTGTTCATTATTGATCCTCGCAAAGAGCGTATCGCAGTTGCGGAAGCTCGCAATCTCGGAATTCCGATCGTAGCGATTGTCGACACAAACTGCGATCCTGATGAAATTGATCATGTAATTCCTGGCAACGATGACGCGATTCGTGCGGTTAAACTGCTGACGGCTAAGATGGCGGATGCTATTTTGGAAGGTCGCCAAGGTGAACAGCATGATGAAGAAAATGCGGAAGTTGCTGTAGACGAAGCCGCTGAATAATGTCTAGTAAAGGTAAGGGGCTACCCCTTACCTTTCTCAATAAAAGATGCGAATATTGACAGGAGGATGTTCTGATGATAACTGCTGCAATGGTAAAAGAGCTTCGGGAACGTACCGGAGCGGGTATGATGGACTGTAAAAAAGCTCTTGGTGAAGTTGACGGTGACATGGATAAAGCAGTTGACTTTTTGCGGGAAAAAGGGTTGGCAGCTGCTGCGAAAAAAGCAGGCCGCATAGCAGCGGAAGGTTTAGTTGAAGCTTATATTCATGGCGCCGGACGTATTGGCGTTATGGTAGAAGTAAACTGTGAAACCGACTTTGTAGCTAAAACCGATGACTTCCATGGCTTAGCCAAGGATATTGCCATGCAAATTGCTGCTGCGAATCCGATGTATGTTCGTCGTGAAGAAGTTCCGGAAGAAATATTGGAGCATGAAAAAGAAATTCTTCGTGCACAGGCGTTAAACGAAGGCAAGCCGGCAGCGATTGTTGAAAAAATGATTACTGGCCGTATTGAAAAATATTATAAAGAAGTTTGCTTGATGGAGCAGGTTTTCATTAAAAATCCAGATGTGACCATTACGCAACTTATTAATGAAAAAATTGCCAAGATTGGTGAAAACATCAGCATTCGCCGCTTTACTCGCTATCAGTTGGGCGATGGCATTGAGAAAAAGGAAAATGATTTTGCAGCAGAAGTTATGGCTGCAGTACAAGGATAACATCCTCGGCTTGAAGGAGGAAAATAAGAGAACACTTTTTGGTGTTCTCTTATTTTTCGCCTGTAAACAGAAATTAGGCGCAGGATTTTACTGAGGTCTTGTAGAATGAAAAGACAGACAATGCATATGGAGGGGTAATTTTGACTACTGCGAAATACAAAAGAGTGGTCCTGAAGCTGAGTGGAGAAGCTCTGGCAGGTGGAAAAGGCTATGGAATTGATCCAGATGTAGCGGAAGGCATTGCTCGTGAAATCAAGGAAGTGCGGGCGGCCGGAGTGGAAGTAGCTATTGTAGTAGGCGGAGGCAATATTTGGCGAGGTTTGCGCGGTAGTGCGCAGGGAATGGATCGGGCGACTGCCGACTATATGGGGATGTTGGCTACCGTCATTAATTCCTTGGCCTTGCAAGATGCGCTGGAAAGCGAAGGCGTTGATACGCGTGTGCAAACGGCCATTGAAATGCGTCAAGTAGCAGAGCCGTATATCCGCCGACGGGCGGTGCGCCATTTGGAAAAAGGCCGGGTAGTTATCTTTGCCGCTGGAACTGGAAATCCGTACTTTTCTACGGATACAACTGCTGCCCTGCGGGCGGCGGAAGTGGAAGCAGACGCTATTTTGATGGCGAAGAACAATGCAGATGGCGTATATGACTCCGACCCTCGCAGCAATCCGGATGCAAAGAAATTTAAAGAGTTGGAATACCTGGAAATTCTTAAACGCCGCTTGTCGGTTATGGACTCCACAGCGACAAGCTTGTGCATGGACAACGAAATACCTATTATTGTTTTTAGCATGGATAAACCTGGCAATATTTTAAAGGCAGCTCTTGGTCATGATATAGGTACTGTTGTGGGAGGGAAGAATTGTGAGTGTTAAAGATATTCATACAGCCCATGAAGAGAAAATGAAAAAAAGCATCGAGGCATTGCGGCGAGAGCTGGCTTCGTTGCGAGCAGGGCGTGCTACGCCTGCTTTACTGGATAAAGTCATGGTTGATTACTATGGAACGCCTACGGCTATTAACCAGGTGGCGAATATTAGCGTGCCGGAGCCGCGGATGATTGTGATTCAGCCTTGGGAGAAAACCCTTGTCGGCGCTATTGAAAAAGCGATTTTAAAGTCGGACCTGGGATTAAACCCCAATAGTGACGGCAGCGCAATTCGTCTTGTTTTACCGCAGTTGACCCAGGAGCGTCGTGCGGAATTGGTAAAACAAGTGCACAAGAAAGCGGAAGAAACCCGCGTAGGTATTCGCAATTTGCGCCGTGATACTAATGACGCGATGAAAAAATTAGAAAAAGATAAAACCATTTCTGAAGACGAACTAAAAAAAGCACAAGAGGATACACAAAAACTGACAGACAAGTATATTAAAGAAGTGGACCAGGTTATGGCGTCCAAGGAAAAAGAAATTCTGGAGCTGTAGATTGGCTGCTTGGAATGTGATGAACATCCGCACTGTTGTCGGGAAACTGGTTTCCAGGCTGCTATGGAAAAATTGACACAGGACCCCCTCTGTCTGAGGGGGTCTTCCTTTGAATTTTTGAATCCAGGCTGATGGAGGAGTTCCACATGTGGAAGAAATGGCTGACTGGCTCAGAAAAATCAAAAACAGGCGTATCGAGCCAAGAAAAAGTACCGCGTCACGTAGCCATTATTATGGATGGCAATGGACGTTGGGCTAAGGAACGGGGCTTATTACGCACTTTTGGGCATCGAGCAGGCGCGGAAACGTTGCAAAAAATTATTCAAACCGCATCCGATATCGGCATTGAAGTTCTCACTGTGTATGCTTTTTCGACGGAAAATTGGAAGCGCCCTGAAGAAGAAGTGGGGCTGTTGATGCGTCTCATTGCCGAATACCTGGATAGTAAGTTGGCTGCTATGCATGCTAACCAAGTGCAGCTTCGCCATCTTGGTGATTTAGCGGGTTTGCCGTCGGCGCTGCAACTGAAGCTGACTAAAGCTATGGAACAAACTAGGAATAATACAGGCTTGGTTGTCAATTTGGCGATTAATTACGGGGGCCGAGCGGAGATTCTAGAGGCGGTAAAGGCGTTGGCCCGCGCGGTAGAAAATGGCGAAGTGCGCGCCGCTGAAATCGATGAGGACGTGTTTGCGGCGGCTCTATACACTCAAGGACTTCCGGATCCGGACCTTTTGATCCGGACCAGTGGCGATGTTCGTCTAAGTAATTTTTTGCTTTGGCAGACTGCCTATACGGAATTGTATTTTTGCGATGTAAACTGGCCTGATTTTACGCCGGAGCATTTAATGGAGGCTATTGCTTCTTTTCAAAAGCGAGAGCGGCGTTTTGGAGGGCTTAAGAAGTAAGAAATGGGTGGTCAATGGTGTTAGGAAAACGGATACTGACGGCAGTCTGCGGGTTGCCGCTGGTACTTTGGCTTGTGTATGCAGGCGGTTGGTATTTTGGGTTGGCAATTTCCCTGACTGCCCTGGTATCTTGGCTTGAATACTGCCGCATGCTGCGACAGATTGAACTGCATCCATGGCAAAGCTTGGGGATTTTATACAGCTTCCTGTTGCCCCTATGTGTCTGGCTGGGAAACTCGCAGGAAATGGTGTTCTTTTTGGTAGTGCTGTTCTTGGTGAATGGAGCGCGTTTAGTGGTGCAAGCGGCGAGTTTTTCGCCTGCAGACGCCTTTGCGACAGTGTTCGGCGTCATGTATGTACCGTTGCTGCTTGCCTTTTTCGTAGCACTGCGTATGTATTTGCCTGAAAATGCAGTTTTACCGGCCGCTCCTTTTCTATCTCAATGTGCAGGCTATGTCTATTTGTCATTTATTGGAACCTGGGCCAGTGATACTTTTGCTTATTTTATTGGTTCCCGTTGGGGTCGACGAAAACTGTGTCCTGAGATCAGTCCCGGGAAAACAGTGGAAGGCGCTTTGGGCGGTTTAGGGGGCACCTTACTGGTTGTTGGCTGGTTGGGGAGCGCCTTTGCCGGCTTGCAATTAGAACAAGCGCTGTTATTGGGCTGCCTAATCGGCGTGGCGGCTCCGGTTGGCGATTTGGTGGAGTCTCGTTTGAAACGGTATGCCGGCGTTAAGGACTCTGGGGCGATTCTGCCGGGGCATGGCGGCATGCTGGACCGGATTGACAGCTTGCTGTTTGTAGTACCGGTCGTGTATTTTTATATTGGCGCTCGCAGTTTGTTTTTTTTAGGATAGGAGAATATACATGCGACAACGGATTGCTTTACTGGGAAGTACCGGTTCGATTGGCTGCCAAACTTTAGATGTGGCCGCAGCACATCCCGCAGAATGTGAAATCAGCGTATTGGCTGCTCACAGTCGCGATGAATTGTTGGAAGAGCAGATTCGCAAATTTCGGCCGGCCTATGCGGTGCTAAGCGATGAAAAGGCTGCATTGCGTTTAAAAGCCCGCTACGAGGGGCCTACGACCATTTTAAGCGGTGACAAAGCGATAGAAGAACTGGCAGCATCAAACGAAATTGATACGGTGGTAACGGCTCTTGTCGGCTTTGCAGGGTTAAAGCCAACCTTAGCCGCCATTAAAGCTGGCAAAAAAATTGCCCTGGCCAATAAGGAAACGTTGGTAGCGGCTGGGGAATTGGTTACGGCTGAAGCGAAAAAGTACGGTGTGGACATTCTGCCTGTCGATAGCGAGCACAGCGCCTTGTTTCAGTGCCTGCATGGCGAGTCGCCGAAAGAGGTGCACAAGCTCCTCATTACTGCCTCGGGAGGCCCTTTCCGCGGAAGGAGCAGGGAGCAGTTGGCAAAAGTAACCTTGCAGGAGTGTTTGCAGCATCCGAATTGGTCTATGGGCCGCAAAATTACCGTGGATTCGGCGACTCTAGCCAATAAAGGGCTGGAAGTGATTGAGGCGCGTTGGCTTTTTGATGTGTCTTACGATCAGATTGAAGTGGTGGTGCATCCACAGAGTATTGTGCATTCCATGGTAGAATTCAGCGACTCCTCAGTGTTGGCTCAAATTGGTTATCCTGATATGCGTCTGCCGATACAGTATGCTTTGTTTTATCCACGGCGTCTGGAAGCTTCGTGGCAGCGTTTAGATTGGAAGACCATCCGCACGCTGACCTTTGAACCGCCTGATGTACAAGCGTTTCCGCTTTTGGCGACTGCCTTTGAAGTCGGCAGAGCCGGGGGAACGTACCCTTGCGTGTTTAATGCCGCCAACGAAGTGGCGGTAGAGGCTTTTTTGCAGGGGAAAATTTCCTTTTTGCAGATTACGGAAATTGTTCAAAAAGTGCTGTCTCAATATAAAGGAGGCAGTGCGGCGGAATTGGCAAGCATTTTAGCGGCAAACGACTGGGCGCGTCAAGCTGCAGCAGTTTGCTGCAGTCAGGCGAATTAAGGAGGGAAACGGATTGGGAGGACATGGAAGTTCGCTATTGGCAACCATTCTGTTGTTTGGTTTGCTGATTTTGGTTCATGAATGGGGACATTTTATTACGGCGAAACTAACCGGTATGTGGGTTAAAGAATTTGCTATTGGTTTTGGCCCCAAGCTAATCAGTTGGCGGATGGGAGAAACACGCTATTCCTGGCGGGTCATTCCTTTAGGCGGGTTTAACAATATCGCCGGCATGCACCCAGATGAAGAAATCGATGAACTGGGCGATATGAGTGAAGAGGAGTACCGCAAGCGGGCTTTTTATGCTAAGTCGGTTTGGGCGCGAATGCTGGTCATTGCGGCTGGTTCGGTTATGAATTTGCTGCTGCCGGTCATTTTGTTCACGTTGGTTTTTGTCTTTTCCGGTATTGATCGTCCGGTGGAAGCGCCGATTGTCGGCCAAGCTATGGCAGGGCATCCAGCTGCGCAGGCAGGCCTGGAAAAAAATGATCGGATTGTCCGGATTCAAGGTCAGGATATTGCTTCATGGAAGCAGATGGTGGAGACGCTGCAGCAGGTCGGCGCCGTTACTGAGGGCAAGGGGCTTGCCGTCGAGTATGAGCGGACCTTGCCTTCAGGGGCTGTGGAACATCGAACTACACAAGTTTACCCGGAAAAAGACGGCGCCAATGGACGTGTGCTTATTGGCGTGGCGGCTAAACTAGAAAACTATCAACCAGGTATTGTCGAGTCGTGCGGACTAGCGGTGCAACAGACGGTGGCTGTTGCGGCGATGATGGTCAAAGGCTTGGCCAAAATGATTACCGGTCAAGCTGCCGCTGATGTGGCGGGACCGATCGGCGTGGCTCAGATGGCCTGGGAAGTGGCTCAAAACGGTCTGATGAAGCTGCTTGGCTTTGGCGCTTTGCTAAGTATTAATTTGGGGATCATCAATTTACTGCCCATCCCGGTATTGGATGGCGGTCATATAGTGGCATTGCTCATTGAAGCGGTCCGGGGGCGGCCGATCAGCAAAGAACGTTTGCAAATGGTGCAGATGGCAGGTTTGTTACTGCTCTTGCTGATTATGGTGTTTGCAACCTTTAAGGATGTGCTGAGGTTGAATTTGTTTTAGAGACTCAGTGGTCAAACGGTAGAGTAAAGAGGAGGCGAATAGGGAGATGGCTGAAATGCAGACGTTGACCTATGAACGACGAGATACCCGGCGTTTGATGATTGGCACGGTCCCGGTAGGCGCAGGAGCGCCAATCACGGTGCAGTCCATGACCAATACTAAAACGCAGGCAGTGACGGAAACGGTAGAACAAATCAGCCGTTTGACGGCAGTTGGCTGCGATTTGGTGCGGCTGGCTGTGCCTGATGGGGAGGCTGCTAAAGCCTTGGCGCAGATTAAGCGCCAAGTGCAGGTTCCGCTGATCGCCGATATTCACTTTGATTATCGCTTGGCATTGGCGGCTTTGGACAGCGGCGTGGATGCGCTGCGGATCAACCCCGGCAATATTGGCGAAGCCAAGTATGTACGCATGGTGGTGGACGCTGCCAAGGAACGGCAAGTGCCGATCCGTATTGGCGTGAACGCAGGATCTTTGGATAAGCGTATTTTGGCTAAGCATGGCGGCCAAGTTACCGCCGCAGGCATGGTGGAAAGTGCGCTGGAGCACATTCGCTTGTTGGAAGAGCTGGACTTTTACGATATAAAGATATCCTTAAAAGCCCATGATGTACCGCTTACCTTGGCGGCTTACCGTTTAATGAGCCAGACGGTTAACTACCCCTTGCACCTAGGGGTTACAGAGGCGGGAACCATCCGCTCCGGTGTAATTAAGTCCGCCGTGGGCATTGGCGCTCTGCTGGCCGAGGGGATTGGCGATACCTTCCGAATTTCCTTGACCGGCGATCCGGTGCGCGAAGTGGAAGTTGGCAATGAGATTTTGAAATCCCTTGGCATGAAAGAATATGGACCTACGCTCATTTCCTGTCCGACTTGCGGACGCTGCAATATTGACTTGGAACAATTGGCGCAAACCGTCGAAGAGCATTTAAAACAAGTAAAAAAGCCGCTAAAAGTGGCAGTTATGGGTTGCGCCGTCAATGGGCCGGGTGAAGCCCGCGAAGCGGATATCGGCCTTGCCGGCGGCAAAGGGGAAGGTCTTATTTTCCGCAAAGGCGTGATCGTGCGCAAAGTCGCGGAAGCAGAATTAATGAAAGCATTTTTAGAAGAATTGGAACAATTGCTGAAGGAGGAACCCTGATTATGCGTGCATCCAAATTATTTGCCCCGACGTTGCGAGAAGTTCCAGCGGAGGCTGAAGTTGTCAGTCATCAGCTGATGCTGCGCGCCGGTATGCTGCGGAAAGCGGCTGGCGGTATTTATAACTATTTGCCTCTTACTTGGCGAGTTTTAAAGAAGATAGAGGCCATTGTTCGAGAAGAAATGGATGAGGCCGGCGGCCAGGAATTGTTGATGCCGATCATCCAACCGGCGGAGCTGTGGCAGGAAACCGGCCGTTGGGATGTGTACGGAGACGAAATGTTTCGCCTCCAGGATCGACATGGCCGTAATTTTTGCCTGGGGCCTACGCACGAGGAAATGATTACAACGCTGGTGCGTTCGGAAGTGCGCTCCTATCGTCAGCTTCCGTTGATGCTCTACCAGATCCAAAACAAATATCGTGATGAAATTCGGCCTCGTTTTGGCTTGATGCGGGGACGCGAATTCATTATGAAAGACCTGTATTCCTTTGATCGCGACGAAGCTGGCTTAGAGGTAAGCTACCGCAAAATGTATGATGCGTATACGCGCATTTTTAATCGCTGCGGCTTAAAGTTCAGGGCGGTAGAAGCGGACGGCGGCGCTATTGGCGGTACCGGAACGCATGAGTTCATGGTCATCGCTGAATCCGGCGAAGCGGCGATTGTCTTCTGCCCTGATTGCGAATACGCAGCCAATGTGGAAAAGGCGGAAGGTCAGGTACTGCCTAGTAATACGGAACCCTCTTCGCAAGATCTGACTCCGGTGGCTACGCCTGGCAAGCGCTCTATTGAAGAGGTGACAGCCTTTTTAAAAGTCCCTGCAGAGCAGACCATCAAATCCATTGCCTTTCGCACGGAACATGGGCTGGTGGTTGCCTTGGCGCGCGGTGATCATGAAATTAACGACGTGAAGGTGCAAAACTTGGTGGGCGCCATTCAAATCGAACTGGCGGATGAAGCGGATATTCAGCGGGAACTGGGCAGTGTCGCTGGATTTTTGGGTCCTGTGGGACTGGCCGGAAAATGTACAATTGTTGCCGATAGCAGTGTTATGAATTTGCATGATGCTGTGTGCGGCGCTAATAAGCCTGATGAACATTTGCTCCATGTAGAGCCTTCGCGGGATTTCAAGCCGGATCAAATTGCGGATCTGCGCATGGTAAAAGCCGGCGAGCCTTGTCCGCGTTGCGGCAGTGCGTTGGCGACCGCCAGAGGCATTGAAGTGGGTCAGGTATTTAAATTGTTTACTAAATATAGTGAAGCGCTAAAGGCGACTTTCCTGGATGAAAACGGCAAAGAAAAACCCATGGTCATGGGTTGCTACGGCATTGGCGTCAGCCGGACCATGGCGGCTGCTATTGAGCAGCACAATGACGCTGACGGTATCATTTGGCCGGCGGCGATTGCGCCGTTTCAGGTAGCGGTTGTGCCGATCAATACCAAAGATGAAGCGCAACTGCAGCTGGCGGAGCGCATTTACGGCGAGTTGAAAGCGGCTGGGGTTGATGTGCTTCTTGATGATCGCAATGAACGGCCAGGCGTTAAATTTAAAGACGCGGATCTGATTGGCTATCCGGTACGTATTGCTCTTGGGCCGAAGGCGTTAGCCGAAGGTATGGTGGAAATCAAATGCCGTCGCGATGGTCAGGTTTTGCTGGTGCCGCAAACGGAATATTTACAAAAAGTACAGGAATTGCTCGCTGGCCTGTAAGGGGAAAAGTCAATTAACAACCGGGAACTGTTTTGGTGACAGTTTCCGGTTATTTTTGTTAAAAAGCAGAAAATATATTTTCAGAATACTGCCTGTATTACACTGGATATGGATAGGAGCCGGAAAAAGTAGTAACAAATACAGCGGATAGTGCGATAAACGACGAATTTTACTTGTCTTTTTCAAGGTGACAATGGTATAATGTCTACCATATAAAGATATTTATATTTTAAAAATGATATGGAGGGGTTTGCTTTGGCAGAGCAAAAATCTGTTTTTTATTTGGTCCGTGAAGAAATTTTACCAGAGGCAATTAAGAAAACCATTAAGGTAAAGGATATGCTGAAACGCGGCGAAGCGCGGACGATCAATGAAGCGGTGGAAAAAATGGAGTTAAGCCGCAGCGCATATTACAAGTATAAAGATTATGTTTTTCCTTTTTATGAAGCCAGCCAGGAGAAAATCATTACTTTGTCGCTGCTTTTGGATCACAAATCAGGCGTACTGTCCCGTGTGCTCAATACCATAGCAGGAGAGCGTGGCAGCGTGTTGACGATCAACCAGGGCATCCCGCTGCAGGGAGTAGCTAATGCCAGCATTTCCATTGAAACTGCGGATATGAAGATTGATCTGGAGGCGTTGATAGATAAATTGCGCATGGTAGATGGCGTAAAACGCATCGAAATTTTAGGACAGGTTTGAGAAGCTAAGAGATAAAGACGCTAAGGAAAAAAGCGGCCGGGCAGGACCGAGGGAGGAAATGTGAGATGAAAGATTGTATTCAAGTCGGCATGCTTGGTCTAGGAACGGTTGGAACCGGCGTAGCCAAAGTGCTTTGTCAAAATGGCGCTAGTATTGCGCATAAGGTGGGTAAACCCATTGTTTTAAAAACCGTGCTGGTGCGTGATGTGCATAAAGAGCGCTCCTTGCCGCAGCCAGTTCAAGTTACAGATAAAGTGGAAGACATTTTAAACGATCCCGAGATTGATATTGTCATTGAAGTCATGGGCGGCGAAGAGCCGGCTAAAGACTATATGCTGCGCGCTATGAAGGCCGGAAAGCATGTTGTGACGGCCAATAAGGACGTAGTGGCTCAACATGGTAAAGAACTCTTTGCGGCTGCCGAGGAAGCGCAGGTAGACTTTTTGTTTGAAGCCAGCGTAGGCGGCGGTATTCCGATCATTAGGCCCTTGAAGCAGTGTCTCGCAGGCAATCATATCTATGAAGTGATGGGCATTGTTAACGGAACGACCAACTATATGCTGACCAAGATGACCCAAGAAGGGCTAGATTTTGCGGATGTGCTGGCCGAGGCCCAGGCCAAGGGCTATGCGGAAGCGGACCCGACGGCAGACGTAGGCGGTCTTGATGCAGCGCGTAAGCTTGCGATTCTTGCTTCCATTGCCTTTAACGCCCGGGTTACCTTTGATGATGTCTATGTAGAAGGAATTACCAATATCTCCAGTGAAGACATTGCATATGCTTCTGAGCTGGGATATGTTATTAAACTGCTCGCGATTGCCCGCGAAGAAGAAGGGCGCATCAGCGTGCGCGTGCATCCTACGTTTTTGCCGAGCAGTCATCCTTTAGCCAATGTGAATGACGTGTACAATGCGGTGTTTGTACGCGGAGACGCTGTTGGCGAAGCCATGTTCTACGGGCGAGGCGCAGGTGAGATGCCTACAGCCAGTGCGGTGGTAGGTGATGTGATTGATGCAGCCCGGAATCTATATCGCGGCGCTTCCGGGCGCATTTTGTGCACTTGCTTTGAAGATCGTCCCATTCAGCCTATCAGTGAGACAAAGGCGCCTTATTTTATCCGGCTGTTAGTTCAAGATCAGCCAGGGGTATTGGCGGCCATTGCCGGCGCTTTTGGCGCCCAGCAGGTTAGCTTGAATTCGGTTATTCAGAAGCGTAAAATTAACGGTTGCGCAGAATTGGCGGTTATAACCTATGAAGTGCCCGATTCTTGCGTGCAACTGGCGCTTAGCACGATGCGCGGCATGTCGGTGGTAAGCGAAGTGCGCAGCGTAATTCGCGTAGCTATGGATTAAACGAAGTAAGGCGGGGCTGCCGAATCGGCAGCCCCGTTGGATTTTAACGGTGGAGCAAGGAGGCAGTATCCATGCAAAAATACATACGTGTGTTGGTTCCGGCGACGACGGCCAACTGCGGACCTGGCTTTGATTGTCTGGGTATGGCGTGTACTTTGTACAATGAGGTGACCGTGAAGGCGCATTATGGCCAAAGCGGCCTGGTTATGTGCGTGCAAGGTGAAGGGGAAGCTTTTATCTCCAAAGGTAAAGATAATTTGTTTTATAAAGCGCTACAGTGCGTATTTTCTATGGCAGGAGAGCCCATTCCTGCTCTGGAAATCGTGATGACCAATCGCATTCCTTTGTCTCGCGGCCTTGGCAGCAGCGCTGCGGCTATAGCCAGCGGTTTGGCAGCGGCGAATGCTTTACTGCAGAATTCTGTGCTTAATGATCAGCAGTTGCTGGCCTTGGCTACGGAAATGGAAGGCCATCCTGATAATGTCGCTCCGGCGTTATTTGGCGGCGTTACCGTTAGCATCATGGATGGGAAAAATCCGTATACGCAGCAGTTGCCAATTGAAATTCCGATACGCATGGTTGTGGCTATTCCTGACTTCCATTTGGCGACGAAAAAAGCAAGAGAAGTGCTCCCGCAAACGGTTCCATTGCAAGATGCCGTGTATAATGTTTCCCGTGCCGCCTGGCTGGTAGCCAAGTTGGTAGCCGGCGATGCTGAGTCATTGGGACTTGGCTTTGGCGATCGTCTGCATCAGCCCTACCGGCAGCCCTTGATTCCGGGTATGGAGGGCGTCTTGGCTGCAGCACGCCGTGAAGGCGCCTTAGGAGCTGTTTTGAGCGGCGCTGGTCCTTGCTTAATGGCATTTGCTACGGAGAAGGAAGAAGCTATCGGCGAAGCCATGGTAGAAGCCTTTGCTAAGGCGAATATTACCTCGCGCTATCTGATTTTAGATCTTGACCATCAGGGCTGCCAGGTGGAAGAGCTGCCACTATAAAAAGCGGCGGGAAACTACTTAGAATCAAGAGTTTGCTATTGACTTTCTTTGCATAGAAAGGTACAATATGTTTCGTGGAATCTCGGGGCGTAGCTCAGCTTGGTAGAGCGCTACCTTGGGGTGGTAGAGGTCGCACGTTCAAGTCGTGTCGCTCCGACCATTCTTACCCCAACAAAATCAAGGCTTACAGCGATGTAAGCCTTATTTTTTTTGCCGTTTGGGCACACTTTGGGCACACTTTCAAAAAACGCACCACTGAAACTAAAAATAAGGCCATGAAACCTTGGCAAAATCAAGGCTCCATGGCTTATTTTATGTCTTCTTTTCTTGCGCAATTACCTGATACGGAGAACCGTGTCATTGCTAACAGAAAAGGATGGCTACACCCTTAAATTTTCAAGAGCGTAGCCATCTTTTTTGTAAAAACGTTGGTGTGGGGTGTGGACCGTATTGGATTGCTTGGACAGAGATGTGGATAGTAGTGAAAATCACAGGAAGATAGTGTCACGGGATGCCTCGATTTTGCGAGTGCCTTTTTGAAAATATAGATGGGCGGAAAAGAAATTAGTTCTTGAGCTTGCTTTCGGGCAATGCTAAACTTTTTACATATATACTATTCATCAAATTGAATCCTTTTGAATTGAGGCAGTAGAGAGCATGGGAAATTTAAATACAGAAAACTCTCAAGGAGAAAAGATTTTTCTAAGCGGAACCGTTGAACGCGTGACCTATCACAACGCAGACAACGGTTTTTGCGTATTGAGGGTAAAGGCACAAGGCTTTCGGGATTTAGTGACTGTAGTCGGGCAGGTTTCCAGCATTGCCAGCGGTGAATTTATAGAAGCGGTCGGTATCTGGAAGAACGATTTGCAGTATGGCTTGCAGTTGGCTGCTTTTTCTCTAAAAGCCATGCCTCCCACCGGCGTTGACGGAATCCAGAAGTATTTGTCCTCAGGTATGATCAAAGGCATTGGTCCGGTTTACGGAGAACGCCTGGTTGCCGCTTTTGGGACAGAGGTTTTTCATATCATTGAAAACCAGCCTAAGCGTCTGCAAGAAGTCGAAGGCATCGGCAAAGTGCGCCGCGAGAAAATTGTAAAAGGCTGGGACGTGCAAAAAAAGATAAAAGAAATTATGCTGTTTCTTTATGCCAATGGAGTCGGGACTTCCAAGGCTGTTCGGATATATAAGGTATACGGTGATGAGGCCATTGCTTTAATTCAGGAGAATCCCTATCGTTTGGCCCAGGATATTTATGGCATTGGCTTTTTGACGGCTGACCAGATTGCACAAAAAATAGGCATTGAAAAAACATCGTCCTTGCGTGCTAAAGCCGGTATTCGCCACGCTCTATTCGAAGAAGTTGGTAACGGCCATTGCGCCTACCCTCGCACTGCCTTATTGGCGCAAGCTGCGGAATTATTGGAAATTCCCCTTGATACCATAGAAATGGCAGCTGAGGAAGAAATTCAAGCGCAAGGCCTGCGGGTTGATATGATTCATGACGAAGAATGTCTGTTTATTCCCAGTCTTCATTACTACGAAAAATACATTGCTGAGCGCATCACAGTCTTGTCCCAAGACGCTCCTTTGTGGGGGAGTATCAATGCAGACGCAGCCATCCCGTGGGTAGAAAAGAAGCTGGGCCTTCAGTTGGCGGAAAACCAGAAAAAAGCCATAGCTGCAGCCATACAAGCAAAATTCATGGTGATTACTGGCGGTCCGGGGGTGGGTAAAACTACCATTGTTAATTCTATTATTAAAATTTTAGAGGCGAAAAAGCTCCAGATTTTGCTGGCTGCGCCGACAGGACGCGCCGCTAAACGTTTGGCGGAAACAACAGGGATTGAGGCAAAAACCATCCACAGGCTTCTTGAATACGATCCTTCAGAACATCGCTTTAAACGGGAGTTGGAGAATCCTTTAGAGTGTGATCTTTTGGTTATTGATGAAAGCTCTATGGTGGATGTGCAGCTGATGCATTCCTTGTTAAAGGCAGTCCCTGATGGTGCATCTGTTTTACTTGTGGGGGATGTGAACCAGCTTCCTTCCGTTGGAGCTGGGCAAGTCTTGGCAGACATTATCGAGTCCCAAGCCGTTATGGTTGTAACCCTGACGGAGATATTTCGTCAAGCAAAGACCAGCAAGATTATTACCAATGCCCATGCCATCAACAGCGGGAGCATGCCTGAACTTTCCAACCAGTTGGAGGGAGATTTCTTTTTTGTACATGCAGAAGCTCCGGAAGATGCCGTTAGAAAAGTGGTTCAGATTGTAAAAGAGCGCATTCCCCGGCGGTGGCGTTATAATCCCATTCGCGACGTACAAGTTCTTTGTCCTGCCAATGTTGGCGGTATTGGCGCTAAGTCGCTGAATATTGAACTGCAAAAAGCGCTCAACCCTGCAGGAAGTGAAAAGGTCGAGAAATTTGGCGTTACCTTCGCCTGTGGCGACAAAGTAATGCAGGTTCAAAACAACTATGACAAGGAAGTATTTAATGGAGATATCGGCTTTATTACGCGGATTAACGCGGAGGAACGAGAAGCGTATATTGATTTTGATAACCGCGAAGTGGTCTATGAATTTGAGGAACTGGATGAAATTGCGTTAGCGTACGCTTGCACGATTCATAAAAGTCAGGGTTCGGAGTACCCAGTAGTTGTCATTCCTGTTATGATGCAGCACTTCATGATGCTCCAACGCAATCTGATTTACACAGGCGTGACAAGGGGGAAAAAACTAGTAATTCTCGTGGGGCAAAAGAAAGCCTTAAGCATAGCTGTTAAAGGGAAAAAACAGAATAAAGCCCGCTATTCAAAACTCAAAGAATGGCTTTTACAGGAGAAAAACAAAAAAGAACCGCATGCACTATAGCACACTCCCCCCAGGTAGGACAGTGAAAAACACTTTCCTACCTGGGGGAGCATAGCTGTTTTAGCATGCGGTTCTTTTTCTAGGGCCTCTTTGGTATTGAACGGATCAGTTGATCCATTTTCGTGGCAGCAATAGAGTCTGAGGTGGACTGTCCATGAAGATAAATAGCTGCAGTTGTATTGATGGTGCTATGGCCCAAACGCTTTGATACATCTGCAATACTAAGACCTTGGGCTAGTAATAAAGATGCACTAGAGTGACGAAGACCATGAAAGGTCACGTTGTTGGGCAGTTGAGCTCTTTTGCGAAATTTAGGCCACCAGGTGCTGCAATAGTCTGCTTTGAGCGGCGTCCCTAAGCGGCTAGTGAAGACGCGGCCAGCTTCTATCCATTTATTTTCCAGTAGTTCCCGACAACGTTCCTGCTCGTCTTTCCAACTTGAGAGTGCGGAAAGAGCGAATTGAGGAATCGATATACGGACCTATTTAATAGAGCTTTCAGTAGGAAGCACAACGCAAGTGCAAGTGAGCGCCTATGAAAGCGATCAAAAGCGAGGCAAAGCTAGAGTGCAAAAAATGTACTGTGCTAAACAGCGTGTCCTGTCCAAAGAAGAGTTCGATGAGCTAGGGAATTGGAATGTTGAGCTTTTATGGGCGGAAAAAGATGAGGCGATGGAACAATATCAAAACTCATCTGTGCCAAAAGTGAAGCTAGAAGAGGTTGCGGAAATTTTTCGAGGAAAAATGGTAAAAGAAAAGAGCATGGAAGGAAACATTGGGCTCATAAACATTTCAAATGTTGTGGGTGTACATCTTGATTATGCAGCCATTGACTGTTTTCAGGATGAAATACGAAATGTACTAAAATATGAGCTTGCAGAAGGAGATGTTTTAGTTACCAACAGAGGGACGGCTATTCGGGCAGGGGTGTTTGAAAAGCAGGATAAAGTATGTATTCCATCAGCCAATCTTACAGCTATTAGGCCCAAAGAAGCGCTGAACGGCAAGTATCTTAGTATTTTTATTGAGAGTCCAGTGGGGCAAACTCTACTAAAGAGCATACAACGTGGAGCGACTATTTTAAACATCAACCATAAGGATTTATGTGAGCTAATGATTTCCTTGCCTAGCTTAGAGCAGCAAGAGAAAATTGTTGAAGAATACGAAAGAGAAGCGAAGCTGTACCAAAAAATTACAAAGGAAGCGCAGGAGCGGTGGGAAGCAGCGAGAATAAAATTATATAAAGATTTGTATTGAACAGAACCGAAGTGTTCAAAAATAAAGTATTTTGGAAAGGTGGCGGTTATCTATGGGGCAGGTTTTAAATCAGCGTGATTTTTATTATGGAGCTTTTATATTTGCTTTATTGAATAAAAAGATGAAGCCAGCCATTGTAGAGTCTAACGATGACTGTTGTCAGGTCTGTGACGTGTGGACCGATCAGGGTGACTTTAAGTTGGTTATGAAATATAGCGGCCAAAATAGTTCTCCAGAAGGAGATAGATGGCGTAGGCAATTTACCCTTCAAGAGCAGGATTTAGAAGAACTGGAGACTGGTTTGGCCCAAGGGAGAAATGTTAAGCTAGCTTTGATTTGCGCAAAAAGCCAGCTTAATGACAGCGAAATCGCAATTTTGAATAACAGTGCTATTCGAAATTTGTTGGCGATGGGGAAAAATACTTTCTTAATTAAATTCGGGAAAAACGCCAAAAAAATTGCCATAATAAAGGATCGGACAACGGAATTTACGATAACGCGCAATTGGCAGGATGCTTTATTTGAACCAGATCATGAAGAGAAAGTGGTAACAAAAAGACCAAACGAGGAAGTTCTAAGTGAGCACGAGCTCATGGAACTTGAAAGCGTTACAAACAGCAAACCTGTAAAGTTAATTATTGATTCGCGCTGCTATGTTGTGAATAGCTGGAGAGATGCATTTATTAGCTTATGTCGCAGTCTGTGGAAGTGTGATGCAGCTATATTTAGAGAGTTTGCATCAGCCAGCGACTTCCAAAGCAAAAAACGCCGGGTTGTCCAGTGTGGAGATGCGGGCATGAAAAGAGCAGAACGCATCGGTGGAAACGTATATGTGGAAACCAACTATAGTGCCCAAGAATTTTTGAAATACAGCAAGCTGATGATAGAAAAATACCAAGATAAATATCAACTTGAAGCGAAAATAGACATTATTTTAGCTGAGGGAATAAGGGATGCTCTGTAAATCAACTTCAAGGTGAACCTTTAATTAAAGACTCTAGAATTTTTTGTATTACAAGTTTGCTTGTTTTTCTGAGGAATTTTGGACACCTGAATCGCACTGGTATATACTAAATAATGTGTAAGTACATTGTTGGAATACTCGGGATTGGAAAGGATTTGGCTTGATGTTGACAGGAGAAGTTCGCAATAAGGTTGATAAAATATGGACTGATATTTGGGCGGGCGGGATTAGCAATCCCTTAACCGTCATTGAACAGCTTACGTATTTGATGTTTATCCGCTCTCTTGACGAGAAGGAACTGGAGACAGAACGCTTTGCTGCGGTCAGCGGCGAAGAATTGCCCAAATTATTCCCGCAGGGTGCAGAGGGCCAGGCCATGCGTTGGAGCCAGTTTAAGCATCTGGACGCTCGCGACATTTTCGAGCTTGTTCGGGACAAGGTGTTTCCGTTCATTAAGAATATGCACGGGGAAAAGGAGTCCGCTTTTTCGCGGTATATGGAAGACGCGATCTTCCTGATTCCTACGCCCCAGGTACTGCAAAAGGTGATTACCGGTCTGGATGATTTATATGAGCATGACATAAAAGATCTCGATATGAAGGGCGATTTGTACGAATATATGCTGGGCAAGCTGGCAACAGCCGGCCAGAACGGTCAGTTTCGGACGCCGAAGCATATTCGCGACCTGATGGTCCGGCTGGTAAAGCCGCTGCCTTCCGAGAAAATTGCCGATCCGGCCTGCGGCACAGCGGGTTTTCTGGTGTCTGCGGCGGAATACATCAGAAGCAGCTACGAGGCGACGATGACCAGCGAGCAGTGGGAGCATTTTGCGGGGGACATGTTTAGCGGCTATGACACAGACCGGACGATGCTGCGCATTTCCGCCATGAATTTGATGCTCCATTCGATTATTAATCCCCGGATTGACTATGTGGACAGCGTTTCCAAGAACAATCCGGCTGCTTCGCAATTTGATGTGATCCTCGCGAATCTGCCCTTCACCGGTACGGTAGATGCAGAAAGCATCCATGATAATTTGAAGGCTGTGTGCGACACCAAGAAGACGGAACTGCTCTTTGTGGCGCTCTTCCTGCGCCTGCTCAAAAAAGGCGGGCGCTGCGCCTGCATTGTGCCGGACGGCGTTCTGTTTGGCTCGACCAAAGCGCATAAGGCCTTGCGCAAGGAACTCGTGGAAAAGCATCAGTTGCGGGCGGTTATTTCCATGCCCTCCGGCGTGTTTAAGCCCTATGCCGGAGTATCGACGGCGATACTGGTGTTCACCAAAACCGGCGCAGGCGGCACAGATAAGGTCTGGTTTTACGATATGCAGTCGGACGGCTTCTCCCTGGACGACAAGCGTACCGATCTCGGTAATGCAGGCGATATTCCCGATATTATTGCCCGCTTTCATAATCCTGCCGGCGAAGCGGACCGCAAGGCGACGGAGCAGAGCTTCCTTGTGGCTAAGGCGGCGATTGCAGAGAATGAGTATGACTTATCGCTCAACCGCTACAAGGAAACAGTATACGAGAAGATCGAGTACGACGCGCCGGAAGTGATCATGACCCGCCTGGACGGACTCAGCAGCGAGATAAGCTCCAAAATGAAAGAATTGCGAGGGCTTATCGGTGAGTAAGTGGGAAAAAGTTAAACTTAGAGATGTTTGTGAGATAAATATTGGAAAAACTCCATCGAGAGATAATGTTCTTTTTTGGAATAATGGCATTTATAAATGGCTGTCCATCTCGGACATGCAAGATAAGTATTTGATTGATAGCAAAGAGAAAATCTCGATGGAAGCAGTCGGGAAATGTAACATGAAACTAATCCCTATCAATACTGTAGTGATGAGTTTTAAACTATCGGTTGGGAAAGTCGGTATTTTGTCTGAACCAATGTACTCGAATGAGGCAATTGCAAATTTTCCTATTTTAAATTGTGAAAAGTTACATGCCAATTTTCTTTATTATGCCTTACAATCATTAAAATTTGAGAATATGGATAGAGCTGCTAAGGGATTGACCCTTAACAAGGCAAAGTTGAACCAATTAAAAATCCCCCTCCCGCCGCTGGAAGTCCAGCAAAAAATAGCCCAAACCCTTGATTCGGCAGCGGCATTGATAGCCCTGCGCAAACAGCAGTTGGCGGAATTGGATAATCTGATCAAGGCCGCGTTTTATGAGCTGTTTGGCGATCCGGTGACGAATGAAAAAGGGTGGGATATAGAACGGCTAGGGGACAAACTGAGTATAGTTAGTGGGTTTGCGTTTAAAAGTAGCGGTTTTCAAAAATCAGGTGTACCTGTAATAAAAATAGGGAATATTAATCTAGGCACATTTACCGATAAGGAAATGTGCTTTTGGAAATATGATAAAAAGCTAGAAAGGGTTTTGTTGCATCCAAGGGATATAGTAATATCGTTAACTGGAACTGTTGGGAAAAATGACTATGCAAATGTTTGCATATTGCCTGAAAAATATCCAAGATATTATTTAAATCAACGGAATGCTAAACTTGATTTATCAGCTGAATTGGAGTGCTTGTATTTATTGTATTTGCTCAAGGACCAGAAGATAAAGAATCAATTGACGGGGTTAAGTAGGGGGATACGGCAAGCAAACATCTCGAATTCAGATATATCAAATCTTTTGGTTCCACTTCCACCTCTCGACCTTCAAAACCAATTCGCCGAAATTGTCACCAAAATCGAGGAACAGAAAGCCTTGGTCCAAACGGCCATTGATGAAAGCCAATATTTATTTGATAGCTTGATGAACGAGTATTTCAATTGATATGAGGTGATCAACTATGCCTGCAAATTTTGACTTTTTACAGGGACAAGCTGAGTACCAATTGTTTGCGTCTGCCGCCAGGGAAGCGGAGCAGGTGCTGGCTACGTCGCCGGCGATGGCGGCAATGGGGGCCCGAAAAGCGCTGGAATTAGCCGTGAAATGGGTGTATTCCGCCGACAACACCATCACTATGCCCTATAAGGATAATTTGCAGGCGTTGATCCACGAGCCGACTTTCCGCTTTGCCCTGGATCATAACACCTGGGGCAAGCTGCCGTACATAATCAAGCTGGGGAATCTGGCGGTACATACGGAAAAGACGATACATTACGGGGACGCCTTACTGTCCCTGACAGGGCTTTTCGAGTTTATTCAATGGCTTGACTATTGTTATGGGCAAAACTACGCAGAGCGGCGTTTTGAGGAAACCCGTATTCCCCAAGGCAAGTTGGTTATAGACGACAGCCTGGTGCAGCAAAAAGAGTCGGAAATTGAACGGCTCTTGGCGCAGATTGCCGAGATGAGCAATGCCCTGACAGAGCAGAAGGACCAGCACAAGGAAGAAAGAATTTTTACGGCCCAAGACATTTCCGAGTTTCAGACGCGCAAGCGCTATATTGACGTGGATTTAAAGCTGCTGGGCTGGGTCTTTGGCGAGGATGTCAAAGAAGAAGTGGAGTTGCCTGGCATGCCCAATAATGCCGGAGTGGGCTATGCGGATTATGTGCTGTACGGTCAGGACGGTCTGCCCTTGGCCGTGGTGGAGGCGAAAAGGACCTCCAAAGACCCGAAGGTCGGCACCCAGCAAGCCAAGCTGTACGCAGACTGTTTGGAAAAAATGACCGGCAGGCGTCCGATCCTGTTTATGACCAACGGCTTTGACACCTATGTGTGGGACGATCTGGCTGCGCCGCAGCGCAGGGCCAGCGGAATTTTTGCCAAGGCGGATCTGGAGAAGCTGCTGAGCCGCCGGACCCAGCAAAAAGAGCTGGAAACTGTGGTGATTCAAGACGGTATTACCGACCGCTACTATCAAAAAGAAGCCATTCGTGCTGTCTGCGGCAATATTAAGGACGGACACCGCAAGTCGCTGCTGGTCATGGCGACAGGCACCGGCAAAACCAGAACCGCCTCCAGTCTTACCGACGTGCTGTCTCGCGGCGGCTATATTACCAATGCCCTTTTTCTGGCGGACCGGACGGCGCTGGTTAAGCAGGCGAGAGACGACTTTAAAACGCATCTGCCGGATATGTCCCTTTGCAATCTCTTGAACGGCACTGAGGACAAGAACGCCCGCATCGTATTTTCCACGTACCCGACGATCTTAAATTCCATCGACACCGTCAAAACGGAGGAGGGCGGCAAGCTTTTTACGCCGGCTCATTTTGATCTGATTATTGTGGATGAAGCGCATCGCAGCATATTTAAAAAGTACAGGGCTATTTTTGAATACTTTGATGCCTATCTGGTAGGCTTGACGGCAACGCCCAAAACCGAGGTGGACCGAAACACCTATGAATTTTTCGAGATGCAAAGCGGCGTGCCTACGTATGCCTATGAGTACGAAACAGCAGTAAACGAGGATAAGGTGCTTGTGCCTTATCATAATATTGAGGTGCGCACCAAGTTTCTGGAACAGGGCATTACCTATGATGAGCTTTCGGCTGAGGACAAAGCCCGCTACGAGGACGATTTTACGGACGAAGACGGCAATATGCCGGACTTTATTCCGTCGCCGGCTCTGAATGAATTTATTTTCAACCAGGATACGGTGGACTATGTGCTGCAGCACTTGCTGGAAAAAGGGCTCAAAGTTGATGGCGGCGACAAGCTTGGGAAAACCATCATTTTTGCCGCCAACCATAAACATGCGGTCTTTATTGAAGACCGCTTCAACAAACTATATCCGCACTATAACGGGCATTTTGCCCAGGTGATTGATAATCAAATGCCGTACGCCCAAGAACGGATTACGGCTTTTAAGGCAGCGGCAAAATACCCGCAGATTGCTGTTTCTGTGGATATGCTGGATACGGGTATTGACGTGCCGGAAATTGTGAATCTGGTGTTCTTCAAGAAGGTGCGTTCCAGGACGAAGTTTTGGCAGATGATCGGCCGGGGCACCCGGCTTTGCAAAGATTTGTTCGGGGCCGGTCAGGATAAGACGTGTTTTTACATTTTTGATTATCTGGGAAATTTTGAATTCTTCCGTCAGAATCCCCAGGGGATTGACGGGACTGACGCTGAAAGCCTTACGGAAGGAATCTTTCGCAAGAAAGTCAGGCTGATGGCCCTTTTGCAGCAGAGCGCCTTTCATGCGGACCCGTACCAAAACTGGCGCAGGGACTTGGTCAGCGAGACGCTTTGGCAGATCCAGGCCCTGAACACAGAGCTGACAGCGGTGAAGCTGCAAAGAGCGCATGTGGAAAAATATAAAAAAGAGCAGGCTTTCGCCTTTTTGTCTGACGGCGACAAGCACAATTTGAACGAGCATCTTGCGCCGCTGGTTTTTATGGAGGAAGAGGACCTGTATGCGAAAGTCTTCGATAATTTGATGTATGGCCTGATGCTAGCGCAAGTGGAAGGGCTGCCGCAGTTTGGCAGAGGCAAGAAAAAACTGACCGCCATCAGTGTCAGACTGACGGAGCGTATCAATATTCCCCAGGTGCAAGAGAAGATCGAACTGATTAAAACCATCCCCACCGACGAGTTCTGGCGGCAGCCGGATTTGCTGATATTTGAGCGGGTTCGCGTGGCGCTGCGCGATTTGCTCAAGTTTATCATGGACGGCGAGGGCCAGAGCCCGATTTACACCAACCTCAGGGACGACATTCTGGTGGTAAAAGAAGGCGAGCCTTTGTACCAGGCCGAAGACTTTGCCGATTACAAGCTGAAGGTAAACCGGTATATCGAAACGCACAAGGATAGCACGGCTATTTTTAAGCTGCGCAATAATATTCCCCTGACCGCCATGGATTACCAGCAGCTGGAGCATATCTTGACCGGGGAACTTGGCACGAAAAAGGACTATGAGCAGACCTTTGGCGAGACGCCCTTCGGGCTGTTGGTGCGGAAAATCGGCAAGCTTGAGCACGAAGCGGCCATGGCGTTGTTTTCCGAGTTTATTAACGATCAATCCCTGATGCAGCAGCAGATTGTGTTTGTAAGGAGAATCATTGACTATATTGAGCAGAATGGGTATCTGGAGAGCGTGACGGAACTAATGAGGCCTCCTTTTGACAAACCCGTAAGCTTTGTAAATCTTTTCGATCCGGCCAGACAGCAGCGAATCATAAAACTGGTGACAGAAGTGAAGGACAATGCTACACGCGTTGTGGGGTAGAGGGTTTTCTCAGAGTGACGATTTTTCCTGAACCAGCAGTACGCAGTGAAGTGAATTCCAACATGATATGCTGCGGGAAACAGGCTCTGGGAAATAGAATAAGCCTCTTTCGGATTGTTGCCGAAAGAGGCTTTGCTTATGCCTTGAGAGTTTGCTTGCGCTTGGTAATTAGCTTTCTTTTTTGGGATTCTCGAATTCCCAGCTTGATTTTTAAAGCAGATTGAAGGACTTGTGAAAAGTTGATTTTGCGTTCTTCGGCCAAATCGTTTAACCATTTAGGCACGGTAAGAGTTTTCTTTATGGCTCGATTTTCCATTTCATCACGAAAAGGGGGCATGAAAATCTCAACCATAACAATACGCTCGTTATTTTCAAGTGCAATGCTCAAAAGCTCGGAAGGAGCAGGAATATCGTCACCATCTTGCTCGATTCCATATAAATGGAGGCTTAAGGCATCTTTCGCCATATAAAGAGCATCTTCGGTAGTTGCACCGCAAGTAAGGCAACCAGGAAGATCGGGGAATTCTACGGAGATGCCGTCGGAAGCATAATGGAAAACAGCGGGATAAATGTAATGATCTTTCATGGCTTGGCTCCTTTCTTAAAAATCATATTTCAATTCCGGCTTGCTTCAATATAGAAATTTGCGTTTTTACAGGATATGATTTTTTCGGATGAGGGACGGTAACCTTGTTTGGCTTTGTAGGATGCTTAAACTGATAATGATCGCCAGTTACATTTACTTCGTACCATCCATCTTCTTTGAGAAGCTTAATAATTTCTCGGGATGAGTAACTTTTCATTGCGTCTCTCCTCTCTTTTGTTATTATAACACGTGTTTATAATACGTGTACAGAAAAGGAGATTGAAAGTTAGTGAGCAACAAAAGGGACAGTAGAGACAGTGTTTTGTCATAGCCTAGCAGGTATTAGGGCTATCTAGATTCGTTGTTTTGTTGTTGTAATCGAAAAGACTTGTTAGAACTTGACATTTCAATCATATATTATAATCATGACCTGCAGGCTTGAAGATATACTTCAAGCCCCTGCAGAGGATCATAGTAACATAGAAAACCTGGGTATAAGGAAGCTGAAGAGCTGGCAAACTGCTGGCTCTTTTTCTTATGCCTAAATTTCAAAATGAAAGGATGAAGAAATCATGAAACAAGGTAGAACCATTTTTGACTTAGCGGAGGAACTAGAGCGGCAGCGGAGAAACCGCAAGGATTTTGTGGCGGACACGCGGAAGCTGGCGGTCAAGACGAAAGAAGGACAGAGCTTGTTGCAGGTTGTTTTGCCGGAGGGAGCCGAAGAGTTTGTGGTTAGCGAGCTGATGCATCGGCAATTGGGAGAGCGTCTGCAGATTCCGCAAAAGTACTATCAAAAGATGCGCGGCGAAGACCCGGAACTTCTGGATTATAACATTAACCGCTGGTTTATGCAGCAGCCAGCCAGCCGTATGGTGCGCACGCTAGATGGGAAAGCCAGAGCCTTTTTATCAGACCGCTATCGGCGGCTGGATAATCTGGAGCTGGCGGACGTAGTTTTCCCGTTCATTAAGGACATGAAAGGGGCAGACCTGGCGTCCTGCGAAGTGACGGAAAGCCACATGTTTATCAAGGTTATCAATAAACGCCTGCACTATGCCGTAGATCCGCAGAGCGTCCTCTATGCGTTGCATGGTAGTGCCGTGCATACAATGCATGAGCAGCATACTGATGGCAATATGCTTAGCGAAATTCGTCTAAAGGATGCCATTACCTCCGGCAAATTTGATCTGTATGGACAAATTTTAGATAAAGACGAAGGCGTATTGGGGGACTTGAAGGTGACCAGTTCCTATAAAATCATGAAGGCCCTGGGCCGTTATAAGGTGGACGTGCCAACTGGCCAGCATTACGTAAGTGGTCAGAAGAAAGGACAGATGAAGTACCGCAAGGAATGGCGCGACGATGGCGTGCGCGGCGTAGGGGATTGGGCGATCCAGCTCAACTATTACCGCATTCTTTTAGAGCAACAGGGCCTTGCAGTTAACCGGATGGTGATTCAGGCTTTATGCAGGGATAGCAGCCTGCGTATGGCTGCAGAGCGAGGCATCGATCAGGCGGTGTACCTTATTCCGATTCGCCGCATCCGCGATGCTTGGATTTTGCGATACATGCAGAAAAAATCCCAAAACTTGCAGCAGGCTTTAGCGGAAAAAAGGCTTCCGCCCCGGTGCAGCAGCAAGGAGCGCTGGCATGACCGCAAATGCAAGGATTACTGCCAGGTGGCTGAGCATTGTCCCTATGGAAAAGTGTTGAAAATAGCCAATAGTGAAGCCAATCAAGAGAGGCCGCCAGCTTAACTGGCGGTCTTTTGCCTTTCAATGATGTAGTGAAAAAGGAGAGTGTTACCATGCAAAAAATCGCAAGCAAACTGATTCAAGTTATGGCTGAGTGCAGCCAGATACCCAAGAACGGAGTTAATGATTTTCACCATTATAAGTATGCTACCTCGGCAGATGTGCTGGAGAAGGTGAATTCTGCATTGGTGAAGCATAAGCTTGCCTCTGTAGTAACGCCGGAAGTGCTACAGGCAAGTGAGGTGCTAAACAGCAAGGGAAATGCTGAGCAGCGGGTAACGGTCCGCGTGGCAATTACCCTAGTGGATGCAGAAAGCGGCGAGAGTGTGCTGCTGGTAGGCTTAGGGAGTGGGCAGGATGTTGGAGACAAAGCCGTGATGAAAGCCCAAACAGCCGCCATAAAATATGCTTACTTGATGAGCTTGGCCATCAGCACTAACGATGATCCAGAAGCAGACAGCCGAACCGATGAAGGAATGTCGAATGCTCACGGGCAAGCAAAAAATGGAGGGGGAAGCAGCGCTGGGAAAGCGGCACGTTGCAGCGATTGTGATATGCCTATTACGCCAGGCGTAGAAAAGGTATCGGTGAACAAATTCGGGCGTCCTCTGTGCATGAAATGCCAGAAAAATCAGCAGGGAGTAGCGTGAAATGGTTCGCGTGATGTAGGTAATGGGTTATGCAGTGAATAAAAATTTGGTATAATATAAGCTGTTATAGATGTATATAAGACTTTGTTGCGCAATAGATGCTTTTTTAACGAAAAAGGTGTAATGCAGACAGCGGAAGATAAAGGAGGGGCTACCATGTTACCAAATCCCTATACGCCCGGAGCGGGGTTAGTACCAAGCTATTTAGCAGGCCGAGAGGATACCATGAAAGAAGCGCAGGAAGCCGTATTAAGCCTTGTGCATGGCTTTCCGACTCGATCTGTGGTTTACTATGGTCTTAGAGGTGTTGGCAAGACGGTGTTATTAAATAAAATTGAAGAAATCGTGGAAGAAAATGAAGTTTTGTATGAGCACATTGAAGTTTCGGAACGGTCTTCCTTTAAAATGGCCATTTCTTTGCATATTCAAAAGTTGATCAAACAGCTTAGTATCAAAGAACAGGCAAAAGGTATAGTGCAAAAAGCCTGGGCGGTACTAAAAGCATTTAAAATCACCTATTCGCCAGAAGGAGAAGTTGGCATAGGGATTGATGGTGATATCGTAGCCGCAGCAGGTGTTTCCGACACCGGGAACTTCCAAAATGATTTGACTGAACTATTTATGGCTATGGGGAATTTAGCTCAAAAGAATGAACGGGCAGTATGCATTTTTATCGATGAAATTCAGTATTTAAAAGATGATGAGTTTGAAGCTCTCATTGCAGCGATACACCGCCTAAATCAAAGGGGCCTCCCGGTTGCGCTGTTTGCAGCAGGGCTGCCAAAAATTGCGAAAATTGCTGGCGATGTGAAGTCTTATGCAGAAAGACTATTTAGCTTCATTTCGATTGATTCGTTGGATCAAGATGCGGCATTGCTCGCACTAGTAGAACCTGCTCGAAAATTAGGCGTTACCTATACGGAAGAGGCCGTAAAAGAAATGGTCGCGGTCACCGGAGGATATCCCTACTTTCTGCAAGAGTATGGCAAACAGGTTTGGGCGTTCATTAAGGATAAGCAGATTGATTTGGCCGCTGTGAAAGAAGCATATCCTGTCTTTGAAAAGAACTTGGATGAAAGCTTCTTTAAAGTGCGGTATGACCGAGCTACCCCCAGGGAAAAAGAGTTTATGATGGCGATGGCTGACTGTGGGGAACTACCCTGCTCGATGAATCAGGTGGCAAGCAAAATGGGAAGCACTGTGAGCAGTATCTCGCCGCTGCGGGGACAGTTGATTTTTAAAGGGTTTATTTACGCGGCACGATATGGTGAAGTAGACTTTACGGTACCGCGGTTTAAAGAATATTTGCACCGTGTCAAGGATGCAGAATAGGCATGGATACACAAGGGGGAGCTGAGCATGTTGCTTGGCTCCCTTTTTAGTGCCCGGAGAACGAAAAAACCAGCAGGGAGTGGTGTGAAAAAAGAAAAGTAGGCTGGGCGCGTGCCAGCCTACTTTTTTTCAATCCATTGACGGCCCATTTCTTCTAAAAGGGCGCAGGCTTTTTCATTTACCTGCAGCGCTATAAACGTGTCGATTTCGCTGCAAATTACAGCAAAGCGGTCTGGCGTGAGCCAAGGAAGCTCGCCTTTTAGCTCATCGACGACAGCGTAGAGTAAGCGGCGGTTTTCTTCGGGCAGTGTGCTTGCGTTTTCAGCGTAGGCGGCTAGCTGTTCCGGATGTTCCTGGCAATACCGATCTAAAACGAGAAGCAGCTTTTTGCGGTGATGTTCGTCTTTTTCAAAAGAGGCCAGCTCTTCGAGGGAACAATCAAGAAAGCCGCCAGTTTCAAAGCAGTCTATTCGGCATTCGCGGATCAGCGTCCGTAACGGCTTGGGCAGAGCGCTGCTTTCTTCTGAGGGTAGGCTTTGGAAATACCATTCGCAGATATTGGAGGTAACGGCAAATCCATACAAAGAAAGTTCTCTATTTACCGCTGGGTCTGCGGCTAAATAGAAAGCATACTTTTAACTTGATGGAATGGAAAGGTAAAGAAAAGCCAGCTTAGGTCATTGCCTAGACTGGCTTTTCTTTCGATATGTGAAGTTATTGATGTTGAGAATGATCTTCCTGTGGTTTTGGTTCATGCTTTTGTATCATCTCGTGCATCATCGTGTTCATCATGTCTTTCATTTCCGGATTCTGCATCATTTCTTTCATCAAATCCATCATCATTGGCTTCATTTCGGGAGAGGCCATCATTTCTTTCATCATATTCATCATCATACTCTTCATTTCTGGTGATGCCATCATCTCATGCATCATGTGAGTCCTGTGTTCAGCTGTCATCATAGGACAATTGACAGGAGGAGAGGTAGTTGCTGTAGTTGGAGCGGCCGAAACAGAGACCGTCATGCCAACTAACAATCCAGACAAAATCAGCGAACGGGTTAACCGGACCAGATATTTATTCATGGTACATCGCCTCCTAATATAATTGGATTATTTTTCCACAAAAGAATAAATGATTCCTTCTTAAATGGATGAAAAGTTAAATTAAAATATCTTTTCATACTGGCAGCGACCTTTGACCTTTAAATATTAGGGAGCTTTCCTAATGCCTTACGGCGCTAGTCTGGATTTTTGAGTTTGACTTTGAGAAAATCGAAAAAAATACCAAAAGAATTTACGAAAAAAATAGACTTGAAGTTTCAATGGAGAAGAAAGTTTCATGCGGAACTATAAGAATCGAATACTAAAAAAGAAAAATTACTGAAGATTTTTATAATTTGCAGGAATTTTGTCTTTTTCTGGTAAATTAGTTAGTAGTGGGCAAGAGTAGGTAGTTCTTTTGGTGTCTTACAAGAAGGTTGTCGAAAAGTGTTAATGAGTGAGGGGGGGCACGCGTCCCTAGCCAGCGAAGCGACAAATTGATTAACTTCGAGGAGGTAGGAAATGAACGCAAAAAAAATTCTGCTAGTGCTTATTGTTCTTTGTTTCAGTTTAACTATGGTAGCAGCCGCAAGCGAAAACCAGGCAACTGATTATTCGAAAGCTGCGAACTGGCTGGCTTTACCGGGCGAGGTTGACAAGCAGGTGGATGTTTTTTACCTTTATCCCACGGCCTGGCAAAAAGCAAATGCAAATGAACCTAATATTTGTGAAATTGATAATCCTTCCATGAAGAGAGGTTCAAAACTGGCATTTGGCAGGCAAGCTACCGCTTTTGAAAGTTTCGCCAATATTTATGCGCCCTACTATCGCCAGGCCGATGCATTGTATTGCCTGTCGTTACCTTTAAAAGAGCAAGAAAAGTTTATTGGGGGCATACCGAAAACAGACGCATTCGCGGCATTCGACTATTACATCAAACATTATAATCATGGCCGGCCGTTTATTTTAGCCGGGCATTCTCAAGGTTCAAATTTATTGGTGTATTTATTATCTGATTACCTGAAAGAACATCCTGATGTATATGCTAGAATGATTGCGGCATACGTCATCGGCTATTCTATCACTGATAGCTATCTTATCCAAAATCAGCATCTGAAATTTGCGCAAGGCCCAGATGATACAGGCGTAATCATTTCATACAATACGGAAGCGCCAGTGGTTGAAGGAAACAACCCAGTTGTCTTGCCAGGGGCGCTTGTTATTAACCCGATTACTTGGACCAGAGAAGAAACCTTGGCGACCGCAGAACAGAACTTAGGGTCCATTGTGCTAAAGCCAACGGGAGAAATTGCTGCTTATAACGTTAGAAATTATGTTGATGCTCGTATCGACAAACAAAAAGGAGTATTGGTTTGTAGCACTGCCGATGTGGAAAAGTTATCCCCGGGGAATAAAGTTTTTGGCAAAGGCGTATTTCATAGCTTTGATTATCCATTTTACTACAATAACATTCGGCAAAATGCCGCCAACAGAGTTGACAAGTATTTTCTCAGTCATAAAGAAATTTTCCACTGAAATATAAGTGGTGAAGTGACTTTGCGGGATGGCTACGCCCCTTGGATTCAGCAGGGGTGTAGCCATCTTTTTTTGATTAGACGCAGGCGGGGATCGTGTTGCTGGACAGTGGCGTAAACATATATTTCCTACGTGATGTTAGTCACAGCATTACAAGCAATACTATCGCTATAATATAGCTAAGGTAGTAGCCGCTTAGGAGGGGTAAAAATGGATATTAAGAATATACTCAGACAACATGATGAGGTTTTCGGCTTGATCAAGCAAGTTCGTACTTATCAAAATCAAGAGCAGGTGAAAGAGCATGCCTTTGAAATTTCTAAAGCACTGGCTCAATTAGCGGGAATTTTAAAAGTTCATTTGTCTTCGGAGGATAAGTTTGTTTATCCAGTACTTGTTAAGCACCAAGATGCTGTAATCAGAACAACTGCGGAAGCCTTCGCTCAAGAAATGGGTGAGTTGTTCAAAGTATTTGATGCATATAAGACAAAATATATGGGGGCGAGCAAAATTACTGAGAACGCTGCTGCCTTCATCGATGAGACTAAGACGGTTTTTCTTGCTCTGGAAACGAGGATAAATAAGGAAAATATGTCTTTATACCCTCTTGTAAAGTAATTTTGCTAAAGGCTTTGATGGACGACGATGGATATTGGTTTGAGCTGAATTTGAAAAAATAGTAGTTTGAAGAAGACGAGTTGATAATAGGTTTGCTTGCTGGCATAAAGAAAGCCGACTAAGATGGAAAGCATCTTGGGCGGCTTTTTTGCCATGTTTAAGGAGTCTTATTAAATTAGAATCGATTACCGGTTAGGAATAGTCACTAGGACATTGTTGTAAAATATGTTATTTTATAAGTGAACGAAAATTCATAGTACAAGGTTGGCTGCGATGAAGATGAATATACAGGAAGCCGTGTCTGTGGTTGAACTATTCCAGAAAGTTGCTCCTAAGTCCCGTGTTGCGCTGGCGGCCTGTGGTAAGTTGCGCCAGTTTGTTAAAGGGGAGCATTTGTTTTTCGATAAAGATCCAGTGGAGACAATCTATATTGTGGCTAGCGGTCTAGTTTCGATTTACAAAACGAACGCACAAGGGGAGAAAAAAGTTATTTTTATTTTAGACCAGGGGAAATTGATTAATGAGGTGGTTTTACAAGGGACGACGGCGTCCGTCAATTGCGAAGTCTTTGAAACGGCGCAAGTTCTATGCTTTAATAAATATGATTTTTTGGATATTATGGAACATGATTTTGTCTTAACGAAGGGAGTCTTAGATTCGCTGTCCATAAAAGTGAGGCGGACGTATCGGCAGCTGAAGAACACCTCTACCGCATTGCGCGGCGATAAGCGTGTTGCCGCTAAACTTTGGAAGCTGTCGAAAGACTTTGGTGTCACTGGACCCGGGGGAACTACTATAACTTTGAATTTAAGTATTACGTATCTGGCAGATCTTCTGGGGTTAAAGAGAGAGACCGTTTCAAGGCAATTAAAGGCTTTAGCCCAGCAGGGGTTAATTCGTATCGAAAACGGACGAATAACGATATTGGATTGTGACAAATTGTGTGAGTTTTTTAAAGCGCCATGAGAACAATCACAAAAATCTGTGCTCAGGTGAAGTCTGGAAGCAGCCCACAGATGGTATAATGGTGCTACGGGCGGCATATGTTTCAAGAACGTCTTGATTGAAGAGACGAGAATGGAGAAAAGAGGCAAACTATGATTTCCAAATTATCTGTTTTAGTGGTAGATGATTCACCTTTTGCGCGTACCATGTTATTGAGGGCGCTTGTGGATATCGGCTTTAGGGAGGCTCAAGTTTTCCAAGCCCCAAATGGTGAAGAAGTATTGCAAATAATGAAGGAAAGAGCTTTTTCTTTGGTTATTTTAGATATTGTAATGACAGGAATTGATGGGGTCTCTGTGCTGCGAGAAATAAAGAAAAGTCATCCGCAAGCAAAGGTCATTATGTGCAGCAGCAGTAATTCAGAAGAAATAATTAAAGAGAGTGTTTTTTTGGGGAGCGATGCGTTTATTGTGAAGCCCTATCAAAACGAAACGCTGAAGCGAGTCGTGAATCGAATTATGAATTTGAATATTGAAGATATGCATACCGGATCATTAGTTGCGAAATGTCATGTTTGCAGCCAGAAGATGATTGAAGTGAATTCTAGTGATTTAGTAAGCTTTTATTGTCCTCAAAATTGTATGAAACTGGGTCCTTGGTCCAATGTATTAGTAAACCAAGCGGATTTAGACAATGAATATGAAAAAGCAAAGAAAATTTGAGCAAACATTGCTTTTGCTTTCTTATACTTGCCGAGCTTCTATGCAAATAGGAGCTTTTTTTATTGTGGTATACGTTGTTCTTTTATATGCATTTTCGCCGTTGGCACAATAAGGTTATTTAACAGTTGGGAAATAAATAGTAATTTTCTATATATGGATTTTTTCTTGAGAATTCATGGAGTAGCCGTCGCGAAAGGATACATGATTAGGATCGACGCTAGTATCCTTACTTTCGACTTGTTTAAGCTGTTTCACAGCGCCGTAGGATGTCGTTAGAGAGAGGCCCTTGCTGTTGCCAGATAGAATCCACAGGGTTTTATAGCCTTTAGGCTGGATCTGCAGAGCTTTTTCACCTTGGCCGTCCGTAAAATAGATGAGAAAGTTGATGTTGTGACGATTGGCATAGTCAAAGACTGGGGTAAAGCGCGTAGCACCACGGATTTTTAGCCGTTCTTTAAGGTCTTTGGCTGTTTTTACGGGGGATATGCGGCGAATTTCATCATCACATTCGATTACGGTGATTTCATGCTTGTAGTTTTTGACAATGCCAAAGACTTCTTGCATGGCCTGCTGAAATTCTTCGTCGCTAATACTGCCGCTCATATCAAGAGCTACGGCGATTTTAGCCTTATAACTTCTCAGTTCACCCCGCAAGTCCAAGCGGTCTGGTTGTCGGCGGTTGCGGCGGGCTGTCGTTTTTTGTCTCGCACTAGCTACTGTTCCCAAGACCTGCTTGAGGTACAAGTTCCAGGGAAGTTCGCTTTTATGGGCGGCGAGAGCCTCTAGCATACTGAGGATATAAGCAGGGGGCGTGCCTTTTTTGGCCTGAAACGCCATCTTTTCGGTAATTTCTAAAAAAGTTTTCGCGTCAGTCTTGCTGGATTCTTGCCAGAGATCGTGGGTTCGCTCAATTTCGTACTTTGTTTCTACAGCCTCGTCAATGCGGCTGTCATCAAGGGCGCCGTCATCATCGGTAGCGAGCAAATTAATAGCCGCCTGGATTTTCCCGGCGTAATATTCAAAGGTTTCAAAGGGGAGAAGCTGCAACTGATAATAAGAATTGGCCCAGGCTAGTGTTGTCGCGTAAGGCGGCAGATAATCAAGATACGTATTGACGACAATATCCATGGCCATATTTGTGGCGAGTGTACCGTACTGACTTTTGAGGTTTCTAGCTCGTAATAAATGAAGTGACAGCACATGAAGAATTTCATGCTTGATCGTGCTTTCCATTTGCTTTTTGGTGAGAGTTAGAAAAATGACGGGATTAAAGTACAAAACATAGTGAGGCGCTTTGAAATTGACGCCAGTGGGGCTAGACATGTCAAAACGGAGCTCTCGCTCCATTTGAAACAAAAAATAACCATAGAAATTATCCTGAGCGGCCATGAGGCCGAGATTGACTTGATCGACCAGCTGAAAAAAGTTTTCCTTAAAGGTGGCCGGAATCGGAACTTTACGGGAAGCATCCTGTTTGCTGGAACGGAGAAATTCGGTAATGATTGTTTTGGCCTCGTCATAGAGGAGTTGCCGCTTTATGGCAAAGGGAGTTTTTTCAGCAGGGGGTATTGAAAGGGCGTTTATTAAATCAGCATGGAGATTCATTGCTATCACCTGCTTGAGCGGTAGGTCGCAAAATAGGCTTCGACGAAAGCATCGTCAGCGAGTGCCGCTGCATAGGTTTGTTCATAATTTTGTTTCATATCCTTCATGAGCCCGATCATTAAGTCGGCAGGGCAAGCCTGTAAAAAATCAATCAGGCGGCTGACTAGCCGGGAGGTTTCGTTCGAGTCATGGTTTATCTGGGTTTCCAGGTGTTTGAGGATGTTTTTCGCTGCGAGGTAGAGTCTGGTATGGCTTTCTGCTTTAATCCGCTGGCGAGCTGCGTCAGATAAAGCTGTGCCAGAAAAAATGTCTTCATAGGTAAGGAGCGGCTCATAGTTTGATTCAACAAAGCTGACAAATTCTTCGGCAATGAGTCGGCCTACATTACCGCGAATCACATTCAGGAGGACGGAACGGGAAATCGAAGCGGCGTTTTCCTGGTAGATCTTATAAATACTAGAGATTCGTTCATAGCTTCTAGGGGTGGCTCGTAGGTCTGACTCGTTAGTTTTATGCAGGTATTCAGGGAAAGTAGCAATAAATTCAATGACTTTTGTTTCAAGCCCGGCTTCTGCCGCCCAGTCGAGCCACTGGTGGTAATCGGGCTCCATATAGAGCCATACAAAGCGATTTTCCTGGGCGGCGTCCATATCAACGACTTGGTAGTCATACTCGGCGCCGTATTTGCCGGAGGGATTCATGGCTGCCAGAATTTTTACAGTTGGCGGCAGAGTAAAGCCGTTAATTTCGCGGTTTAAAATCAAATTCATCAATTCCTGCTGCACGGCATGTTCACAGCGATTGATTTCATCAATGAATAAAAGGACGGTTTCGCCCTGCGCGGCTGCTTTTTCTAACTCTTTTAATTTATGATGGACGGCATAGACGGTTGTATTGTCTTTCACCGTAGGCAGGCCGCCGATTTCGCCTTCTTTTAAGAGGTTGGCGTCAATGGTGATGAGACTCCAGTTTTTTTGGCGGGCTAGTTCTTTAGCTAAATCGGTCTTGCCAATGCCGCTTTCACCGACAATGAGAGGTACGGTTTCGGTTGCAAGCACTAAATCAGCGCTTGTTAAGGTATCGATAAAATTCACAGAAGTTCCTCCTAAAGTAACTTGAGTTTTTCATCTACTGCAATTCGCTTTGCTGTTCGACTGCCATACTGGTCAAGCAGCCGGAGTCTGTCGATTGCCATAATAGGACTTTGCTTGTCAATGGTGCTGTACGTTAAAAAATCTCTTACGTATTTTTCGGCAACCGTTTCTTTGGCAAGCTCTATTTGTAAGACTTGCTGCAATTCGTCTACAGAGATTTCCTTCATAACGAGTTTAATAACGAGAAAATTGATGGCGAGAAATTCTAGAATTTTGGCTTTCGTAAGATCATTAATCCATTGAAGGGCCCGTTCATTTTGAAGGATCGCAAGTCGTTCCGCTTGGGTCGTAGGAGCTTTGATATAGCGCAGCGCTTCGTAGCTATGCTGGATGGCCGCTAACTGGACTGGTTCACTTGGCTCTTTGATAAATTTGAGGGCGTCGTAATTCTTGCTTACCGCCAGCCGTTGTAAGGATTCACTGGGGTTTTTTACATACTTAATCGCCCAGCCGGATTGGTTGAGAGCCTGCTTAATAGCTAGTTCTGAAGGGCTTTTCAGATATTCTAAGTTTGTCCAACTAGCCATAATCGCTTTTTGCATCATTTCCTCGGTAGGATTTTCAATATATTCGATAGCGCGGCTATTGTTTGCGAAAGCGGCTTGCTTCATTGCTTTCGTTGGATTTTTAATATGTTTTAACATGAGGCCGTTTTTGTTGACGGCAAGCAGCTTCATCTCATCTGTTGGATTCGAGATCGAAGTGATGGCATGGGGATTTTGACGGATTAATTCCATAAAAGTTGTATTTTCCATAGTTGCTTTTCCTTTAATTTACATGCTTGCTATTTTAATTATTACTTACGATTTTCTATTAAAACTAAATCAAATTTATTATAGCATGTTCAATTAACAGGGTCTATTGTAGAACTTGAGCCGGTGCAAAGGTTGCGTCGGATTTTGTGCAATTTAAAGGGAGACTGCATTTAAGCAAAAAGACGAGGGAGGCCTTTGCCAGTCTAGGGAAAGAGTGAAGGGCGGCGCTACGACAGAGAAAACTACAAGAACAGTAAAACGCCTTTAGAGAAACATTCTCTAAAGGCGTTTGTTCAGACTCTTTAAAAACGCTTTAACAGTGCTTGACTTTGGGTTATCTGCTCTTTTAAAGCATCTTCTACGGCTGTGATGATTTTATGGGTAGTAGGATTTTTCAACCAGTACAATACGCTCGTTCCTTCGCTTTTTGAGTCAACAATTCCTTGCTTTTTTAGTACGTTCAAATGTTGGGACAAGTTTGACTGCTCTATGTTGAGCTTGGCTGCAATATCTTTTACATAGTGATCCTGTTCGACTAAAATTTTTATTATTTTGATTCGGCTAGGATGAGACATTGCTTTAAGATAATTTGCTGTCATAGTAGCTATGGCTTTTTCCATAAAATATCCCTCCTTGTCATAGTCATTGCATCGTTATGGAGACTATGTAAAATAATGAAAGCTATTATCACTATTATTTTATTATTAGTATCGAATGAAATCAATTTAAAAGTATGTTAACTTACGAAATTGTTATACTCTTCTAGTGAAGTTGTTGTGCCAGGACGCAATTTTTTCATGTTAGCAGGAGCTTGTGGTTATGTGCAGGAATAACTAGAATTATATAAGAAATTCAAGTAGAGGAGCTGTGTCATGAAACAGTTGGCCAAAGTCATCGGTAGCTTTATTTGCTTTTTACTGGTATTGTCCCCTGTGGCGTTGTGTCAAATGCAGGCCGGCAGCGAGCCCGCGCAGGCAGCGGCAGTGGCACGCGGCGCCATTTGGAAAGAAATCACCTCTGGTCATGCTGGAAGCGCTACCGTAGCGATCACGGACAGCGGCAGGACTGTGTATGCCGAAGGCTTTGGCATGGCAGACAGAGAGCAAAGCATTCCTGTTGAGCGCGACACTTTGTTTAATATAGGTTCCGTTAGCAAGGTCTACTGCGCGATGGCTGTTATGCTGCTTGTCGACGAGGGCAAGGTTGAGCTGGATCAGCCTGTGACCGCCTATTTGCCGGGATTTACGATGGAGGATATGCGATACAAGGATATCACCGTCAGAATGCTTTTGAATCATTCCTCCGGTTTACCGGGCACAAATTATGTTAATTCTTACGGCTTTGCTTATAACGACAATTTTTATCAGGAAACGCTGGGAATTTTGGCGCAATCGCAGTTAAAGCATAAGCCTGGTGAAATGGCTGTATATTGTAATGACGGCTTTACTCTTGCCGAGATGATTGTGGCCAAGTTGTCTGGCAGGTCTTATCGGGAATTTTTGGAGGAGCGGATTTTTAAACCATTGGCGCTCCGGAAAACCGATTTGGCTGTAGGCCAAAGGGATATAAGCGGGTTGACGGTAGCCCGGTATTATAATGGCGAAGGAGTGTCAGAACCGCTGGAAGTATTGTCTTTTTGGGCATCCGGCGGGCTTTCGACAAGCGCCGAAGAACTGTGCCGTTTTGTGGATGTTTTTTCTGCTGAAGGGACTCAACTTTTATCACAAAGCTCTTTAGGAGAAATGCAAAAAAAGCAGCCAGCCCAGTTTTGGGGGAAACTTCGTCATCCTCAGATGAGTTTTGGTTTGGGTTGGGATATGGCAGAAATTCCAGACTATGAAAACAAAGGCATCCATGTATTGGGGAAAAGCGGTGGAACGGGGCATTATACGTCTATGGTGTATACGGTGCCGGATAAAAGAATTTCCGTTGCCGTGATTACTACTGGGAATAGTTCCGCGATGGAAATAGCGCGGAAGATCCTTGATGCGTATTTGGTGGAAAAGGGCTTGATGAAGGAAGAGGTTGCAAAAGTAAAGGTTCCGGTGAAAGCGCAGGCGCTGCCCGATACGTATCAAGAATATGCCGGCTTCTATGTTGGCTCGGAGGGAGTTCTGTATAAGGTTGATTTAGACATTCCTAAAGGGAAGCTAATTGCGTATAGTCTGGAGAATGGCGGAAAAAAAGAGATACTAGCGGCTGCTTATGGCAATTCTTATTTCCATACAGCAGATGACAGTGCGTACTACTTCGCGACCGTCGATGGCAGCCGCTATTTTATTTCTTGCGGCCGCGTGGACGCTGTACTCTGGCAAAAAATCGAACCGCTCAAGGCCAGTGAGCGAGAAGTGCTTGCGGTGGACGTAGACGGGCAACAGTGGCTGCGGCGAAATGTTAAAGCCTATGAAGGGCCGTTGTATGCTTCTACCCATGTTGTAACCTCGCGGCAGATCGAAAAATTGCCGGGCTATGTGGACTTTATGGGGCTAAAGCCGGTGCGCTCACCCTTATATGCGGGCTTGCCCGGCAAGGCGGTTCGCGATGCTACGGAACTCAAGTTAAACGAGAGCCGGAAGGCTGAGCTATGGTTGTCTGGCGGCTTGTATAGGAACGCGAAAGAAGCTGCGAAGGCGCAAGCAGGGAAGAATAAGATTGTTCTCGGCGCGCAAGGTTACAATGAATGGCTGGTGTTGCCGCAAGCTGCGGTGCTTCATTTTGCAAAGCCGTCTCAAGGCAGGTTTATTGTGTTTTCGCCTTCCGGCAGTACTCTTTATGACAGCATCGTAAAGCAAGGAGACATATTTGCTCCGGCAGGAAGCTTTGCGGAGCTGCTGGGCGAACCGGGAGACGTATTTGAGCTTGGCGTATCCTTAGTGGAACAGTAAAGAGGGAAGAAGAAAGACCGTTAACGCTCTAAAGAGATATGCGTTAACGGTCTTTCTGTAAATCCGCAGCGACGTGCGTGTTGTTTGTTACTTGCTTGGAGCAGTTTGAAGCGTTAATTTAAAGGCATCCCCGACGGCGCCGGCGATTTCGACAAAGCTGCCGGAGGGGGTAAAAACATCGCCTGTATCTACGGCGCTGTCAAAAAGTACAGCGTTGTCCGGGGCGAAGACGATCATGCGGCCTTGCGTTGATTTTTCGCAGCGCAGGATGCTGTCAGTCACGATTTTAAACCACTGATTATAGCCGTTTGTATTCAGGGCATGGGTTGTCGTTCCAGGAGAAAGCAGGTCCGCCAGATCAGCGGGCATAAAGAGGGAGCCGCCGCTTCGCGCCCAAAATTGATTGTCTTTTTGAATTAAGTGGAGTTCGGTCAAATCGCGTGACGTTTGAATGGCCATGCCGGCAAAGGAAGGAGAAATGACCTTTTTTATGCCGCAAAAATCAATGTAGCCGGGCAGGTCCGGTAATACATGCGATTCTGTGATATGATCCGGCACAGAGGAAGTTCCTTCAAACGCTTTTACATTCCTGCGCAGCCACTTTTTCCCTTCAATGGGGATTTCCAGTTGTTGCGGCGTTTCGCAGGAAGCGAGTTTCTCCAGGTAGATGCCGTCTCCTTTAAAGGCATCTACATATAGTACAAGATAGCTGGTTTTGTCGATTTCTTCGAAATAGAGTTTCCTTTCATCTTTGTAAAAAAAGCCATTGTTGTATACCGCGGATAGTGTTGGAGCTTTGGCGTTGTTATACAGCGTCATGACGCCGTTAGGCGCATCCAAGGAGACTTGAAATACTTCATTTCCATTCGCGTAGAACCCTTCAAAGCGCTTAAGGTCGAGCGGAATCGGTTGGGCTTTTACTGGCGGTGTTACGGGCTTTGCGGGCAGCTTCAGCAAGGCGTTAGATGCAAGATAGGCTTGCAGTACTTTGTCTGCAATAGGCAAAGCTCCGCCTGCTCTGCCGGTAGAAACGACAGCCACCGATATGCGCAGGTCCGGGGCCGTGAAGACTTGCGCCGTATAGGTGCTGCTATTGCCGCCTTTGCCTAAGACCTTAATTCCATTTGCTTTATAAGGTTCATACGTAGTGACATCCCAGCCGAGCCCCCAAGGTATGTCCGGACCGCGCAGCTTACCGCGGAACGAAGGGGGCTGTTCTTTCTTGATTTCCCCTAAGGAGGCAGCGGTGAGAATTTGCGGCCCTTTGCCGGAAAACGTATCGACAAAACGGCATAAATCTTCCGCTGAAGAGGATAAACCGCCTGCCCCTAACAAAGATAAAACTTCAAGCGGTTCACTGAAAGCTTTTCCCGGAGGATAAAATTTGGCTATGTTTCCTCCAAGGGCCGGCTGCCTTTGGCCTACGCCTGCACCGGTATTATGCAAGGCCAATGGTTGAAACAGGCGCTCCTGCAGGAATTCGAGATAGGACTGTCCAGAGACGCGGGCAACGATCATTTCTGCTAAGGTAAAACCATCGTTACAGTAGATAGACCTTTCTCCTGGGCGGTGTTTTAACTGTGAGCTGGCCAAGGCGTCCAAAGTGTCTTTATAGACATCCTGGTTGAAGGCAAAGCCAAAGTTGTTTTCTCCGGTTGTGCCGGGCAAGCCGGAGGAGTGATTGAGAAGCATTCTAACGGTGATATCCTTATAGCGTTCGTCGACCATGGAAAAATCAGGCAGGTACTTGCTTGCCGGCGCGTCAAGGGCTACTTTTCCCTCGTCAACCAAGACCATAATGGCGGTGGCGACATAAATTTTACTGACGGAACCAATATCAAAGATGGTTTTTTTATTGACAGGTATGCTTTTTTCACGGTCAGCCATGCCAAAGCCTTCAGAATATACGACTTTTCCTTTATCCATAATCGCAATAGCGGCGCTGCCGATGGCTCCGGTGTTGAGGTCCTTCCAAATTTCTGTACGGGCAGTGGTGATTGTTTGGGTGGTAATGGTCCCGTTTGCAGATGCTGCCTGCACAAATAGGAGCAGCAGACATGCTAAGGAACAAAGTAGTCTAAGTACGCGCATCTTTTTTGGCCTCCCTTTTTATACGGTTTTAGTGGAAATTTGGTACTTGCTTCCAATTCTTATAAAGTTCCCTAGGGGGATAATAGTTCCTCTTTTTGAACGGAAAATTTCTTTTTGGTTCGAAACCATTCCTTTCATTTATGGTAAGTGTATTTTGATGTTGACGCAGGAATTTCAGGAAAGAAAAAAGAATTAAACAATAATTACAATCGACTTATCACAGATACATGGAGCTACCTTATTGTTCTAGCGCATATAAGCTGTAACTGCTTAAAGGGAGTAGCTTGGCCATTGTAGATGATACGTAGTAAACAAGAACTTGCCGGCAAGCTATTAAAGGCAAGTTCTTCTTTTTTATAATGACAGATAATCCAAATAGCGACGGCATAGTGGAGAGGATACGTATGAAAAAAGTAGGGCATACACATCAGCGTGATGGTGTTTTTAGCATTAAAAGCATACGGGTGCGGCTGCTTCTTATTATGTTGGCGCTTATGTGCGGTTCGTTAAGTTTGCTAACGGGCCTGAGTTACTATTTTTCTGACAAAGCATTATCGAAAAGCGTTAATGAAACAGCGGCTGCAATTAGTCTGGATTATTCACAACGCTCCAGCGCTTTTGTGAACGAACTAGTAGTTTTTGTGCAAGATATAGCGGTAAATCCGCATATTGTGAACCCTCAGAACCGGCAGGAAATTGTAGATGTGCTGGCTTTGAGCTTGCAGCGCAACAACAAGTTTGCGGGTATTAACTACGGGGATCTTGCGGGGAACGTGATTCGCGCGCAAGGAGACACCGCCTATTTAGGTGATCGTGATTATTATCTAAAGGCAATCAAAACGAAAGAGCTTACTATTTCCGAGCCTTTAGTATCCAAAGGCTCAGGGCGCTTGTCTCTTGCTATTGCCGCCCCGGTGCTGGTAAACGGCGAGGTAAAGGCGGTTATTCAAGCGACAATGCCCCTTGATAGTCTCAATGAGCTGGTTGGCGCTATTCGTTTTATGGACAGCGGTTATGGCTTTATTGCCGATCAGTCTGGAGTTATTATTGCGCATGCAGTACATTCAGAAATCAATGGCAAGGTGCGTATTTGCAAGTCGCCAGCAGAAGCGTCCTTGGCAGTGGAGGTTCCTGAAGTAGACGAGCGGCTGGCAGATTTGTTTACAAAGGCGATTGCTGGAGAAGGGCCAGTGCAAGGCGTGTATACGTTAAGGAATCGACCCATCTTTACGGTACTGACGCCAGTGGAGCTTCCCGGAGGAGCCCGCTGGCTTTTGGGAGTTTCAGCGCCGGAAAGCGAAGTAATCGCCGAGGTTGTAACTCTTAATACCATTTTATTGCTGGCGGCATTAGGTTGTGTCGTTTCAGGCGCATTTGTAATTATTCTCATCAGCAGGCGTTTTGCAAGGCCGGAAGAAAAATATTTTAAAGCCTTTCGTTATGTTGATGATGCAGTGGGAATTGTAAGTTTTGCTTCAGGAACTTTTATTGAGGTTAATGATGCGTTTTTTGAACTATTGGGCTATGAACGAGATGAAATTTTGGCAAGACCCGTGGAATCATTAGGCTTGTGGGTGGAAGAGCAAAATTCGCAGGTCCAATGGCTGCTTAAAAATGAGCGTTCTGTAAGCAAGGTAGAGACCTTCTGGCGTGGACGAAACGGTGAAATTCGGATTGGCTTTTTTTCCGCGGATGTATTTGAAATGGGCAAAGAACGCTATTATGTATTTGTTTGGCATGATATTACAGAGCAAAAAAAAGCGGAAGAGAGTTTGAAAAAAGCATATGAAGAGCTGGAACAGAAAGTAGAAGAGAGAACACAAGAGCTTTTTGCCGCTAACGAAGAACTTACTGCTGCCAACGAAGAGATGCTGGCGATGAATGACGAATTAGATATGGCGAATCGGCGCTTGCAAGAAGAAAATAATATACGCTGTCAAACCGAAGACAAGCTGCTATTGCGCGAGCGGCAGTATCGAGCGGCTACTGGTTTATTGACTCGTCCTGTTGAAAATGTTGAAGTGCTTATGGAAAAAATGCTGGCTAATGCATTGCAGTTGGTGCAGGCGACAGGCGGCTTTGTAGGTATTTATAATGACGCAGGCACATCAGTCAAGCTTCATCATGGAATCGGTATGCCCCAAGAGGCTGTTAAGGCGCCGCTTACGGCTGACGAGGGACCGCTTAAGAAAATGCACGATACAGGGGAGTCTTTATTTATCAAAGATTCCTGGTGGAATATGGTTTTTCAAAAAGAAGATTTGCGAAATTCCAGTGTTATCTTGATTCCGCTGCAACAGGGGCGGGAAGTTAAAGGCGTTTTGGCGGCGAGCTGGATTGGCGAGGAGCGACCGTTAGAAGAAGAGACTGCAGCGGTGTTGAGGCAGTTCGCAGATTTGGCGGTGTTGGCTTTAGAACGAGCCGAGGCGCAGGAAAAGATTAGCCATATGGCGTTTTTTGATTTACTAACAGGCTTGCCCAATCGGGTAAATTTAAATTTGTATCTTGAAAAGGAGTTTGCAAAAGTTAGAACAGGAGCAGCAGCAGGCGTTTTGTTTTTTATTGACATGGATGATTTGAAAACCATAAATGATACCTTTGGCCATTCGGCGGGAGATAAGGTGATTATGCAGGCGGGGGAAACCCTGCGGCGCAGGATGAAAGAGGAGCTCTTTGTTGCACGCATCAGCGGCGATGAGTTTGTTGTTGTCGATCCCAGGAAAGGAGCGGCCCAGCAGGCGGAAGCGTTGGCGGATCAAATGATTAAAGAGCTCTGCCAGGAATACGATTTAGGAGAAACTAAGATTCAAATGTCCGCTAGTATCGGCATTGTTGAATATCCCCAGCATGGCCTAGTGCCTGAAGTTATTTTGCAAAAGGCGGACGTTGCCATGTATGCGGCTAAAGAAACCGGTCGCAATTGCTGGCATGTTTTTGAAGCGGCCCTATTGGAAAAGACTTCGGAAGATACGATGTTGATTAATGCTATGCGTTTTGCTTTAGAGAGAGAAGAGATGTTTTTGCAATATCAGCCGCAATGGACGGTGGACGGAACGAAAATTATTGGCGTAGAAGCGTTGCTGCGATGGGAAAGCAGAGAACATGGCCGCATCTCGCCAGCGAGATTTATTCCCTTAGCCGAAAGGAGCCGCTTGATTTTGCAGATTGGTCAATGGGTGCTTCGGCAAGCTTGTCGATTTGCTGCTCGTTTGGCGCATGAGGGACGGTGTGATGTACGTGTAGCCGTAAATATATCACCGAGGCAGATTAAAGATGAAAATTTTGTTTCTTATGTGTTGAATACGATCAAAGAAGAAGGGGTTCAGCCTTGGCAAATTGAATTGGAAGTAACGGAAAGCGTATTTATTGACCATACGGATGAAAGTATTTCTAAGTTGAAACAATTAAAAGAACAAGGAATTCATTTATCAGTAGATGATTTTGGAACTGGATTTTCTTCCTTGTCGTATTTGCGCAAACTGCCGGTGAATTGTTTGAAAATCGATAAATCTTTTGTTGATGAAATTGCTAGTGATGATATGCAGTTCCAGTTTGTAAATTCGATTATTAATATGGGGCATACGCTGGGCGTCAGTATTGTAGCAGAAGGAGTTGAAACCAAAGAACAATTGGCAGAGCTAGATAAGTGCAACTGTGATTATATACAAGGATTTCTTCTTAGCAAACCGTTGGTGGAAGAAGAAGCAATGGCTGTAGTGCTTAAAGGATTTTCAACTCTTTAAAATAATATTGATTATCATTATCGACCGTGCTATTATTGAGAAGCATGGTTATGAAAAATATCTCTGGAATTTGCAGAGAATAAGGAGTGGATTTTATGTGTACTTCATGTACTGAATCTAAAAAAGTGTTTTCTGTTCAGATCACGACGGCGGAGACGGTTAGCAATAACATGGATTTGTATAAAGAAATAGCTTGCCGCTTATTTCGTGAAAAAGTGATATCTCATATTAATGTTGGAAATAATCGAACCTATGTCGAAAATTCTCAGAATATTTTTGCGTTTGACCTTCATTTGACGAATGTTCATGATATCGGAAAAGTAACGTTGGAAAACATTGAGAGTGCTTTAGACGGAGTTCTGCTGTCGTTTAAAGGTTATGAAGAGTTGAAAGTAGCACTTTCTTAGGAAAACGAAAAGCAACAAAAAAGAAATAAGAAGGACCGTATCACGAAGATGCGGTCCTTCTTATTTTGATGCTTAGAGAAGGCTTGAGGCAGAAAATACTTACTTGAAGGAAAGGACATGAATACTTCGTTGAAAACAGAGAAGCAACCCAGTATAATTTAAAGGTGTTCATACTTGGCAAATTTTGTGAAGTACTAGATTAAATAGATAGGCGGCTAAAACATGAAAATTTCTAAGCAAGATGCGTTGATATGGTTTGACTTTTTCTCCCAATTACCGGAGCAAGAGGGAATCAGTACGAAACATGAGGAAATTATTTATGCGACCTTTGCGCAAATTGAAGCAGCAGTGGACCAAAGAAATGAAACCTTGATGTCGGAAATTAAAAATTTAAAGACCTTGGAAAATAGAACTTTTTTTGTCGGTAAGGAAAGTAAATTTCCCCAAGGCTGCCGTTCTTGTTTGCTGGGGACGGGGTTGAGCGCCATTCGCAAAACGAATAAATGTAACTTGGAATGTAAATTCTGCTATAATTATGGCGAATTAGATGCAATCCATCCGGTGGGCGAAGGCATGTGGGAGATTGGAGGCACAAAATTCTACGAAAAGGATCTTGACTTGCTTCTATCGGTTTACGAAAAACCTACTGGTATTTCCTACGTTTACTTAGAGCCTTTTATGGAAATTGAAAAGTATTATTCCATTATCAAGAAGTTTAAGGCTGCGGGCATTCACCAGCATTTATATACCAATGGTACTCTTGCTACGGAAGAGACCTTGAAAGCCTTGGGAGAGGCGGGGCTTGATGAGATCCGTTTTAACTTAGGCGCCTCAAACTGTGCGGACAAAGTAATTGAAAATATTGGCTTAGCAAAAAAATACATCAAAAACGTAGGCATTGAAACGCCGATGACGCCGGAATTCTATGCAGCGTTTTTCAAAAAGAAGCAGGCGATTTTTGCGACACACCTTGACTTTATCAATTGTGCGGAACTGCATTTAAACGAGAACAATATCAACAATTATTACGGCGAAAACATGTATATTTGCAGACAGGGGTACGTATCTCCCATTTGGAGCCGGGAACTGACCCTGAAGTTTATGAAGATTGCCGACGAGGAAAACTGGGACTTGGCGGTTCATGACTGCTCAAACTACACAAAATTTGCACGCAGCTTAAATTTGAGCAGCAAAGCGGGCATGTGGTTTGGCGCCAGCAATTACGCTTGCGAATTTTCATCTCTTCCGTACGAATTGTTTATGCCCATATTAAACGATGATGACTTTGAATTTTTGCAGGAAGAAGAGCTGCCTGACGGTTATAAACCAAAGCTTCTAGAACTTTAAGGAATAACGTTCAGCGGCATTTCTTACAGTAGTCATGCATCAACTCGCTTGGAGGATATTCGTTCTGCAGCGAGTTGTATGCATGTCTTTTTTGTTGCGGTGGTTAGTGCTGTGATACAAATCACGGTACAAGGCGGAAATACCAGTTACGATGTAATAGAGAAGAATTTTAAAACCGCTACAGGCAAGGACTTGGCTAAAAGAAGAGTTTTGCAGTAACTAAGCAAGGGAGAAGATATACAATGAAAATTGCTATTCTTGTGCGCGAAGAAACTATGGAGCGCTGTACCGTAGGGGGCTGTCTAAACGCTTTTTTTCAAAGAGAGGACGCTTTTGAACGGTATCGGGATATGGAAAATGTGGAATTGCTGTCATTGACGCATAACGGCGGAGACTTGGCGAAAAAGATAGAAACTCTGCGAAAAAAAGAAGTGGATGTGATTCATCTGTCTTCTTGCATGAGAAAGAAAGATCCTAATTATAAAGCAGTGGCCGAGGCGTTATCGGAACATTTTACCGTTGTGGGATATACGCATGGACAAGAAGATACCAACGCAATTTGTGCGGCAAGAAAGTCTGGAAAACAGTAGGTAAGTAGCAAGAGAATATGAAAAAAACGGAGCCGGCGGAGCGCAACAGAAGCGTTTTAGCCGGCTTTAGATTTTAGCAGATGTATGTCTTAGAACCCCTCGCCGTAACCCTCCGCGTACCCTCTGTTTACTCTGTTACTCTTTGTTCGTTCCCTAGCAGTTTTTCTTATTTATCCTTGTTATCTCCTGTTGCACATGCTAAAATGAAAGTGAATTCACATTCACAATAGATTGATCTAATTTTATTTAAGATATGGGGGCGCCGGTATGAAAAAAAGACTAAAGGTGTTACTGCTTTTGCTGCTCGTAGGTCTAATGGCTGCAGGTGTATATTCTTTGTACTTTAAGAAACAGAGCGATCCCAATAGTATTAAGGTTTCCGGCAATATTGAAACTACCACAGTCGGAGTTGGCTTTAAAATAGCCGGGCATGTGGCGCAGCGCTTTGTGGACGAAGGCGAAAAAGTGCCCAAGGGGCAGCCTATTGCTGCTTTGGAGCAGGCCGATTTGGAATTGGATGTGGCTAACGCTAAGGCCCAGCTTCTTGCGGCGCAAGCGATGCTGCTGCAATTGAACAACGGCTCGCGAGTGCAAGATGTTACAGCGGCGCAGGCCGCCTTGCGCAGTGCCGAGGCGGACAAAGAAAACGCGGCCACGGATTATCAACGCATGCGGCAGCTGTATTCTCAAGGAGCCATAGCCGAACAGCAGCTGGACCGGAGCCGCACTGTTTATGCAACGGCAAACGCCCGCAGCGATCAAGCGGCGCAGCAGCTTAGTCTGCTTGTCGAAGGTCCCCGGCAGGAAGAAATTGCGTTGGCCGCAGCCAAGGTGGAGCAAAGCAAACAGGTGTTAAACTTAGCGCAGACTCGTCTTGGCTATTCGCAGATTATTGCGCCTATCGACGGTTTTGTTTTATCTAAAAATATTGAAGCCGGCGAATATGTGTCTCCGGGTACGGCGGTAGTCACTCTTGGCGAATTAGGTCAGGTTTGGCTTAAAGCCTATATTTCCGAAACCGACTTAGGCAAGGTAAAGCTTGGGCAGCCGGTCACCGTGACCACCGATACGTATCCAGGAAAAAAATATCAGGGCCAGATTCAATTTGTTGCCTCGGAAGCGGAATTTACACCGAAAAATATCCAGACCGCCGAAGAGCGGGTTAAGCTGGTGTATCGCATTAAGATTTCCATTGCTAATGAAGCCTATGAACTAAAACCAGGGATGCCGGCGGATGCGCAAATTCTCTTGAATGGAGAATAGAGGATGGATGCAATTAAGATGCACGAGGTGACGCAAAAATTTGGCGCAGTCACCGCTGTGGAGCAGTTGACTCTTGCTGTGCAGGAAGGCGAGATTTTTGGTTTGTTAGGGCCTGACGGAGCGGGTAAGACGACCATCATGAGGCTTTTGGCGGGCCTTTTGACGCCAAGCGCAGGAGAAGCCTGGGTGTGTGGTTTTCATACTCTAAGCGATGTCGAAGCGCTCCGCAACCATATTAGCTATATGCCGCAGCGCTTTGGCTTGTATCTTGATTTGACGGTACAAGAGAATATTGACTTTTACGCGGATTTATATAATGTTCCCCAAACCATTCGCAAGGAAAAAATACCGGAACTGCTGGCGTTTAGCAATATGACAGCTTTTCGCGACAGGCAGGCGCGGAATTTATCCGGCGGCATGAAGCAAAAACTGGCTCTTGCCTGCGCCCTTGTGCATACGCCGAAGGTGCTGCTTTTGGATGAGCCGACAAACGGCGTAGATCCGATGTCGCGGCGAGATTTTTGGCGTATTTTAGGCAAGCTGTTGGAAGAAAAGGTGACGATTTTTGTTTCTACTTCGTATCTTGACGAAGCGGAACGCTGTGATCGCGTCGGCCTCTTGTATAAGGGACGGTTAATTTTGGCAGGCAAGCCGGCGGAAATCAAAGCTAAAATGAACGGCGTTTTGTTGGAAATACGCTGCAGTGCGCCTAGAACCGTATTGCCGCTTCTCAAAGCGGCTATGCAGCCTCGTTCCGCCGGTTTGTTCGGCAATAAGATTCATTTAGTTGCCCTGGGAGAAGCCGCACAGGTTGAGGCGGACCTTAAGGAGAAATTGCGCGAGCTAGACATTCAAGGGGAAGTGGCAGTGATTACCCCGTCCCTGGAGGATGTGTTTATTTCGATGCTTACGACGGGAGAAAGTGGTGATTGAGGTGGAAGACAGCCGCAATGACTCGGAATATGCTGTAATTGTTGAAGACCTGGCAAAGCGCTACGGCAGCTTTACGGCTGTCAACAATGTATCCTTTCGGGTGAAAAGGGGAGAAATTTTTGGCTTTCTTGGACCCAATGGCGCAGGAAAGTCGACTACCATACGCATGCTGTGCGGTATTATCTTGCCTACGTCCGGCAAGGCCCAGGTAATCGGTTTGGATGTATTCCGCCAGGCGGAGGAAATTAAAGCCAATATCGGTTATATGTCACAAAAATTTTCGCTTTATGAAGATCTCACAGTGGAAGAAAATATTGATTTTTATAGCGGCATCTACGAAATTCCGGCGGCACGAAAGCAAGAACGCAAGAAATGGGTGCTTAAAATGGCCGAGCTGGAGGAGCAGCGCAACAGTTTTACTTCAAACTTGGCCGGAGGCTGGAGGCAGCGGCTGGCGTTAGGGTGTTCACTGCTGCATGAGCCGCAAGTACTGTTTTTGGATGAACCGACATCAGGGGTGGACCCCATTTCACGGCGCAACTTTTGGGATTTAATTTATCATCTCGCAGGCGAGGGAGTTACTGTTTTTGTCACCACGCATTATATGGATGAAGCCGAATATTGTGACCGCCTGGCTATGATTTATAGAGGCGAGCTGGTGGCCATAGGCACGCCGGATGAGTTGAAAAATAAGCATATTGCTGCGCAAAGTATCAATTTGGAATGTATGGACTCCAAATTAATTAGACCATCCCTGGAAGACGTGTTTGTGTCTATCATTGAAGCGCAGGATAAGAAAGTAATGTGAGCAAGGAGGGGCGGGTTGTGAGTATTCATCGCATAGCGGCTATTATTCGCAAGGAATTTATTCATATTCTCCGCGACTCCCGCAGTTTGAGCATGGCTATTGCCATGCCGGTGCTGTTGATTTTTCTTTTTGGCTCTTCCTTAAGTCTTGATGTAGATCGCGTGCCGCTCGTGGTCTGGGATCAAAGCCAAACTACCGACAGCCGTGAATTAATCGGCCGTTTCACATCTTCGCAGTATTTTAGCTTGGCCGCCACAGCCTCTTCGTATGCGGATATTGAGGCGGCCATTGACCGACGGGAGGCTATCCTGGCGCTTGTCGTTCCCTATGACTTCGGCCGTAAACTGGAAAGCGCACAGCAGGCGGAGGTGCAGCTTCTCGTCGACGGCAGCGACGCCAATACAGCTACCATTGCGATAGGCTATGCCCAAGGTGTAACAAATGGCTACAATAGTGCCTTGCTATTGAAAGCCTCGCAAAAAAAAGGCGGCAAAGCCGTGGCTATGCCGCTGGAGGGGAAGCTGCGCGTTTGGTTTAACCAGAATATGCAGGCGAAAAACTACATTGTTCCCGGGCTTATCGCCGTAATCATGATGGTGATTGCGTCCTTGCTGACTTCTCTGACCATTGCCCGTGAATGGGAAAACGGAACCATGGAGCAGTTGATTACAACCCCGCTCAAGCCGCTGGAACTGATTATTGGCAAGCTGACGCCATATTTTGTGATTGGCATGCTGGATGTGGCGCTGGCGGTGCTGATGGGACGATTCTTGTTTGATGTGCCGCTGCGGGGGAACGGGGCCCTTGTCTTTGGAATGGCGGCTTTGTTTTTGCCGGGCGCTCTGGCTATGGGGATGTTGATCAGCATTGTAACGAGATCACAGCTTTTGGCTAGTCAACTGGCGATGGTGCTGACCTTTTTGCCTTCGTTTTTGCTGTCTGGCTTTATGTACGCTATTGCGAATATGCCGGAGCCCATTCAAGTGCTTACCCACCTGATACCTTCACGCTACTTTGTCACTATTTTAAAGAACGTCTATTTAAAAGGGGCGGGGCTGGAAATCATTTGGGCGGAAGCGGTATTCCTTTTCTTCTTTGGGGTGATTATGGTTTTTGTTGCCAACAAGAAACTCAAAAAGAGACTGGTGTGAGCTATGGCTTTTGAACGTTTGCGGCAAATGATAAAAAAAGAATTTATTCAGGTTCTTCGCAATCCCAAAATGAGAGCGATTGTATTAGTCATGCCTGTCGTACAAAGTCTTATTTTCGGCTACGCCGTGACGACCGATGTAAATCGAGTAACTACGGCTATTTTTGACCAGGCGCAAACGCCGGAAAGCAGGGAATTGACGGATCGCTTTAGCCGTTCGGGATATTTTGCCGTGAACGCAGTGTTGCAAAGCGACCGAGAGGTAGACGAAGTAATTGGTTTGGGGAAAAGTACGGTAGTGCTGCGCATCCCAGCTTCGTTCAGCCGCGAGCTGGCCAGCGGCGCTACGGCGAACGTGCAAATCATAGTGGATGGCGTGGATTCCAATACCGCCGGCGTGGTGTTGAATTATGCCGGGACTATTCTGCAAAATGAGAACGTTGCGCTGCTGAAAAAGCGCGCAGGTCTTCCCGGCTGGGAGCCAGCGGGAGTGCAGCTGCAAACGCGGCCGTGGTTTAACGAGAATCTAACAAGCCGCAATTTTTATGTTCCGGGAGTTATTGCGGCTATTGTCATGTTGGTCTCACTTTTGTTGACCAGTATGTCCGTTGTGCGGGAAAAAGAAATGGGCACGATGGAACAAATTGTCGTGACGCCGATTAAGCCGTTAGAATTCATTTTGGGCAAGACCATGCCGTCCATTTTCCTGGGCTTTGTGAATATGATTTTTGTTACCCTGATCAGTGTCTTTTGGTTTGATATTCCTGTGCGCGGCAGTGTGCCGCTCTTGTTTTTAGCGAATGGCTTGTATTTGATGACAACCGTCGGCATTGGCCTCTTGATTTCTACCATTTCCGATACGCAGCAGCAGGCGATGATGTCTAGTTTCTTTTTTTACTTGCCGGCGATCCTGTTGTCCGGCTTTATGTTCCCCATTGCCAATATGCCGGAAGTAGTGCAATGGTGTACCTATGCCAACCCGCTGCGTTATTTTTTAATCATTATTCGCGGTATTTTTCTAAAGGGTGTGGGGCTGTCGATCTTGTGGCCTCAATTACTGGCGTTGTTTTTATTGGGGATGGCGCTCTTGACATTGGCGGTCAAAAAATTTCGCAAGAATTTGGCGTAAGGGAGAGAAAAATAAATGCGCAGCAGAAAAACGACGGAAATACGCCGTGAGGAAATCTTGCGAGCGGCGCTGTTTATTGTGGAACAGCAGGGCTTGGATAATTTGAATACCAATGCGATTGCCGCTTTGATTCAATTGGTGCCGTCTGCCATTTACCGGCATTTTAAAAATAAAGAAGAAATTATTGCGGCTCTGATTGACTTTATTGGTGAGCGTCTGCAGCAAAATTTGCAGCAAGCGACAACGCAGGAAGGGACGGCGCTGGAACGTTTAAAAAGTCTCTTTGAACTTCATGTGAAATTGCTGCAAGAAGAGCCGTCGATTCCACGTATTCTTTATTCCTTAATTAGCAGTGAGCGCAATCAGGAATTGAAAAAAAAGATGCTCGCTGAAATTGACGCCTATGTATATGAAACGAAAAAACTGCTGCTCCAAGGGAAGAAAGCCGGCGAAATCAATCCCGCTGTGGATGTTGCGGCAGCGGCCATGATGTTTTTAGGCATGATCCAGCCGCTAGTCATTCTCAGCCAAGAGAATAAGGACGTATTAGATGAATACCCGCAAAAACTGTGGCAGTGTTATCAACGCGCGATTGCTTTCTAGAAAAGCGTGCTTTTATTGGAGGTCGAGCAAGAAAAACTAAGAACGCTAAAATAAATTTAGTTTTTTCCAGAAGGGAATTGCTTTGGTAAGGAGAATGTATATTTATAAAGCTTCTACGAAAGAAGTGAAATACACACGAATGTGTAACAGCCAGTAGCGTTTTTTGCCCGTTTGGGAAAGGAAGCCTGTGGCTGTTGTTTTATTTATTGTAAAATTGGAACAATTTACAAGGCATAAAAAACTAGGAAGGTGATGGATTATGAAGTTTCCTAAACGTAAGTTGGCTATTGTCGGGGTAGGACATGTTGGTTCGGCGGTGTTGAATTGCGCCTTGGCGTTTAATTTGGCGGCGGATATTGCTTTGATTGATATTCTTGAAGAAAAGGCAATGGGAGAGGCGTTAGACGCCAGCCACGGCACGCCGTATGCCTTTAGCCCCAGCGCCTACGTGCACGCAGGGGGCTACGAAGAATGCAAGGATGCGGATGTGATTATTGTTGCCGCCGGTCCGAGTATTCTTCCGGGCGCTAATTTGGATCGCCTGTTGTTGGCGGAGAGCAATGTAAAAACCATTCATGACGTGATGAACTCCATTACGAAGTACACAAAAGACGCCATTATCATTATGATTACAAATCCTTTAGATATTACTACGTATTGTGCGCAAAATCTCTTTGACTATCCTAAACATAAGATTTTAGGGACCGGGACAACCTTGGAGACCGCGCGGCTGCGCAGGATTTTGGGCAATAAATACAACGTTGATCCCAAGAACGTACATGGTTATATTCTCGGCGAGCATGGAAACTCCGCCTTCCCGGCTTGGAGCCTGGTGAGCGTGGCTGGTATTGCAGCTGACAAGCTAGATTCGTATTTCCAGCCGGAAGAACCCTTGGATTATGAAAAAACGGGTGCAGCGGTGGTCAATGTTGCCTATGACGTACTGAACTACAAGGGCTGCACCAACTCTGGCATTGCCATGGTAGCCTGCCGAATTGCCAGAGCGGTATTTTATAATGAAAACAGCATTTTCCCGGTATCAACGACCTTAACTGGAGAGTATGGCTTGTCCGGCATTGCTTTGAGCCTGCCTTGCGTCGTGAATTCCGAGGGGGTTCGGCAGCGTTTGGAAGTGCCGTTGAACGAAACGGAAATTGGCAAGCTGAAAGCCAGCTTTGAAAACTTGGGACAAGTGTTAAAATCGGTGGGCGTTAAAAACTAAGAAATCAAAATCAAGGAGGCGGAATTAATGACTATGGCAGTAGAACAAGTAAGCTTTCCCCAGAATGTTTTTCGCGGACGCGGGGCGTTGCCGCAGATTGGCGCTTGTTGCAAAGAACTAGGAGGGCCGGTCTTTATTTTAGGAGGCAAGACGGCGCTGGAAAAAACGCAAGCAGCCTTGGAAGGCAGCTTAAAAAAAGCGGGCGTGACCATTGCGGCGGTGGAATGGTATGGAGGCGAATGTACACAGGACAACATTGACCGTTTGGCGGCTGGCGTGCGCCAGCATGGCGCGAAGGTTATTATTGCCGTGGGCGGCGGCAAGGCGCTCGATACCGGCAAGCTGACCGGTGATGCTTGCGGCGTTCCGGTAGTAACGGTGCCGACCATTGCGGCTACCTGTGCGGCGGCTACGCCGGTAGCGGTGCTGTACGACAATGACGGTATCTTTATCCGCATCGTATCCTTTCCTAATTGTCCGGTAGGCATGATCATTGACACCGATATTTTGCTGGCAGCGCCAGCAGAGTATTTGTCCGCAGGCTTAGGAGATACGCTGGCCAAATGGTACGAATACCGCGCCGCGATTCAGTGCGTGGAGCAGAATAGTTTAAGTCTGGCTGCCTTAGCTCAGGGCCGGTTGTGTTATGACTTGGTGGCTCGTTTCGGCGGCGAAGCCCAAAATGCCGTAGCGACCAAAGAATATGCTGCAGCTCTGGAAGCTGCGGCGGATGCTATTATTCTTTATGCGGGGATGGCCTCGATTTATGGCGGAGAAAAGCTGCGTTCGGCAGCGGCTCATGCTTTATACAACGCCTTCACGATTATTCCGGAAGCCCATGAAATGGGTCATGGCCGGACCGTAGGCTATGGAAATCTTTGCTTACTGGCGTTGGAAGGACGGCCAGACGAAGAGCTTCTGGAGGCTGTTGAAATTGCTAAAGCTTGCGGTGTGCCTGTGACTAGCCAGCAAATTGCTAAAACCACAGCGGCTCAAATGGAAGCTGTTGCAGCCAAAGCGGTATCGCTGCCAGATATGAAAAACATGCCGGTGACTGTGACTACGGAAAAAATGCTCCAGGCGATTGCGCGCGTAGACGCGTTAAGCTCATAACGCAAAATTCATTACAGGAGTCAGGCGGAGTGATCTGCCTGGCTCTTGCTTTTGGGCGTTAATCCATTGCGGAGAAAGAAAATAACTGCCTAGGCAGGGAATTTGCTAAAAACGAAGAATAGATATACACAAGAAAGCTTTCACGAAGAAAGCGTAATACACACGAATGTGTAACAGCTGCAAATTCGTCTGCGAGCCGCAGGCGTAGTTGGGCTGTTGTTTTTTATGCAAAGCGAAGAAAGGTTGTTGTGGAAGATGAAGAAAAAGACAGCTCTCTATCTTATGCTGTGCGGCATGGTAATGGCAGCATTACTGTTGACAGGGTGCGGCGGGAAAAAAGAAGCGAAGACCCCGGCGGATGCGATTGTCTTGGGGGTTGAGAATGAGTCTGCCAAGGTAAATCCGCTCTTTACAGACGAGCATGATGATGCGGTAATGCTGATCTTTACCGGCTTGACCAGATATAATGAAAAGAACGAACTGACGCCGGATTTAGCGGAATCTTGGCAGATAAGCGCCGATCAAAAGGAATACATATTCAAGCTGCGGCAAAACGTAAAATGGCATGACGGCCAGCCGTTTACGGCGGAAGACGTTAAATTTACGATTGATACGGCTTTAGACAAAAAAAGCAATTCGACCATTCGCGAACGTTTTGAAGAAATTCAAGAGGTAAGCGTACTAGATCCCTATACGGTCAAGATTGTTTTAAAGACGCCTTTTCCCTTGCTGGACGCTATGACGACCGGCATGATTCCGAAACATGCCTTAGCGGGAAAAGACGTGAATCAAGACGCCTTTAACGCCCAGCCGATTGGCACCGGACCTTTCCGTCTGAGCCAATGGCAAAAAGGACAAGCGATGACGCTGGAAGCCAATAAGGATTTTTATCGGGGCGCTCCGAAAGTGGCGAAAGTGATCTTGAAGTTCCTGCCGGATCAGAACGTCCGGGCCTTGCAGTTGGAAACCGGAGAAATTGATGTAGCTCTTGTCGATCCGGCTCAAGTGGAGCGGGTGCAAAAAGTGCAGAGCCTCCAGGTGGAACGAGTAGTAACTGCGGATTATCGCTGCTTGATGTATAATCGCCAATTTCCCTTATGGGATGATGCGCGTGTACGCCAGGCGTTGAATTTTGCCGTAGACCGGGAGGCGCTGGTAAAAGGCGTGATGCTTGGCTGGGGCAAAGCGGCTTACGGGCCGCTGCAGCTCAATTGGGGCAATAACAGTGCCGTAGAAACATACGCCTATAATCCGGCGAAGGCGAAAGAACTGCTGGCGGCGGCAGGATATACGCCGGGCGCGGACGGAATGCTGCAAAAAGACGGGAAGAAGCTGACCTTTAAAATTACTACTTTTGCTCATGACCCGGTGCGGGTTTCCTTAGCGAACGCCTTGTCCACGCAGTTTAAACAAATTGGCGTAGACGCTGTGCCGGATCCGCGAGAGAAAGGATCTTTTAAAATCGCAGACATGGAAACCTTTTTGTTGGGCTGGGGCAGTCCCTTTGATCCGGATCAAGATACGTACCGGATCTTCCATGGCAGCGACCCCAGCGGCCAAAACTATGAACACTATAAAAACGCCAAGGTGGATGCAGCTTTGACAGCGGCGCGGCAAACAATGAATCAAGAAGCGCGCAAAGGATTGTACGCTCAGTTCCAGCAAGCGTTGGCAGAGGATCCGCCGTTTAATTTCTTGGTTTACTTGGATGTTGCCGTAGTGCATAATAAAAGCATCGGCGGCTTTAAGGCAAGGACGTTGGGCCATCATGGCGCCGGTTATACTTGGAATGTGGAAGAATGGAGCAAGACTCCCTGATGTTGCTGTTTATTTTGCGGAGGCTGCTGGCTAGTGTGCCGGTGCTGCTGGTTGTCAGCCTCTGCTCCTTTTTCTTTATTCATACGGCTCATGGAGATCCGGCGGTGGCCATGTACGGCAGCCAGTTGGAGCGGATGCGCCCGGCGGACCAGGAGCGCATTCGTGAAAACTTGGGGCTGGATCAACCATTGCCTGTGCAGTATGGACGCTGGCTGTCACAGGCTATGCAAGGCGAATTGGGAACTTCCTATATTACCGGTCGCCCGGTATCGCAAATGTTAGCAGAGCGGCTGCCGCGCACCATTGTGTTGAATGTGAGCGCGTTGGCGCTGATGGTCTGCCTAGCGGTTGCTGTGGGCTTGGCCAGCGCCATTCGGCAATATTCGTGGCTTGATTATCTGGCGACGTTTTTTTCGTTTCTCTTTTTTTCCATTCCTAGCTTTTGGCTGGCGTTGTTAGCGATTTTGTTTTTTAGCGTCTATTTAGGCTGGCTGCCATCCGCTGGCATGGCTTCTTTAGGGAATGATGGAGATTGGCTCGACCGGCTGCGGCATTTGCTGCTGCCGGTCGTTGTGCTGGCGTTAAGTCATGTGGGCGCTTATATTCGCTTTGTGCGGTCCAGCATGCTGGAAGTGCTGGGCAAGGAATATATTCGTATGGCCCATGCCAAAGGCTTATCGCCGCGAAGAGTGCATTATCTGCATGCCTTTCGCAATGCCTTGGTGCCTGTTATTACTTATGGCGGGTTATCTTTTTCTTCTCTTGTCGGGGGCGGTTATCTGGTGGAGACGGTATTTGCTTATCCAGGATTGGGACAATTAAGCATTCAAGCCGCCTCCATGCGCGATTATCCGCTGTTGATGGGAACGATATTGCTAACAGGCTGCTTTGTCGTCGCCGGAAACTTGCTGGCGGATATTGCCTGCGCTTGGGTAGATCCCAGACTGACGGTGGAAGGGCTGCGAAAGAAGGTGGGCGGCATTGGGTAACAAGGCTTTTTGGAAACGTCTGGTGCGCCACCGTTTGGGGCAGGGCGGTTTAATCGTCTTGGCGATTATGCTCTTACTGGCTGCTGCGGCGCCGCTTCTGGCGGCGTATAGCCCGATAGATGCCGACTTAGCAGCCGTGCGGCAGCCTCCTAGCGGTATGCATCTATTTGGTACGGATGAATTGGGACGTGATATTTTCAGCCGCCTGTTGTATGGAGCGAGGGTGTCCCTGGCGGTGGGCATTGCTTCGGTGGCTCTTGCGACTACCCTGGGGCTTCTGTACGGCGTGGTCAGCGGCTATACAGGGGGCTTGGCGGATAACGCGCTGATGCGCTTGTTGGATGGCTTGCTTTCGGTGCCTACGCTGGTGCTGGTTATTGCCTTGCAGGCGCTGAGCGGTCAAGGCTTTCAAAGTGTTATTGGGGTAATTGCGGCTACCAGTTGGATGCAGACCGCCCGTATTGTGCGGACCGAGTTTTTAGCTGTGAAACAGCAGCCCTTTGTGCAGGCGGCGCTTACATGCGGCGCAAGCGACGGAACGTTGATTTGGCGGCATATCTTGCCGAATTGTTTGCCTTCGGTTGTCGTGTTGGCGACGATGAGCGTGGGCCATGCGATTGTAACGGAAGCGGCTCTCAGCTTTCTGGGCATGGGGATTCCGCCGCACCTTCCTTCATGGGGGAATATGCTGATGGGCGGGCAGCGGAGCATTTTAGCGGGCGCCTGGTGGGTTACTTTTTTCCCGGGCTGCTTTATTGTCTTGACCGTATTAGCCATTAACTTCTTGGGAGATGCGGTGCGAGACGCTCTTGACCCGTTGGGAGGCAAAGGAAATTTCGGAGCAAAAGGAGAGGCGTCATGAAGGAGTCTTGTTTGTCCTTGCGCCATGTGTCGGTTTCTATTGATGGCGCGCCTTTAGTTCGGGATGTGACCTTTGATGTGCCTGCCGGTGAAGTCTTGGGTTTGGTAGGAGAAAGCGGCAGTGGCAAGTCGTTGACGCTGCAGGCGGTGATGGGACTGGCCGGTATGGGGCGCAACAATGTGCAGGTTCAAGGGGAAGCCTGGTTTCAAGGAAAAAACCTATGCGCCTTGAAGCCGGAGGAGCTGCGCGCGCTGCGCGGTGCGGCGATCGGCATGGTCTTCCAAGATCCCCTGGCGTCGCTGAATCCGGTATTGCCTGTAGGCTGGCAAGTAGCGGAGCTTTTTCGGGTGCATCGGAAGCTGTCGCGTCGAGAGGCTGGAGTCGGGGCGAGACAAGCCCTGCTTCGTGCGGGTGTTACAAAGCCGGAAGAGCTGTACTATCGCTTTCCGCACCAATTGTCAGGCGGTCAGCGGCAGAGAGTGCTGATTGCTATGGCTGTGGCGCTGGAGCCTCCTTTGATCATCGCAGATGAGCCGACTACCGCCTTGGATGTGACCTTGCAAGCGCAGATTATCGAAGAATTGCGCCGCTTGCAGCAAGAGGGAGGAAGCTCGGTGCTTTTGGTCTCTCATGATATGGGCGTGATTGCAGAGCTGGCGGATCAGGTGGCGGTCATGCGCGAGGGGCGTGTGGTAGAACAGGGAAGCTGCATGGAAATTTTTGATGCGCCTCAGGAGGCCTATACGCAGCGCTTGTTGGCAGCCAGTCGCTTCGAATTGATAGAGGAGGCGGCGCATGAGTCTTCTTGTAGTTGAAAACGCTTGTTGCCGTTATCGGTTGCATTCGCATTGGCTGGCCGGACACAAAGAAGTAAAGGCCGTAGAAAAGGTATCCTTGCAGATTGCCGAAGGAGAGCGCTTTGCGTTAGCTGGAGAAAGCGGCAGCGGGAAGAGTACACTGGCGAGAGCGATCTTGTTATTGGAGCCATTGGCATCAGGAAAAATTCTTTTTGATGGTGCGGATATTTCCGTACTAAAGGGGAAGGCGCAAAAAAATTATCGCCGCCAAGTGCAGATGGTGTTTCAAGACGCTTATTCTTCCATGAATCCCCGTATGCAAGTAGGCGAAATTCTAGCGGAACCGGTACGCTCTTTTGCTCTAGAAGAAAATGAAGCTTGTGCAAAGAAGCGGATCAGCAGTATGCTAGAATGCTGCGGTTTGTCCGTTAAAGTTCTGACGCGGTATCCGGGCGAACTTTCCGGCGGGGAGTGCCAGCGAGTTGCTTTGGCTAGGGCTCTTTTGCCGCAGCCAAGGCTGGTTGTTTTTGATGAGGCTACGTCGAGTTTGGATGTGACGCTGCAGAATCAGATTCTTGGCTTGCTGCATCAAGTGCGGCAGCAGATGGATTTGACCTATCTTTTCATTACGCATAATCTAGCCATGCTGCCCCACGTCGCGGACCGCGTCGGCATTATGCAAGAAGGCAGGCTGGTAGAAGTCTTACCTGCGCATCAGTTAACGCAAGGAAAACATCCGTATACGCAAAAGCTGCTGGCGGCGGCTCCGGTGACACATCCGAAGGATCGAAGAGCTTTGTCAAGGTAAGGTCGCATAGAATTTGTCGCGCCGCTTTTATGTAGGCTAGAGACGAGGTATAATGAATGTTGTAATCGTAGGAAGAACTAGAATGCAAGATATTGTTGTATGGAGGCGGCGGAAATGGCAAAGTTAACCTTGGAAAAAGCACAAGGCATTTTAAAGAAACATGTTACGGAAAAACACTTACTATTGCACGCTCAGGCTGTGAGCGCGGCGATGGAGGCCATGGGGGAGTATTTTCAAGAGGATGCGGCTCATTGGGCGGCTATCGGCTATTTGCATGATGTTGACTATGAAAAATATCCGGAGGAGCACTGTCAGCATGTGCGGGAGCTTTTAGGCGGCGAAGATGTGGAAGAGGCCGATATCCGTGCTATTCTTTCCCATGGCTATGGTCTTTGCACAGAGGAATGCGAGCCTCTTACAAACTTGGAAAAAAGCTTGTTTACTGTAGATGAACTGACTGGCATTATTATGGCTGCTGCTTTAATGCGCCCTACGGGCATTGAGGATATGGAAGTGAAAAGCCTGAAGAAAAAATTCAAGGATAAAAGCTTTGCCGCTAAATGCAACCGCGAGGTCATTAACCAAGGCTTTGCCCTGTTAAATCTGGAGGCGAATACGGTCATGCAATGCTGTATCGAAGGCATGCGGAAGTACAAAGATCAATTAGGAATTGGCGCCAAATAAGAAGCGCGCAGACGGAAGAAGTTTGCTGGACGACGAAAAACGACTTGACAAAAAGAACAAAACTGCTAGTATTTAAATTAGTAAAGAAAACCGCATAAAGAGGGTTTAGGTGCCCGTGAGGGCTTAATAGGGAAGTCCGGTGTAATACCGGCGCGGTCCCGCCACTGTAATGGGAGAGTTGCTTCAAAAGATACCACTGGAAGAATGGTTCCGGGAAGGTTTGAAGCCGCGATGATCCAGAGCCAGGAGAACTGCCTAACCAACAATCACCGCTATACCTGCGAGCGACAGGAAGGGGATTTCGTGAGACGATTTTACATAGTAAGACTGACCATTCCAGGTCAGTCTTATTTTATTTTATGTAAAATCTACCTGCGAAACACCACCCTTTTGCTGTTGCAAAAGGGTTTTCTTTATGGAATGGAATAAACTGGGGGTGGAATTGGGCGTAATGTCGAGAGAAAGCCGAATTTGTTAAAGGAAGGAACCTGCGAAATGGAAACAGAGGAAAAAAATGTTGCGGAAAAAGCATTTCCTGCAGTGCAGTTTACTGAGTTTGAGCCGACAACGTATGAAGCTTGGAAGGAAGAAGCGATCGTTTCGTTGAAAGGCGGCGACTTTCAAAAGAAGCTTTTTACCAAAACCTTTGAAAATATTACCTTAGAGCCGATTTATACGCCAGCGCATATGGAAAAAATACCAGCTTTAGAAGAAACGCCAGGAACTGGGAGCTTTCGGCGGGGAATTCACGCCGCTGGCTATCGCTCGCATCCTTGGCGCATTGCGCAGGAGATTGGTCTGACTTTGCCGGAAGAAGCCAATAGTGCGGCCAAACTGGAGCTGGAAAAAGGGGCTACGGCGTTGCGCTTTGCTTTGAATGGCGCAACTTTGGCCGGGGAAAATCCTTCATGGGTGAAGGAAACGGGCGTTTCGATTACAACCTTGGAAGACATGGAAAAGTTGTTGTCCGGGATGGACGCGGATATTCCCTTATATGTTTACGCAGGAGCCTCGGCGGCGTCTTTGGTATCCCTTTTGGCGGCGGCTATGACGAAAAAAGGGGACTTGATCAAGCATACGGCGGGCTGCGTGGGAGCGGATCCCTTGGGCTACTGGGCGCAGGAAGGGCAGCTTGGCATTTCACTAGACCAGCTATATGACGAAGCGGCTCATTGCGTTGTCTGGGCTGGGAAAAATACTCCGGCTTTACGTACGCTTTTGGTGCGCGGCGGTGTATATCATGAGGGCGGCGCTAATTCGGTGCAGGAGCTGGCTTATGCTTTCAGCACGGCTATCGCATACATGAATGCGTTGCGTCAACGGGGCTTGACGGCCGATCAAATTGCTTCACAGATCATGGTGGAAGTTCATTTAGGCTCTAACTATTTTATGGAAATTGCTAAGCTGCGCGCCGCGAGGATGCTTTGGTCGCAGATTGCTACAGCCTTTGGCTGCTCGGAGGAAAACCGTAAATTGCATCTATTGGCCAGGACGGCCGCTTTTAATAAAACCGTATATGACCCCTATGTAAATATGCTGCGGACGACGACAGAGGCGTTTTCGGCGGTGGTTGGGGGCATTGAAGCCTTGACTGTAGCGCCCTTTGACGAAGTAATACGGCCCAGCGATACGTTCTCACGACGCATTTCCCGCAATATTCAAATTATGCTGCAGGGAGAATGTCACCTGCTGCAGCCGGTGGACCCTGTAGGGGGCTCCTGGTATGTGGAGACGCTGACGCAACAGTTGGCGGAAGCCGCGTGGAAGCTGATTCAGGAAACCGAAGAAGCAGGCGGCGTAGAAGCCGCTTTAAAAACAGGTAAAATCCAGCAGGATATTAACGCGGTGCTCCAAGAGCGGTTTAAAAAGCTGGATCGACGCGCCGACGTGGCCGTAGGGAACAATATGTACCCAAATCCAGGGGAAGAACTATTGCTGCCGCCAGAGGAAACGCAACAGCCTTTGCGGAGCATTAAAGAAGCGATTTTGACGCAGGAACAAAAAGCGGCGTTGTTGCAAGCGGCGGCGGGGACGGCAGGCGACTTGCCGCCTGCGTTAATGGATGTGTTTTATAGCGGCGCCTCTCTTGGGGAAATACGGGAAGTGTTAAATGACGGCATGCCGGGGGAAACGGATATTGTACCGATAAGCCGTCATCGCTGGACAGAGCAGTTTGAAGAATTGCGGCAGTGCACGGAGCGGTACAAAGCAAAAACCGGTGAGAATTTGAAGGTGTTTCAGGCGAATATGGGGCCGATCCCGCAGCACAAAGCACGGGCTGATTTTAGCCGCGGCTTTTTGGAAGTAGCCGCTTTTGAAGTTTTGAAAAATGACGGTTTCCCCAGCGTGGAGGAAGCGGTAGCTGCGGCCAAAGAATCGGGTGCCGACGTTACTGTAATCTGCTCTACGGATGCGACCTATCCGGAGCTGGTACCGCCGCTGGCGAAGCAGCTTAAGGAAGCCTGCCCCAAGATGTCCGTTCTTTTGGCGGGGGCTGCGCCTCCGGAGTTGGAGCCGGTCTACCGGGAGGCTGGGGTTGATGACTTCGTGCATGTACGTGCCAACTGCCGTAAGATTTTGCAAGCTATACAAGAAGCAAAGGGGATGATCTAATGAGTAAAAAACCTGATTTTTCGCAGCTGTCGTTTCAGCCTCCCCGGTCTTCTGTTGATGACTGGAAGAAGCGCCTGGAGCAAGAAACAGGCCAATCCTTTGAAGACTTTTTTACTAAAACGATGGAACAAATTGATTTGAAACCCTTGTATACACAAGATGTGTACAAGGAGATGACCCATTTACAATACATGGCAGGGGTGCCTCCTTTTTTGCGCGGACCGTATCCGACAATGTATGTAACGCGGCCTTGGACGGTTCGGCAGTACGCGGGCTTTTCTACAGCGGAAGAAAGTAATGCTTTTTATCGCAGAAACTTGGCGGCAGGCCAGAAAGGCTTGTCCATTGCGTTTGATTTGGCGACCCATAGAGGATATGACTCGGATCATCCGCGCGTAGTGGGGGACGTCGGCAAAGCCGGCGTGGCGGTTGATTCCATCTTGGATATGGAAATTCTCTTTTCTGGCATTCCTTTAGACAAAATGTCTGTATCGATGACCATGAATGGCGCGGTGCTGCCGGTTTTGGCTTTTTACATTCTGGCGGCGGAAGAACAGGGCGTCGATAAGTCGGTTCTGTCCGGAACTATTCAGAATGATATTCTGAAAGAGTTTATGGTGCGTAATACGTATATTTATCCGCCCGCTGGGTCGATGCGCATTATCGGGGATATCTTCTCCTATACCTCGCAGTACATGCCTAAATTCAACAGTATCAGTATTTCCGGCTATCATATGCAAGAAGCCGGAGCGACGGCGGATATTGAGCTTGGTTATACGCTGGCGGACGGTTTGGAGTACATTCGTACAGGGATTGCTTCGGGCTTGACAATTGACGCTTTTGCGCCGCGGCTGTCCTTCTTCTGGGCCATGGGGAAAAACTACTTCATGGAAGTGGCAAAAATGCGGGCCGGCCGGATGCTTTGGGCTAAAATCATCAACCAGTTCGAGCCCCAAAAAGCAAAATCCATGGCTCTGCGCACGCATTCGCAGACCTCCGGTTGGAGCTTGACCGAACAGGATCCGTTCAACAATGTGGGGCGTACCTGCATTGAAGCGATGGCGGCGGCGTTAGGACACACGCAATCGCTGCATACGAATGCGCTGGATGAAGCCATTGCTTTGCCGACTGATTTCTCGGCGCGTATTGCCAGAAATACGCAGCTTTATATTCAAGATGAAACTAAGGTTTGCAAGGTCATTGACCCTTGGGGCGGCTCTTATTATGTGGAGGCGCTGACAGATGAGCTGATTCGCCGCGCTTGGGGGCATATTCAAGAAGTAGAAGAGCTTGGCGGCATGGCGAAGGCCATTGAGACCGGACTGCCCAAGATGCGTATTGAAGAAGCTTCGGCTCGGCGTCAGGCGCATATTGATTCGGCAAAAGAAACGATTGTAGGCGTTAACCGCTACCGTTTGGACAAAGAAGATCCACTGGACATCTTGGAGGTAGATAATACAGCAGTGCGTCAATCACAGATTCAGCGCTTGGAAAAACTGCGCGCCAATCGGGATAATGACAAAGTACAGTCCTGCTTGGAAGCAATTACTAAGTCTATGGAGACGGGAGAAGGCAATGTGCTGGGGCTGGCCTTGGAAGCAGCGCGCGCCCGGGCCAGCCTGGGAGAAATTTCCGACGCCGTGGAAAAAGTATGCGGACGGCACAAGGCGATTATCCGTTCCATTTCTGGCGTGTATAGCAGTGAATTCGCCGATGAAGAAGAAATTACGGTTGTACGGAAAATGGCGGACGAATTTGAAGAAAAAGACGGCCGTCGTCCGAGGATCATGATTGCGAAAATGGGCCAGGACGGTCATGATCGCGGCGCTAAAGTAATTGCTACCGCCTTTGCGGACATGGGCTTTGACGTAGATATCGGACCTCTTTTCCAGACACCTGAGGAAACAGCGCAGGACGCGGTGGATAACGATGTTCATGTCGTTGGTATGAGTTCCTTGGCGGCAGGTCATAAAACGCTGCTGCCTCAATTGGTGGAAGAATTGGCTAAACGCGAGCGCGACGATATCATGGTGGTTATCGGCGGCGTTATTCCGGCGCAGGACTACGAGTATTTGCGTGAGCACGGTGCTGCCGCGATTTTTGGACCGGGTACTATTATTCCCGTGGCGGCTCGGAAAATTTTGGAACAGTTGTTGCAACGTCTTGATCAGGAGGCGTAATTATGAGCACCAAGACCTATCGTCCCGACTGGGCGCCGCAAGAAGAGGATGCTCGTTTTGCTTGCCGGGTGATGAGCGGCGTTGACGGAGGTCATGACGGTATGCCGGAGCAGGCTGCTACGGCGGTTCCCGCCGCAGCGACGGCAAAAAGAAAACGCAAGTTAGATGTGGCGGATTACGTAGCAGGCGTATTGCAAGGAGATCGCACGGTATTGTCCCGTGCGATTACGTTGATTGAGAGCAATGCGCCTAGCCATTTTGCGCAGGCCCAAGAGGTGCTGCAGGAGCTTTTGCCTGCTACCGGGCGTTCGCTGCGTTTGGGCATCACCGGCGTGCCGGGAGCGGGGAAGAGCACCTTTATTGAAGCCTTAGGTTCGCGATTGTGTGAAGGCGGCCACAAGGTGGCGGTGTTGGCGGTTGATCCCAGCAGCACCTTGACGAAGGGCAGTATTTTAGGAGATAAAACCAGAATGGAGCAGCTTTCTCGCCAGCCCAATGCTTTTATCCGCCCTTCTCCTTCCTGCGGTACCTTAGGAGGCGTAGCGCGCAAAAGCCGGGAAACGATGCTTTTGTGCGAGGCGGCAGGATTCGACGTTATTTTAGTGGAAACTGTTGGGGTTGGGCAAAGCGAAGTAACAGTACGCTCGATGGTTGACTTTTTCCTGCTGGTCGTTTTGACCGGTGCTGGCGATGAACTGCAAGGCATGAAAAAAGGCGTTATGGAACTGGCGGATGCCATTTTGGTCCATAAAGCCGACGGGGATAACCGGGGCCGGGCGGGCGTGGCCAAGGGAGACTATGACCGGATGCTGCATTACCTGCGCCCGGCTACGGAAGGCTGGGAAACAAAGGCGTATACCGCCTCTTCGCGTACAGGGGCGGGAATCGGAGACATCTGGAGCGTAGTGCTTGATTTTCAGGAGAAAACAAGTAAAAGCGGCGTTTTTTCAAAACGTCGTCAGGAGCAGGCTCTTTCCTGGATGTACGCACTGGTGGAAGAGCATTTACGGGAATTGTTTTTTCAACACCCAAAAGTCAAAGAGCAGCGGGGACCGATGGAGCAATTGGTTCGTCAAGGGACTCTGTCGCCGACTCTGGCGGCGCGGCGCTTGATTGAACGGTATGAGACAGCGGGAAACGACAGTTAAAGAGGGGAGATAGCTCCTCTCTTTTCGTCGTCCAAAACACGGTAAAAGGAGCGATGGTATGCGGCGCAGGTTTAGTATTTGGGGAATGATCGCGGTAAGTATTGTGTTTTGCGTTATGATGGCGGGATGCGGTGCGAAGCAGCAGGCTAACTCAAGCGGGACTTCGTATCGTATTGTAGATAGTCGGGGCGCAACAGTGGAATTGACGAAAAAGCCGCAAAAAATCGTAACCTTATCGGCGGGTACAGATCAAATTCTCTTAGGCATGGTATCAACACAACGGCTGGCGGCGATAAACGCGCTTCTTGATGATCCGGTTAGCTCGAATATTGTTGCTAAAGCTAAGAAAATACCGGTAAAAATACATATTCCTTCGGCGGAGCAGTTGCTCGCGATGCAGCCGGACTTGGTTATTGCGCCGGACTGGATCAGTGAGGAAATTGTTGGCATGCTGAGGGACGCGGGACTCCAAGTGATCGTGTGTAAAGGCGCGAAAAATGCAGAGGATGTGCAGGGAAACATTCGACTGATTGCTAAAGCGATAGGAGAAGAGGAACAAGGGAACCGGCTTTTAGCGGCGATGGACGCAAAATTAGCGGAAATTCAGCAAAAAACAGCAGCCATTCCGTTGGAACAACGAAAAAAGGTAGTGCTGATTTCTTTGATGTCGACCTATGGCGGCAGCGGCTGCATATTTGACGATATGTGCCGCCGAGCCAACGTGATTAACGGCCTTGCCGCGGCAGGCATTCAAAGCGGGCAGAATTTTAATAAAGAGCAGTTGGTGGCGATTAATCCGGATTTGCTTATTTTGCCTGCCTATAACGATCATGGAAACTATGATATTGAGTCGTATCGGCGTGAATTTTTAGAGGATCCGTCGCTGCAGACACTGCGAGCCATTCGGGAGAAAAAACTGTATTTGCCAAGGGAAGGCTATATTTACAACAGCTCTCAAGACATGGTTTTCGGGGTGCAAGAGGTAGCGTACGCTGCCTATGGAGATGAATTTGCCCAGCCTGCGGATCGGCATCTTTCGGTTTCCGGAGAATGAAAACAGTGGTTGACATATAGTAATTGCGGGTGTAGGATGAAAACAGAATTTTTCTGCTGTTTTTGATTTTCCTCATGCTCGCAGGTGCCGGGCGGAAAGCAAACAAGAGTTGATGAATTTTACGTACCCAGCAATAGTATATGGTTTTGTATATCGCCGCAGGCTCGCGGGTGACGAGCAGGGGATACGAAGAACATGAATTTCTTCCTAGCCTTTTTGCGAAGGCTAGGATTGTTTTTTTTGCGGCGACATTCTGCAGGAGGGTTAAGGGTTGAACAAAAAGGCAATTGTCTTAGTAAGTTTTGGCTCGGTGGACGCTGCTGCTTTGCAGCGTACCTTAGATCCGCTGGAAGAACGTTTTCAACAAGTCTTTCCAGAGTGGAAAATTTGCAGAGCCTTTTCTTCGCAGGCGGTGCGAGATAAATTAACAGCGCGCTCCGGGATACAGGTAGACGACATTGAGGAAGCCTTGAGGAAGCTGGCGTGTGAGGCTTTTGAAGAAGTGTATGTGCAGCCTCTGTTCTTAACGGTAGATGCTACTTTGCAGGGAGTGCAAAAATATATTGCCGCAGAAGCTAGAAAACCGGCATGGAAAACAAAGACGCTGGAGCTGGCGCGTCCGCTACTGCTCTCTTTGGGAGCAAAAGATCATCCTGATGATTATGTTTTGGCGATAGAAGCATTGCAGCAGCAATGGCTGCCTTTACAAGAAAGTCAAGCAATCTTGCTGGCTTGTAATGGGGCGCAGCAAATGGAGTATGCGGTGCTGCAGTTAAAACTTGAGGCTGCCGGTTATGAACGTATTTTTGTCTGTGTTACAGACGGCTTTCCCGATTTAGCGAACGCTATGATCAAAATGAAAGCGAAAGAAGTGCAGGATGTTCTGATTGTGCCGTTTATGCTGCTTGCGGGCGAGCATATTCTTAACTATCTTAGTGGCGTTAAGTCAGATTCGCCCAAGCTGATTTTAGAGCAAGCCGGTTTTAAGGCGCAGGTTTTAACAAAAGGATTAGGCGAAAATCAGGCGATTCAGGAGTTATTTATTCAGCATGTAAAAGACAAGCAGCAAGCAATCGCTAGACGTCACGGACGTAGAAACCAATCGCCGATTGAGACTTGTTGCGCAAGTAAATAGAATTTAGAGATTTTGACAAATGAATATGGACGAAACAGGTGCCCGGAAGGGCTTAATAGGGAAGACCGGTGAAAAACCGGCGCGGTCCCGCCACTGTAATGGGGAGTAAATCCATAAAATACCACTGGGGCGAATGCCTTGGGAAGGTTTGGATGAGCGAAGATCCAGAGCCAGGAGAACTGCCTGTTTAGCAATCACCGTTTTTACCTACGAGCGATGGGGAGGGGATTACTGAGCAAGCTTTTTGTTTTGACATGGAGTTTTTTGCATCTGTAATTAGGAGCCGCCCTACATGGGGCGGCTCTTTTTGTATGGGAGGAAGGGCCTATGAAAAAAATTGCTTTTTATGGCAAAGGCGGCATCGGCAAATCGACGACGGCTTCGAATGTGTCGGCTGCGCTGGCGGAAGCCGGCTATCGGGTTCAGCAGATTGGCTGTGATCCGAAAAATGATTCGACGCGGCTCCTCTTGGGGCGCAACTGTCAGCAGACGGTGTTGGATATGGTACGTCAATATGGGGAAGGCGTTTCCTTGGAACAGGTGGTTCACGAAGGATTCGGCGGCGTTCGCTGTGTTGAGGCGGGGGGGCCTGAACCGGGCGTGGGTTGTGCGGGAAGAGGCATTATCGTGGCCCTTGAAAAGCTAAAAATGCTGCAAAAACTTCCAGAAGAGGAACAGCAAGTCGTTTTGTTTGACGTTTTAGGGGACGTAGTGTGCGGCGGCTTCGCCGTACCGATTCGGGAAGGCTATGCTACTGATATTTACATAGTGTCTTCCGGCGAATTGATGTCGATTTACGCGGCGAACAACATCGCCAAAGGCGTAGCCCGCTTTGCCGGGCGCGGGCCGGTTCGTTTAGGAGGGATTATCGGCAACAGCCGCCAGATTGTTAATGAAAAAGCTTTGCTGGAGGAATTTGCAGCGCGCTTGAATACACAGCTTATCGCTTTTGTGCCGCGGGATGCGGTGATGCACCAGGCGGAGATTCGACGCAAGACCGTCATTGAATGGAAGCCTGCCTCGGAGCAGGCAAGGATCTATCGGGATTTGTCGCAAAAGCTGCTGGATAATCAACAGCTGACTATTCCTACGCCGTTGACTTTTGAAGACCTGGAAGAGATGGTGCTGCGTTATGGCGATGAATAAGCGGCATATGGTGACCTTGAAGCGCAGCTGCAGTTGCAGTATGCCCGGGGTATGGCGGGCGGTAGCGCATAACGAAGGGGCGGCAGTCATCTTTCACAGTCCCAAAGCCTGCGGGCATGTGGCGCGGGAAATGGAGCTGGGTGGACAATATTCTGCGCTGGCAAGGAATTTGAAGCTGGAGCATGCCTATAGAGCTCCCTTGGTTACCAGCAATCTAACTGACGATCATTCGATTTTTGGCGGTGCAGAGCAGCTGCGAGGGTGCATTGATTTTACGATGCAAACGTATAAACCAGCGTACGTACTGCTGGCCGCTTCCTGTTTAGCCGGCGTGATTGGCGATGATGTGGAAGCGGTGGCCGAAGAAGCGGAGGCCTTCTGGAAGGTTCCGGTTATGAGCGTTCCTTGCAGTGGATTTTTGGATGGCGAGTATGGCGCTGGCTTTTATTTTGCTGCGCAGCGTTTGATCGACCGCTTGATGCGCCCGCAAGCAACCGAACCGGATACGGTGGTTCTTTTAGGAGATCGACGGGGGCCTGGCGGAGCGGAAGAAGCAGAGCTGCAAGAGCTTTTAAGCGTCTTTGGACTGCGGATTGTTGGACATTTTCCTAATTATAGTTCACTCGAAGAAATTCGGATGCTCCCGGCAGCTTCTTTTTGCATTCCTTTAGGAGGACATACGCAACCGGAATATTCCATGGGTCGTTTAGCTTCTTACCTTGAAGGAAAATTTGGTATTCCCTATTTGCAGCAAGAGTATCCGTCCGGCTGGGAAGGAACGAAAGCCTGGCTGACAGCGTTAGGGAAAGCATTAGGGCGAGAGGGAAAAACGGCAGCGGCCATCGCTAAGCAGAGTCGGCGAATAGCGGAGGCCAGTGCGGCCTTGCTTCCCTGGACGCAAGGCCGCAGCGCCGTATTGGGAATTGGGCGGCCTTTAACCCATTTTCAGCCGCAATGGGTACTGGAGGTATTGGCTTTAGCCCAGATGAAGCTGGAAGGGATTATCCTTTTCGCCGGCTTGACGCCGGAACAGCATCAGGAATTGCGTAAAGCTTTGGAGGGGGTTGGCGCTCCTATCGTGGACGAGGAAGCAGGGAAAACATTGCTTACGGAAGAAGCGGTTCTGCTTTCGACGCATGAGGTGGAGGAGATGGGACTGCGACAGCTGCAGCTGCCTGTATTGACGCCGGTAGGCGTTGGCGGCTTGCTGGAAGTGCTGACGAAATTGGGACGATTGTTAAAACGATCTCCGTATCGAGGAGGAGTTGTTTATGGCTGGTGAAGCTTGGGGAGACATGTGCGCCCAGACCAATACTTGCGCTCTGGCAGGCGGCGCGGCGTTTTTCGCAGGCGTACCAGAAGCGGCAATGATGGTGAACGGGCCTTTGTGGTGTTACTTCTATGCGCTGCGACAGCTAGAACGGCCCTGTCCGAATGTGGGGAAACGCTTTTTTTGCACGCAGCCTGACAATCAGGCGGTTGTATTCGGCACGGAAGACTGCCTGCTGGAAACGCTTTCCTTGTTAAAAAAAAGCATGAAACCGGAGGTTGTGTTTATTGAAAACAGTTGCGCCGTCAGCTTGATCGGCGATGATGTGGCAGGCATTGCGGCGCAAGCAGATCTTTCCTGTCCGGCTGTCTGTATGGATAGCGGCGGTATGCGCGGCGGCTTTTGGGAAGGCTATCGGGAGGCGGCACTTGCGTATGTAAAAACGCTGCTTCCTCGGGTGCGGCAAACGGTGCGCCCCAAAACGGTGAATCTTCTTGGCTGTACTGTGGGGTACTATCAAGAACAGGCGGATATAAAGGAAATGGAACGGCTTTTGGAGCTGGTCGGTTATAACGTATTGACGCGACCAGGTGCAGGAAGCAGCCCGCAGGAACTGGCGGAACTGGCGCAGGCGGAAGTCAATCTGGTTGTGCACAGCGAGCTGGGCTTGGAGCTGGCCCGCTATTTGGAAGAAAACTACGGTATGCCCTATATAACGCTGGCCCCGCCCTATGGTGTACAGGGAACTGTGCAATGGCTGGATGCGTTCTGCGACGCTGTGAAGCTGGGCGAAGACTTGCGCAAACCCTATCGCGACGAAGGCTCTTATTGGGCCAAGCATATCCAAAATGCGACGCTGGAAATGCGCCGCCTCTGGGGGGATATCTGGTTTGAACGGGTGGCGGTGGCGGGGCCGTCGTCGTCGGCCCTTACCTTAGGCAAGGCCTTGCGGCGCGAGTGGGCTGATGCGGGCAAGGTTACGGTTATTTGCCATGATGGCGCTTTTGACGGCGAGGCGCCGACAGAGGCAGATTTGATTCTCAACGGACGCGAAGAGGTGCAGCTCGTGGAAAAAGCCTTGTGCGAATTGGGCAAAGACGACCTGCTTTGGGGCAGCAGCCAAGAAAATTATTTCCTGCGCCGCGAAGGCGTAAAAAATGTGCTTTATCAACCGGTGGCACTGCCTGCGTATGAGGAAGTGCTGTTGGGAGAAAGGCCGTTTGCAGGTTTTCAAGGAGCCTGTCATCTGGCGGAACGCCTTTGGAACGGGTATGTCCAAAAGCGCTGCGCGAAGGGCTAGCAACGGGAAGGACCCCGAGCTATATAGAGAAAACGAGAATCTTAGAGAAACCAAGAAGGTTGAGGAGGAGTTTGAAAATGAAACAGTACCAACAAAGCGGTAGAAAAAAAGCGCTTTTATGCGCCATGGTGGGAAGCGCGATTTTCTTATCCACAAGCGGCGTAGCTTGGGCGGAGGAATCTGTTTTTCCCATGGATGACGTGGTGGTGACGGCGACCAGGACGCCGCTGAAAATATCGGAAACCGGGGCGAATGTGTCTGTGGTGACGCGCGCAGAAATTGAGAAAAAACACTACAGCGATATAACGGCGGCCTTGAAAGATGTGAATGGAATTCTCGTTATGCAGCAAGGCTTTCCCGGAGGCGAGCAGTATGTTCGCATTAACGGCGATGACAGGGTGCTGGTGATGATTGACGGACGGCGCCTTAATTTGAGTAAGCTTCCCGGCAGCATGGGTAAAGGCGCTACGTTTGACTTGAACAATTTTCCCAGTTTGGATAATGTAGAGCGCATTGAGATTGTCAAAGGTCCCGGGTCTTCTCTTTACGGCTCGGAAGCAGTGGGTGGCGTAATTAACGTGATTACCCGCAAAGGAAAAGAAAATAAAACAAGTTTGGAGAGCGCTTACGGTTCTTGGGGGACGAAAAAATATAAATTCACCACCGAAGGCGGTGAAAACGATTGGAACTGGTTTGTTGCCGCAGGGAAGACCGAGCAAGATCATTTTTCGTATAAAGATGTGCGCAGTGGTAATACGGTCGATATGAACAACAGCGCTATGGACCAAAAGGATTTTTCCTTCCGCGTAGACAGGCAACTGGGAGAGCATAATTCGCTGACTTTGAACGTGGAACATGTAGACCAACATAAAGGACAGCCGTATTTACCAAATGGCTGGGCGGTTAGTTCCTACACCAAGCAAAATACCAAAAGCTACTTGGATACATTAACGAATAATTGGGCGATGACCTATAACTTTAATGAAAAGAAAGATAATCCTGGCTATGTGCGTGTATACCAAAACTACTATAAATATGATATGCATTCCTATAACGATGGCGCAGCTTCTTGGAGCAACTATCTTTACAGCAATAAAGAAACAGGCATGCAATGGCAGTCGACATGGAAGCTAAGTGAGAAGAACACCTTAGTGGGCGGCGCGGATTGGCGTAATGTTTCCATTTCGTATCCAGGTACTTACGACAATAAAAGTATGCGCAATACGGCATTTTTTGTAGAGGATCGCATGACTTTCGATAAGAAATGGACTTTTTCGCCGGGACTTCGTTACGATTACCACAGCATGTTCGGAGGCAGAATGACGCCGCGGGCTACGGTTAATTGCCAGGTCGATGACAAAACCAACGCCTATGTGTCCTGGGGCGAGTTCTTCAATGCGCCTGATGCGGACCGTTTGTTCTGGCCGACTGATTACAGCATGTTTTATAAAGGCAACCCCAACCTGCGTCCGGAAACCGGTCATACGACTACGATCGGCTTAAACCGAAAATTAAATAATACGACGGAACTGCATGTAAGCGCCTATGAAAGCCGGTTGCATGACGCCATTAGTACGGCTTTTGACGGAACTTTGTATACGCCTATTAACGTGGGAGAGCAGAAAAAAAGAGGCTTTGAATTAGAAGTTAGCAAGAAATTTTCGCCGCAGTGGAGCGTCAACGCCGGCTATACCTTTACGCATGTTGAAAACAAAGATACTGCAGGGGCCGCCTACGGGAACGAAGAGCGTACAGTAGAACCTAATGCTTACAAGTTAGGCGTCAGCTACAATCAGGGCGCTTGGAATGTAGAGCTAATGAACCGCATGGCTACGGGAAGAAGTACGAAATATTTTACTTCCTCTAATTATTTTGTAATGGATTTGGCAGTCAACTATAAGATTAACAAAAATCGCAGCGCTTATTTGAAAGTGAATAATCTAACCAACCGCAGCTATGAGCTGTACGGGTATGCAAATCCTAATCAAGGCGCGTTCCCTATGGCGTCGCGGTATATTGAAATCGGCACAAAATACACCTTCTAAATACAAGTGAAGACATGCGGGAAGCGTAGCCGCTTTCCGCATCGCTTCGAGTAAAGGAGAAGCTATGCGTATTGCATTACTGCATTTGGATTTAGGCAATGGACCCCTGGGAAAAAATCTTCTCTTGTTGGAGCAGGCGGCTTCTACCGCGGCGGCGCACGGCGCACAGTGGGTGGTAACGCCGGAAACGGCGCTGCAGGGGTACTTTTTCTATCAAAATGATCCGCAGGCCAGCATTCCTGTGCAGCCGCAGGCGGAGCTTGTTTCTTTGCAGCAGTTGGCGCTGCAGAAAAAGCTTGTTCTATTTTTGGGCTGCGCGGAAAAAGACGCCGAATCAGGAGAGCTTTTTAACAGCTGCTTGGTGGTTGGCGTTGACGGCAAAATCTGCGGCAGACACCGTAAAATCCATTCTCACGGCAAAGGTGCAGAAGGATGGACTACAAGAGGCTCCGAGCTGCAGCCGGTTTCTTGCGGCGAAGTAACCGCAGGCGTGCTGATTTGCGCGGACTCCTATTTTGAGAAAAACGCATTGCAATTAAAGCAAGAAGGCGCGCAAATGCTGGTAGTTCCCGCTGCTTGGCCGCCGGGGCACTGCGGAGGTCCGCCGGAAGAAGCGTGGAAGCGCTGTTCGCGCGAAAGCGGCCTGCCTGTGTGCGTGTGCAATCAAACAGGGCAAGGCGGAAATTTAGATCTTTCCAAAGCGCAAAGCGCTGTCGTGACAGAGGGGGAAGTCCGCATGGCTTATGCAGGAAAACCGGCCATCCTTTTGTTTGATTGGGAAGAAGCCAGCGGCAAAGTGGGAAAGGAATCCTTTCAAATTCATTATTTAGGAGGGGCTCAGTGATGCAAGATAAAGTGGTTTTGCATACCTTGTCTACAGGGCATGAGGTGGTTTGGCATAAAGCGGTGCGCGGCATTGCCGTGGATTTTTGCGCGCCTATGCGTACCTTGAGTACGTCCTTGCTAAATGGAGGGTATCGGGAAGACGTAACTGCTGTTTTTAACCATAACACCGGTCCTGCGGATGGAACGCATGCGCCTTTAAAAGCCCCCACCTATGTGGAGCATTTGGAGATAACCGCTGAGGAAATGGGGCTGCCTGCGGCAACAACTACCGGCATGGGGACGGCGGCGAGCATGGAAAACGCAGCGATTGCCGTAAAAACCTATCAAGACCTTGTGGTATCCGCAATCGCTACGGCTGGCGTAGAGGGAAACGGCGGCCGCGTCGGCGATCCGGCGGAGCATTATCTGCCGGGAGTTCGGCTAGGCGCTCATAAACCGGGAACGATCAATGTGCTCTTGGTGATAGACGCGGCACTGCCGCCTGGGGCGCTCACCAGGGCGCTTGTTACTTGTACGGAAGCAAAAACAGCGGCCCTGCAGGAGCTGATGGTAGGAAGTCTGTATTCTACCGGCCTTGCGACCGGCTCGGGTACCGACCAGACGGTATTGGTGTGCAATCCGGCATCGCCACTTTATTTTGAAGGCGCTGGTAAGCATGTCAAGCTGGGCGAGCTCATTGGCCTCGCGGTCAAGGAAGCCGTAAAAAAAGCGTTGTATAAACAGAATGGTCTTTCGCCGCAGTCGCAGCATTCCGTGCTGCAGCGCTTTAAACGCTTTGGTCTGACCGAGGAAACGCTCTGGGAGTATTACGACGGCAAGGCCAGAGGGAAGGTAGAAAAAGATAGCTTTTTGGAGAAACTGCGCCAATGGGATACCGAAGGAAAAGCAGTTGCTTTCGCTGCCCAATATGCGCATATTCTGGACGAGGGAGATTGGGGCCTGTTATCGGAAAAAGAGGTACACGGGGCCATTTGTGATCTTTTAGGGACCGTTTCCTTTTTTTTCGGAGGCGTTGTTTGCCAGCCGCAGGATGGCCAACGGGAATCCTGCCTGGAGGCTTTGCGTCATTGGATTGCAGCGTGTCTGGAACGGCGTTTGGCATATGACAATGTAGTGCGGCGTTTTCAAAGAAAGTGAGGAGTGGATTGTATGAGGCGTGTTCTTTTTCTGTCAAATATGGAAAGACAGCGGTCTATGCTGGAGGAAGCCCTTACGGCGGTAGCGCCGGAGATGGAGGCGCAGGGAGCAACGATAGCGATAAGCGAGGAAACCATGTGGAGCTTGTCCTGGCAGGAACGGCTAAGCGGCTGCAGCCTGGTGGTGCTTACCTGGATGGGCAGCGGTCTCGATACGTCTTTTTTGAAAAAAACGGCGCAGTATTTGCAAAAAAAGAAAATTCCTCATGTGCTGCTGCTTTCCGATAAAGAAAGCGGCGACCCCGCTTATGGCGTTTCTGATGAAGAAAAAGCGTGTTTGAAGCGCTACCTGGCCTGGGGCGGTATGGAAAACTACCGCTATTTTTGGCGTTACATAGGATTGCGTTTTTGCGGGGAGCCTTGGGACTTAAAAGAGCCGCAGGAGCTTTTGTGGCATGGGATTTTTCATCCCCGCGCAGCCAAGGCGTATACAGACATTGGAGAATATAAAAAGGAATTCTGCCGGGCAGACAGGCCGACGATTGGCGTGATTTTTTATCGGGATGAATGGGTTTGGGAGGATTTGGCCTACCAAACGGCGCTGGTAGAAGAAATTGAACGGCAGGGCATGAATGCGCTGGCGGTGTTTTGCCAGTATATGAAAAACGAAGAAGGCGCTCCCGGCTTAGGTGAGACCATTGCCGCTTATTTTCAGGGGCCGGAGCGGGCGCAAGTCGATGTGCTTCTAAACACCTTTAAGTTTTCTATGACCTCAATGAAGGCAGTAGAGCTGTCGCAGCTGCAGCAGCTAGGAGTGCCTTTATTTGAGGCGTATACTTTGTATCAGAGTAAAGACGATTGGGAGAAGTCCATAGAAGGCTTGACCCCTATGGAGATGGCTGTAAGTATCGCTATGCCGGAGTTTGACGGCGCTCTTCATGGCGTACCGGTGGCTTCGCGGGAATTGCTGAAAAACGGTCAGGCGTCCTATCAACCCTTGTCAGAGCGCATTAACAGCATGGTGCGCAAGGCGGCCAAGTGGGCAAAACTTCGGCGCAAGGCAAATCAAGAAAAGAAGATCGGCATAATATTTCATAACTATCCGGCGACCAATGCCAACATTGGCAGTGCAGCCGGTCTAGATTCGCCGGAAAGCATTCGCTTGCTTTTGGCGCAAATGCAGCAGGAAGGGTATGTGGTAGATCGCATTCCGGAAAACAGCCGCGTCTTCATGGACGAACTGATTTCTCATGCGACCAATGATCGCCGTTATATGACGGAAAAGCAAGTGGCTGAAGCGGACGGCAAGCTTGCGGACAAAGACTACGGCGGCTTTTTTGTTTCGCTGGAAGAAGAAACGCAAGAGCAATTGCGGCGCGACTGGGGCGAAGCGCCGGGAGATGTTTTTCACTATGACGATATGCTGCTGATTCCCGGTATGGAGAACGGCAACATCTTTATTACCGTCCAGCCGCCGCGCGGTTTCGGCGAAGATCCGGGGAAAATTTACCATTCCCCGGACTGCGCGCCAACGCATCATTATTTGGGGTATTATTACTGGCTGCGCGATGTCTGGAAAGCGGATGCTGTGGTTCATGTCGGCACCCATGGTTCGTTGGAATGGCTTCCCGGAAAAGGCGCCGGTTTGGCGCGAACCTGCTACCCGGAGCTGGCTATTGACGATACGCCCAATATTTATCCCTATTGGATCACCGTGGTGGGTGAAGGCGTGCAGGCCAAGCGGCGCGGCGGGGCCTGCTTGATCAGCTATTTGACGCCGCCGATGAGCCATGCCGGAACCTATGAAGAACTGGAAGAGCTGGAGAAGCTGTTGGATGAATACTGCCACTTCCGTCAGAATCAGCCGGAGCAACTAGCTGTGGTAGAAGACCAAATTCGCGCCAAGGCGGCGGAAGCGAATCTGGCTTCAGATGCGCCGGAGATCGAAGGAGAGCCTTTTGCGGATTATGTCGGCCGCCTGCATATCTATGTGACCGATATAAAGAACATGCAGATTCGTACAGGCTTGCACACGTTGGGGCGGGCGCCGGCAGGAGATGAGCTTGTGGAATACCTGATGGCTCTGACCAAAGTGGATAACGGCGAGATTCCTTCGCTCTTCCAGACGGTAGCCGGGCTGTACGGCTATGAGTATTATCAGCTCTTGGATGAAAGCGCCAAAATGCTCCCGGACGGGTCGAAGACTATGGGGGCGCTGGCGGACGACGTGCGGGAGCAGTGTCGGCAGCTGATGAATTCTCTGGGAGAAACAGGCTTTGCCCAAGAACGCGTCGAAGAGGCGGTCGGCTCCTTGACTTGGCTGGCGGCGCTGTCTGCAGAAGGCCGCGGGCGTCTGCTGCAGGCGCTGCGTTATGTCTGCGCCGCCATTGTTCCGTCCTTAACCAAAACAACTCAAGAAATCAGCAATTTGCTGCTGGCCTTAGACGGCGGCTATGTGGAACCGGGACCGGGCGGAGCGCCCACAAGCGGCCAGGCGGATGTGCTGCCTACAGGAAGAAACTTCTACAGCATCGACCCGCGGACGCTGCCTACGCCGACGGCTTGGGAGATAGGCTGTATTATGGGCGACGACGTGATTGCCCGCTATATCGAAGAGGAAGGGCGTTATCCGGAAAGCGTCGGCATTGTGCTTTGGGCGACAAGCAATATGCGCAGCCATGGGCAATGTATCGCGCAATTTCTGTATTTGCTCGGCGTGCGGCCGGTGTGGCAGAAAGGAAGCTTGCGGGTAGTGGATCTGGAAATTATCTCCCTGCAGGAATTGAAGCGTCCTCGCATTGACGCTACGGGCCGAATCAGCGGCCTATTTCGTGACAGTATGCCCATGGCTTCGGCATGGCTGGATCAGGCGGTGGCGATGGTGGCGGCGTTAGAAGAAAGCGATGAGGATAATTTCATCCGCAAGCATGTCGCTGCTGACGCGCAAGAAATGGAACAGGAAGGCGTAGATAAAGAAACAGCCTGGAAAGAAGCCAGCTGGCGTATTTTTGGGGATCCTCCGGGAACCTACGGCGCCGGGGTCAGTGCGGTATTGGAAGCGAAGAATTGGGAAACCATTGATGACTTAAGCGACGTCTATGTGCGCTGGGGCGGTCATGCCTATAGCGGCGGTGAAAAAGGAAGCTATCGTCCGGATTTGTTCCGCAGGCGCATGGGGTCCTTGGATATTACCATTCAAAACCAGGATAACCGGGAAATCAGCATTCTCAATTCAGATGATTACAACGCCTATCATGGCGGCATGATCGCTGCTGTGCGCAGTATCAAAGGCGAAGCGCCGCGCTCGTATTGCGGCGACAGCTCGGATCGAAAAAAAGTGCGCATGCGCAGCGTCCAAGAAGAATTGCGCCGCATGTTCCGGGGCGAAGCGATCAATCCAAAATTTATTGAAGGCATGAAAAAGCATGGTTATAAAGGCGCTGCTGATTTAGCTAATTATGTGGCTCATAGCTACCAGTGGGACGCCACCAGCGACATTATGGAAGACTGGATGTATGAAAAATATGCCGAAAAATACGCTCTCGACGAAGCGATGCAGGCGTGGATGAAGGAAGTGAATCCTTGGGCGCTGCAGCGCATTGCGGAAACCTTGCTGGAAGCGGCGCAGCGCGGCATGTGGCAGGTCGACGATCAAATGAAGCAAGAACTGGAAAGCTTGCTGCTGGACTTAGAAGGAGATTTGGAGGAGCGCGGCGATGCAGACTAAATGCGCTAAAGCGCGACGAAGAGTTACCCTTCTTTTTGCGCTGGTGCTGGGAGTTTTATTGGCGTTATTGCTGGGCGGTTGTCAAGGTGCGCAGGAGAAACAAAACAGCAGTGAAACAGGCGGCTATGAAGTGAAGGATGTTCAGGGTCAGGTACTGAAGCTGCCTCGAAAGCCGCAGCGCATTGTTACCCTGGCCTTGTCCAGTGACGAGATGGCCCTGGCTATGCTGCCTGCGCAGAGGCTGGCGGCGCTGCATTATTTAGCGGATGATCCTGGAATTTCGACGGAAGCGGCCAAGGCGCAAGCGGTTACCGCCCGCGTGCGAGATTATAATGTGGAGCAGCTGTTATCGCTGCAGCCGGATCTGGTGCTTGCGCCGGACTGGAACCGGCAGGAGCTGATTCAAACACTGCGGGATGCGGGGCTGCCGGTTGTAGTTACCAAAGGACCCTCCTCGGTGGCGGAAGTAAAAGAGGCGCTGCAGCAGATTGCTTTGGCTGCAGGGGAGCCGCAGGCGGGACAAAAATTAATCGAACAAATGGAACTGGAGATGGCGAATATCGCTGCAAAAGTGCAAAATATCCCGCAGGCACAGAAGAAAACGGTGGTTTTGATCTCCCATATGGCGTCCTACGGGGGCAAAGGCAGCTTGTTTGATAATATGTGCCGAGACGCAGGCGTCATTAACGGCGCTGCTGCGGTTGGCTTGGGGAAAAACGACGCATTAACAAAGGAAGCGATTGTGGCCGCCAATCCGGATGTCATTTTAGTTCCGACCTGGACGAAAGGAAAACTTGACGTAGATCAAGTGCGACAAGAGCTGCTCAATGATCCAGCGCTGCAAAGCGTGAAAGCCATTCGCGAAAAAAAGCTGGTTCAGGTGTCGGACGCCTATTTGTATTGCGCAGCCCAAGATATCACCAAAGGCATTCGCGGGATTGCCGCGGCGGCGTATCCGGAACGGTTTGAATAATTGCCTAAACGAAGAAATGATTGTCTTTGCTTAGAAGGGGCGGTATGAGAAGGGTGAAACAAAAACGAACGATAGTCTTGGCGATGCTGGGAGGACTGCTGGGGGCGGTCAGCCTTTTTTCCTTAGGCACAGGAACGGTGGAGGTTCCTGTGTCGGCCTTACTGGCTATGCTGGCAAAACAGCTGGGCTTGTCAGGAACCGAGTTAGGCGCTTATACGCAAGAACAATGGGCGGTAATCTGGCATATTCGTCTGCCGCGCATTTTAGTAGGTATTTTAGTCGGCGCGGCTCTGGGCGTATCAGGAGGCGTGATGCAAGGCGTATTTAGCAATCCTTTAGCCGATCCCGGTATTATCGGGGTGTCTGCAGGCGCTTCTTTTGGCGCCGTAGTGGCTGTTTCTTTGGGGCTTACTGCGGCAAGCATGTATTATATGCCTATATTTGCTCTTGTCGGCGCGCTGGTCTCGGTGGCAGTTACGGTAAGCCTTGCCAGTAAAGACGGTAAGATTCCCGTAATGACGCTTCTTTTGGCGGGCGTGGCGGTGAGTATGTTCTTGGGGGCCATGACCTCGGGCATCCTCACCTTTATGAACGAATACCGGCTGAGGGAGTTCCTTTTTTGGATGGTAGGCGGCTTGGATTTTCGCCGCTGGGAGCATGTCTTTTTGGCGGCAGGGCCTGTCTTGGCCGGCATTACTGTATTGACTTTTTTGGCGCGTCATTTGAATGTGCTGGTTCTTGGCGAAGACGAGGCGAAGGCCGTAGGCATGCCGGTGGTCTTAATCCGGTTGATTCTGCTGTTTGTTGCTTCCTTGACAACCGCAGCAGCAGTATGCGTAAGCGGGTCTATCGGTTTTGTGGGCCTGGTGGTACCGCACATTATGCGCCTGCTCTTAGGGCCGGAACATCGCACCTTACTGCCTGCGTGCGCTTTGGCGGGGGCCTTATTCCTCATTTCCTGTGATACGTTGGGACGCCTTGTGGCGGCGCCAGCGGAAATACGGGTCGGTATTGTTACCGCGCTGACAGGGGCGCCGTACTTTCTGTTTTTACTGCGTAAAGCGCAGAAAGGAGGCGGCTGGTCATGATGAAAGATGTTTTGGCGCTAGAGGCGGAAAACATTACCGTGAATCTGGGGGGGCGCAAAGTTTTATCCTCTTGTTCGCTGCGCGCAAAGCGCGGTGAGTTTATTGGCATTATCGGCCCGAATGGCGCAGGGAAAAGTACGCTTTTAAAGAGTGTGTTGGGATTTATTCCTAGGGAGCAAGGAGCGGTTGCCATGTTTGGCCAGCCTGTAAGCAGCCTAAGCGCCAAGGAAAAAGCCCGCCTAGCGGCGTATATGCAGCAAAGTGTGCAGCTGACCTTTGGCTTTACCGGACTTGACGTGGTAATGGCAGGACGCTATCCGCACTTGCGGTGGTGGCAGTCGGAAAGCAAAGAGGATCGCCGTATCGCCCTAGCGTGCATGGAGTTTACCGGGACGGCTTGCTTTAAAGATACGCCGGTGCATCAATTGTCAGGCGGCGAGCGGCAGCGGGTGCTTATGGCCAAAGTGTTGGCTCAAGAAGCGCCGCTGGTTTTGTTGGATGAACCTACGGCCAGTCTCGATTTGGTGTATCAAGAAGAGATTTTTCGTTATTGCCAGACATTGGGACAGCAAGGGAAAAGCGTGCTGATGGTGGTACATGACTTGCGTTTGGCGGCGAAATTTTGTTCGCGATTAGTACTTTTAAGGCAAGGCGAGATTTTGGCGGATGGCTTACCGGAAGAGGTGTTGACCTCTGGAAATCTGGAAAGTGCGTACGGCCTGCATTCGGCGGTATACTGGAATCAAGTGACTGGAAACTTAGATATTCATACGTATGTGTCCGAGTCGCAACAGGCATCACAGAAAAAAATTCATATTCTCGGCGGCGGCGGCGCAGCGGGAGAACTTATGCGAAAACTGCATGAATACGGCTATGTGGTGACTGCTGGAGTATTGCGGCAAGGAGATACCGACGCAGCGGTGGCGGATGCTTTTGGCATTCCTTATATTTCACTGCCTCCTTTTCACAAGATTTTTCCGGAAAACTGGGAAGAAAACAAGCGGAAAAGCAGTCAAGCGGACGTGGTGGTTTTGGCTAATATATGCTACGGCATGCAAAACATCAAAAACTTAGAAATTGCTTTGCACGCTCAAAATTTAATTGTTATTGAGGATACGCCTTTTTTTGAGCGTGACTTCACCGAAGGGGAAGCGTGGCAATTGTACCAAAAAGTGGTGCAGCATCCGCGCTCTCTAGTGGTGTCAACAGAACAGTTTTTAAAAATGGCGGAAGCGGATGAGTTGCTTTCCTTCTCTAGTAATATGGTAGGAGCAGGCGCATGAGCAGCTATGAATGTGCAGTGGAATTGCTAGACGTATCTAAGGAATATGATAAAAAGAAGGTAGTAAATGCGCTTTCCCTGTGCATTCCGGCGGGAAGAGTATTTGGGCTTCTGGGACCTAATGGAGCGGGAAAGACGACCGTTATGAAGATGATCGCAGGCCTAACGAAACCAACGGAAGGAGTTGTGCGAATTTTTGGACATGATCGCCTGCAAGATGCAGCGGCCATAAAACACTTAGTGGGACTTGTGCCGCAAGATAATAATCTGGAAAAAGAATTTACCGTGGAAGAAGCGCTGCTGGCCTATGGGCGGCTCTTCGGTCTTGATGGTGTTAAGGCCCACGTGGCGAAGACACTCCATGAATTTGGGTTAGAAGAAAAGCGTCATTTCCTAGTGGGGGTGTTGTCTGGAGGCTGGGCAAGACGAGTTCTGCTTGCAAGGGCCTTGTTGACGAAGCCAAAGCTGCTCTTGCTGGACGAGCCGACAGTTGGCCTGGACCCGGATGTACGGCAAGATTTGTGGGATCTTTTGGAAAATCTGGCCAGTCAGGGAACCAGTATGATTTTGACGACTCACTATATGGAAGAGGCGGAACGGCTTTGTGATGAGGTAGCTATGATGCGTAATGGGCGCATTGTGTTGCAGGAATCTACGCAGAAAATTCGCGAATGGGGCGCCTCTCAAGAAACCTCTGCGGAAAAAACGCTGGAATCTCTATTTATTAAGCTGGCGCGGGAAGGCGATGCCTAATGGGATGGTATGCGGTATATCAAAGGGAAATGCTGCTGCTTTGGAAAAAGATAGGACGTTGGGGTTATGTATTTTCGTCCGTTATTTTTCCGTTTATTTATCTATTTTCGTTTGGCTTGGGGATAGGGAGCCGCATGGATGTGGTCGGAGGATATCTGCCTTTTTTGGCAAAAGGCATTATGGGCGTGACTGTCATGCTCAACGCGTTTCAGCAGACATCCTCTTCCGTGAGTATTGGCCGCTTGTATTTGAGGACGTTTCATAGTGTGGTATTAAGTCCTGTCAAAGCTTGGCAAGTGATATTCGGACTGGTATTGTGCGGAGTGACCCGGGGAGTATTGCTTGGCGGTCTTGTTTTCTTGGTTGCCTGGCTTGCGTTCGATGCAGGAGGGATCAATGTCTTGGCGGTAAGCGGTCTAATTGGCGGTTCCTTCTGTTTTGCTTCGATGGGAGTTGTAACCGGGCTTTTGGTGAAAAATCCTGATGATGTATCCATGATCAATAATTTTTTTATTACGCCAATGACTTTTTTTGGAGGGTCCTTTTTTCCATTGCAAAATTTACCGTCGTGGCTGGCGACCACAGCGGCATTATCTCCCATGGGAACGCTTAATACCTTGCTGCGAGCCGGAAATTGGCAAGGGGAAGCGGCAGGGGCTATAGCAATGCTGCTGGGTTTAACGGCAGTATTTTTTGTATGGAGTACTTGGCTGTATCGGCGATATAGCGAATAGGCTTAAGCTAAAGAAGGTGGCTATATATGGAAGAAAAAGAGAAAAAAGCGTATCGAAAGCGGGAATTTACGGCGCCGCGCGCAGAGATTGATTGGTATCCGACAATAAAAGAGGAACAATGCCAAGGATGTAAGCTTTGCTACGAATTCTGCTTCAAAAAAGTATATGATTTTGATGAAACGACGAAAAAAGCGAAAGTGGTCAGGCCGTATGAGTGCGTAGTTCTTTGCAGCGGCTGTGCGCCTAAATGTCCGCATCAAGCCATTTTATTTCCTAAGCGAGAAGACTTTGAGCACTATGTGCGGTATTTGGAGGAGGAAGTATAATGTGGAAAAAGAAAGTCAGTTTGCTGGTGCTGTTATTGTTTTTAAGCACTTATACGCTAGCCTGGGCGGAGGAGAACGGATCAGGAGAGGAAACCGGTACGGTAACGGCGGAACAAGCTAAAGAAAGCCCGGAAGCCATAAAGGAATATATAGAAAAAGGGAATGCTTATGCGAAAAGCGAGCAATGGCAGCTGGCCATAGAAGAATATGCGAAGGCTATCGCCGGTAATGAATCGAATGCCGAAGCCTATGAAGCAAGAGGATGCAGTTATATGGCGCTTAAACAATATAAGGACGCCCTGCAGGATTATGAAAAGGCGTTGGCTCTGGAGCCTGGAAGGTTGGAAGCTCGTTTTCGTAAAAGCGTATGCTGTTACTATACTGGCGACTATGAGTTGGGCTTGGGAGACGCCGAGCAGGTAATTGCCCTGCAGCCGACGCACGCGGGTTCTTATTTGATTAAGGCGGTGTGTTTGCAAAAGCTGAACCGAACGCCGGAAGCGGTAGAAACCTATAAAAGCTTGCTAAAACATGTGCCCGCAGATGCGAGTGAATCTAAAGAAGCCATTGCCATGGCAAAAAAGATGCTCAAGCGTCTTGGCGCGGCATAAGAAAAACACCTCGTTATCGCAGCGATTTTTCTGCGGTAACGGGGTGTTTTACTCTTCGCCAAGGCAAGGCTGGACTTGGAAAGAAATTTGATTGATATACTCCTTCGTATTTTCAGTAAGCCAGTGATTTCTTAATGGATATACATAAATGTCACTGACTGCTTTTAAGTTGTTTTTGCCCATGAAGTCGATAATCTTTTCATGAATAGAAACGATTTTTTGATAATAGGTTCCTTGGAAGCGAATGGTGAGATATAGGCCTTCGGTACGAGTGACGCAATGCTTGGGAGAAAAAGGATGAGAAACCGAAGTGAAATAGCGCGTGGTAGAGTTGAATTTTTGGGCTAAGAAATCATCCTTATCAATGATCCAGCCTGTTGTCAGATCTTTAAAGCTTTTGCGAGAAAAAGCAGTTTGATTATGGCGGGAGAAGATTTTGATGCGATCTTTTGCCGGCAAAGTACGATCCAGCTTTTCACTGATAAAGAGGAGTTTCTCCTTGCGTGTATTTAATTGAATTTGATCGAGGCAAGTATGACGGATTTTATCAAGGGATTGCAGCGATAGATGCAGGCTTTGCTTGAGTTCTTTTGCTTTTTCAATGAGTTTATCACATTCGCGGTCTTTTTCTCTTAATATATTTTCGAAAGACTCTAAGCTTCGATGCTGCAGATACTTTTTTATGTCTCGAATTGGAATGTCCAATTTTCTCATGTTTATGATGATCTCAAGAACTAAGTATTGAGATAAAGAGTAGTAACGATAGTTGTTTTCATTTATGAATGCTGGAGTAAGTAAGCCTTGCTTATCGTAGTAAAGAAGCGTTTGCTTAGGAATATTATAGTGGGAGGCTAACTCGCCAGCCGTCATATACTGTTCTTTGTCGATTGTCATACTGAACTCCTTTAAAAAGTTGACGCGTAATCACTTAGATTTAATTATTGGTGATGCGCCTGAGCTTGTCAAGCGACTTATATTGACTATATGACGGCTATATAGCTTATGGTAAAGAGAATAATGACAGTAAGATGGAGGCGTTATATGAAACTATACCAAACATCCTGTGGCGATACTGTGTATCGATATGAAAAAAGTATAGTTATGTATTTTCAAGGTAAACGGAAAGTGCTGAGCACTTCTGTGTTTAACGGAGGCTATAGAGAAGATTTACAGGCTGTGTTTAATCATGACGGTACACGCGGCGCCGGTATGAGCTGTGAAATGTTGGCCAGTACCTATGATGAACACATGAAAATTATTGCACGACGTATTGGGTTGGAACCAAATTTTGTTACAGGGATGGGAACCGCGGCTAGTATGGAGAATGTGTCAATTCATACCCTGTCATATGAAGATTTAAGAGTAACGGCTTTAGTTACAGGCGGAATTGAAATAAACGGAGGTCGTGTAGGCGATCCTGCGACGCATTATAAGCCGCTAGAAAAACCAGATAAGCTGGGAACCATTAATATTATGCTTTTGTTGGACGCAGACATGCCTGCTGGTACTATGGCGAGGGCGCTGGTTACTTGTACGGAAGCCAAAACAGCCGCCATTCAGGAATTGATGGCTGGCAGCAATTATTCTGTAGGCTTGGCGACTGGTTCAGGAACGGATCAAACCATTATTATCGCTAATGCAGAGTCCACTTTATATTTTGAAGGTGCAGGCAAACATGCCAAGTTGGGAGAGTTAATCGGCAAAGTGGTCATGAAAGCGGTTAAAGAAGCGCTGAATAAGCAAAGTGGTCTGAATCCCCAATACCAGCATAGTGTTTTAGAAAGACTGAAACGATTTGGCATAAGCTCAGAAAGCATATGGAATAAATATATTTCTTATGAAGAAAATCATGTAATTAAACCAGAATTTTTAGCTGCGTTGCATGGCTTGGAAAAGGAAGAAACCATGGTTTTATACACCTCGCTATATGTGCATCTGCTGGATCAATATTTATGGGGCCTATTATTGAGTGAGGAAATTGCTGTGGGAACGAAGCAAATTTTGCTCATTATGGCGGAATGTTATCAAGTTGGCACGCAGAGCCGTGAAAAAATAAGCGGGGAAATGGCATTGGAGAATTTTATTGAGCCGCTTGAAATGTTTATCATGGAGACGGTGTACAAAACTTTGCATTTGCAATGAAAAATTAACATAACAAGGGGATGGGCCTATGGAAAAGTTTCTTTTTATTTCCAATATAGAGCGACAAATGTTTCTTTGGAATCAAGCAAGCGAGAAAATACGCGCAGGAGCATTCGGGGTCCTTTGCGAAGGAAAATTAGTTCAGGAAGCAACGCCATGGGGAAAAGAATGGGAGAAAAAAATAGCCTCTGTTGATATCGTGCTAATTCGCTGGATGGGAACAGGGCTGGATTGTCGTTTCGCAAGGATGCTGTCTGAGTATATGCAACGCCAGCAAATACGACATTTGTTTTTAGTGGAAGACGCTGGAGACGACTTGCTGCAGTACGGGATTAAGCCGGAAGAAGAGCATTGCATACGTCAATATTTTTCCTATGGCGGCGTAGATAATATTGTTCAATGCACTTTGTGGATGCATAGTCGTTTTTGCGGTGTTGAACATGCCTGTTTACCGCCTAAGCTATTGCCCTGGCATGGCATTTTTCACCCGAAGGCGGAAACGCTGTTCAAAGATGCGTCTGAGTATAAAAAATCCTATTGGAAGCCGCGGCAACCTGCGGTGGGGATGATTTTTTACCGTGATGAATGGATTTTAGGCGATCTTGCATACCAGACTGCAATGATTCAAGAACTAGAAAAAAAGAATCTTAACGTTATGGTTGTGTTTACGAATGGTCAAGGCAATCCGGAAGTAGGTTCTCCGGGAATTCAAGAAGCATTAGAAACGTATTTTTGTGAGAACGGACAAACTTGTGTAGATGCTGTGATTAGCTGTTTGAAGTTTTCGATGACTGCAAGCCGAGGGGTAGAGCTAGAAGCGCTACAGAAGTTAAATGTGCCCATTATACAAGCCTATACATTGATGAATCCTAAAGAGGTTTGGGAACAAGATATAGCGGGAATGACGGCTATGGAGGTTTCGATCAATGTCAGCCTGCCTGAATTTGACGGCATTATTCATTCGGTTCCTATTGCAGCTAAGGAGGAGAATTTGCGAGGCCTTCCTTCGTATGAACCGATTTTGGAACGGATTTCCTTTTTGGCGGGTAAAGTTGAAAAATGGGCTTTCTTGCGGCATAAAGAAAATGCCGCCAAGAAAATTGCCATTGTATTTCATAATTATCCTCCGCTAAACTCCAATATTGGCTCGGCGGCAGGGTTGGATTCTCCCGAAAGCGTACGGTTGTTGCTAGCGGAAATGAAAAAACAGGGCTATCGAGTTGGCGATATTCCTGTGGACAGCAAGTCTTTTATGGAGGAATTATTGGCAAATGCAACTAATGATCGTCGCTATATTTCGGAAAAACAGATTCGCGAAGCTGACGGACAATTAACCGATGAAGCATATTTACGTTTTTTTAAACCCCTTAGCGAAACGACCAGGCAGCAATTGGGAAAAGATTGGGGAACCGCTCCCGGAGACGTATTTCATTATAATGGAAAACTGCTGATACCGGGAACCTTAAAGGAAAATGTCTTTATTACCGTACAGCCGCCGCGGGGGTTTGGCGAAGATCCAGGCAAGCTGCTTCACTCGCCTGACTGCGCGCCGACGCATCACTATATCGGCTTTTATCATTGGATACGCGATGTCTGGCAAGCGGATGCAGTCATTCATGTCGGCACGCACGGTTCGCTGGAATGGCTTCCAGGAAAAGGGGCGGGATTGTCTAATCAATGCTATCCGGATATTTCCCTAGGAGATCTTCCTAATATTTATCCCTATTGGATTACTATTGTCGGCGAAGGTATACAGGCTAAGCGTCGTAGCGCCGCCTGCTTGATTAGCTATTTGACGCCGCCCATGCGCTTATCTGGAACCTATGATGAGCTGGAAGAATTGGAAAAAGCTTTGGATGAGTATTGTCATTTTAAAACGACGCAGCTGGAAAACCGGGAAACCCTGCAAGAAATGCTGCGGGAGAAAGTTGCGGCGGCCAACTTGAGTGAAGAACTTCCCGAGGAGAAGGAAGAATCTTTTGACGCCTATGTGGGCAGGCTGCATGCGTATGTCACTGACATTAAAAATATGCAAATTAGAACAGGACTGCATATTTTAGGCCAGCCTCCGCAGGGAGAGGACCTATTGGAGTATGTTTTAGCGCTGACCAGGCTGGAAAATGGAAACGTGCCTTCGCTGCGTCAGGAGCTGGCCCATAGCAAAGGCTTCGATTATTATGAGCTCTTGGAAAACAGCGGCAATATATCTGCTGATGGCGAGAAGACCTATGGAGTGATCATTGACGAAATAGAAAGGGAAAGTAAAGAGATAATTTCCGCCTTGGCAGAAGTAGAATACAAATGGGATGCAGCTGAAGAAAAGCTGCGCCGATTTGCGTGGCTGTACGAATTGCAAGGGGAAGCTCAGGAGCGGATTTTGCATATTGCTGCGTATATCTGCTGCACCATTGTGCCTAATTTATTGCGGACTACCCAAGAAATTGACAATACCTTGGGGGCGCTGCAAGGAGCGTATATAGAGCCAAGTGCCGCAGGCGCGCCGACTAGCGGCGGTGCAGATTTGCTGCCTACGGGGCGCAACTTCTACGGTGTGGATCCACGGCTTTTGCCAACTCCTGCCGCTTGGAAGATTGGCGTCAAGATGGGCGACGCCGTTATCTCCCGGTATATCGCAGAAGAAGGGCAGTATCCGGAATGCGTTGGTATTGTGCTGTGGGCGGGAGCCAATATGCGCAGCCATGGGCAATGTATTGCCGAATTTTTGTACTTAATGGGATTACGTCCCGTATGGCAGCGGGGGAGCTTGCGAGTAATCGATGTAGAAGTGATTCCTCTTGTTGAATTGAAGCGTCCGCGCATTGACGTTACTGGAAGAATCAGCGGTCTATTTCGAGATAGCATGCCCGGAGCGATTACTTGGCTTGATAAAGCAGTGAATATGGTGGCGGCATTAGATGAACCAATGGATATGAATTTTATTCGCAAGCACGTTTTAGAGGATGCGGGAGAACTGGAATCGGGCGGACTAGATGCAAAAGAAGCATGGAAGCAAGCGACCTATCGTGTTTTCGGCGATCCGCCCGGGGCTTATGGAGCTGGAGTTAGTGCTATGTTGGAGGCAAAAAACTGGGAAAGTATTGATGATTTAGCCGAAGTTTATGTGAGATTTTCCGGGCATGCATATGATGCACAAGGAAAAGGCGTCTTTTGCCCTAGCTTGTTTAAAAAGAGAATGGCGAATCTGGATGTGACTATAAAAAACGAAGATAATCGTGAATGTCATATGCTGAATTCGGATGATTTCAATTCCTATCACGGAGGCATGATTGCCACGGTGCGTTCTTTAAAAGGAAAAGCTCCTCGGTCTTATTGCGGCGATAGCAATGACCGTAGTAAGGTGCAAATGCGCAGCTTGCAGGAAGAAGTAAAACGTTTATTTCGCGGTGAGGCTATGAATCCCAAATTTATTCAAGGTATGAAAAAACATGGTTATAAAGGCGCGCAGGACTTGGCCAATTATTTAGCGCATAGCTATCAATGGGATGCAACCAGTGCTGTTCTAGAAGATTGGATGTATGAAAAATTTGCCGAAAAATACGCTTTTGATCCGGAAATGCAAGAATGGATGAAAGAAGTAAACCCATGGGCGTTGCAGCGCATGGCGGAGGTGTTGTTGGAAGCGGAACAACGAGGGCTATGGCAGGCCAAGGCGGAAACCAAAGAAGAACTGGAACGACTTTATTTATCCATGGAGGGGGAACTAGAAGAACGATGTGATGAAAATGTGTAAAATAACTTGACTGTATGAAGGGTATATAGTTTATTCTTATTTTTGTGCTTTGTTCATGAAAACTAAATAATGAAAAAACAGGTGCTGCAAAGCTTAATAGAGAAGCCGGTGCAAGGCCGGCGCGGTCCCGCCACTGTAATGGGGAGCTAATCTACAAGATGTCACTGGAAAGTTTTCTGGGAAGGCGTAGAGGAGCGAAGAGCCAGAGTCAGGAGAACTGCCTGTTTTTTATTACCGAATATCCTGCGAGCGATGGGATGGTATGTTAGATGTGGTGTATTGATTAGGCTGTATTTGGGTTGCCTATTTGAAATTGTGCCCATATTCTTTGTAATGAAAGCCCGTTTTCGCAAGTGGAAACAGGGCTTTTTATTTTAGCCTTAGTAAAAATAAACGATGAGGAGTTAAGAAATGAAACAAAAAGAAAAAAGACTCATAGTGGCGATTGCCTCGGCATTGGCATTGTCAGGCATCTATTCCTTAGATACGGTGGTACATGCGAGCCAAGGCGAAAACAAAGAAAAGGTGCAAGCAGGAAGCATCCGTAGTGCAGACCAAGAATTTTCGCTTGAGGAAGTAGTAGTTACCGCACAGCGCGTTAAAACTAAAGACCTGGATACGCCGGCGACAACAACGGTGATCACAGCAGAGCAATTAAAAGACAGCGGTGCTGTCAGTATTTATGATGCGCTGGAGCGAGTCCAGGGGGTCAATAGCTATTCTTACGGCACGGGCGGTGAGGACTACGGCGGTATGTATTCGAGAATTAATGTTCGCGGCCTTGATAAAGGAACATTGGTTTTAGTGAATGGAAATCCAATTAACTTGATGAACTATAATAGTATGATGAACGTCATTCCCGTAGAGGCAGTGGAAAAAATTGAGGTAGTTAAGGGCTCAAATTCGGTTTTGTATGGGGCGGAAGCTATGGGCGGCGTTATTAACATCATCACTAAAAAACCGGGAAGTAAATTACCCCAAAATATCGCTTCCGTTCAATATGGGAATTATGATAAAAACTATTCATTGGGCGTAGAAGGTGAACAATTTAATTTTTATTATAAAAGAGAGTATCGGGGCGCTTTAGAACAATATAATCGGTTGTTTACCACAAACAGTAAAAAAATTACTAGAGAAAAAGGGACAAAGGATTCATTCTTTTTAAATTATAGTTTTAACGATAGGCTGACAGCTACCTATGCCTATGCGGAAACAGAGTCTTGGTTTAGGCAATTCTCGTATAGTCCGGTCACAAAAAATTGGACAAAACTTTATAAAAATTACTTGTACAATGATACTCGGCAAAATTTTGGTCTAACCTATAACGACGAGAAGAATAATTTGAAATCGACCTTTGCCTATAACAGTGATCGGTTTCGCCCAGGGGGAGATGCTACAACCAATACGGATCTTAGCAGCTTGAATTTTGATACGCAAAAAGCATGGGGCTTCAGAGATGGAAAAGATACATTGGTAGGCGGTGTCAATGTCCATCGGGAAAGTTATACGCAGCGCTATGGAGCACACCAAGGAAGCTTTGACCGTGATTCATATGCTGCGTATGTATCTTATACGAATCAACTAACTGATAAGTTTTCGGCTACGCTAGGCGTGCGTGAACATTTTGTTATTGGCAATGATTATGACCAAGGACAAAATATTTTTCTTCCCCAAATCCAAACTATTTATAAAATCAATAACAATACGTCATGGTATACTAATATAGGAAAATCATTTGAGCTGCCGGCTTCTAATTCTCCTTTTTATGGCTCTGGCGTTGTTTCAACTGCTATTCCGTTAAAACCGCAAGAAGGCTGGAACTATGAAACTGGCATGAAATTTAGCAATGATAAAGAGATGTTGAAAGTGGCCGTGTTTACGATGGACATTAACAACAAGTTTAAATGGGTAAAAGAAAATACCGTTATTCCAGGCGGTGATCCTAATACATCTATTCAAATTAACGAAGATCAATTTCGGAATACGGGTGTAGAGCTGGAATACAGTAAAAAAATAAATGAAAATTGGAAGTTTAATTTCGGGGCTTATTATGGAAATCCTGAATCTAAAACAAACGGAGCTGATTGGAAGCAGTCGGATGCTAAGCTGCAAGTAAACGCTGGAACTACCTATAAGAAAGACAAATGGACGGTTAATATGGATTGGTATATTACGGCGCAGCGGGAGCAAGCCTACTACAATATGAATGGTACAACCGCATATTCAGACCATAGAGTGCCGGATCGTATTGACTGTAACGTGACGATGCAGTATGCGTTATCTCCCTATAAAACGATTGGCTTTGGCGTATATAACTTGCTAGATCGTGAAAATCCAGTAGATACCACCGAATATTGGTCTAATCCTCGTAGTTATCGGTTGTCTTATACGCAGAAATTTTAAATATTACATAGGAGCAAGGCAGGGATAATTCCTGCCTTCTCTTTATATCAAAACGGGAAAAGGAAAGGAGTTGAACTTATTATTAAAAGAATTTTGACGGTCGCATGTGTTGTAGCAATATTATGGACTGGCGGATGCAGCGTGCCGAACGGTGCAAAAGAAAACATCGTAAGCACTGGCATGTACGAAGTTCAAGATGATCAAGGAACGGTTGTGAAAATGCGCGCAAAACCGCAGCGGGTGTTAACGACTCATTTTCACTTAGATACAATGGTTCTGGGGATTGTGCCGCCTCAGCGAATGGCTGCCATTTCTCAGACCGCCTTTGATCCGAATGTTTCGTATATGGTGCAGGAAGCGGAGCCTATCCAGCAGCGTATGCAAGAAATTTCCTTAGAAAAAGTTGTGTCGTTGCAGCCGGATTTGATTATAGCGCGCGAAACTACAGGTGCAGAAAAAGTACAAAGTTTCCGAGAGATGGGTATTCCTGTATTTGTTGTAAAAGCAGCCAACTCAGTGAACGAGATAAAAGACAATATTCATTCTTTGGCTCGAGTTCTTGGGGAACCGGTAAATGGTGCAAAAGTTATTGAAGAAATGGATGGACAGTTAGAACGTGTGGATCACGTTGTGAAGTCTTATAAAGTACCGCCTAAAAGCTGTGTGCTTGTATCAAAGATGAATCATACTTACGGGGGTAAAGGTTGCATGTTCGATGATATGTGTCATTACGCGGGAGTGAAAAATGCAGTGGCGGAAATTGGAATCAATAATGGGCAGATTATTGGAAAAGAAGTAATGGTGAAAGCGAATCCTGATTTTTTTCTTTTATCGCAATCATGGGAGCTAAAGCATGGGAATTCTAGCTCTTACAAAGATGAGTTTTTAGATGATCCAGCGTTTCGATCCCTAAAAGCAATACAAACTAAACAGGCTGTTTATTTTTTGGATAAATATCTCTATGCGTCACATCAGAATTGCGTGTGGGCCATCATGAAAATCGCTAATGCTGCTTATGGTGATCTGTTTGACCTAAAAGAAGAAAGTTTTATAAAAGGATATTAGATGTACTGTTGACTCTATCCTGGGAATATACCTTATTCTCAAGGTAGGCAAAGAGTTAAGGCCAAAATAAATTGACGAGGTGATCTACATGGCACATCCTAAGTACGAACTTCCCAAAACTCCCCATGCCGAGTATCGGTACAAAATGGCGATGAAGCACGTTGAGGCGGCCAAAGCAGCTGGCAAGTCTTCAGAAGAAATCCATGAAATGTTCAAGAAAATCATGAGCTATGATGTAAACGATTTGCCGGCCAGCAGCGATGGCGCTCATAAAAAATACCATGCCGCTGTGGCGCATGCTAAAAAAGCGCTAGAAAACGGCAAGTCTTCGGAAGAGGCGCATGAGATTTTCCGCCAGGTGCTGGAATCTAAAGGCGAAGGTCATTGTCACAAGGAAAAGTAAAATAGTTAAGCGGCCTCTTTGAGGCCGCTTAACTATTTTTATAGGTAACAGGAATTTCAATTTGCGTAATGTATTCGGCAGGGTCTGAAGTAGCCCAATAATTTCGAAGTTGGTTGATATAGGCATCGCCCTTAACCTTTAAGTCATTTCGATGAATAAAAGCGAGCATTTTTTGCAGCGCCTTTGCGTATTGGCTATGATAGCCGTCAGCAGTGATGAGTTTGACATAGAGCCCTTGGGGCTTGACTTGTACCTGCACATATTCATCAGGGTGTGAGACGCGGGTGAAGATGCAAGAAATAGGGGGATGAGGGTGGGATAAATCTTGTTGTAAAACGATATAGCCCATAGGATATTCATTGAGAATTTCGCTAGCCGCAAAAGGAAGATTGTGCGCGGCGATGCGTTTGATTTGCTCTTTTGTCGAATAAGGTTCTGCTGGAAGCGTATCGGCTACAAAATATTCTTCTGCGCAAGGCTCCAGAGTCATGCAATTATTGTGGAGCGCCTTGACTTGCTTTAACTGCTCTATTTTTATAAGCAGATTGCTCTTGTTGCGCTGCAAAAGTTCGAGTTGGATATCGTATTCCAGGGCTTTATAGGATAAAAGATTTTCAAGGGA
>SAAJ01000035.1 GCA_009929485.1 Negativicutes bacterium
CTTTCTGCTTTCATCGAAAAGCAACTATACAACTGGATGGCGGCCTTGCCCAATTACATCAAGGCTTATTTCCCAATTTCCTGCTGCGAAAGTTGAGTTGAAAAGAAAGCAAGAATGCTATATAATACAATCAATCTTGTACATTTAACATGAAGGAGGTTGTTCCTGGCAAAGGAGCAGCCTCTTTTTTTACAGGCTGTGAGACTGAAAAATCCAGCTGAATGCTAGCGTCTTTGCATAGATCGGGCGGCACCCTTGGATTTGAGACAAGGTTTGCGCGCGCCTCGAAAAAGCTGTTTAAGTCGGCAGTTTCTTAACTCGCTGCGCTCAAACAGGCGAAACTGTGATCCGCCTTAACCGGCTTTTTCGTCCTGCGGAGCGTCTTGCTCCAACAAAAGTCTCAAATGCAATGGCCACCGCCGTAACCCTCATGCGGGTTCTCAGGTTCTCGCCGCGACTCTTGTTCAATCTCTATCCTTCGCTCTATTTCATTCACTTTTGTTCAAAACCTTATTCTTTGCGTCAGTGCAGTTAGGAGATACATCATGAAAAAGCTAGTATTGGTAAAAGGTGGCGGCGATTTGGCCAGCGGCATCGCCCACCGGTTGTTACGCTGCGGTTTTTCCGTAGTGATCAGCGAGTTGCCCCAGCCTACTGTCATTCGGCGGACGGTGGCTTTTGCACAGGCTGTATATGAAGGACGCTGCACGGTAGAGGGCGTCGAAGCTGTTTTGAGCAGCGCTGCGGAGGCGACGGCGGTAGCTGCAAGAGGCATTATTCCAGTGGTAGTCGATGCGGAAGGGGCATTGTGGCGTACCTTGCGCCCTTGGGCGTTGGTGGATGCGACCTTGGCAAAACGAAATACTGGTACCTATAGAGAGCAGGCGAAACTTGTCGTCGGCGTAGGTCCAGGGTTCACCGCGCAGCAGGATGTGCATGTTGTAGTTGAAACAAACCGCGGCCATGATTTGGGCAGAGTGATCCTGAAGGGGGCGGCCGCTCCCAATACAGGCGTTCCAGGAGCGATTGGCGGCTATACGCAAGAACGGGTGCTGCGTGCGCCCGCGGCGGGACTGTTCCGCTGTGTACGGGCGATTGGTGATACGGTGTGCGTAGGGGAAGCGGTAGCCTATGCGGGGGAAGAGCCGGTTTGTACTCAAATTGCCGGAGTGCTGCGCGGCTTGCTGCATGAGGGGCTGCAGGTTGACGCAGGTATGAAGGTAGCGGATGTCGACCCTCGCTGTCGGAGGGAGCATTGTTTTAGCATTTCCGACAAAGCCCGCGCTGTGGGCGGCGGTGTAGTGGAAGCGTTGTTATATTTGGGGAAAAACGATGGGTTGTTATGAAATTTTGGCCCGAGCGGCGCAAAATGGCGAAGTGATTGACGTGTTAACGTTAGTGGCTTGTCCCGAAGATGCGGCTGGGGGGCGAATGCTGTTATTGCATCAAGATGGCCGGCAAGACGGAGTTCTTTGGCGCCAAGACTTTACAGAAAAAGCAGTAGCGTATATTCGAGAACAAAGCTGGCAGGGGCCGAAATTGTTGCATCTGGAGCATGATACCGGCGGCTGCGGTCAGATTTTCTGGGACCGTTTGCTGCCGGCTCGCAAGGCGATTATTTTTGGAGCCGGTCATATCAGTCGGGCTTTGGCGCAGATGCTGAGCCTATTAGATTTTGAGCTGATTGTTGTCGATGACCGCCCGGAGTTTGCCACGGCGGCCTGGTTCCCCGCTGGAACGGAAATCATGTGCCAGGATTTTGCCAAGGCAACGCTGCAACTGGCGGAGCGTATTGATGCGCAAACCGCTGTAGTTCTGGCTACGCGAGGACACCAGCATGATCTTTTGTGTTTGCAACTTTTGAAGGGGACGACGCCTGCTTATATGGGCATGCTGGGCAGCCGCCGTCGTGTAGCGGCTCTCTTTCGGCAATTGGCGGACGAAGGCGTCTCAGAGAAGTGGATGGCGAGGATTCAGGCGCCGATCGGCTTGGACTTGGGAGCGCAAACGCCTGGGGAAATCGCACTTAGCATTGCGGCGGAAATTTTGGGGGTCTTACAAAAGAAAAACGCTCAGTCGCTGCGATTGGCACAGGAGGTTTGGCATGGACGCAACGCTGCTGAAAAAAATTTGTGAGTTTCAAAAAAGAGGACAAGCGGTCGCTTTGGTGACAATTATCGAAACCAAAGGCTCGACGCCTCGCAAGGCCGGTAGTCAGATGCTGGTGCTGCCCGATGGCGCCGTGCAAGGAACTATTGGCGGCGGCTGCGCCGAAGCCGAGGCGAAACAGCAGGCGCTTTTGGCGTTGCAGACCGGGAAGTCGCATGTATATACGATAGAAATGCTGAATGCTGTGGCGGCTGATGAAGGCATGGTGTGCGGCGGGACGATGAGTTTGTTTGTACAGTTGCTTTGAAATTTAGGCTCAGGAGCATGACTGGCAAATTGCGTGGCGGGAAGGAATTACCGCGGCTGGCGCAGAAAAGAATAAACTCAGATACAATTATTGGACAATTGTGGAAGGAGACTTCTTGTTATATGAAAATGGTAATTCTAGCTGGTGGCGGCGGGACTCGGCTGTTTCCGTTATCCCGCAAAACCATGCCCAAACAATTTTTATCGTTGGGCACGGACAAATCTTTGCTGTGCCAAGCTGTCGGAAGGCTAAAGGGGATTGTTAAGCAGGAAGACATTTTGGTAGTGACCAATCAAGAACAACTGCATCATGTTAAAACGGAATTGGCCATCTGCGGCGCGCCTAAGGCTCACATTGTGACTGAACCGGTGCCTCGCAATACCGCGCCAGCAATCGCGCTGGCGATGGCCTATTGCCGGGAAGAGTTGAACGCCGGAGACGATGAAGTGTTGCTTGTTTGTCCTGCGGATCACATTATTCGCCCGCCGGAGTCCTTTCAGCAGGCGGCGAAGGAGGGTGTGAAGGCGGCCAAACTGGGCCACCTGGTAACCTTTGGCGTTCGACCGGCCAAGGCGGAAACCGGCTATGGATATATTCAGGCGGGTACGCCTTGCGACGGCGGTTTTCGTGTAGAATCCTTCAAAGAAAAACCGGATGAAAAAACGGCCCAGGAGTATCTGGAAGCAGGAAATTACTATTGGAACTCCGGCATGTTTGCCTTTTCGATGGGTACGATGCGGCAAGAGCTTGCAGCGCATCAGCCGGATATTGCCGAGCTTTTAGCGCTTGATCTTGAGTCGCTGCGTGAACGCTTTGCAGAGATGCCGGATATCTCTATTGACTATGCCGTAGCGGAGAAATCAACGCAGGTGCTGACCATTCCGTTTGGCGGCTATTGGAATGATATTGGCTCATGGGATGCGATTTACGATGTGCTTCCGAAGGACGGCGACGGCAACGCCATAGCCGGAGACTGTATGGCGCTGGATTGTAAAAATTCGCTGCTTTTAGGACGCAGCCGTCTGATTGCCGGGATTGGCCTGGAGGATGTGTTGGTAGTAGAAACCGACGATGTGATCTTGGTGGCAGGCAAGGGCGAGTCGCAGAAGGTGAAGGACTTGGTGACGGAGCTCAAAAGCTTGGGCCGCAAGGAAGCGGAGGAGCATACCACCGTTTACCGTCCTTGGGGCAGCTATACGGTTTTAGGGGAAGGCCCCGGTTACAAAATGAAGCGAATTGTAGTCAATCCCGGCGGTTGCTTGAGTCTGCAAATGCATTATCACCGCAGCGAGCATTGGATTGTTACAGGAGGCACCGCCAGGGTCACGGTGGGTGAAGAGGTGCGCATGGTGCATGAGAATGAAAGTATTTTCGTGCCTCAAAGCACCAAACATCGTCTGGAGAATCCAGGGCGGATCCCGCTGGCAATTATTGAAGTGCAAAACGGCAGCTACTTGGGCGAGGATGATATTGTCCGTTTTGAAGACGTTTACGGCAGGGCCTGAACAAGGCTAACTATAAAAAAGGAGGACTAGGCATGAATTTGACGAAAGCAGCCTTCAAGGCTTATGACATCCGGGGGCGGGTGCCGGAGGAATTGAACGAGGAGCTGGCGTACCGCGTGGGCCGAGTTTTTGCGCAAATGTATGCAGCGGAAAAAGTGGTAGTAGGGCGCGATGTGCGCTTGTCCAGCGAAAAACTGACGCAAGCTGTCTGCGAAGGACTCAGCGACGGCGGCTGCGAGGTGCTGAATATCGGTTTGTGCGGCACGGAAATGGTATATTTTGCGACGTCGCATCTTAAGGCGGACGGCGGCATCATGGTGACCGCCAGTCATAACCCGATGGACTACAATGGCCTGAAGCTGGTGCGCAAAGAATCGCGTCCCATTTCCGGCGATACGGGGCTTAAGGAAATTGCGCAGCGCGCTACCGAAGAAGAATGGAAGCATGAAGTGGAGCCGGGGAAAAGCAAAGGGTTTATTATGCCCAGGCTGATTATGGAGTCGTATATCCGGCATCTTTTGACGTATATCAACCGCATGAAGCTAAAACCGCTCAAAGTGGTAGTGAATGCCGGCAACGGCTGCGCTGGTCCTGTTTTGGATGCGTTGGAGACTTGGCTGCCCTTGCAGTTCATCAAGGTAAACCATCGCCCGGACGGCAATTTTCCTAATGGTATTCCGAACCCTTTGTTGATAGAAAATCGTGAGGCGACGGCGGCGGTAGTACGGGAGCATAAGGCGGATTTGGGCGTTGCTTGGGACGGCGATTTTGACCGCTGCTTTTTATTTGACGAGACAGGCGCGTTTATTGAAGGCTACTATATGGTGGGCTTTTTGGCGGAAGCTTTCTTGCGCAAGAATCCAGGGGCTAAAATCATTCATGACCCCCGCTTGACTTGGAACACTGTGGAAATGACGGAAGCTTTGGGCGGCGTGCCGGTGCTTTCCAAGAGCGGCCATGCTTTTATCAAAGAGCGCATGCGCTCAGAAGACGCCGTCTATGGCGGTGAAATGTCAGCGCATCATTATTTCAGAGACTTTGCGTACTGCGACAGCGGCATGATTCCTTGGCTGCTGGTGGTGGAGAGTATGTGCCTCACAGGTAAGCCGTTATCCGCGCTGGTGGCGGAGCGAGTGGCAAAATTTCCCTGCAGCGGTGAAATCAATCGGCGAGTGGCGGACGGCAAGGAAGTCATTAGTCGTATTGAAAGCGCCTATGCAGTTGGCGAAGCCCAAGTGGACTACACTGACGGCATTAGCATTGAATATGAGAAGTGGCGCTTCAATGTGCGCATGTCCAATACGGAGCCGGTGCTGCGTCTCAATGTGGAAACAAGAAGCGATGCGGCGCTGCTGGAAGCCAAGACCCAGGAACTGTTAGACTTAATTGGCGGCGAGCCTGCATAATAAAATGAAAATGCCCTTGTCAGCTTTGAAGGCTGATAAGGGCATTTTTTTACTATACTAGATTTATAAAACGAACCGCGAAATACACGAAAAACGTGAAAGGGGGGTTAAGATATTGTTCAATCTTTGCGCTCTGCCTTTCGTTTTAACCGAGGCTTTGCTCCTGGAGCGCCTGCTCCTGGGGAGCGTCGTCGGAGACTAGCGGTTCTACATGGCGTTCGACCCAGAGAGGACTGTGTTTTTCGGCTACCGCCAAAGGAATGGTGCCGTCGCCGAACATGGATTTAAATTCCGCCTGGTTATAAATCCCTAAACCAATGTGAGCCAGCGTAGAAACTCCCAAAAGCAGACCGATCCATTCGTGCCCTAAGCCCAGCCAATAAGCGATTTCGCGGGGGGTTATCGGCAAGAATGCATACAAAAGCCAGCCGCTGACCATGAGAAAAATGCCGCCGTGGAGCATGAGGGCGCCCATGCTTTTTTGGCCGGAATTCATTTTATCCATAGGCGGGACAGGGATTTCCTTTTTAAAAACAATTTTGTGCATATAGCCGCCGCCTACCATCAGCCAGCGTACGTCATGCATCGTCCATTCGGAAATATGGCGAATGAAGGCAACGACACGGTCTGTCGCTAGAATGGTGAATAGAATAGAGGCGACTGTAAAAATGGTAGCGCCGATAATATGGATGCGCATGGCTAGATTGACAAAATCTTCGCCTTCCGGTTTCCACCAAATGACAAAGCCGCTCAAGGCCGCCGGGAGAAAACCGAGAATTAAAGACCAATGGAAGATACGAGACGCTAGGGGATGGCGTAAAATACGAGGTTCCTGTTGCACCAAAAGCACCTCCTAAAAAATCAAGATAACCTGGTACGATCAATATAATGGGTGTGGAACAAATCTTCCGCCAAAGGACTGAGCGGTTTTTGCGCAAACCGTGCATACATATCCTGCAAAGCGGCATTGTTATGGCTTTGCCGCACTGCGGCCTTGGCATCGTCTTTATAAAGACCTTGAGTACGCATTTTTATATATTTTGTGCGGTCTTGCACTAAGTCTGTGGTGATGTAGGCGCCTGTCCAGAGGACAGCGCCGGCTACGCCAGTAAGTTGTAAAAACTCCCGTCGTGTGATTTTTACGGCTTTTTCAACATAATTGTATTTGGCCACAGCTTACTCCTCCTTAATTCCAGGGCAGCATGGGCTTGTATTTGTCAATCCAAGACGTACCCATGGGATAAATAGGCTGGCCGCCGCCGTTAATGCAGCCGCCGGGACAGTTCATTACTTCGATAAAATGATAGGGAGATGTTCCGGCTTCTACCTGCGCTAAAAGCGGCTCAATGTTTTCTTTTAAGCCATGAACAACCGCCACGCGCAAGGTAAGCTCTTTACCAGTCTTGGCATCAGTTATGGTAATAGAGGCATCCTTGACGCCATTGAGTCCTCGTACAGGCGTTAAGGTCAAATTCGCCAGTTCTTTGCCGGTGATAAGGTAGTAAGCGGAACGCAGGGCGGCTTCCATGACGCCGCCGGTGTTGCCGAAAATAGTACCGGCGCCGCTATACTGCGCTAACGGATTATCAGCATCGGTAAAGTCGGCGGTTTGGCGAAAGTCGATGTTCAGCTTGCGCAGCAGACGGGCCAAATCACGGGTTGTGAGCACGGTGTCAATATCCGGATAATCAGCGCTGCTGCCTTGCTTGCGCCAGTACGCAGCGGCGCTGTGAAATTCCGGTCGCGAAGCTTCAAACTTCTTCGCCGTGCAAGGCATGACGCCCACGACGTAAACTGATTCCGGCGCTGTCTTCCAAATTTCTTTAGCCCCGTAGGTTTTGGCTAGGGCGCCAGCCATCATCATAGGAGATTTGGCGCTGGAGAGATTGGGCAATAGTTTGGGGTGATTCAACTCTATGTAACGAATCCACGCGGGACAGCAGGAGGTGAACTGCGGCAGGGGCCCGAGATGGTGAGCGGCTGGTTCGCCTAATAGATAATGGCGGATTTTAGCCACTAATTCGCTTCCTTCTTCTAAAATGGTTTGATCGGCCGTAAAGTTAGTGTCTAAAATTTTAAAGCCAGCTTTTTTGAGCGCTCCATAGAGCTTTTCTGTCAGCAAGGAGCCTGGCTCAAAGCCAAATTCTTCACCGATGGCTACGCGTACGGCGGGAGCGATCGTTGCCACAACCGTTGTGCGGCTATCTTTTAGCTTTTCAATGAGAGAATCTACGGGATCTATAGTGTCCTGAGGGGCTCCAAAAGGGCAATTAACTAGGCATTGACCGCAAAAAATGCATTTTTCGGAATCGATACGATGAGCAGATCCATATTTTCCATCAATAGCCTGTGTGGGACAGAATTGTTTACAGGAATCACAGCCCTTGCATTTTTGCTTGTCAATAGCTATTATCCGGGTTTGCTCCTGTGATTGAAAGCTTTTCACCGGGATACCTCCTCTGTCTTGCGAGCAACGTTGCAGGTAAATATAAAACGAAGTAGTATTTTTTTAACTTTGCTTACAGGATAGTGTATACAAAAAGAAAGTGTCAACGATAACAAATAAAAATAAATAAATAGAAAAATAAATAAAACCGAGAGAATTACAGAAAGGATGTAGTATAAGAAGAAAAATGAAGATACTGCAAGTGAAAAAACAAAGCTCTACTGTTTGAATACAAAAAGAAAACTAACGCAATAATATTGAGTATACTTGTAAAGTTACAGAAAAACAATAGTTTGCAAAGAAGTTTGAAAATAAATGTAAATTAAATAAAGGCATACTTTATCCTGATAATTTGTTTGTATTTATCCAACTGGTTCCTATGGAGAATAATTTTCTGCGGAGGTTTTTCTAAGGTAAAAGTAAAAAGAGCTTCTTAAAGGCCCGCCCAACGTTTTCCAGTACAAGCTACTGTCTAACGTTGGGCGGGCCTTTAAGAAGCTGTATTGTATGATGATGGTTATTCCGCAGGTTTTGGCAGTGAATAAGAGGCTAACGCGGCAATGACAGGCAGTACGGTCAAGATGGTGAAGGAAAACGCAAGACCGTACTGGTCAGCAAGCCATCCCAGCCCTGGCGCCGCTATGCCGCCGACGCTGACTGCAAGGCCTAAGGTGACGCCTGAGGCAAAGCCCATACGTCGGGGCAGATACTTTTGGCCGAGAACGACCGTAGGGCTATAGGGCGCAAAAAGACTCAGGCCAATAGGGATGAGCAAGGCCATGGCTAGAGTGGGCTCTTCTGTAGAAACAAAGAGCAGGAGAACTGGAATAAGCAGCAGATACCCTGTGCGGATAACCTTCAGATAACCATAGCGATCCGCCCAGCGGCCGCCAAAGAAAGTGCCGATTACGCCAATGCTGAAGAGGACGGTCAAGGCGCTGCTGCCGGCGGTGTGGCTTTGAAGCAGCACATGAATCCAGTAAAGCGGGATGAATGTATTTAGGCCGGCGAAAAGAATGGAACGGCAAATGACGACAATAGACAAACGGCCGAAGGCCGGCCAGTTGTCTGGTGCGCTTTGCACGGCGGCAGCGGCGGCTTTGACGCTGAGGCTGCCGAATTGCCGCATGCGCTGCTGTAGAAAAAAGCAGACGCAAAGGGCTGGAATCAAAAAAAAGACAGTACTTTTTAAGCCGCCAGCTAAGACCAGGAAGGTTCCAAGCAAAGGGCCGACGGCAAAGCCAGCGTTGCCACCGATGCCGAAAAGACCGATGCCGGTGGCTTTTTTGTCGCCCGCGGCCAGATTGGCTAGGCGCGCCGCTTCCGGATGGAAGGCGGCCACGCCGATACCGCTTACGGCCACCGCTAAGAACATGGCAGCGTAAGAGTCTACCCACCCAAGGAGCGCTAAGCCTAGACCGGCCAAGAGGACGGCCCACGGCATGAGTCGGGGCCTGTCCAGGCGGTCAGCATAAAATCCGAAGAGCGGCTGGATAATCGAAGAAGTCAAGCTGTTGGCAAACATTAAACCAGCTGCCGCAGCGTAACTGAGTTGGTGTTCCGTCATGAGAAACGGCAGCAAGGCAGGCAAAGCGCCTTGGTTGAGGTCGGTAAAAAAATGGCCGCTAGTCAGCCAAGTAATGGAACGACGATTCATGAATAAAAAACTCCTTACAATTTCTTCAATTGTGTTTTACGAGCTCGTTCCGCTAAAGTAGAAGAATGGCCGCGTTGGGGGATGTCTTCTTCTTTCATTTGCAGCTCCTGCGCTAGAAGCGCACGGACCCTGGGGCCGCAGAACGTTCCCTGGCAAAGGCCCATGCCTGCGCGGGTGCGGCGCTTAACGGCGTCGACGGAGAGAACCGGAAGGCCACGGCGGAAGCAGTCCAGGATTTCCGCTTCCGTAACATTTTCACAGCGACAGATGAGATGAAGCGCGGGGTCGCTATGTGTTGTAGTTCCCTGGAAGTCTTCACTTTTGGGGCGGATGATGGGGGCGCGTTGCGCCTGGAAGTGGGGGTTTGCTTCTAGATGCAGGCCGCTATCTTGGAGCAGCGTAACTACCTTTAAGGCGATGGCGGGGGAAGAGGTCAAGCCAGGAGAGTCAATGCCGATGAGGTTGATTAGGCCGGGAAGGCGAGAGGCATCAATTACCCAGTCCTTTTGATTTGATACCGGACGATTGCCGGCAAAGGATGTCAAGGCTTGGCGCATATCGAATCCAGGAACCGATAGACGTGCTGTTTGGGCGATGAAACGCAGTGTTTCATCATCGGTGCTGACATCGTTTTTATCATCGATTTCCTCGGCGTTCGGACCCAGCATAAGATTGCCGTGGTACGTAGGCGTTACCAGGATGCCTTTACCAAGAGCGGTGGGGACTTGGAAGATGACGGAATTTGCTAAGTAGTTCTGGGCTTTAGATAAAAGAAGGTATTGGCCGCGGCGAGGGGTGATCTGGTAATCAGTTAGGCCAGCCATGGCGGCAATGTTGTCGCTGTGCGCGCCGGCGGCATTGATTACATAGCGGGAGCTTAGCGTTCCTTGGGTAGTGGTAATAAGGAAATGATCAGATCGTTTTTCCAACTGCCGCACTTCATGGCGGAGCTTGAGCTCTACGCCGTTAGCCACGGCGTTTTCCATTAAGGCAATGACAAATTCATAAGGAGAAGTAACGCCTGCTTGAGCGCAATATAATGCGCCGGTTACTTCGGCGCTGACATGGGGTTCGCGGCGGCGCATTTCTTCGCCGTCGATTAGTTCCAGACCGCCGACGCCGTTCTGCTGGCCCTGCTCGAAGAGACGCCGCAGCGTTGCTAAGCTTTCCTGATCAAAAGACAGGACATAGGAGCCGATTTCCCGGTACCCAAAATGCAGCTCTTCATCCAGCTGGGCATACATGCGGTTTCCCTTTACGCAAAGTTCGGCCTTCAACGTGCCTGGCTTATCGGAATACCCTCCATGTACGATGCCGCTGTTGGCTTTGGAACAACCGCAACTGACATCATCTTCACGGTCTAGGACGCAGATATTGAGTTGATAGCGAGATAATTCCCGGGCGATATTAGCGCCGACGACACCGGCGCCGATAATACAAACGTCATACATGGTTGTCGCCTTCTTTCTTTGCAAAGAGTATTTTAATAAGAGTTCTCATTCGTTTGCGAAAATCCTTCTCCGCATAGTGAAGGGCGATTTTACTCTTGGCGATGTTAGAAAAGAGAATGGTTTTTCCGCTATTTCAGGGGGAGGCAGCAGGAAAATGGAAGCATTGCTGCGAATAGGAAGAGAAGGAAACGAAGGCCCCGGTCTGGCCAGGAAGGTGCAAGATAAAATGGCGGATATATTGGAAAAGCTGGTTGCCTTATTGCCGACAATTAGGGAGGCAATGGCTGATACGGATGTGGGACTAAGCGTCAGTGATTGCGAAAAAGTTATTTATTATAACCCTGGGCGGACGTTGGATTTGAAGGTTCCGTCGGGGGCTCCTCTGCGCGAGGGCATGGTATTAATGGATGCGATTCGGCAGCAAAAGCGTATTGCCAGACGGCAGGAGAAAGATATATGGGGAATTCCTTTTATTGCTACGGCGCTGCCTGTGAAGGAAGAGGGCCGGGTGGTAGGGGCGATTTCTTTTCAGACTGCAGTAGCTCGGCAAGACGCCTTGAAGGATATGGCCAACAAATTGATGGATAACATTAATCTTTTAGCCAGCACCAGCGAAGAAGTGACGGCGCAGACCCAGGAGATGGCGGCGGTGACGCGTGGCTTGGCGGAAATGTCGCAAGAATCGCAGAAGCGAACCCAAGATACAGGCCAAGTATTGGCGTTGATTCGCAATGTGGCCGGGCAGACGAATTTGCTGGGGTTGAACGCGGCCATTGAAGCCGCTCGCGTTGGCGAAGCAGGGCGAGGCTTTGGCGTGGTGGCTGAGGAAATACGCAAATTGGCTACTAGCAGCTCCGAATCCATTCAAAAGATTGACGGGATTTTAAAAGCCGTTGCAACCGATAGCGACAGGACCTATGAGGAAATTCAGCGCATTAGCGGCAATTTGGCGCAAGTGGCGCAGGCGGTATCCGGCATTGCGGAGGCGGTGCAGGAAGCCTTGGCAGTGGCCCAGGAACTGGACGGCCTGGCCAATAAATTGGCGGGAGAATAATCAGCAGGAGGAAGAACCATGAAATTTAAATTTCTTCACAATAATATTAATGTCTTAGACCTAAAGCGTAGTATGGAGTTTTACCAGAAAGCATTAGGATTAAAGGAAAGCCGCCGCAAGGAGCGGCCGGGCTTTATCTTGGTATACTTGGGAGATGGCGGCCAAACGCCGCATTTGCTGGAGCTTACTTGGTTGAAAGACCGTACGGAACCGTATAATTTGGGCGACAACGAGATCCACTTGGCCTTTGAAGCCGATGATTTTGAAGCGGCTCATGCTTTACATACGGAAATGGGTTGTATTTGCTACGAAAACAAAGAAATGGGGATCTACTTTATTCAAGATCCGGACGGCTATTGGCTGGAAGTTCTTCCGAAGCGAAGCTGAGACGCTGCAAGACATTTGTGCCGGTCATATTTTAAAAGGTTTCCAGAGAGGAGCAGCTTTTTATATGCAAAAGGCAAAAGCCAAGCAGGCAGTTCGGCATGCAAGGCTGCTGGAACAAGTGAATATGGAAAAAATGGAAGCCTTTCGCCATCAAATCTACTATTGTGATCCCTATACGGAAATGCATGCGGAACATGTGGGGGAATTGATGGCCGGTTTGGCGACGCAGATGGGCTTAAATTCGGAAGAAATTACCTTAGCCTACTTGGTCGGGTTGGTACATGATGTGGGGAAGATTTCGGTCCCGGCGGAAGTTTTGACGAAAACGGGGCGTTTAAGCGACGAAGAGTTTGCGATTATGCGCCAGCATGCAGAAGCGGGAGAAACATTGCTGCTTCAAGTAGAAGGATCGCAATGCGTAGCCGATATTATTCGCCATCATCATGAGCGTTTTGACGGGCGCGGCTATCCAGACCAAATGAAGGGTAAAGAAATTCCCTTATATAGCCGGATGCTGGCTTTATGCGATACCTTTGACGCGATGACTACCCATCGCTGCTATCGAAAACCAGTAGAAATACCATCTTGTTTGCGAGAACTTCTTCGGTGCCGGGGCGGACAGTTTGATCCGGTACTGACGGATTGCTTTTTGGCATTTTTAGAGGAACGTTTTGGAATTGTGGCAGTGGAAGAACCCAAAGAGAGCGCTCAGGCTTTTTAGCCGAGCGTTTTCTTTTTTTACTACGCCAGAATTTATAAGCTTTTACGCCCTGCGGACCGTCTTGCTCCAATAAAAGTCTCAAATACAATCGCGGCCGCCGCCGACTCAGTCGAACCCTCTCGCGACTCCGGTTCTCTTGTTCCATATTTTCACTGTTCTGTGTGAAGTTCCCCTCAAAGCGCCGCGCAGCGGTTTTTCTTAGTAAAAAAATAGTTGCAAGGGCTTTCTTGTGAAGACGGTATTTTTTTCTTTTGCAGAAGACGGTCTTTGCAAGAAAAAGGGAAAAATGAATGTTTTCGAAAAAGGCGAAGAAAAATGCATGCGCGTGACTGAAAAATGTCTTTTGTGGCAGGAATGTGTATGGAAATCAGCGGTTTTGCGGAAAAATAGCCTAAGAAGGAAATTTAGCAAGAACAGCGAATTTCCGAGAAAGTGCGTAAGCGGCAGGAGCGAAATACTGAAATAAACAAGGAGGTTTTTATACGTGGTAATTATGGCATTGTTATTGGCGTTGGTCATGACCATTTGGGTCGGCTATATGATCGTCAAGAAGTACAAGCCGCAGCCGGTATTGTTTTTTGGCGGCATGGTATTAATGGCCGGGGCAGTGATGCTGGGGGTGGGGACCATTCTGCCGGCTAAAGAGGCAACTGGTTTTGTCCCCTTTGACATGTTTGAGTTTATCCGCAAAACTCTCAGCTCCCGAGCGGCGGGTCTGGGACTCAGCATTATGGCAGTAGGCGGCTTTGCCCGCTATATGGAACATATTGGAGCCAGCCGGGTGCTGGTGAAAATTGCGATTAAACCGTTAGGGGTTCTCAAGGCGCCGTATGTGGTATTGGCGGCGGCCTTTATTATCGGGCAATTTTTGGGTTTGTTCATTAACAGCGCCTCCGGCTTAGGTATGCTGCTGATGGTAACGATGTTCCCTATTTTGGTCAGCTTAGGAGTCAGCCGCGTTTCCGCGACTGCGGTAATCGGCACGACGATGTGTTTGGATTGGAGTCCGGCGGATACGGGAAGTATTCTTTCCGCCACAACGGCGGGGCTGGATATTACGACCTATTGGACGCAGTATCAGATACCGGTGGCGCTCTGCGTCATGGCGGTAGTGGCGGTGCTGCATTATTCCGTGCAGAAATGGCTGGATAAAAAGGAAGGCCATACGGCGGAAAGCGCGTCTTTATTGTCAAGTGCACGCCAGGAAGAAGAAAAACCCTTGCCGCCGCTGTATTATGCAGTATTGCCTACAGTACCTTTGATTTTGATTTTGGTATTTAGCGACTTGTTGATTAAAGGCGTCAAGATGGATATCGTCAAAGCGATGCTGATTAGCTTGTTTTTGACCATGGTTATTGAGTATTTGCGGTCCTGGGACGGCAAAAAAGTATTTCAGGATATTCAAGTGTTTTTTGACGGTATGGGGATGCAGCTGGCTAATGTAGTCACCTTGATTGTGGCGGGTGAAACTTTTGCTCATGGTCTGCGCACGGTTGGCGCTATTGACGCCATTATCAACGGCGCCCAAAGCAGCGGCATGGGCGCTGCCGGGATGATTATCGTCATGGTGGGAATTATAGCGGTTTCCTCGGTTGTTATGGGCTCCGGCAATGCGCCGTTTTTCGCTTTTGCCTCGCTTACGCCGGTGGTAGCAGCTAAAATGTCCGTAGCGCCGGTGCTGATGCTGCTGCCTATGCATTTTGCCGCCAGTATCGCCCGAGCGGTTTCACCCATTACTGCGGTTATTGTCGTTGTGTCCGGCATGGCCAATTTGCCGCCTGTAGAGGTTGTGAAACGCACGGCCATTCCTATGGCGGGCGCGTTGATTGTTAATGTGGCGGCAACGTTCTTCTTCTTTTACTAAGGATTTTATCGCATCGTAATAACGTGCTTTGATTAACTTGCAAATCCGGCAGGACGGCTAGCGTCTTGCCGGATTTGTTATGTTTTCTTTTGGTGTTTTTGTGATACCATAAGAAATATGAAGAAAGTATGAGTGACGAAAAGAAGTTACCGACTCTCGGAAGGAGGAAGAGGAATGAGAAATAAAATTTTTTGTTTGGCGTTACTTTTCTGTGTCTTGTGGCAACTGCCGGCTTTGGCGGCGCCGGCTTTACCTACGGAGGATTTACAGCATGGCGTAGTCCGGCAGGCGGTAGACTTGCAGCCTACCGGCGAAAACAACAAATTAGTTTTGAAAAAAGGCCAAATGGTGCAGGTGGAAATCACTACCGGTCCGGAAAGCGGCAAAACGGTGGAAGTTTATAATGCCTTTTCGGGACAGACGCAGTTTGATATTCCGGTACATACCGGGGACAAGGTGCTTTTGTCAGTGGAAGAATTCCAGGGAAAGCGCAGCTATCATATCAGCGATTACGATCGCAGCCTGTTTCAGTACGTACTCTTAGGCTTGTTTGTGCTCAGCCTGGTTCTTTTGGCAGGCTGGGTGGGCGTTAAGTCGCTGGGTGTTATCGGCATTACGCTATATTTGCTCTGGGCGTGGTTGGTGCCCAATCTATTGTTGCCGGGAGTGAATATCTATTTACTGGTAATTGGGTTTTGCATAGCAGCCGGGGCGATTACCCTGTTATTTGTGAGCGGTTGGAATTTGAAGTCCTTAGCGGCTTTTTTTGGGACCCTTGGAGGCGTGTTAGTGGCAGCCTTATTGTCTTGGGGAGCTATCGATTGGCTCTATTTGACAGGCATGGAGACGGAAGAAGCGGTGGCTCTAAAACTGCATTTTGCCAAGCAGATCGATATTCACGGCATTCTTTTTGCCGGCATGATTATTGGCGCCTTGGGGGCTGTGATTGACGTAGCTGTTTCGGTTGCGTCGGCGCAGTGGGAGATGGACAAAGCCTGTCCCGAACTTTCTTGGCAAGAGCTGTTTAAAAGCGGTATGAATGTGGGCAAAGATATTATGGGCGCCATGTCGAATACGCTGATTTTGGCCTATTTGGGAACGGGTTTGCCGTTGCTGTTGGTCGTGGCGGCGCAGCCTAAGCTGCTGGTGGAAAAGGTAATTAACTTTAATGGTGTTGTTACGGAATTTGCCAGGGCGATGACAGGCAGCGTCGGCTTGATTTGGGCCATTCCGCTGACCGCTTTGGCTTCGGCTTTATTATTGCGGTGGCGGCATCGGGGAGATTGAGAAGACGATTCTACACTCTATAGAATAGAGGATGTTTTTTAAAAATTCAGACAAATAAGGTTGTTTTATTTTGTGATGAGGCGTATACTAAAAACACGATGCAGCGATGCAACGTGTTTTTTTAAAGTATTTCCGTATACAAGATACGGTGTGCAAAAACAAGGAGGAAACAATATGAGTTTGAGAGAAGAAGCTTTGCTTTTCCATCGTGAAAATAATGGTAAATTGGAAATGACCAATAAAGTAGAATTGAAAGATGGTTATGATCTGAGCTTGGCCTATACTCCCGGAGTGGCGGAGCCCTGCAAGGAAATCAACGGCGACAAAGACTTGTCTTTTGAGTACACCTGTAGAGGCAACATGGTGGCGGTTGTCAGCGACGGCACTCGGGTGCTGGGCCTTGGTAATATCGGTCCGGAAGCGGCGCTGCCGGTCATGGAAGGAAAAGCGGTCTTGTACAAGGTGTTTGGAGACGTGGATGCCGTGCCGGTTTGTCTGGGCACGACCGATACGGAGCAGTTGGTGCAGACTGTCAAATATTTAGAGCCCTCTTTTGCGGGTATTAATTTAGAAGATATCGAATCGCCGAAATGCTATGAAGTGGAAGCGCGCTTGCAGGAAATGATGGATATTCCTGTATTTCATGACGATCAGCATGGGACGGCGATTGCTGCGGTTTCCGCAGTTGTCGGGGCGTTGCGCCTGGTAGGCAAGGAAATGGCGAAGGTTCGTGTTTTGGTTAATGGCGCCGGGGCGGCGGGAACAGCCATTGTCCGTCTGCTATTGCAAGCAGGGGCAACCGATGTAACCATGTTGAACTCAAAAGGCGCTATGTATCAAGGCATGGATAAAACCCGAGTAGATGCCATGCAGGAGACGCTCTTAGGGCGCACCAACAAAGAATGCCGCCAAGGTAAATTGGCGGAGGTCATTGAAGGGGCGGATGTATTGATCGGCGTATCGGCGCCTGGCGCTTTTACCCCGGAGCTGATTGCCCAAATGGCTAAAGACGCTATCGTTTTCTCCTTGTGCAATCCCCAGCCGGAAATCGGCTATGAGGAAGCCAAGGCTGCTGGGGTTAAAGTAGTCGGTACTGGCCGCTCGGACGCGCCGAACCAAGTAAACAATGTCAGCGTATTCCCTGGCATTTTCCGCGGCGCTATTGATGTGCGCGCCCGCCGCATTAACGATGCGATGAAATTGGCCGCTGTATACGCGATTGCGGATTTGGTCAAAGAGGAAGAGCTGCGGGAAGATTATGTGGTTCCCAATGCGTTTGATAAACGGGTAGCGCCTGCGGTAGCTAGGGCGGTGGCTCAGGCGGCCATGGAAACCGGCGTAGCCAGAGTGAAAATGGATCCGGCAGAAGTGGAGCGACGGGCGGCCAAACGCATTGCCCATGGCATTCAGTAAGGCGAAGAGGGTACGACAGGTAAATATGTATTGAACAAGAGGACAGGAGTTACATGAGGGCTCGAATGAGTTTCTATTATTGTTTAAAAATCTCTCTTGTATAGCAGGAAACGAGCCTTTAAGGCTCGTTTCCTGCTATACAAGAGTAGAAGTTAAAAAAGCACGCCTTGCGGGCGTGCTTTAAAAAGTTTTGTTTAGTTGCTGGATTTTTTATTGCCATGGATTTCTTGGGCAAAAGAAGCGGCGCTGTCTTGAATGTGTTCTTGCAAAAGGCGGGAAGCTTTTGCGCTGTCCTTTTCCTCCAGGGCATCGGCGATGGCGCTGTGCTGGCGATAAATCGAACCCTTGTACTCTGGATTATAGGCGGCCAATTGACGCCGGAAGCGAATGATGTCCTGTAAGGTATCCAATAAGAGAGTGAGCCGGCGATTTTGAGCGTACTCCAGAATCACCTGGTGGAATTCTTCGTTTAACTTAACTAACGCATCCCGGGATTCTTCTTGTAATGTCCGGGCCAGGATGTCTCGCAGACGTTCAATGCCCTCGGCATCAATCGCTTTTGCAGCCGAGGCGCCAGCCAACCCTTCCAAAGCTTCCCGGCAGGCAAACGCTTCCAAGACCTCTTCGGGTTTAACAGAGCGAACAATAACGCCTTTATAAGGCTGCAGCTCCACCAGGCCATCGGCGTATAAGCGGCGCAAAGACTCGCGTACGGGAGTGGGACTGATACCTAGGTCTTGGGCCAGGGTTTTCTCAGTCAGGCGAGTTCCTTGTTCTAATTGCCCGGTGAGTATCAATTTTTTAATTTGATGGTAAACCTGCTCGCTGAGCGGTTGGCGATTGATGGGCAGAGAAAGTTGACGAGCCATAGCGACCTCCTCGAAAAATCAGCAAAGAGATACTTACCCGATGCTGTCCAATCTATTTTGTTGCAGGTAAATCTGCAGCGAATCTCATTTAGTGTGGCTCCATTATATACCCTTTTTAGGGAAAAACACAAATGCCGTACCGCAAAATAGGGCGTATAGAAGGTATTTTCAGTAAAAAAAAGAATTTACCCTGTATAAGATTATAATAATAATGGGAATTGAGAAGGGAGGGCGGACTGTGCGGTTTGGAATGCAAAGAACCATTAGGCAGCAAATGGGATTGTTTGGTCTAATGCTGCTGCTGTGCAGTTCCCTTGCTTTGACTGGGGTATTTATTTGGCATGAAGTCGATCATCTTCGTGAAAGCAGCGTGCGAAATTTACAACAAGCCGTAGTGTTGCAAAATCAATTTTTGAGGAATTGGCAACAGCATTACACAGAACTGGCAGCTTATTTGGCTTTGGGCAAGGCGGCTCAAACACAGAACTGGGCTTTGTTCAAAGAACAGGCCTTGGCGATCAAGGCTTCCTCGCAGGAGGAATTAGATGTTGTTTTTATTGGCGATGACGGCTTTGGAAAGTTTACTAGCGGCATAAAACCGGCACAACAGTTGTACGTTGGGGAGCGGGCCTATTTCCAGGAGGCGAGGAAAGGGCGGCCGTTTGTTTCCGGCTTATTGAGCAGTCAAGCATTGGAGCGGCAGGTAGTCGTGTTTTCTCATCCCGTGCAAGCGCAAGGGACCTTTGGCGGAATGGTGCTTGTAGTAGTGTATGCGGATTCCATCGTGTCTATGCTGAAGAAGGTTCAACCTGTTATGTCAGGCGATTTATATCTAGTATCAGCTAACAATCTGGTTTTATCGAGCGCTATAGAGCCAGCGGAAGGTTGGAAAAACAGCAGCTTTTTTGAAACCATGCGGACCAGCGGGGAAGGCGTTCGGCGTTATCAACGGGGCGAGGAAGAGTATCTGCAAGCTTACCAGAAAGCAGAACCAGGCGGGTGGCTGGTTGTTAACGAAATCCCCTGGAGCGGCGTGGTAAAGCCAATAAACGAGTTTTTGCAATGGGTATTATTGGTGATAACAGGGGTGCTTTTTTTATCTGGATTTTTAATTTGGTACTTTTCCAAAACCCTGGAAAGACCAGTGCAAGCGCTAGTTCAAGGGGCAAAGCGAGTGCAGGCGGGAGAGTATACGCAGCCTGTGGAGCTGCAAGCAGGAGGCTTTGTGCCTAGGGAACTGCATTCTCTTTGCGATTCTTTTAACATTATGACTGGCGTGATTCAGCAGCAAATGGAGCTTTTGCAGGAATTTCACCGCCTTTCTTCGGAAGCGGAACAATTGCTGCAAAAATACCGTTTGTTGTCGGAGAATGCAACCGATATTATTTTGTTTGTACGGATGTCGGATCAGCAGATTATTGAAGTCAACAAAGCGGCGGAGGTGGCCTACGGCAAGACCCGGCAAGAGTTGCTGACCGGCAGTCTGCACGATTTGTATCCGGTGCGCCAGGACGTGTTGGCTTGGGACAAGATTCGGAGGAACTTGACGAAGCCGGTTGTTGAAGAGGTGCATCGTCGCAGTGATGACAGCCTCTTTTTTGTAGAAGTCAGCGTACAGCAATTATCGGGAGAACTGCAGGATGTGGTAGCTTTTATTGTGCGCGATGTAAGCGAGCGCAAAGAATTTGAACAGAAGTTACGCCGCGCCAGCTTCCATGATCAACTGACTGGTTTGTACAACCGTTTCTTCTTCGAATATGAAATGGAGCGCTTAAAGAAAGAAGGCAGAGGGCCCTTGGCCGTACTTGTGTGCGATGTGGATGGCCTAAAGCTGGTCAATGATACGCTGGGGCATGCGGCCGGCGACGATCTGCTGCGGGCGGCTGCCTGGGTGCTGCGGCGCAGTCTGCGTGAGCAGGATTTATTGTTTCGCATCGGCGGTGATGAGTTTGTGGCTTTTCTGCCGGATATGGAAGAGAATGGCATTGCAGGCGTGCAACAGCGCATTGCTAGTGTTATTAAAGAGCATAACGAACGAGTTCTGGCGTTGCCGCTGTTCATTTCGTGCGGCTGGTCTTGGCGGCATGAGGCGTTCTTGCCATTGGAGACTATGTTTCGAGAAGCCGATGATGCGATGTACAGCTCGAAAAGCCGCCAACGCAATCAGACCCGGCAAGGGATGTTGCGGTTGTTCGAAAAAACATTACGTATCAGCGAACCTATCGCAGCAGAACATATGGAGGAAGTTGCGGTAAAACTGCAGAGGCTGGGAGCGGCCATAGGGTTGGCGGAACCGGAATTTGAACGCCTGCGACGCTTGGGATGCTACCATGATCTGGGCAAAGTTGCTATTTCTATGGAAATCCTAAATAAGCGAGAGCTGCTTTCGCCTAGCGAATGGAAAGAAATCCGTAAACATGCCGAAATTGGAGGGCGTATGGCGCAGCAATTGCCGGAGTTGATGGATTTAGCGGAAGCGATTCGGCATCATCATGAATGCTGGGATGGGAGCGGCTATCCGGACGGCCTTGCGGGAGAGGATATTCCGCTTTTAAGCCGAATGATTGCTATTGTTGACGCCTTTGACGCGATGCAGCGGCCGCGCAGTTATCGCGAGGGTAAGAGCAAGGCGGAAGCGATTGAAGAATTGCGGTCCTTGGCAGGCAGTCAGTTTGACCCGAAGCTGGTGGAAGTTTTTTTGCAAACCGAGACATAAGGAAACAGCGCTAAGGGCTAGCCTTTAGCGCTGTTTTTTCGTGACACTAGGATTTGTAATTTCGTGCTTTTCGCGGTTAGATAATAAATTGTAGGGACGTTGATAACGAACCGCGAAATACACGAAAGACGCGAAAGGGGTTTTCAAGAGATTGTGTCTTTTCTTCTTATTTTTTCGCGGCGATGTCTTCCCAAAACTTCACATAGCTTTCGCGAGTCATGGGTGGGGTGTAGTCGGCGAGAATCGCTTCTGCTTCGGCGGCATGATCGTAAAGTAAGTCAATAATGGTGTGAGCCATGGCTTGCGCGGAAACCAGATAAGCCATGTCAGGATCGGAGACGCAGAAGTCTCGGGTATGAGCGTTGCCGCTAACGCCGCCAACCCAAGGGTGGGTGACAGGCATGATATGGGAAAGATCCCCCATATCGGTGCTGGCGGCGTGATGATCCAGTTCCTCCACCTTGTCGGAGCCAACCAAAGCGGCGGCATTTTCTCGCAGCAAGGCGCTGAGGGAGGCTTCATTGCTTAAAGGAAGGTACCCTGGCAGGTCGGTGATTTCTACATCGGCGCCGATGGCCAAGGCGCCAGCTTGCAAGGCTCGGTCAATTTTAACGTTGGCGTCGATAATGGCGGGAACGGTACGCGCGCGGACATAGCTTTCCAGGCGAACGTCCGAGGGCACGACATTGACTAAGTCGCCGCCTTTGGTGATGATGGGATGAAAGCGTACATGGTCTTCGTCACGGAAGGTTTCCCTTTGGGCGTGAACGGCCATCATCGCCAACATGGCTGCATTGAGGGCGTTTACGCCTTCGTGAGGAGCGCCGGCGGCATGGGCTTCGCGTCCTTTGTAATGAATGAGCTTGCCGATAAAGCCGTTACTGGTGCCGCCTACTTGGATAAGGCGGTCTCCTTCGCCAGTCGTGGAGAGATGCATCATCATGGACATGTCGATATCGTCAAAAGCGCCGATGCGGATCAATTCCGCTTTGCCGGCCAGAAAGCCCAATTTTCCTTCGGTGCGCAGGCGGTTGCGGTATTCGATTTCTACATATTCTTCGGCAGGTACGGCAAAAGGGACTACATCGCCGTCTAATTCCTGCATGACGCCGGACTCGGCCAAGCCGATGGCGCAGGCGGCCATGGCTGCAAGCTGCGCATGATGACCGCAGGCGTGAGCGGCGCCGGTTTCCGAGGAAGCCGCCGGATGCTCATGGCAGATGACCGCATCCAGCTCGCCAAGTACGGCAATGGTGCGGCCGCTGCTGCGGCCTTTGAGGCGGCCCTTAACACCTGTTAGGGCTAGGCCTTGTTCGGAGGGGATCTTGTGCTTTTCAAACACAGCGGCAATTTTAGCGGCAGTTTTAGTTTCTTTGAAGCCTAACTCCGGCTCGCAGAAGACCGACTCGGCTAGGGAGAATATTTCTTCCTTATGCGCCTGAATGGCGGCGGTGACTCGCTGTTTGCATTCCTCTTTAGTCATGGTGAACACTCCTTGCGTTGCTTCTTGGCCCTTTTTAACATCATGTTAAAAGAAGTAGACGTAATTAATACTCCTTAAGTATAAAGCTCCTATGCAAGGAGAACAAGTGGCGAAAAAAGGTGGTTATTGGCGAATAACAAACAAGAGAAGGGAAAATAGATGTATTTTCTTTCTTTCTCAGTTTGACGCGGTAAATAGATAGTGATACCATAATTTGCAATACGTGAAAGGGGGCGGAGAATCTTGAAGGTTTTGACGTCTTGGAAAGTGCATGCGTTGGCGTTGCTTCTCGTTGTGGTCTGCGAGGGCATCGGAACGCACAAAATTCCTCTGGGACCAGGGGTGCTCTTATTTTTACCTATGTTATACGCTATGATTCTAGGCGCGTTTATCAGCTGGCCTAAACTGAAGGTTATGAAATTGCCGGAAATGGGCGTAGCTTCGCAGGTGCTGACGGTTGTGACTTTGCTGTTAGTTACTAAACTGGGGGTTATTATTGGACCTTCTGTGGCGAAACTGGCTCAATCCGGCTGGACTTTGTCCATTCAGGAACTGGGGCACTTCTTAGGGACGGTAGTGCTGGGCCTGCCGTTGGCGTTGTTCCTTGGTTTGGGACGTGAGGCCGTAGGCGCTACGTTTTCTATTGACCGCGAGCCTAATATCGCTATTATTGCTGAAAAATACGGTTTGGATTCACCGGAAGGCCGCGGCGTTATGTCTGTGTACATTTGCGGCACCGTCTTCGGGGCGGTTTGGCTGGGCCTTTTAGCGGGCTATTTAGCTGCGTTGCAAATATTTCATCCCTTTGCGCTGGCTATGGGCGCGGGCGTTGGTTCGGGGAGCATGATGGCGGCTGCGTCGGGGGCGCTAAAAGCCGTGCATCCGGAAATGGCGAACGAAATTTTGATGTATGCCGGTGCTGCTAACTTGTTAACGACCATCGTGGGCATTTACTTCTGTCTCTTCATTTCCTTGCCGGTGACAAACTATCTCTATCGCGTTTTGTCGCCTATCTTGTCTCCGAAGGGAGGAAAGTCCTCATGATGCGTTTGCAGGAAACAATTGCCGTTATGGTTCTGTTCGGTCTGATTACCGTTGTGGGAAACATGATCGGCTACAAGCAGCCCTTTGGGGATTCCTTGATTGGATATGGAATATTGCTGGTGATTACGGTAGCGGGTATGATTTTGGCTAAAGTGGTGCCGGGAAAACTGCCAATGGTTTTCTGGGTGTCCCTGGTGGCGCTGCTTTCGACTTCGCAGCTTTCCCCTGTGGCTAAAGAGGTGACTCTCTATACCGGAAAAATTGACTTTTTGGCTCTTTGTACGCCCATCTTGGCTTATGCAGGCTTGGGTGTCGGCAAGGACTTGGAAATTTTCAAAAAGATGTCCTGGCGCATTATCATTGTAGCTTTGGCGGTTTATACAGGCACCTTTGTCTTTTCTACGGCCATTGCTCAGTTCATGCTGCATTTGGAAGGCGTTATCTAAATTAGGCTCTAAAAACAGGTCTGTATTCTTAGGAATGCGGGCCTGTTTTTAATACGCGAAAAACGCGAAAGGGCTTTATGGTTCAGGGGGACGGTTCTCCTGAACCATTTTAACTGCGGCATAATTAATCCCTCACTTTACTCACTCTACTCCTGTTAAAGCCACTTTCTCTGGCTTTAACGCCCATGGCGAAGCGTTGCCATAGCTTGCCGCGGCGGCTACAATGAAAAGAGAAAGGGCGGCGGTGAGCGGATGGAATTGCGATTGCTGAAGACTTTTTTGCTGGTAGCCCGGTTGCTGAACATCACTCAGGCAGCGGAACGCCTGAATTTTACGCAGCCGGCTATTACGGCGCAAATTCATAATCTGGAAATCGCTGTAGGAGCGCGGCTTTTTACACGCAAGGGGAAGCGTTTGCTGCTAACCGAAGCGGGACTGCGCCTGGTGGCGCACGCGGAGAGCATCTTGCTGCAGTGGGAGCAGGCTAAGGAAGAGCTGGCTGTGTACGCAGAAAATCGCGAGTCCTTGGTGTTAGGCGTATCCACGCAGCTGATTAATTATTTTTTACCGGATGTGCTGCGGCGGCTGCAAGAGAAAATGCCTCAACTGATTGTTAGTGTGGAAGTGTGCTCCAATACGAAGACCGTACTGCAGGGCGTAGAAGACGGCCAGTTTGATTTGGGTCTGATTCACGGACGCAATTACTTGCGGCGCCTGAAGGAGCATGCTGTTTGGGGAGAAGATATTCTCTGGGTGATTGGCCAGAACTGTTCTTGGGAAAACGGGGACGTATTGCCCTTGGTTAATTTTAAGCAAGGCAGTGATTTTAGAGCCCAATGGGAGTTGGCGCGAGGCAGCCAGCCATATCATACGGTGGCTGAGTACAGTGATTCCGAAGCGGTCAAGCGGGCGGTGTTGAACGGCTTAGGGGCGGCCTATCTGCCCAAGACGCTGGTGCAGGAGGAGCTGCAGCAAGGAAAGCTGCGTTTAGCCGAGGGGCCGGCTTTACAGATGAAGATTTTTTTAGTACATCGTGTCAGGCAGACCTTTACTGCCGCTATGCAAGCGTTGCTTTGGCAGTTGAGTGAAAATTCCGCAGCCGAAGAAAGCTTGCTGACTCTTCTGGGGGAAATGGATGCTTATAAAAATAAATGATGGATGGCATAAAAAGCGCTGATTTTTCAGGGCTTTTCTTTTTGTGTAAGCTAAAAACAGAGATACGCAAAAGGAGGCGGAACCTATGGCGATGATTGGAGTGCTCGGGGGTATGGGGCCCATGGCAACAGCGGATTTGTTTGTGAAGATGATTGAAAATACAAAAGCGCAGACCGACCAGGAACATCTTTCTATTTTGATTTATAACAATCCGCATATTCCTTCGCGCATTGACGCTATTTTACATGGGGCGCCCAGTCCGGAGGCGGAGCTGGTGCGTTCTGCGAAATTGTTGGAGCGTTCAGGGGCTAATTTTATTGTAATCCCTTGTAATACGGCGCATTTTTGGTTTGCAGCGGTGCAAAAGGCGGTGACTATTCCAGTATTGCATATTATTGATACCGTAGCGGAGCATTTGCTGCAGGCGCAAAAATATGAGGCGCAGGAAATCATGTTGTTTGCTACGGAGGCAACGATACGCACCGGGCTGTATCAACAGCGCTTGAGTCAAAAAGGCCTGGCCTTTTTGACGCCGCAGCCGGAAGAACAATGGCTTATTTCCCAGGCAATTGCCGAGGTGAAAAGCGGACACATAAATGGCAGTCCTTGCTTAGAACGGCTGAGAGAAATGATGGCGTGTTATAGTCGCAGCGGTGTGAAAGCGTTTATTGCCGGCTGTACGGAAATTCCGTTGCTTTTTGCCAAAGTGCAGGGGGAGTTTAAAACGGTGGACCCTACGCTGCTTTTAGCGCAGCGGGCGGTTCAACTGGCGCGCAAGCTGGAGCGCAAAGAACAAGAACGTGCGGTGTGTATACGGGTATAACATAACACTTTAGCTTGCCAAGATACTATAGGCCGCTTATAATTGTATTCATAAAACATGTGCTCCAAAGACAGCCATGCTTTTAGAGGCAATGCAGCCGCTACTCCGTGAGGGGTGGCGGCTTTTCTGTGGTTTGTAAGCGAAGGAGGCGGTTGCTATGTGGAATTTTGCAAGAGTAAATAAAGAAGTAGAGGATTTGAACCAATTCATCAAAAAACTTCTCCAAGGAGAGTGGAGCCGGAATTTGACAGTGTTATCTTACCGCAAACTGCTTCCTGTAGCTGAGTCCGTTAATGCGTTAGTGAACGATGTTCGTCAATTTGTGCAGCAGTCGCAGATGGCGGCGGCTAAGGTCGCAGCGGCCGTGGGGCAGGCTCGAGAAGCGCTGGGGAAAACGGCGGCCGAGGGAGCTGTGGTATCGCAGGAAGCGAAGACTTGCAGGGAGTCGGCCTGGCAGCTAGAGCAACAGGCCAAAGAGGCGGAGCAGCTTATGGCCGGGGTGCATGCTTCGTCGCAGACGATGCTGCAGGTAGCGGAGGGAATTCACGAGAGCAGCGTGGATGCGCGCAAACGAGCGGAACAAGGCAGGCAGGCTGTGCAGGGCGTAGGCGAATCCATGGCGGGAATACGGCTGCAGTCGACAGAACTGGCAGATAAAATCAGCGCCTTGTCTCTGACGGCGCAGGCTATACAACAGTTGCTTACGTCGATTCACGGCATTGCTTCTCAGACGCAGTTGCTTTCTTTGAATGCCAGCATTGAAGCGGCGCGCGCCGGAGAGCATGGGAGAGGCTTTGCGGTGGTGGCGGAAGAAATTCAGGTTTTATCCGAAGGAAGCAGTAAAGCGGCTCGTGAAGCGGCGGTGCTGCTGGCTCAGATTGAAGGCGGCGTGCGGGCGGCGGAGCAGGCTATGACGGAAGAAGAAAAAGCGGTGACCGAAGGACAATTGGCGGTCAGAGAGGCTCTCGAACATTTGGAAGCCATTCAAGATGCCAGCCGAACGACGGAACTAAAACTGGCGGAAGCGGGCGCCGTGCGCCAGGAGCAAGCGGCAACAGTACAGCAAATGGCTCAAGTCGCCAAACGGATTAATGAGTATTGTCAGCAGCTTCGTCACTGCGCAGAACGGACGGAGGAGGCGTTAGCTCGGCAGAAAGAGTCGCAAGAAGAGGCTTTAGCCATGGAAACGATCCTGCAGCAAGTGGCAGAGGGATTGCAAAAAGATACTTCACGGATACGCTTGGCGGAAGCGGACGGCGAGGTGAAAAAGCAGACGGCGCAAATTCTGCAAGAAGTAACGGCGTTGGCTGAGGAGATTTCTCGCTTGCCCGAAACGGCGCAGGAGAAGAAGCTGGAACAATGGCTGCGGGAGCATAAAAACCTGGAAGCTGTCTGGTCCAATCGTGAAGACGGCAGTTTTATCGTTTCTTTACCGCCGGCAGGCTTGGCTAATGCTAATGGCAGAGAATGGTTTCGCCGGGCTTTGGCGGAGGGGTCCTATGTATCGGAGGTATATGTTTCAGCCATTTCAGGCCATCCTTGCGTAACCGTTGCTGTTTCCTGCTGCGACCCGGCAGGAAGCAAGGTGATTCTTGGCGTAGACTTGTCCCTGAAGCCAAGAGAAACAGTCTAGGTTGGCGCAAGTAAGGGCGGGTTTTAGCGAGGACTGCTTGACGAGACGCCTTGGTGTCAGATACGATGAGAGGAGAGTTGTTAAATAAGGAGAGAGTATGGTGCTGAGCGGCTTTGAATATTTGGGAACTGTGGCCTTTGCCATTTCCGGCGCAATGGTTGGCATTCGCAAGGAGATGGATGTTTTTGGCATTGCCGTTCTGGCGGTGACGACCGCGGTGGGCGGAGGAATTCTACGAGATGTGCTGGTAGGGCACACGCCGCCGACGGCATTTTTAGATCCGACCTTTACCTTGCTGGCGCTGGCTTCCGCTATTTTGACCTGCGTTGCTCATTCTTGGCTGGTGCGGATCACCAATGTGGTGCAACTATGCGATGCCGTGGGCTTGGGAGCCTTTACCGCTGTGGGCGCCAGCCTGGCGATTACGTATGAATTGAATACGTTATATATCATGGTTTTTCTGGGAGCCGCAACCGGCATTGGCGGCGGCGTGTTGCGAGATGTTTTTGCCAGGGAGATTCCGTTGGTGTTTCAGCAAGAGATTTATGCGTTGGCGTCCATTGCCGGCGGCGTGGCTCTTTATTACGCCCAGTGGCAGCTGCCTCTCTGGCAGGCTATGTACCTGTGCTTTTTCCTGACCTTGGGTATTCGCTTGCTTTGCGTGCACTATAATGTCCATTTGCCTAAAGTGGGGCGCGTAACTCGGCATATATAAGGGCGTATTATTAAAAAAGCGTGTTGCAGCCTCGACTGCAAGGCGCTTTTTTAGTGAGGGAATGGGAGATAAGCCCCGTTTTTTAGCAGCTGAGGGAAAAAGAATACAAAGGGGACATGCCTTTAGTCGCAATTTTTGAACATTAAAAGACGGGCTAAACGATTCGCGCTATAATATAAGAAAATGCTGCAAAGCGCCATGCCTGGAGGATATGCTAATGAAAGAAAAAAAGGTATTTAAGTATAATGAAGACGATATCTTAGAATTTATGACAGAATCGTTGGCTGCTCAGCTAGGGTTTGAAGAGTTTTCAGCAAAAGCAATTTTTATGGGGGAAGCAGGCAAAGACTTGCGGATGGTTTTGGTTTTGGGAGAAGCTGCTGATGAGACTATGGAAAAAGTGGATACAAACGCTCTGGATATAATGATTGACTATAATGGCTCGCATTCGTGCAATATAACAAGAAAGAACGCCTCTCTTTTGGGATAAAGTTAAAAGTATACAGGGAAGATCTTGGCAAATTGTTTGCGTTTGTGAAAATTATTTCGTACAATGATCTGAGGATTGGTATTTTAAATTTCAGGGGGTTGTTATCCATGAACTTATCCCGTAAAGGTTTGTCGATTAGTCCGTCCGCAACGCTGGCGATTGATTCTAAGGCGAAAAAGCTGAAAGCGGAAGGCATCGATGTGGTTGGTTTCGGCGCTGGCGAGCCGGATTTTGATACGCCTGTACATATAAAGCAAGCAGCGATTGCTGCGATTGAAGCTGGTTTTACCAAGTATACGCCGGCTTCGGGGACAATGACTTTGAAAGAAGCCATTTGCGCCAAATTCAAAAAAGACAATGGCTTAGACTATGCTCCGGCTAATATTGTCATCAGTAACGGTGCCAAGCATTCGCTGGTTAACGTGTTTCAGGCCATCTGCAATCCTGGGGATGAAGTCATTATTCCTGCGCCGTTTTGGGTCAGCTATCCGGAGATGGTTAAATTGGCCGACGGAGTGCCTGTCATTGTTTATACGACAGAAGAGCAGGGCTTTAAATTTACGGTAGACCAAATTCGCCAGGCGGTAACGGCGAAGACGAAAGCCATTATCCTCAATAGCCCCAGCAATCCTACCGGTATGGTTTACACTCGCGAAGAACTGGCGGAGTTGGCAGAACTGGCTGTAGAAAAAGGTTTTTATGTGGTTTCCGACGAAATTTACGAAAAGCTGATTTATGACGGTAAAACCCATGTCAGCATCGCCAGCATCAATGAGAAAATCAAAGCCCAGACGATCATTGTCAACGGCGTGTCCAAAACCTATGCGATGACTGGCTGGCGTATTGGCTACACGGCTTCAACGCCGGAAATTGCCAAGATCATGAGCAATGTGCAAAGCCATGCGACGTCTAACCCGAATTCCATCGCCCAAAAAGCGGCGGAAGCGGCAATCAGCGGCCCGCAGGATATGGTGGCGACCATGGTGGCGGCTTTTGCCAGCCGTCGTGACTACATGGTGAAACGGATTAACAGCATGCCTGGCTTGTCCTGTGTCAATCCGAACGGCGCTTTCTATGTAATGATGAATATTTCCCAGTTGATGGGCAAGGAACTGGCTGGCCTTAAAATTCAAAGCTCTGATGATTTTGCGAATGTTTTGCTGGAAAAAGCGAACGTTGCCTTGGTGCCTGGCTCCGGTTTTGGCATTGACACCCATGTGCGTTTGTCCTATGCCACCTCGCAGGAAAATATCACCAAAGGACTGGATCGGATTGAGCAGTTCTTAAAGCAAGGCTAAGAGATTGAACTGAAAATGATATGAAAAAACCTAGGAATCGCTTAGCGGCTCCTAGGCTTTTTTTCTATGCCTGATAGTAAAGGTTTTGACAGTTTGAAACTCGGCTGTCTCAAGTTCCAGGAGCCTTTGGATAAAACGGGAGGCAACCTTATATTTGAGACAAGATTTGCGCGCGCCTCGAAAAAACGGTCCAAGTCGGCAGTTCCTTAACTCGCTGCGCTCAAACAGGCGAAACTGTAATCCGCCTTAGCCAGTTTTTTCGTCCTGCGGACCGTCTTGCTCCAATAAAAGTCCCAAATAAAATTGTTGCCTCCGTAGCCCTCGTTCGAGCCCTCTGGTTCTCCGATTCTCCTCGTTCAATCCAACTAACTCGGTCATACCCACCTCTAATCCTTAAATTCGTGCTTTCTAGCCTTGTTTTGGCAGGCGGGCCAGCAGGCGGGTAGCTGCGTACCCGGCAGCGCAGCAGAGAAGAAGGCAAACGGCGCAAACTAAAAGGTATTTCGGTAGAACGGGGAAGTTCCATTTTTGTACGGTGTAGGCAACAGGCAGTACGATCAGTTGATGGAGGATGTAGATGACGTAAGAAGAGGCGGCTAAATTCCGCCAGATAACGCTGCTGCTATTCAAGTATCGTTGGAACAGGCAAAGCAGAGTCATGAATAGACTTAGACAGAAGATAGAGTGCAGCAAAGCGTGGCCGGCTTTAAAGAGAACTGTAGGCGCAGCAGGCAGGCCGAGGCGATACAACGTAAAGAGAAGCGTCGCCGGCACGGCAAGAAGCAGCCAGTTGCGCAGGCTGGGTCGGTAGGCGGAAGCGGGAGCAAACCAAGAATGGCGCCACCCATGAAGACCCAGCAAGAAGTAAAGAAAACAAATACCTAGGCGGGCTGGCTGGAAAGAAACTATATATAATTTGCTAAACCAGGTGTCGGCGGGCAGGAATAGAGTGGGCGTGAAAAAGGCTGCGCTACACAAAAGAGTGAAACAACAAAAAAAAGAGGCTGACGGAGGGACTGGAGTCGCCGCCTTTTGCAGCCAATTTGGCCGTAATGCTTGCAGAAGGCCTACAAAAAAGTAAAAGTAGAGCAAGAGTCCTAGAAACCAAAAATGAGCATGATTAAACACCTGCGGCGTAAAAAATAGGTTTTGCCAAAAGTAAAGATACGGCGGCGTGTCGGACCGGCTAAACCAGATCATATAGGTAATGGCTGGCGCCAACACGAGGACGCCTCCAACCCAGGGCAGGGCGATGCGGTACAATTTGTCCCGGAAGAAGGAACCGATGCCTTTGCGCTGCAGCACGGGCAGCGTAAAATAGCCTGCAATCCAGAACATAACCGGCATAATAAAAACATCTACCGTAACGATGAACGGAATAAAGGCGGCGCTTGTTTGACTGTCAACGACGTACCACCAGGCGAGAGGCGGAGCCATGTAACCCAGGGCGATATGAAAAACAATGACCAAGAGAATGACGGCGGCGCGCAGATTATCCAAGAAATATAAGCGCCTGGAGGCATTGGCATGGGGCATGCATTTCACAACCTTTCAAAAAAATAATTGCTTTCGTAAAATTTTCGGCTATATTGACGAACACGCGTGCATTTGATAGCATGAGTAAATGATGTGTAACGATTTCGTAAAAAGAAAAAGAGGCGAGAATCATGGGCGAAGTTTTGGTGAAGGCAGCCGCGTTTGTCTTCATTATTTTTTGGTTCTATAATAAATGTTGGGGTAAGCACGCAAGAGCATGTTTACCTCAACATTTTTTTGCACAAAAAAATGAGCATAAAGTAAATAACTCACATACA
>SAAJ01000120.1 GCA_009929485.1 Negativicutes bacterium
GCGCTCCACCACCCCGCTCTCGCGCATCAGGTTGCCGAAGCAGAACATCCCCAGCAGCGGCGCCGCGTCCGGCAGCAGCAGCGCCACCAGCAGCAGCAGCACCGCCGGAAAGAGGATTTTTTCCCGCTTACTCACCGTGCGCAGCTGCACCATGCGGATTTTCCGCTCCTTCTCGCTGGTCAGCGCCTTCATAATCGGCGGCTGGATTAACGGCACCAGCGCCATATACGAGTACGCCGCCACCGCGATGGCCCCGAGTAATTCCGGCGCCAGCTTGCCCGACAGATAAATCGCCGTCGGGCCGTCCGCGCCGCCGATGATGCCGATGGCCGCCGCCTGCGGCAGGGTGAAGCTGATGATGCCGAAGTAGTTCAGCGTCAGCGCCCCCAGCACCGTGGCGAAGATGCCGAACTGCGCCGCCGCCCCCAGCAGCAGGGTCCGCGGGTTGGCCAGCAGCGGGCCGAAGTCGGTCATCGCCCCGACGCCCATAAAAATCACCAGCGGGGCGATACCCGAGCCGATGGCGACCTTATAGAAGATGGCCAGCACCCCGGCGGAGTAGCCCATATCCACGGCGAGGTCCTCCATCTGCCCCTGCACCGACGGCAGCGCCAGCGCCAGCGCCTCCCTGATGGCGTGGACATCCGGCGTACAGTGGAGCTTCGCGGCAATCACCGCCAGCTGCCCGGCGTCGTGGTGCGCCAGCAGGCTCTCCAGGGCGGTCAGCGCCAGCCCGGCCTCCGGGATATTCGACAGCAGCCCGCCGAAGCCAATCGGCAGCAGCAGCAGCGGCTCGAACTTCCTCGCGATGGCCAGCCACAGCAGCAGCAGGCTCACCAGCAGCATGACGGCCTGGCCGGCGCCGAGGTGCATCAGCCCCATGCCCTGAATCAGGGCGTTCAGACTTTCCATTTCCGTTCCTCTTCCTTACGCCAGGCTCAGCAGGGTGTCGCCCACCGCCACCGCGTCCCCGGATTTCACCGCGATACCGCGCACGGTCCCGGCCTGCGCGGCGCGGATTTCGGTTTCCATCTTCATGGCTTCCAGAATCAGCAGCACGTCGCCCTCGGCCACCGCCTGGCCTTCCGTAGCAATGACCTTCCAGATGGTGCCCGCCAGCGGCGCGGTCACCGGGGTGCCGGCGCCTGCCGGGGCGGCTGCGGGGGCCGTGGCCTGAACGGGGGCCGCTGCCGTCAGCGGGCTGATATCGCCGCCGTCGCTGACCTTCACCACAAAGGCCTTGCCTTCCACTTCCACGGTGTAGACGCCGGAGGCGGC
>SAAJ01000121.1 GCA_009929485.1 Negativicutes bacterium
CGTAAATTGCAAGTGCAAATTGAACACCCCGAGGCAAATCGTTCCCATCAATTAACCTTGGACGCAGATAGTGCCGCAGGCGCTGTCTGTGCCAAGGTTGTCGCAGCCGTCAGGCTGCGTATTCGGAATCAAGAAAGGCTTCAAATAGTTCCTCTGGCGTGTGGTATCCGAGCTTCTTCCGGGGTCGCCCATTTAACTCATCAGCAGCGGACAGGATGTCCTCGTCTGTATACTGCTCAATAGATGTTCCCTTTGGAACGAAGGTCCGGAACAGTCCATTATGCCTTTCGTTCTGAGGACGTTCCCAAGAGCTGTATGGGTGGGCAAAGTAGATCTGGGAACCCCAAGCCTCGACTTCTGCAAAGTCGGCGAACTCGCTGCCGTTGTCTACGGTAATCGTCTTAAAAATCTGTGAAAAACGTTCCCCGTACTCAGCGCGTAGGCTTTTCATGGCAGACATCACCGCATCACTGGTCTTTCCGGGAATACGAATGGCGATGTAGTGCTCGGTCTTCTTCTCCAGCAGAGAGAGTACAACTGCCTCTTTCCCAGCTCGTTTTCCAACCACGGTGTCGCCCTCCCAGTGGCCGCCTTCTATACGAAGGGAAGCGATCTCAGGACGGGCGGAAATGCTTGTGCCGTAGTGCTTTTTGTTTTCCCTGCCCCTGGCCTTTCGGGTGCTGCGTTTTAAGGCTTCCGGCAGTTCGGTCGGCGTGATGGGAAGCAAGCCTGCCCAGACCATGTTGTACAGAGTGCGGGTACAAACCATCTGATCTTCACTGTACAAACACTGTCGCTTCGCATATCCGCAGCAGGAATCCAGCGACCACTTGTGTTCCCGGATCTGCTTGACTACCCAGTCAATGAAAGTCTTGCAGGAGCCTGCTTTGAGGGGCTTGACACAAGCCCTTCGATTAGCCTTGTAGATGGCCTCGCCGAGTTTCGGAGAATAGCCAGGTGCTTGGCCCCTGTTGCTCTTCCGTGTCGGTGTACCTCGCCTTAACTCGTATGAGATGGTGGACGGTGAACAGCCAATGTTTCGGGCGATGCCGCGTACGCCAAGTCCCTGCTTCAAGAGGGCTTTGACAGCACCACGATCTTCCAAGCTCAAGTGTTGCCCTTTCTTGCGTTCTGCGCTGACTGTGATAGAATCATTGTTATCCATAGTGATTGTATCCTTTCGGTGGCAGATGTTGTGTAGGAACTACATTTTACCACGAAGAATAATCACTATGGATTTTTCTGTTCAAGTGTTCAATTTCATTTTACAATCAACC
>SAAJ01000036.1 GCA_009929485.1 Negativicutes bacterium
GTGTTTTTCTATATTTCAAGGCCTATATTGAAAATAAGATGACCTTAGAAGCAGCAAGGATTCAAAGCTGTTTTTGAGGTGCGAAAGTTGAGTTAGTAAGCCAAGGTCCATCAACAAGTAAATAATGTTCTAATAACTCATCATCTGTTTTTTCTTTAACCGATTGTTTTACTCGATCAGAAGCACGAATACGATCACAAAATTCACGTAGCTTTTCGCGGTCCACTCGTTCACGAGATACTTCCATGAACGTCAGTGCTTCCCACGGAAAAGCTGCTCGTTCACCTGCTAATCGCAATATTTCTTCACCGACAACCGGCTTGCTGCCGTCAGATACGCGAATAAAAAATCGACCATCAGTTGTCGAGGCTACAGAGCGACCTGCCCCAACTGCTACTTCAAGATATTGTCCTCCATTTTCCGCTATCATAACCTGTGGCAAAACAAAAACATTAACGGTATATTCGCCAACCTTTTTCCGAATGATATCTGGTAAATCGGAGGGAATCTTTTGTTCTGGCGGCGGCATGTCATCCGTGTCTTCAATCCCGATCAATAACCGCCCCCCATGGGCATTAGCAAACGCAACGCAATCTTTAGCCAATTCTTTCCAATCTGCTGTTCTTCCTGTGACAACACGGAGTGACTTCTTGTCCATTAGCTGCCCTTCTAAGCTCAAGCGCAAAACCTCCAACCGACTGACATATTAATAAACTCCGTCAGTACAAGCTACGTTCCCTCATCTTGTCTATATAGGTCTTTCTTCAGTCCATTGTTTATCGCCGATAAGGATATTATTCTCCTTATCTATCTCATTTCAAATGCATGATATTGCTTAGCTTCGACTTTTGCATTTTAAATCCTGCAAAACTTACATTTATCATCACGCTTCCGATAACTACGCTAACATCAAAGAACACTTCTACAATCCTGTAATAAAACTATTGAAAAGTAATACGACCTTTGCCCATTTCTTTACTTCTGATGGCTCTCTTTTGGCATCATTGGCCTTCTACTGTCACCAAAACTGTCACTAAAACAAAAAAAGAGCTTCAGCAAATTGCTGAAACCCTTGTAATTACTGGTGGGGCATACTGGTTTCGAACCAGTGGCCTCTTGAATGTGAATCAAGCGCTCTCCCACTGAGCTAATGCCCCTAACAGGTTTTAATTTTACCATAACAATGTTTTCTTGTCCAGATAGAGTGACGAAACTCGCCAGCCTATTTAGCGACTCTCATTGGCTTCCGCCAATTCGCTCAGGTAGGCCCAACGCTCCATAAGCTCTTCCAGCCGCGCCAGCAGCTGTTTTTCTCGCTCCAGCAGCTCCTGCAAAAGCGAAAAATCACTGCCTCCTTGGGCCAGTTGAGAACGGACGGCGCGAAGTTCTCCTTCGGCGGCGGCGATAACGCCTTCAATTTCATCAAATTCGCGTTTTTCCTTAAAGCCCATGCGAGGCGCGCGGTTTTGATTGCGCTCGTCGGTCTTATCGCTTTCTTTTGGGCCGGACGCTTTCTCCAGCTCGCCCTGCGGCGCTCTGGCGTCGAGATAGTCGCTATAGCCTCCGGGATAACGCCCGATAGAACCGCCTGCTTCAAAGGCGAAAATATGGTCGGCCACGCGATCAAGGAAGTAGCGGTCATGAGAGACGGTCAGCACCGCTCCGGGGAAGGTGTCTAGGTAATCTTCCAGCACCGCCAAGGTTAGCGTATCCAAATCATTGGTCGGCTCGTCCAAAAGCAGCACATTAGGGGCGCTCATCAACACCCGGAGCAAGTAGAGGCGGCGGCGTTCGCCGCCGGACAGCTTGGCTACGGACACGCCCTGGAGATGCGGCGGAAATAAGAAACGCTCCAACATCTGCGCGGCGCTGATCATGCCGCCGTCCAAAGTTGCAATAAAATTGGCCTCTTCGCGAATGTATTCAATCACCCGCAGACGCGGGTCCATTTCGATGTTCTCCTGGGCGAAATAACCGATTTTAACAGTCTGGCCCACTTTGATGCTCCCCGCCTGCGGCTCTAGGTGCCCGGCGATCAAGTTCAGCAGGGTCGATTTGCCGCTGCCGTTGGCGCCGACAATGCCGATGCGGTCATTCCGCTTGACAATGTAGCTGAAGTCCTGCAAAACGCAGCCCTCGCCAAAATCATGGCTCAGATGCTCCACTTCGATGACGGTTTTACCCAAACGGCTGGAGCCTACGGACATTTCCAGGGCCGCCGCCTTGCCTAAGGATTGCTGCTCCGACAGCGTCTCAAAGCGTTCAATACGCGCCTTTTGCTTGGTACTGCGCGCCCTCGCGCCGCGCATCATCCAAGCCAGTTCCTGACGCAGCAGATTTTGGCGCTTGCGTTCGCTGGCTTCTTCGCGCTCTTCCCTCGCCGCTTTTTGTTCCAAAAAGAGACTGTAATTGCCCTCGTAACGGAAAAGGCGGCCCCGGTCTAGCTCTAAAATGCCGGTAGTAACGCGATCTAAAAAGTACCGATCATGGCTGATGACAAGCAGCGCCCCGTTGCGGCGGGCCAGCGTCTGTTCCAGCCAAGCTACGGTTTCATGGTCGATATGGTTGGTAGGTTCGTCCAAAATCAAAAGCTGCGCCGGATTGATGAGCGCTCCCGCCAAGGCCACGCGCTTGCGCTGGCCGCCGGACAATGTTTTCATCTGGGCGCTGAAATCGTCAATGCCCAGCTTGGTTAGAATGGTCTTGGCGTCGCTTTCTAGGGGCCAGGCGTTCTGCTCGTCCATTTTCTGCCCCAAACGCACTACCTGCGCCTGCAGCGCCTCATCACCGGGCCGGGCGGCAGCAGCCCCCAGGGCCGCCTCATAATCTCGCAGCACCTGCAGAATGGGAGAAGCGCCGCGAAAAACTTCTTGCAGAACCGTGCCTTCCGGGTCGTAGTCCGGGTCCTGCGACAGATATTCCACCTGCACGCCGCCGGCGCGACTGACGCGCCCCTCGTCCGGCGGTTCCAGACCGGCGATCACTTTTAAAAATGTAGTCTTGCCAGTGCCGTTAACGCCGATAAGGCCTAACCGATCGGTATCGCCAATTCCAAACGTAACGTCCTCAAAAAGAGTACGCTCGCCGTATTGCTTGCTCATATTTTCTATGGAAAGGATATGCATAATGTTTTCCTCTGTCTTCTTTTAAATCTAAATTCTATTGTACAAAAGGCGCTGCCAAAGCACAATGGAGAGTCGAGAAAAAGAAAATGGAGCATCGAACAGGAGAATCGGCGACGGCGCTGGATGCGCCTAGGGTCGGTTGCGCCATGGATGGCATGGCAACCGACATCCATAGGAGTGGCACGCGATTTTAACAGGAGTACAGGGAGTAGAGGGAGTAGAGGGAGGGCTGCGATGAATATTGAACAAGAGAATCAGAGTGCAAGAGAAGGGCAGGTTTTTATAGATTCGGGAGATCACCGCGTTGCTACGTTCCTCGAATTGACCGGAACTAGGTTGGCTTGCGAGGAGAGAAAATAAAAATCCCCCAGCCAGAGCCAGGGGGAGAAATCCTCAAGGGAAACAGTACTTCCCTAAAACAATGTTTTCAAGGTATCTTTAAAGACGCTAAAGGTAATAACGCCTTCCAGCAGCTTTTCCTGGCCCCAAAGCACGGTAGGAACCCATTCAATCTGATGTTCCTGGCAATACGCCTCGTTATCCAGCAAGCGCCGATTATAGCGTCCGGCCTGCAGCGCCGTCTCCAACGCTTGGGCATCTAAACCGATCTCCTGCGCCAGTTCCAGCAGCACCGGCAATTGACCAATATCCCGATCGCCGACAAAATGAGCTGGAAACACTACATCCAGCCACGCATCGCCTTGGCCAAGATCTTTGGCAAATTCCAGCGCCGCCAGCGCCTGGTGCGTATTGGCCAACACCGTCCTTGCCGACGGAATCAAGCCCAGGGAAGCTCCTAATTGATCGGGTTGAGATATGCCCGGCGTCCCCGGCTGTAACGCTCTTCCCTCCGGCTCCAACTCTGGATTTATCTCCCAAGGCAGCCACTCCACCGGTACTGGCGATGTTCGCCGCAGATCCTGGACGTAACCCCAAAGCAAATAGCAGTAGGGACAGGAAAAGTCAAAAACAACTCGCAACGGTTGATGCATAGGAGCCTCCTTTTTAGAACACAGAGAAAAACCAGAGCAAAGGCATTTGAACAGGAGTAGAGGGAGTAAACGGAGGGCAGGAACGAAAGACAGCTTTGCAGGGAGCTTCCCCGCAAAGCTGCCGCTTTCCTGCTTCTTATACTAGCAGTTCAAAGTTTCCTCTTTCATTAGACAATTTGTCTATTTTTTTAGTTCCATCCCCACCGCCAACAGGCGGCATACGCGTTCAGCGGCTTCTTCAATCAGTTCCGCGCCGCGCTCCATGCATTCTTCCAAGCTCAACGGACCAGGCGCGGTACTGCTCAAGGCGTCAATGCCTTTTTCGCGCACAGCGCTGCAGCCTTCGCCCAGACCGCCGGACAAACAGATACAGGGCACGCCATACGCTCTAGCCAAGGCCGAGACTCCTACAGGCGCCTTGCCATAGGCGGTCTGATAATCCGTACAGCCCTCGCCGGTCAGCACCAAATCAGCCTGCTTTACCATCTCTTCAAAGTTAGCGGTCTCCAGCACCACGTCCACCCCAGGACACAACCGTCCTTCCGTAAAGAAGAGGAATCCGGCGCCCAAACCGCCTGCTGCGCCCGCGCCGGCTATCTCGGCTGCGTCCTTGCCGGTAACTTCTTGAGCCACCCGGGCGTAACGCGCCAAAGCCGCATCCAGTTCCTGCACGATTGCCGGCGTAGCCCCTTTTTGCGGCCCATAGACAGCCGACGCGCCGCGAGGACCGCACAAAGGATTGTCTACATCGCAAGCCACCAAAATATCGGTCTGCGCCAAGCGGGCATCTAGGCCGCTCATATCAATGCTCGCCAGCTTCGCTAACGCAGCGCCGCCTGGGGGCAATTCCTGGCCAGCCGCATCAAGAAAGCGAACGCCGAGCGCTTGCAGCATGCCCGCGCCGCCGTCATTGGTAGCGCTGCCGCCAATACCGATAACCAAACGCTTGGCGCCTGCGTCCAGCGCCGCCTTGATCAGTTCGCCGGTCCCGTACGTAGTCGTCCCCCGGGGATCTCGCTGCGCCTTGGGCACCAAGGGCAAACCGGAAGCGGCCGCCATTTCAATCACCGCAGTCACCTTATCGCCCAACAATCCGTAGTAGGCTTCCACCGGCGTCCCCAGCGGTCCTTGGACGGATTTCTTCACTACCGTACCGCCCGTGGAGGCTACCATGGCTTCTACTGTACCTTCGCCGCCGTCGGCAATCGGCACCAACTGAATCTCTGCGTGAGGAAACACGGTTTGTACGCCCCGCTGCATAGCCCGGGCTACCTCCAAAGCCGATACGCTTCCTTTATAGGAATCCGGTGCAATAATTACACGCATGGTTTTTCCTCCTTAAAACAGCTAAATTTTCCGAAAGCATTTATTTATTTTATTTTATACTAAGTTCCTTAGCGAAGGCAATTGTCTGGATTGCACGATTTTTTAATGATTTTTTAGAAGTTTTGCACATAAAATTATAAAAATCTCCTCGATATCTTTTTTGTTTCAGCAGGATTTTAGACAAAACCGCCAAATACTAGTATCATAGCCTGGATAAAAGAAGGAGGCGTTGCAGCATGCTCCTCACTCCCGGCCTGGCGCAGCAAGTAGTCAACGCCCTCATGCCCTTGGTGCGGCAAAACGTCAATGTCATGGATGCCACGGGAACGATCATTGCTTCTTTCCAGTCTAAACGGATCGGCGATTTTCACAAAGGCGCCTTTGATGCCATAACCCAGCAGCAGACCGTAGAAATTCACCCGGAAGACGTCAACCTCTTTCCCGGTGCGCTCCCTGGCGTTAATATGCCTATATTTTTAGAGGGTCAGGTTATCGGCGTTGTCGGTATTTCGGGTCACCCCAAGGAAGTCCGCGATACGGCCAAACTGCTCAAAGCCGTCACCGAATTAATTTTGGAACGCGACGTATTAATGGAAAAATTCCGCTCCCAAGCACAATTGCATGAGCATTTTGCCAGCCTGCTGCTCGCGGAAAAAACAGAGCAGGACACGGCTTCCCTGCAGGCGTCCGCCAAGCTGCTCAAATACGATTTATCTCTCGTGCGTCAGGTTGTCGTTATCGACACAGAACCTCTTATATTACAAGCCCTTACCTTTGGCCCTTACGATCTGGTCTTCACCCGCCTGCGCGAGAACATCCTGCAGCAGCTTTTGCCCTCTCCTTGCATTGGGCCCCGTGATTTTGTCGTCTTCCTGGAGCAGCGCTTAGTTATTCTGAGAGAAACACAGCTCTCCGCGCCTGATTCGTTGGACGCCTTGTTTCAATGGAGCCGAGAACTAAGTCAGTTATTGCCTCTTCACACCTCGCCTTTGCCCATCGGTCTTGGCAGCAGCAACGCCGCCACCGCACAGCTTCATTTTTCCTACCGGGAAGCATTATTTGCATTAAAATGCTGCCGTCCGGATAAACCGGTCGCTTCCATCGAAGAGCTTCCTGTGCTGGCGGCATATGCTCTGCGCTACGCGCCCGGCCATAACTGCCTCCCGCTGCAACGGCTGCAAGATACGCTGCACCAAGCCAGTTTGCGCAAATTCAATATGGAAGACACTCTGCGCTGCCTTCTGGAACAAAATCTCAACACTTCCCTAGCGGCGAAAGCGCTGTTTATCCATCGCAATACGCTGCTTTTTCGCCTAGCTAAGCTGCGCAGTTCCACCGGCCTAGACCCTTGTCATCATTTCGACCATGCCTTGCTCTGCCGGCTGCTGCTGGAAAGATGAGATGGGAGAACGAGGATTTAAACCATATTTTTCATTTATTGTAGAAAGAAGGGATTTCACATGAGCCACCAAGTTGAAGATTTTTACCAGCCTTTAGGATTTGAAATCATCGAGTTCTCGGAAGACGGCCCGACGCTTTGCTACGAGCCGGTGGAAAATGGCCAGTACGCCATTCTCACCACGGAAGAAGGCTTAGTCCCGGAATCATTAGAGGAAAAAGTAATTTTCTCCTACTATTGCGAAGCCGGCGCTTTTCGCTGGCATTTAGAATTTAAAAATTCTCAAGCCTTTGCCGAAGCCTGGCCTTCTGGAGCATCCGCTGAAGAACGCTTTGCAGCCATGAAAGTGCTGAGTGAAAAAGAAGAGGCTTAAATACGGGACTTAAACAAGAGTAGAGGGAGTAAAGGGAAGGTTTGACGAGGTTAAATTGAACAAGAGAATCGGAGTCGCGAGAGGGTACGCAGGAGATAGAATAGGGAACTCCCTAATCTCTTGAAAACCCCTTTCGCGTTTTTCGTGTATTTCGCGGTTCGGTATCTCCCCACCATTTCTCGTATCTCAGCCTCTCAAAGCTTATAAATTTTAGTATAATTGAGTGAGAAAACCCGGCCGTTTGCCATAAAGCAAAGAGCCGGGTTTTTTATTCAGCACTCTACACAAATGTTTTCTTTTACCGCCACAATCACTTCTTTAGCAAAGGCTTCGCTTGACTGTGGATTTTGTCCGGTCACCCAGGAACCATCGCGCACGACAAAGGCTTCCCAGGGTTTGCTGTGCTCATAATGAGCGCCCAGTTCTTTCAGGCGATTTTCCAGAAGAAACGGCACCGCTTCTTCTAATTGCACCATGCGCTCTTCCGCATTGGTGAAGCCGGTCAGGCGGCGTCCCGCCACTAACGGAGTACCGTCTTCTTTTTGCGCCCGCACTAAACCGGCAGGCCCATGACAGACAGCGCCAATCACCCAGCCATCCACATCCGCTCGCTGGAGAAGCGCCGCCAAGGCTTCATCCTTAGCCAAATCCACCATGGGTCCGTGCCCGCCCGGCAAAATAATCGCATCAAAAACTTCACGCTCCACCTCGACCAGTTTTCGCGTCTGTTTCAATACCTCGGCTGCCTTCTGCCAAGCTGCCGGCTGGCCTACGGCCACGCTGCGAGGATCAATCGGCGCCTCTCCTCCTAAGGGACTGGCAACCACAACCTCAAAGCCGGCCTGAAGAAAGAGCAAGTACGGCGCCGCAAACTCTTCCAGCCACAGTCCGGTCCGATGAACCCCCATTGCCTTGGCACTCGTTACTACCATGAGCAGTTTTCCGCCTTGATTCATCCTTGTCACTCCTTTCGCCGGCTATGCTGCCATCTCATGGCAGCACACCTACTGTGTATTTCCCTATGCAAATGCATTTTCCTGCCATTTTTTAGCGAAACCGAAAAGAGCAAAAGCAAGAATTGAACAAGAGCAGCCGGAACAAGGAGAAGACGTGAATGAGGGGTATGGACTATAACAAGGGCTTGCTGAAGCTACATACGAAATTTCCCTACCGATTCCTGCAAATCTTGCGCCAAATGCGCCAATGTTTGGCTGGCGGCAGCAATTTCTTCCATGGAAGCGGTTTGCTCTTCTGTCGCCGCCGACACGTCGCTGGCTTCGTCCGCCACCGCCAAGGAAAGATCTTTGATCCGCCGTACCGCTGCGGCGCTTTGACGGCTTTCCGCCACCGTCCCTGATACCTCTTCGGAAATATCCCGCACCTGCGCCGATAATTCTTCCACCAAGGACGCAATTTCCGCAAACTGCCGCCCTGCTTCGCGAACTTGAGCCACTCCGTCGCCAACGCGCGCTTTCTGTACTTCCATGACCTCAACGGTTTGCCGTATATTGCCATTGTTTTCCGTAATTAACTCCGTGATTTCTTTCGCTGCGTGCTCCGATTGCTCCGCCAGCTTGCGCACTTCGTCCGCCACTACCGCAAAGCCCCGCCCGTGTTCGCCGGCACGAGCCGCCTCAATAGCGGCGTTCAACGCTAACAGATTGGTCTGTCCGGCAATGGTTTTGATCATATCTACAATTTCTGAAATACGCTGCGAGCTGCTGTCCAACTCTTGAATCGCACTGCCCACTTGTGCTGCGCCGCTGCCGATGGCGTCTATGCTCTCTACCGCCGCAGCCAGGCCTTTCTGCCCCTGAATCGTGGTGTTAGCCGTCTGTTCAGCAGCTCCGGAAGCAGCTTCGGCCGCTTTCCCCGCCTTTTCCAGTCGCTGCGCTACGCGTTCCACTGCCAAAGCGGTTTCTTCTACAGAGCTAACCTGCTGCGCAGCGCTTTCTGTAATCTCTACGGCGGCCTGCGCTACTTGCTGCGACGCGTCCGCAGCTTGACTAGAGCTGGCCGTCAGTTCCTGCGAGGAACCCGCCAGCTTTTCCGCCGAACGAACCGTCTCTCCGACCAGCTTTCGCAAACTGGCAACCATCGCCAAAAAGCTGTTGTTTAATATGCCAATTTCATCGGCGCGTTCGCTAGCCTCAAACTGAAGCTGCAACTCGCCGGAAGCTACTTGCTGCGCAGCCTCCGCTACCAAGGCTACCGGCTTGGCAATAGCCCCTGCCACGTTCATTAAGACAACACCAAGTAAAAGAATGGCCGCCACACTCAAGCCCGCCATCCATAAGCCCAAATAGCGAACCGGCTGATATACCTCGGCCGATGGCACCTCCAGCACCAACGCCCAACCGCTGCTGCCCACAGGACTCGACGCGAAAAAGCGATCTTCTCCATTGAAAGAAAGCTCTTGAAAGCTGGAACGCCCACTCAAAAAGGCCGCTCCTGCTTCCTTCAACCTTCCATTTTCCATGGTTAGTACGTTATCCTTCAAAGTCAACGAAGGATGAGCTACGTAAAATCCCTCGCGATTTAAAATAAAGGCCTGCCCGGAATCTCTCATGCGCACGCCTTGCGTCATTTGCCCAATCGCATCTAGCGACAAATCCATCCCCAGCACCGCAATGGGCGTCCCATTCTGCCGTATGGCTGCGGAAAGACTGATAACCGGTTTTTTGGTGATCGCATCAACATAGACTTTGGAAAACACAACTCCATTGCTGGAAAGAGCGTCTTTAAACCAATCCCTTGTCGCCGGATCATAATCCGCCGGCGGCGCCCAGCCTGTGCCGTCAATAAATTTTTTGCTGGGAAAGGCCACATAAATATCCTGCGCCCCTGGGGTATTCTTGGTTAAATAGGTTACGGTTCGTAAAATTTCTTCATCCGCCGGAAGGCTTACACTCCACGCGGCTGCCAAAGAGCCTACGGTTTCCTGCTTCGTCGACAGAATGGTTTGCACCGCTTCCGCATAGCGGGCGGACGCCTGGCTCATTTCCATCCGAATTTCTTCGCTTAAGGCGCGGCTCGCCTGCCAGTATGCCACTCCACTCAACAGAACCAGCACCACCATCACCGGGATACAAATTGCCAGCATCATTTTTGACCGTAATTTCATAGCCGCCGCCTCCTTCACCGCCTGCTCTCCTGCAGACATTTCTCTTGAAATTAAGGACAAAATGCAAAAAAGCAACGCGAATTTGCTTTGGCTACATTGCCTCGCAAACCGTGTTGCTTTATCGAATTTCTTTTCATTTTGTCCACTGGAGATAGGACAATTATACCATTTTCGTTCCAAAACGCAATGCATTCTTTGCATTTTTTACACAAAAGCAATAAAACCGCGAAATAACGTTGTTTTTTGTTTCGTGCGATAAAATCCAAAAAGCTCCGGCCACAAACGCAAGTCTGCAGCCGGAGCCCATGCACTTCGTTGCTTATTGGTCTAAGAAGACTTTGCCGTTGCCGCCAAAGCTAGCTTTACATCCGGAATTTCCCTACTAAAGCCTGCAAATCCTGCGCTAAGTGCGCCAGCGTCTGGCTGGCCGAGGCGATTTCCTGCATAGAAGCCGCTTGCTCTTCCGTGGCCGCGGAAACGCTTTCCGCCTCGCCCGCAACGGTTACGGAAATGGTCTTCACTTCTTCCACCGAGCGAACGGTGTTGCGGCTGTCCGCTACAACCGCTTCCGCTACCGTGGTAATGCCCATAATCTTCTTAGACAGATCTTCCACTAAACGAGCAATTTCCGCAAACTGCCGCCCCGCTTCATTCACGCGGTCCACGCCTTCGCCGACGCGGGTCTTCTGCACGCCCATCACGTCAACGGTTTGCCGGATATTGCCGTTGTTCTCCGCGATCAAATTAGTAATTTCCCTGGCGGCTGTTTCTGACTGCTCCGCCAGCTTGCGGACTTCATCCGCCACTACGGCGAAGCCCCGGCCATGCTCGCCCGCCCGGGCCGCTTCAATGGCTGCGTTAAGCGCTAAAAGATTAGTCTGTCCGGCGATGGCCGTGATCATGGCCACCATTTCCGAAATGTGCTGTGAACTGGCATCAAGAGCCTGAATGGCGCCGCCCACCTGTTCAGCGCCGGTACCGATGGCCTGCATGCTTTCAATGGCCGAAGCCAAGCCTTTTTGCCCTTCTACGGTGGTTTTCGTCGTTTCGTTCGCCGCCGCCGCTACCGCACTGGCAACAGACGCAACCTCTTCCATCTTCCGCGACATGGATTCCACCACTTTAGCCGCTTCGGTCACAGCAGCGCTCTGCCGGCCAGCGCCTTCGGTAATGGCAACGGCCGATTGCGCCACATGCTGCGCCGCTTCCGCAGACTGCCCCGCGCTGGCCGTCAGCTCTTCCGACGAAGCCGCCAGCTGTTCCGCCGACTGCAGTGTCTGCCCGACCATCTGCCGCAGTCCCTTGGTCATAGCTTCGAAGCTGCTGTGCAAAATGCCGATTTCATCTTTGCGGTCTGTGGGCTCCAAGGTCATGCGCAAGTCGCCTTCGGCCACCTGCTTCGCCGCCGCCGCCACTTCCGCCACCGGATTGGCCACAGAGCGGGCGATGAAGAAAACCATGGCCAACAGAAGCACCAGCGAAAGCAAACCGATGCCGATCATCGTCATCGCTAAGCGATTTACGTTGGCAAAGACCTCGTCTTTAGGCACGCCCAATACAATCACCCAACCGCTGTCCCCTACAGGCATAGAAGCTAAAAACCGCTCCACTCCTAGAAAAACGTACTCGCTGAAAGAAGCCTTCCCGCTCAAAAACACTTTCCCGCCAGCGGCCAGACTTCCATTTTCGATTTGCATAATGTTATCTTCCAGCTTCAACGTCTTATGGGCTACGAAATACCCTTCCTGATTGAGCAGGTAGGCGTAGCCCGTATCCCGGATTTTGATGCCGAGCACGGCGTCATTAATTTGCTGCAGCGATAAATCCATCCCCACTACAGCCGCCACTTTTCCCTGTTGCCGGATGGCCATCGACAAGCTCACAATGGGCTTCTTGGTAATGGCGTCCATATAAACCTTGGACATCACTACCTTCTGGGAGTTAGCGGCCTCCGTATACCAGCCGCGCCCTGTGGGATCATAATCCGCCGGCGGCACCCAGCCGGTACCATCAATAAAACGTTTGTCAGGAAACGCCACAAACACATCCTGCACGCCAGGAGTGTTTTTCGTCAACTGCGTAAGCACGCCTCGCAGCTCGTTGTCATTCGGCAAAGCAACGCTCCAGGTGTTAACAAGCGCCTGCATTTGATCCATCTTGCCAACGACCAGCGTATTTACTTCCGCACTGCGGTGCGCCGCCATGGCTTCCATTTCCAGTTTGATCTCTTCCCGCAACATGGTGCTGGCCTGCCAATAAGCAACCCCTGAGAGCACAACTAGAATTGCCATAACCGGGAAGAAAATGGTCAAAATCATCCGATTTCGCAAGTTCATCTTGCACCACCCTTTCTAAGCGCTTTTTTAGCAAAACCGAGGGGATGTGAACCACAGAAGACTTTTCTTTGCCGTGAGAGTTAAGGACCGCATCGGCTTCTTATAAAAAAAGCCAGGGCACACCTACCACAAGGAAATATCCTTAGCGTTAGCGCGTAACCCTGGCAAAATTCAGCTTCGTCGAACTTTTGCATTAATTGCTGTTTTTTCTATTTTAGCATATTCAGCGACAGTGTTCATTATTTTTTCTTAATATAAGCAATTATCCCCAAAGATCAGCCGTTTTTCAGCGCTTCCAACCGTTCCGCCGCGCGCTTCAAGGTCCGGTCTACCATGCCGTCTTTGTCCTTGCCCATAGCGTCGCGGCTATCCACCATCTTCCATAAAGTCCGATTCGTCTTAGGCTCCAGCAACGTCAATTCCACCGCCGTATGGGCCGTTATTTCATCATGAGCGGGAACTTCGCGAAACTTAGTCACCGGAATGTCAACCCATTCTTCGGTTGTTGCCTGCCTGCCGTCCGGCCCTGTAAAGGTTCTCTTGCGGCAAACGCGCTCCGTTGTAGTGTAGGTTTCCACATAAGCCGGTATGTGTTGAACCGTATCTTTATATACGGTAAAACGAACCTGCAGCAACCCCTGGGCGTAAAAACCAATTCCGTCCTGCACCAGTTGGCTGTAACGAGCCGGGTCCGTCTTCTCCAATTCCAGCATGTTTTCACTATTATTTACGCCTACCTTGTTCACTACGTCAGGATAGCTTAAGAAAGCAATTCCCGCCTTAGCAAAACGCTCATTAACAGAAAACTGCCCATTGACTTTGCCGCTCAATACCAAGCGTTTCATATCATCTACCGCCGCATCCGGGCCAAATTCGGTTTTCACTACCACCATCTTCAAGGTCTTAAAATTAAAGCTATTGTCCTTCCATTCATCCTTGCGCTCCTCCGCACCAACCAAAGCTGCTGGCAGCAGCCAGGTCAACAACAAAAGAATGCTTAAAATACGCCATGATCTTTGTATCATCCCATCTCCTCCTTGTATTTTCTTTCTAATACTTTCCATTTTAAAGCATTTGAGAGAAAACGCCAAGCTAGAAGAAACGAGAGGGCCCGTAGGAGAACCACGAAGAACGGTTTTTGAACAATAAAATGCGTTTCTCTCCTCTGTGGCGCCCTTCGATTCTCCTTGCAACTTCTGTTCCATCCTCGTTGCTTCGCTTCTCGGAAAAAACAAGTACTATTAATGCCTTGAAAATGCAGGATTTTTACAAATACAAAGAGAAGACTGGCTGTATTATTTTCGTTTATTTTCCCAAAAAGGAGGCCTTTATTATGAGTCAAAAATCCTTTTCCCTCAAGTACGGCAAAGGAGAACTTGCTTTTTCCCTGCCCAGCGAACAGGTAGCCTGCGAGGTCTTAGGACGCGAGTATCCGCCGATCGAAGATGTCTCCAGCGCCATACGCCAGGCCCTGGCCCATCCCATCGACAGCCCGCCTCTGCGCGAACTGGTTCGTCCGGGAGAAACTGTCGTCATCACCGTAAGCGATATTACCCGCGCCTGGCAGAATATGGACCAGGTTCTGCCCCTTTTGCTGGATGAATTGAATCTGGCCGGCGTGCCGGATGAAAACATCACCGTTCTTATTGTCGTCGGCGGCCACCGGCAAAATACAGCAAGCGAATTTGTCACCCTCTGCGGCGAAACCGTCTGTCACCGCGTGCGCGTACTCAATCATGACGCCTGGGACGAGGCCAACATGGTGTATCTCGGCAAGACCAGCCGGGGCACGGAAGTTTCCGTCAACCGCCTAGTAGCGGAAGCGGACCGGGTCATTCTCACCGGCGGTATTATCTACCACTACATGGTAGGCTACGGCGGCGGCCGCAAAAGCATCTTGCCCGGTTGCAGCTCCATTAAGACCATCCGCCAGAACCATCTGTGGGCGCTGGCGCCCGGCGGGGCTTCCGGCTCGAACCCCAACGCTTTTTCGGGACGCACCGAAGGCAACGAATGCCATGAGGACATGATGGAGATTGCCGCCTTTGTTAAGCCCGACTTCATTCTCAATGTCGTGCCCACTCCTAAAGGCGACTTTGCAGGCATTTTTGCAGGCAACTGGATTTCCGCCTGGCAGAAAGGAACCAAACTGGTCGACGAAATTTATGGCGTGGCTATCCCGGAAAAAGGGGATATCGTCATCACTACAGCCGGCGGTTTTCCCAAAGACATCAACTTGTACCAAACAGGCAAAACTATGGATAACGCCTACTATGCCGTTAAGCGCGGCGGCGTGGTTATCCTCTTGAGCGAATGCCCGGACATCTACGAGCCGCCGGAATTCAGCGACTGGTTCAAATACGGCAGCCGTCAGGAAATGGAGGCCGCTTTGCGCAAGAATTTTGGCATCCCCGGCTGGGTAGTCCTTAAGGAAATGGAATGCGGCGACATCGCCACCTTTGTCATGGTGACGCTGCCGCAAAACGCGGATTTAGTAAAAAAAGCCAACATGATTCCTGTAAGCACCATGGAGGAGGCCCTGGCCATCGCCAAAGAGCGCTGCGCCAGCGACGCTCCCCGCTATATTGTCATGCCCCAAGGCGCCAATACAGTGCCGCTTTTGGACGGCAAAGTCTCTGTCGGCTAACCAAGCCAAGCCAATACCTCTTTGATCAGGCCTTGGCTTTATTTTTTCCCATTTTTGGAAAAGCCAGTATATCCGCCCCTGCAAGACTGCTATAATGAATATATACGTTTTTATTGCATACAACCAAAAGGGAGGCCGTCACGATGTCTACTTCTTCCCATTATCATCGCACCCTTTTTGAAAAATCTCCCAACGCCATTGCGTACCATCGGCTGCTCCGCAATGATACTGGCGCTGTCTGTGACAGCCTTCTCTTACATGTAAATCCTGCGTTGGAAGTTCTTTTCCAACGGGCCGCCAGCGAATTAGTCGGCCGACGCTTCTTGGAGGTTTACCCCCATTATAGCGAGCGAACCCAGCGCTTCATCTCCAGCTTGGACGAAGCCTCCCGCAGCCAAACAGAGATTACCCTGAACTTTCATGCGCATTTCATCGGAAAATGGCTGCGCACGGCGCTTTTCGCTTTGGACGCCGACACGGTCGCTTCCATTTCTACGGACATTACGCAGGAAGTGATGCAGGAAATGGAGTTCACAGGATTCTTGCAGTCCAATCTGGACATGCTTGCCGTCGGCGACAAGAACGGACGCTTTATCCGGGTCAATCAAGAGTTTGAAAATATCCTCGGGTACAGCACAGACGAACTAGAGGGAAAATTAGTCACCGACTTCATTCACCCCGATGATCTTGAAGCCACCTTAGCCGCCCTTAGCACCTTGAAAGAAGAAATCCCCCTCAATCAATTCATCAACCGCTACCGCTGCAAAACCGGCGAATACAAATACCTGGAATGGCGCGCCCATCCCATTGGAAAGTACATTTACGCTTCTGCGCGCGATACTAGCGAGCGACGCCGTTTAGAAAAAGAATTGCAAGCAGTGAATGCCAAACTGTCCGAACAAACCGCTCTATTAACTACACAAAATCATCGCCTGCAGCTGCAAGCCACCACCGACGAGCTAACAGGCTTATACAACCGTTATTTTTTGGATCAAGTTCTCGATGAGCTGCTGGATCGAGCCGACCGGTATAATGAAACCATTTCACTGGTTATTTTCGATTTAGACCGTTTCAAAAAAGTCAACGATACCTGGGGACATCCTGTGGGGGACGAAGTATTGAAGTATACGACAAAATTAGCGAAAAAACATCTGCGCAGAGCCGATATTCTCATTCGTCTGGGCGGGAAAGAATTCGCCCTGCTCATGCCTCAGACCAACCTCAACGGAGCTATTCAAGTAGCCGAAAAACTGCGGAAGGAACTAGAGAGCCATCCCCATGACGTAGCAGGCTGCACCACCGCCAGCTTCGGCGTTGCCGAGCGTTTGCGGGCCGAATCCTTCAAGCGCTGGTACAAGCGAGCAGACCAAGCCATGTACATCGCTAAGGAAAGCGGCCGCAACCGCGTCATGCACAGTTCGATAGAAGATGCGCATTCCTTGACCAATATCGACTTGCATTGGCAACCAGCCTGGAACAGCGGCAGCCGCGAAATCGACAGCCAGCACCATAAACTGCTGGAACTGGCCACACTCCTCCTGAACCGGCGGGGCTCCTTGCAAACGGAAAAGAATCTAGAAGAGCTTACTGCGCACATCGATTTTCATTTTTCCGCCGAAGCCCGTTTGCTCGCAAAGCTGCATTACGAAGGAGCTGCCGAGCACGCTCAGCTTCACCAGAAGCTTCTGGCGAAATTCGACCAACTTATACAAACTTACCGCGATGGCGCGATCTGCACCTCGGCTTTCTTTTCCTTTATTATCGATGATCTAATCATGGATCATATGCTTAAAGAAGATGTAAAATTCTTTTCCTTCCTGCGGCAGAAGCTAGCTGAAAGCGACAGCCACAGTCCCTCCTAACATTCTTTTTCGTACCCTCCATCTACTCCCTGTACTCCTGTTCAAAACTCGTCCCTCTCCGTTGTTCTTTTTTTCATTTCTAGTTTTCTCATTGCAGACGCTTACGAGCGTCTGCTTTTTTGTTATAATAAAAAGATACCCATTCTGCGAAAACGAGGTCTTTTCATGCTAAACCTGCATTTAACCGATGAAGCCATTTCCCAGGAAGCCTCTTGGGACAGTTCTTACCAGCGCGGCTGCACCTACCATCGCCAAGGCCGCGTAGATAGACTGCGCTTTGACGCAGCCCAGCAGCGCTATTACGCTACTGTCAGAGGCACTCGTTCCTATAAGGTCGAAGTATGGGGCGACACGCGCATGCTGCATTACCAGTGTAACTGTCCCGCCTATGACGGCTACAGCGCCTGCAAGCACATCGTCGCCGTCCTTAAGGCCATCCAGAACCGCGAGGCTCTCTCGCATCCTGAAGGCGAAGAAGCGGCAAGCCAACACAATCCGAACCTAACCCCCGCTGAAGCGGCGCTTTTGGCTCATTACCGCCCCCAAGCGCAAGCGGCAGCGTCTTCCGCAGGCAGCCAGGAAGTGCAGCTAGCCGTTACCTACTGCCGCCGCCAAAGCGGCGTTCTCTCCCAAACCTGGCTGGAATTGAGCATTGGCGTAAGCCGTCTTTATGTGCTGAAAGACTTGCCTGCTTTTTTGGAGCATGTCTGCTGGGGCCAGCCTCATCCGTTCGGCAAAAAATTTACCTTCACCCCGGGAACGATGCGCTTTGATGCTATTTCGTCGCAGCTGTTTACGCTGATCCGCGAAGCCTACCAAAGCGAGCGCGAACGCCGCGCCTGGAGCGGCAGCTTTTTCAGCGCCAACGACACCCTTTCTTCGTTCCACAATAAACGAGGCTTCTCTTTGGACAGCGCCCAGCAACGCCAGTTTTGGCAATGGGCCCAGCATTACAACGTTCCCATCCGGCTGCTTTTAAACGACAAGGAATATGACGCAGCCCCAGTGCTTGCAGCCACACCGCCGCTCACCACTGTTTTGGATGACATTCCCGGCGGCGTCAGCGTACGCCTGGAAGCTCCTGACGACTCTTGGGAGCTGCTGACTGGCAATGGCAGCCATCTCTACTGCGGCGGCAGCATCTATGCCGTTCCGGAAGACTTCCGCCTGACCTGGACGCCGCTCTTAGAGCATTTTCAAGGACATAAAGTACGAGAGCTCCGCATCCCTTTGGAAGAATCAGAGCCTCTTTTCAGCGCCATGATGCCGAAGCTGGAAGCGGCCGGTTCGGTGCAAGTGGCAACAACGCTGCAGCAGCGCTTCCGCAGAGAGCCGCTGGAAGCCAAGATCTACCTGGACCGCTACGGCTCAGGCCTGGCGGCGCGGCTGGAGTGCCGCTACGCCGGACAGCTCTTAGAAGAAGGCGCCCCCACGCGCCGTGATGAATCCGGCGCCATCTGGCTGCGGGACGAAGCGGCGGAAAGCTCCGTACGCCAAGCGCTTTCCCAGGCAGGCTTTCGGGAAAGCGGCCTCTTCTGGCAACTAGAACATCCGGACGCGCTCTTTCATTTTGCCGATGAAGGTCTGGCCGCTTTGCAGCAGCAGGCCGAAGTCTTCGGCGCTGACGATCTGCGCCTGAAGGTACGTCCGATGAGCGCCAGCGCCGGCGTTCGCTTAAGCAGCACCGGCTTAGTGGAACTATCCTTGGAGCATGAAGGACTTGACCGCAAGGAACTCTGGGATATTCTAGCTTCGTACCGACAGAAAAAACAGTATCACCGCCTCAAAGACGGCGCCTTTTTGAAACTCGAAGGCGCTGCCGAGGAAATGCTGGCGATGGTAGACAGCCTAGGCCTGAGCAAGCAGGAGCTGGCTCAAGAAAATTTGACGCTGCCTCGTTACCGCGCGCTATATTTGGATTTGCTCGCCCGCGAAAGCCAGTCCCTGCATGTAGAACGGGAGAAAAGCTTCCGCCAGTTAGTGCGGGACATTCGCCGCCCCGAAGAAAGCGAACGCGAACTGCCGCAGCAGCTTAACGCGCAGCTGCGGGAATACCAGGAAACCGGCTATCGCTGGCTAACCTCCTTAGCACAGCATCAGCTGGGAGGCGTTCTGGCGGACGACATGGGTTTAGGCAAAACAGTACAAATGCTAGCATTCTTACAGTATGCTAAAGAACAAGGCGAAACAAGGCCGTCTCTGGTTGTAGCGCCCACGTCTCTTGTTTATAACTGGCTGGAGGAAGCCTCCCGCTTCACGCCGGGCCTGCGCGTGCGCGTCCTCGCCGGTCAGCAAAGCAGCCGCCAGGAGGCGCTGCAAGACCTAGAAGATACGGATCTTTTCATCACGTCCTACGGCGTGCTGCGCCGGGATATCGAAAACTACCAGGATCTCCACTTCTACTGCGCCATTCTCGACGAGGCGCAGCATATTAAAAACCCGAGCACCCAAGCGGCGCAAGCGGCGAAAGACATTCCCGCCCAGGTGCGCTTCGCGCTCACTGGCACGCCGGTGGAAAATTCCCTCACCGAACTGTGGTCGATCTTTGATTTCATTTTGCCGGGCTACTTGCGCAGCCATAAGTTTTTCCAGGATCACTTTGAAACGCCCATCGTCAAAGACCAAGACCAGGAAGCGCTGCAAAACCTGAGCCGCCATATCCGGCCCTTCCTGCTACGTCGCTTGAAAAAAGAAGTGCTCAAAGAGCTGCCTCCTAAAGTGGAAAGTAAGATGAGCGCCGAAATGACGCCCCGCCAAAGCAAAGTCTACGCCGCCTGGCTGGCTAAAGCCCGCCAGGAAATGCAAGAAGAACTCACGGCTCAAGGTTTCGAACAAAGCCGCATCAAAATCCTGGCGCTTCTCACGCGCCTGCGCCAGCTCTGCTGTCATCCGGCGCTCTTTCTTGACGATTATCGCGGCGGCAGCGGCAAACTGGACCTCTTGCACGAGCTGCTCCAAGACGCCCTTGAAGGCGGCCACCGGATGCTGCTGTTCTCTCAGTTCACAGGCATGCTCGATCTCATCCGCCAGCATCTGGCCAAGGAGGGCATCGACTGCTTCTACCTGGACGGCGCCACCCCCGCCCAAGAACGCCTGCGGCTGGTAAACGCCTTCAACAGCGGTGAAAAATCGGTGTTTCTCATCTCCCTAAAAGCCGGCGGCACAGGCCTCAACCTCACCGGCGCGGACATGGTCATTCATTATGATCCCTGGTGGAACCCGGCCGTTGAGGACCAGGCCACCGACCGAGCCTACCGCATCGGCCAGAAGCAATCCGTCCAAGTATATAAGCTTATCGCCAAAAACACCATCGAAGAAAAAATTTACGCCCTACAGGAACGCAAAAAGGAAATGATCGACTCCGTTATTCAGCCGGGCGAAAATTTCCTGGGCAAGTTAAGCGAAGCAGAACTGCGCGAACTGTTCTTATAAAAAAACAAGGCCGCCTTTCCGCACCACCGGAAAGACGGCCTTGTTTTTTATGCTCAGTCTAGTTTTATATCCCGCATCGCTTCGGCGATTTCCAAGAAACGCCCTTCCAACGCCAAGAAGGCTTCCACTACCACCGGATCAAAATGCGTGCCTGATTCGGCTTCGATCATGCGCACCGCCGTAGAATGGGGGTACGGGTTATATACCCGCCGGCTGATTAAGGCGTCATATACATCCGCCAGAGCCATCAAGCGGGCGGACAGAGGAATATCCTCGCCAGCCAAGCCGTCCGGATAGCCGCTGCCATCCCATTTTTCATGGTGACCTTGCGCTATTTCCTTAGCAAACTGCAAAAAGCTTTCTTCCGTTCCCAGCAAAAGCTCCGCCCGCCGGATGGCATCCCTCCCGATGGCGGCATGGGTTTTCATTACCGCAAACTCTTCCACCGTCAGCTTGCCTGGCTTGAGCAAAATGCTATCAGGAATACCCACTTTGCCGATATCATGCAAAGGCGCTGAGCGCACCAAGAGCTGAATGTTTTCGGGCGTCAACACATCCCGATAGCCGCGCCGGTTTTGCAAAAACAACGCCAGCTCCCGCACATACGCCGCGGTGCGCTGAATATGCGCCCCTGTTTCGTTGCTGCGCGTCTCCGCCAAGGAAGCCATGGCCACAATGGAAACCTCTTGAATCAAAGAGATTTCCTTCATGCGCCTAGCTACTTCCGCTTCCAGATAACTGGCTTTATCCCGAAAAAACTGCTGTGCTTGATGCAGCTTAATATGCGTCTTAACCCGGGACAGCAAAATAGCCGGATTGAGCGGCTTGGTAATATAGTCCACCGCTCCTAAAGCCAGCCCTTTCGCCTCATCCTCCTGCTCCTGCCGCGCCGTAAGAAAAATGACGGGAATGTCCGCCAGCACCGGATCGGCCTGCAACTGTCGACAAGTTTCGTAGCCATCCAGCACCGGCATCATTACATCCAGCAAAATCAAGTCCGGCGCCGCCTGCTTTACAATCTGCAACGCCTTGGCTCCATTGGTAGCCACTTTGACCTTATACTCCGACTTTAACAACGAACTTGCCAGAGCAATATTGTCGGGCGCATCATCAACAACCAGCACAACCGGCTTTTCCGCTGTCACAGCTTACACCTTCTCTCACACAAGTGGTTTAGCTGCGCCAGCGCATCCTCCAATTCAAAACGCCGTAACAGCTGCTCTAACCGAGAAAATTCCATGGCGTCAAACAACGGCGCCCAGCTCTTTTTATGCGCTTGAAAATACTCTTCCGCCTCGCTGTCAAACTCCCCTAAAAGACGCCGCAATTCTCCCAGCTCCGGTTCCGCCTGGAGCCATGCCTCTTCGCCGGCTTCCTGAGCCGATTCTTCGGTTGCTTTAGAAGGCCAGGCTTCTTGGATGGAAGATAGAACGCGCTGCAATTCCTCTTGCGCTTGCTGGAACAATTCGGGCGAGGCGTCTTTCGCACGCAAGGCCATCTCCAGCTGCGCCGCCGCTTTAGACAAAGCCATAGCGCCCAAATTAGCCGCCGACCCTTTCAGGGTATGCGCCGTACGCACCGCCACTTCCCAGTTCTCCTGCAGCATGGCTTCCTGCGCTGCCATAACCGCCGTCTCCTGGTCTAAGGCGAACTCCTGCAATAGCTTTTGGTACAATTCTTCATTGCCGAGAAGCCGCTGCAACGCCTCTTGCACATTCAATCCTGCGAGCTTTTCCATCCCCTTGACCTCCTTTCCCTGCACTGCCGGCTCCCGCCGCGCCAACGCCCTGCCCTTACCGGCTGTCCAGTAGGCCAGCGTTGAATATAACAAATGGTAATCAATGGGTTTCGGCAAATGCGCATTCATCCCTAACTGCAGACAGAGCTCTCTTTCGTTAGCCATCGCTCTGGCTGTCATGGCGATAATCGGAACCTTCTGGTTGCACTGACGGATGCGCTTTGTCGCTTCAAAACCATCCATCACCGGCATATGCACGTCCATCAAGATAGCGTCATACGGCAAAATATCCGGCGGCACCGCTTCAATACGCTCCACCGCCAACAGCCCGTTGCCCACTACCTCCACATACACATTCTGCCGATGCAGCAGTTCTACGGCGATTTGCTGATTGATAAGATTGTCCTCCACCAAAAGAACCCGCACGCCCTGCAAATGATAATCCTTTTCCGGTTCGTCTCCTCGATAGCTTTCCTCGAGAACCGACTCTTCCGCCAACAGGCGCACCATCGTATCAAATAATACCGACGGTCCTACAGGCTTAATCAGCACCGTCTCAATGCCGCATTGCTTCGCTTCCTCCTCGGCCTTGTCCTTTTCAAAGGCAGTCACCAGCACCACTTCCGGCGCCGGTTCTTGAAGCGGCGTTTTTCGTAATTGCCGCGTCGTCTCCAGCCCGTTAAGCTGAGGCATCTGCCAATCCATAAATACCGCTGCATACGGCTGGTGCGCTTCATCGGCTTCTTCCACTCGTTTTAACGCTTCAGAACCGGATTCCGCCGTATCCACCGTAAAGCGCAGCGATTTTAAATGATCCGCCAGGATTTCCCGGGCGGCCTGATTATCGTCCACCACCAGCAGCCGTTTTTCTTCCAGTCCTTTAGGCGCCCGCGAACGAATGACTTCAGCGCCCACACCCAGCCAAATAGAAAAGAAGAACGTACTCCCTTGTCCCGGCTGACTTTCCACCCACATCTGGCCGCCCATGAGCTCTACCAGTTTCTTGCTAATCGTAAGACCCAGGCCGCTGCCTCCATGCTTGCGGGTTGTAGAGCTATCCCCTTGCGTAAACGGCTGAAACAGCCTTCCCTGCTGCTCCTTGGACATGCCAATGCCTGTATCCTTGACCGAAAACTGGAGCTGCACCCGATCGCCAGTACGGCGTATGTTTTGAATATCAAGCACAATCTCGCCGCTCTCCGTAAATTTGACGGCATTATTGACCAAGTTGGTCAGCACCTGTCCTAAGCGCAGCGAATCCCCCAGCAGGTACTCCGGCACATCCGGCGCCACGCGGTACAAAATTTCCAGTTCCTTGAGCTGGGCCTGACGGCTCGTCAGCGTCACCACCTGATCCAATACGCCTTGCAGGGCAAATTCCGCCTGCTCCAGATGCATCTTATCCGCTTCCATTTTGGAAAAATCCAAAAGATCATTAATAATCGCTAACAGCGACGTACCGGCATTGTGGATTTTTTCCACATAGTCCCGCTGTTTATCGTTCAAGTCAGTTTTCAAAGCTAAGTACGCCATGCCGATAATGGCATTCATCGGCGTGCGAATCTCATGGCTGATGTTGGCCAGAAAGAGTGATTTGGCTTGCAAGGCCTCTTGCGCCTCCTCGTGAGCCTGGCTCAGCTCTTCTTCTTTCTTCTTGAGCTCGCTCACGTCCACAATGGTTCCCATCAGGCCGCCAGGGCTGCCGTCAGGCAGGCGAAAGCCGGAAACCCAATACAGCAGCTCATGGATACTGCCGTCTGCAAAACGGCGCGGCACTTGCCGATACATCATCGCACCTGTAGCAATAACCTCGCGCTGCTCCTCGTAGTAATCCTTCGCTTCCTCCGGGGAGATATGGGCCATCTCTAAAACCGTCCTGCCAACAAGATCCTCCCGGCGTACCTGAAACGCCTGTTCATACGCTTTATTACATCCCAACAGTCGTCCTTCTTTGTCTTCGTAAAAGAAAAGATTGGGACTATGATCCAGCAATTGCTCAATAAAAAAAGTTCTCTCCTCCACCAAGGCGTTAAGATTTTTCTTGTGCCACGCCAGTCGCGCCTGATAAATACCGGCCACTAACGCAAACAAACCAAACAGCACCGGGGCGGTATACGCCAGTCTAGTACTCGGCGTTATGCTTTGCGCCAGCAGCAAATTACTCCAAGAAAACTCCAGCTGCAAATGCATCAATTCATACTGCAAAACGCCGACAGGAATAATAAAACCGAACAGCGTTCCCCCTAACCAGTAGGCTAACACTATCCGGTAATTCATCGCTTCCGCCTCCTTTAAAATAAAAGGTAACGCAACCACAATCTTAAATGTTTTAATATATTCTTAATTCGGTTTCCTTCGCCTAACTCCTTCCATTTAACCCGTATACTCAGAAAAGAATCAGCAATTCCTTAACTCCGCCAATAAACACTGGCAAAGCACGGCATCTTGAAAATGCCGGCACGGATCCAAATGAAGTATTTTTTTTATTTTTTCCAAACGAAACCGCAGCGTATTACGATGCACATAGAGCGCCTCCGCCGCCGCAGACACATTGAGATTGTGCGCCAGTAACGCCGCTACGCTCTCCAGCAGTTCCTCCTTGTCTTTAAGCGACTCCAACGTCTCCGTTAGCGGCCGCAGCGCCAGAGACGACACGCCTGGGCCTGGACTTTTTTGCAGCAAATAGCCCAAAAGCACTTCTTTTTCATAAATAGAGCGCAGACCTCCCCCGGGAAGCTCTGCGGCAAATAAAGCTTCTTGATAGGAGCGCCAAAGTTCTTCATCCCCTAGGGTCTGCCCTCCAATGCCAATGCTAAAGGAAATGGCTGGCAGCGCTTCCTGCAAGTGCGTCAGCAGCTTTGCAGCCGCCTCCGGCAAAGGCCGGCCGGCTGCTCCGGAACGCACATCCTTGAGCATGCAAAATACGTCTTTTTTATAGAAAAGTCCCAAATCCTCCTGCTGCAAAACGTTGCTTTCGTTGACCGCGCGCAGCACCGTTTCGTGCAGACGGTCGGCTGCCAAATTATGCAGCTTTTCATCGACAAACGAGGCTGCTTCCGTGCGCAACCGCAGCAAGCAGACCTGCCGCGGCAAGCCCAAGTGATACCCTTGCAATTCCGCCAGCGTCCGCAGTTCTTCCTCTCCCGCTTTTAATTCCGGCGACAGCAGCCGTTTGACCAGCCGGGACCGAAAGCGGTGTTCCGAACGATAGTCCGCCTGAAACATTTCCCGCTCCAAGATCAGCTCGGTCACCGTTTTTACCAACTGCGCCGTACTGCGCACCTCTTCCGGCTTGCCTGTAACGCCCACCACGCCGATGACCTTATCTCTCAGCACAATCGGCCACATCGCCCCTGGCAAGGCCCCCAAGAAATGCTGTGTTTCCGTCGGTGCGATTTCCACCACATAGCGCTGCTGCGCCGCCAAAAGCCCGCCTTGATGAAACTGCCCCAGCCGTTCCGGCTGCCCGGAAGCCAGAATAATACCGTTACAGTCCATGATATTCACATTGCGCTGCACAATGCCCATCAGATGATCCACAATCTGCTGCGCCAATTCCTGGTCGATAATCACGCCGCCCGCCCCCTTTGTCTCTATTATAGTACAGATACAGCCGCAAGCAGGACTCGAAGATGGCTCTGGAGAAAGTATACTCTTAAAACATACTAAAATTAAGAACAGCGAATATATTTTTTTATCGGTAACTCGTAAGAGGCCAATGACCTTACAAGTGCTCCGCCACGACGACTCCAAAGATAGCCTTCGAAATGATCGGTAACTTTAAGGAACCAATAATGTAATAAACGCTCTGGCGAGACAACTTTAAATGTATCTTTCAAACCTATCGGTAACTCGTACGGAGCCACTGACTTAGCGAGTACTCCGCCACGACGAGAAATTTTTTAGCCTGGCAAGGCAAGGTGACCGCAGGAATAGCGGCGCTCTTTCAAGGTTACCTTAACGCGGCCAGGCAAAAAAAGAGCCGTTGTGGCGCGAGATACGAGCAAGTCAGTGGCTCCCAGAAAAAGGAGCTGTTGGGAATGGATAAAAAGCAACGCTATTTTTCGCTGGCCTTTCTCTTGGCCGCCCTGCTCCTCACATGGCTTTTCAATGATTGGCTTTTTTCTTCACTGCCTGTAAAAGAGCGGGAAGTCTCCTATAATACTTTTTTGCAGGAACTGAACGCCGGCGAAATAGATAAGGTCTTTATCGGCAGCGACCGTATTCGCTTCTCATTAAAAAAAGACGCCGACAGCAAGCGGCCCATCTACTCTCAAGTCGTTCCCGTCACCGACCCGGCTCTGACGGACCGCCTCCTTAAGGCCGGCGTCGCCTTCTCCGCCCAGACAGAGACCTCCAGCCCGCTAGTCACAATCTTCGGTTGGATTTTGCCGCTGCTGCCCTTGCTGCTGCTCTGGTATATTCTGCTGCGACGCATGGGCGGCGCCGATACGGCCATGGCCCTGGGCCAAAGCAAAGCCAACGAAATCCAAGGAGAAATGATCGGCGTTAAATACTCCGATATCGGCGGCGTAGAGGAAGCCTTGGTGGAGTTGCGGGAAATCATCGACTACCTGAAACGTCCGGAAGCCTTTGACCGCATCGGCGCCAAGCTGCCCAAGGGAGTACTGCTCACCGGCCCGCCCGGTACCGGTAAAACGCTGCTGGCCAAAGCCACCGCTGGCGAAGCCGGCGTGCCCTTTTTCTTTCTCACCGGCTCTAGTTTTGTAGAAATGTTTGTCGGCGTCGGCGCCGCCAGGGTACGGGATCTCTTCGCTCAAGCGCAAAAAAAAGCGCCTTGTATCATCTTCATCGATGAAATCGACGCTGTCGGCCAAGCTCGCTCCAATCTCAACCGCATCGGCTCCAACAGCGAGCAGGAAAACACGCTCAATCAACTTCTGGCGGAGATGGACGGTTTCAAAGCCAATTCCGGCGTTGTTATCATGGCCGCCACCAATCGCGCCGATATTTTAGACCCCGCCTTGGTCCGTCCCGGCCGTTTTGACCGGCAGATCCAGGTATCCTTGCCCACAGAATCCGGGCGCCTGGAAATCCTGCACATTCACACCAAACGAATGCCGCTCGGCCCGGATGTAAATCTGGCGCGGCTGGCTAAAATCACCCCCGGTTTTTCCGGCGCGGATTTAGCCAACATTGCCAACGAAGCCGCTCTCTTAACAGTACGCCGTCAGGCGGAAGAAGTCATGATGGAAGACTTTAATCTGGCCATTGAGCGCATCATCGCTGGCTTGCAGCGCAAAACACCCCTTTCCAGCGAAGTGCGCCGCAAGGTGGCCTACCACGAAGCCGGCCACGCGCTAACCGCGTATTACTTGCCTGGCACCGACCCCATCCACAAGGTCAGCATTATCCCCACGGCCAAAGGCGCTCTTGGGTACACCATGCAAATGTCGATGGAGGACCGGTATTTAGTGGGCGAAGGAGAACTTAAATCCCGCCTGGCCGTCATGCTGGGCGGCCGTGCGGCGGAATGCCTAATCTTCGGTGAAACCTCCACAGGCGCCGCCAACGATTTGGAACGCGCCACGGAAATGGCCCGACGCATGGTGACGGAATTCGGCATGTCCGCTCGTCTGGGTCCTGTACGCTATGCTGCCGCACCAGCTTATCTGTTGGGAGGCGTCTCCAGCCGCACGGACATCAGCCCAGATACGATTGCGTCCATTGACGAGGAAATCCGCGCTCTCCTGGAAGAAGCGCAAGGCGCCGCCCAGTCCATTCTCGCCCAGCACGATAACGTACTGCATCAAGTAGCGCAGGTGCTGCAGCAGGAAGAAGTCATCTCCGGCGATAAAATCAAGGAAATGGCGGCCCAGGAGGGAGAAACGAAAAATTTGGAACAGGAGGAGAGGGAGTAAAGGGAGGGTGCGACGGAGTTGGTTTGAACAGGAGAACCAGAGTCACGAGAGGGTACGACAGAGGGTTACAATAATATAAACAGCCGCCTCGACCAGTAATGGCCAAGGCGGCTGTTTATATTATAGCTCGTGTTTTTCCAGCCACCAGAACAGCGCGCCGATCCCCGCCAGCAGCGGCACGATCACCAGCCAGTGATTGACGCCCAGCACCTGAGGCCAGGTAATCTTGCCGTAGTTGCCCCAGGTCAGCACGGTCTTGGATAAAAACGGATAAGCCTCGGCATACAAGCCGGCGCCGGCCAGCATGCCTAAAATGCCCCATACTGCATCCCAGCGCCCCTCGCCCAAAGCCCCCAGCGAAGTACCCGGACAATAGCCAAGAAGCCCCCAGCCCAGGCCGAAGAGCAAACCGCCGACAATAACGCCGCCTAAAATGGTCGGCTTCACCGACAGCTTAACCAAACCCAGATCATACAGCCAATATACGCCTACCATGGCCACCGCAATATGGGACAGCATAAATTTGACAATGGTCATATCCTGCAGCCGCAGCGCCGCCAGCTGCTTGTCATAGCGCAGAACACGGCCCTTCTGCAGGAAAAACCCAAAACAAATACCGGTCAACAACCCGTATAGCAGCTCCATCATCTCCGGCCACCTCCCCGATACAGCCAATTGGCCATCAACAAACCGCCGAGGAAAAAGCACGCCAGCGCCACATAGCCGCTGACCGCCAACTGCAGCGAGCCGCTAAGGCCGTGCCCGCTGGGACAACCGTCAGCCAAACGCGCTCCGAACATGGCAATAACGCCGCCGACAAAAGCCGCCCGCGCCCGTAAGGCGATGGACGAGCCAAAATGCCGCTCCCACATAGAAGGCACCGCCTGAATGCGAAAACTGCCGGAAGAAACAGCCGCAATAAATGAGCCGATGGCAATACCCAGTACCATCATCCACTGCCAATCGATCAGCGGCAGCTCTTTCAAAAAATAGGGCATTTGCGCCACTCGCTCCGGCGCCGCCCACTGCTCCAACATGCCGGTTGTTCGCACAAAGGTTGTCGAGGCTCCCAAGAACTTACCAACAAACCAGACCGACCCCACCGAGACAAGACCGCTCAAGGCCCCCGCCACATAGGGGCTCCAACCACCGTCTCCTTTCATACGCACTCCCTCCTTTACGCTAAAACGCTTCACCGTCCGGGAATACAGAAATTTTTCTTACTTACTAATTCTTGAAGTACCCTGCAAATACCTGTTTTATTTTTTCACTATTCGATTTATTCCGGCACCTCAATAACCTGTCCTACCATGCCGCTGACAAAACGTTCGCCCAAACGCCGCGACAGCTCGCTCATCATCGCAAAGCCGGTGCAATGGCTGGCGGCGATAAACTGCGGTGCATACGCTTCAATCTGCTCTAGCGTCTTCGTCTGCTGCTCTGCCCCTACCGGTCCCAGATGAGTGCCTCCGACCCAGCCTAGCAATGTCTCCGTACCAGTCACAGCAAAACCATGCTCCACCGTATTCACCAGCCCGGCATGTGCACAGCCGGACAGAACCACCAAGCCTTTTTTGTTTCGATAATATAAGGAAGTGTCATCCGCAATGCTGTCCTGGCAGTCGCCGCCGCAGCCGCCGCAAACCACCAGCTTGCTGTCGCCTTGTTCGTAGGCGGTACGCCGCGGCACGGCACCGCTAAACATAAGGCCTGGCAGAACCTCCCCCGCCTCCTCTGACAAATGCCATTTTGCTCCTAAACCGCTCAGCTCTTCTTGGGTATTAGGAATGCCGATATAGCGGCGCTTATTGCCGGAAACGGAGTAACGCTTTGTAAATAAGCCGCTGTGTCCGTATACAGCCACAGGACGGCTGCGATGCTGCAGCACGCTGACCAAGCCGCCGGCATGGTCGAAATGGCCATGACTGATAACAATGGCATCCAGTTCGTCCGGATGCACGCCTAGCAAACTAAGATTGCGCACTACCGCCTCCGACTGCCCCGCATCCAGCAGCACCCTTTTGCCCGCCGTTTCGATCAGCAGGGAATAGCCGTGCTCGCCAACAAAAGGCTTTGAAGCTCCAAACGGAACCATATTATCCATAACAACAGTTAATTTCATATCCTACCTCCTACTCCTCAATAAAAACAAACCGCGGCGCTGAACTGCCGCAGCGGCAGTTCACCTCTTCGAGCCGTCCCAGCCAGCCTGTGCGCATGCGAATGGCTGGCGCACTGCGCCGCCGCAAGGCGGTAAGCGCCAACTCGCCCGGTTCTCCCGCCGGCAAAGCCTGCAGCGTCACAGGATCTACCGTTTCCGCCCAAAACGAGTCCGCCGCGATATGAAACCCCTGGCGGCGCGGGCATTCCCAAGCTACTGCCGACGCCTGCAAGCCCGGCAGCCCCCATTGCCGATGCACCGGCGCGCCCAAGCGTTGTTCCCAACGCTGCCGCTGCTCCTCCGCCACAGAGGAAGTTAAACAAAAAAAGTTCCGGCAAATTCCGGCGTCCGCGCCGCTTTCAATCCAGGCGTCCAAAAGAGTCGCCGTCAAAGCGCAGGCGCCTGCGCCATAGGCCTGGATATCTTCCCAAGGCTGCTTGCTTAGCGTCGCTACTGTCGCCTGCAAAGACGCAGCACCCTGCAGCACGCCCCAACCAGGTCCTTCCCCTGCCAGTCCGTCCGCTAGCAGCAGTACGGAGCCTCTAGATAAGCCGCAAGCCTGCAGCCACAAAGCGCTTTTAGCGCCCCAATCTTCCAGCTCTTCCGCCAAATACGGCGTGGAACCCATCAGCCTGGCGACAGCGCTTAAAGGCAGCGTTAGCCGGCTAAAGACAGCCGCCTGCGCATCCGGCTGCGGCTGCAGCGGCAACGTCGCCAACTGCGCTAAGGAAAGCTGCGCCGCTTTTACCTTTGCGTCACTGCAGCGCAGCCGAAAATCCATATCTTTTTCCTGGGCCCAGCGCAAGCATGCCTGCCATAAGGCCTCCGGCGAATCTTCTTGATAGGCTTCGCTCAAAATCTTCATCCTCTCACGACAGTGTATGATTTTAGTTTCGAGTCACGCTGAATAAAGTCCTGCTTAACGTCGGAAAAGCAGAAGAGAATGAACACAGAGCATTCCTGTAATATCTAAAAACGGTATTTGAAAAAAGAGACGCCCGGCAATACAATAACAATGTGCTGACCCGACAAGATAGGCACAAGT
>SAAJ01000077.1 GCA_009929485.1 Negativicutes bacterium
TTCATTGGTACGTAAAATTTTACCACAAAAAGAGGTCCGTCAGCTCTTCCGAGCTAACGGACCTCTTTTTATTTGTCAGGGAGTTATTTCACAGCCCCTCGCTCATCAGTTTTCAGGTGGAATCATATAGAGTAAACGCTGCTCTTTAGCGTTCAGGACGCAAATACAGAGGCATTGGGTTTGGCAGGGTGTTAGCAGGAGAATCAGGTGGCAGGCATACCGGATTTAGGCCATAGCGGGGTAAATAGCCATGTAGCAGATTTTGCAGCGAGCTCGTCGGGCCGCAGACAAAAGCGCTACTCCCATCAGCAAATGCACCTTGGCGGAATGCCTCAATGCCAGCATCGACGGAGCCAGCGTGTGCAACTTGTCGCAAGAAAGCCAGCGAGCGGTCTTTGCTTTCAGAACGCCCTTGTTGCATTCGCAGGATTTGTTCGACAGAAGCGATAGTATGGTAATCCTCATAGCCGACGGATTGCCCGAAATAGAACTGGACGATTTGGTTTGCAATGCTTCCGTTGAGAAAAGTTCTCAATTTCATGCCGTGGTAAGGAAGGCCTTGTTCACGAATCAATTCATGAATATGCAGCAGTTTGCGTCCTTGGCATTGGACTTCAAAGCGCAGAAGGTCTTGAGCTTCCCTGAGTAAGCGGTCATTGCGGCATAAATCCTTGTCGTGTAGCAATTGAGCTTTCTTGCTGTAAAAGTTCAGCCGGACATGCCCTATAGGGAAGTGAAAAATTCAAAAATTTCCCGGGGGTACTAGGCCGTCATGGTGTTTTTCCAGGCTGTTTTTCCGAGGCCGCCCCTATTGAGTTTGCGCCTTGGGCACACGGACAAATAGAAAGACGCCCACCAACGTTAAGCAAACAGGCCAAGAAGAATTTCTTGCCTGCAAAGTTACTTAAACGCCAGGGGCGCCTTTATCTTCTCTTGGAGCTCGCACTGCTCGAAGGCTGCGGAGCCAAGATTCTATGTGTGTGAATTCGACTTTTAGTATAGCATATTTCAGGTTGTCCTTGTCAAGCAGCCCTACGGGCTGGGTTCGCTGACCTGCGGAACAGTTGGGCAACAGAAGCTACAGGAAAAACGCATTGCAAATGACGGGGCCTGGGACTTCCCCCCTCGCACCTTCTCTTGCTTCCATGCCAATCAAGCCATCCTTTCTTTCTTATTTTTCCTTTCCCTTGGTATGGTTGAAAACAAAAATGCGAGGAGTTGTGTTGTGATGAAAAAGCAAATTATGGTGAACCAAAAGAATATTGGCTGCCCTGTTTGTGCTACGCCGGCCAAAGACGAAGTGGTTATGGAACGGTGCCTTAGAATGCCGCTGGGTGCAGATGGGAGCTGGGCATGCATGCAAGAACATTGTATTCGTGCAAATGAACGAGCGGCAGACCTGCCCGATAGAATGCAGGAAGATTGGTGCAGCAGCTGTCAATATAATGAAGTTATTCGCGAAAGCGGGACTTTCCAGCACATGAAGCAGGTGGGAGAAAGGCAGTGGCGTGAAGTCCATTGCTGCAGTAGCTGCCATACCGAGTATGAAATAGATAGCTAAGGTAGGTGTTGACAGAATGCTTTGGTGGCGATAGAATAGCATTCGAAACACTTTCATGATGAACAGATCGCGTACCGACAACTTCATATCATGGCGATCTGCAATACACTTTTAGATAAACGCGCATGCTGCGCATAAGTGGCCTAGGTTCTATGAGGATCTAAGTCTATTTGTGCTGGCATGCGTTTTTGCATTCTGACTCTATTTCATTCATGGAAGGACGAGATTAAACATGGAAAAACGTACGCTTACAGCCCAGGAAGTATCGGAATACTTTTTCTCCGGAGAGGTGTCTTATTGGACGGTTTTGAAAATGGCCAAGGTAGGGGAACTGCCGCACTTTAAGGTGGGGAGCCGCTATCTCTTCAATAGAGAATCTTTGATGAATTGGCAAGCTGCACAGGAACAACGCTGCTCGCTAGTCGGGGAGGCAATGTAAATGAAGGGAAATGTTGAGAAACGTGGCGAGATCAGTTGGCGATTGACCGCCTATTTGGGATATGATCCTAACACAGGGGCGCAAAAGCGCGAGCGGAAAACAATAAAGGCGGAAAATAAACGCCAGGCGGAAAAGATGCTGCGGGAATGGATAGGAGAGATCGAAAAGGGCGTGAAGCCACGTGGGAATAATATGACTGTGCGGCAATTTGCCGACGAGTGGCTGGAGAAGCATTGCGAAGCCAATTTGCAGCCTAAGACCGTTCATACGTACAGGGAAAAGCTCGACGGACATATTCTGCCGGTTTTAGGACATGTTAAATTGTGCGAGCTCGTTCCGAAGATGATTGTGGATTTTTGCGATGGTCTTAGACAGGCTAATCGGCGCAAGGACTGTCGAGATGTTGCGGAAAAGAAGCTATCTGACAGAACGATTCTGCATTGTTACCGGATTTTATCGTCTATGCTGCAGGTAGCCGTGTATTGGCAGGTGCTGTCGGAGAATCCTGCCAAGAAAGTAAAACCGCCGAAGGTGGAAAGGAAGAAAGCGCTGCTCTACGATGAAGCAGTGGTTGAACAAATTTGCCGGGCTATTAAGCAAGAGCCGCCGCAATATCAAGCCATGGTTGTTTTAGAAATGTATACTGGGATGAGGATTGGTGAGCTTTTGGGAATGACATGGAAGCATGTTAATTTTGAAGAGTGCAGTCTTGATGTTCGGAAAGCCGCCCAATATATTCCGGGGAAAGGAACCTTTATTAAGAATACGCCGAAGAATTCTTCGAGCGAGCGAACTATAGAAATCGACAGAAAAATCATAGAACTTCTAAAAAGGCATCAACAAGAGTAAGCAAAGAGCAAAGTGGAGCTCGCTGACTGTTGGGAGGAGAATGATTTAGTGTTTACTAAGTGGAACGGGAAACCGTTTTTGCCTAACGTACTGTCAAATTGGTTTCCGGCTTTCATGTTAAGGCATAACTTGCCACGATTGAGGTTCCATGATCTTAGACATTACCATGTTAGTTTTTTAGTGCATATGGGGATTCCAATTCATGATATCCAGCGTCGCACAGGTCATGCTAGGGCATCAACGCTGCTGGATGTTTATGGGCATGCGAGGAAATCAAGCAATGATATGATTACTCGTACGCTCACGGCGGCGATAGCTCCGCACTTGTAGTACAAGAAAACAGCGAGGTGACCAGTGCGGTCATCTCGCTGTTTTTGCTAGTAAGCCCCAAAGTAAACCCCAAAAACAAAAAAACGGCTATCATTTCGATAGCCGCGATTGCTTGCGTGGCGGAGTGGGTGGGATTTGAACCCACGCACGGGTTACCCCGTCTAACGATTTAGCAAACCGTCCTCTTCAGCCACTTGAGTACCACTCCGTGTGTCTTGATTACCGTAAGGTTGTCTGGCGGAGGGGGTGGGATTCGAACCCACGGTTCCTTGCGGAATCACCGGTTTTCAAGACCGGCTCCTTAAACCACTCGGACACCCCTCCGTGTCCGATACGAACCAAATTATAGCAGGATTAGCGGGGTATTGTCAATGGGAAAATCAGAAATCTTCTCAGGGAACCTCTTGAAAACTGTTTCTAGGTTATTTATTGGTTAAATAAGCGGAATCGCGAGCAAGAGCCTTGACTCGCGTGTAAGGGGAGAGTAATATCTATTCGTGGGTTTCTATGATGAAAAATAGCCAGAGAAAGCAGGTGAAAAGAATGGATGCCGATCGACCTAGTAGTTTGAAGGAAAGTGCAGTGAAAGATGAAGTACCTCCCGGAGCAAGGCCCGTTCTTTTTGCCTGCCTTAGACGACGCAAAACCATTGTTATTTAACGTGAAATTTGCATAAAACAGCGGCGGTTTTAAGAACGGTTGCTTTCCTCTTGGAGTCCAAGGGGGAACGAATATGTTAAAAGTATATAAAAGCGTTTGCGAAGCCTGCGCACAACTGCAGGAGCTGACCGTGGATACGGCGGAAAAAGGAACTTGGTTTAACTTAATCAATCCTACGCCGTCGGAACTGGAGATTGTCGCGGAAGCTACGCACGTATCGATGGATTTTCTTAAAGCGGCTTTGGACGAAGAAGAACGTTCCCGTACGGAAATCGAAGATAACTGCATTTTGGTTATTACGAACATTCCGGTGGTACGGGGCAAAGACATGTATGATACGCTGCCGCTGGGCATGATTGTGACCAAGGACTATGTTATAACCGTTTGCCTGGAGAACAATGACGTATTGTCAGAGTTTAATCCGCATAATGCCAGACTGTTTAGTACCTTTAAAAAGACGCGCTTTATTTTCCAGCTGTTGTATCGGTCTGCGACCTTGTATTTGCGCTATTTGCAGCACATCAGCCGCAGAACGAACGACATTGAAAAGCAACTGCGCAAGTCCATGAAAAACAAAGAACTCTTTCAACTCTTGGAGCTGCAAAAAGGTCTTACTTACTTTGCCGCTTCCCTGAAGTCCAATGGAGTGGTATTGGAAAAACTGCTGCGCCTGCGCTCCAGCACGCATCTGCAGACCTTCATCAAACTCTATGAAGAAGATGAAGATTTGCTGGAAGACGTCATTATTGAGAATAAGCAGGCTATTGAGATGGTGGAGATGTATAGCAACATCTTGAACGGCATGATGGACACCTTTGCTTCGATTATCTCGAACAATCTCAACATCGTCATGAAGTTTTTGGCATCCATGACGATTATTCTAGCCATACCTACGATGATTTCCAGCTTCTTCGGCATGAATGTTGCCGGGTTGCCCCTGGCGGAGCATGAGCAGGGCTTTCTGATCATTTCCGGTATTGCCGGGGTCATGACGGTTTTGGCGGCGGCCCTTCTTTGGCGCCGTGGTATGTTTACCTTGTAAAAAGAGCTATCTGGATATAAGTAAGCCCCGGCGCGGATGTTGTCCGCTCCGGGGCTGTTTTTGTTGTTGTACCGGAATTTGCAAAACGAACCGCGAACCACACGAAAGACGCGAAAGGGTTTTATGAATCAAAATTATATCTCTCTGCTTTCCTCTGGCTTTTCTCTGTTGCTCTGCGTTTGGTGCTCGTTTGTTCGGTCTAAACCCCGGCTTTGGGAATATGTCGTTTGTCCAGAACTTCGCGAATATCCGGGTCGAACCCGAAGACAGGGATGCGAGTTAAGTGAAAGCTGGCGGAAATCTGCGAGCAGAGCCCTTGTTTTACCGTGAATCCTTCGCTATACCCGTAGGACTGAGCAATTTGGATGGTGTTTTCATCATAGCTGCCTTTGGGATAGGCGATGGAATTGACGGATTTTCCTAAAACATCTTCCAAGGCAATCTTGGAGTAGCTCAACTCCATGCGTCGTTCTTCCTCTGTCAGATCTCCCAAGGCTTTGTGAGTGACCGTGTGCGAGCCGAAGGACATGCCGTGAGCGGCCATCTCGCGGATTTGAGCAGGCTTTATGCGATCGGCGTTGGGCAGCATGCCGGTGATGATGAAGAAGGAAGCCAGCATGTCGTTTTTTTGCAGAATCGGAAACGCATTCTCGTAGTTATCTAAATAGCCATCGTCAAAAGTAATGAGCAATGGTTTTTCCGGCAGTTCAATCTTTTGGTTGAATAAGAACTGCTCAAATTGCTCCAAGGAAATAGATGTATATTGCAGTTCCTTTAGGGTGCGCAAATCGCGGGCAAGCCGATTGGGAGTGATGGTTAGATCGTCATTAGTGTAGCCCACGCGATGATAGAGCAAGATGGGGATGATGCGATCAGCAACGCCGATGCTGCTGTGCGACTGAAAAAGCAGACTGCAGCCTGCGGTGGCAGCCAAAGTGGTAGCGCAAAGACGAAGAAATCGACGACGCGAAAGCATGACAGACAAACCTCCTGCACGGCAAACTAAGCAATAAAAACATCCCTTCTATTGTAGCAGAACGGCTGAGGCTTTGTGCAATAAAATAGTAAAAAAGGCGTTAAAAAGACATTTCTTTACGGAGCGGTGCAGAAAATGAGAGCTGGAACCTTGACTTTTGGGCGCTGAGAAGCTAAAATTATCTCCGTAGCGCCGATATAGCTCAGCTGGTAGAGCGGCTCATTCGTAATGAGTAGGTCGTAGGTTCGAATCCTATTATCGGCTCCAGTAATTTCGCGGGTTCCCAGGTTTGTGGGAGCCCGCTTTTTTCTTTTTGTCCCTTACGGATTTTGAGGCGTAAAAACTATGAATAAAGGCGCCGTTTTTGGAAGAGTATTTGAACCGCCGGTAGGGGCGGCTTTTTTATATGGTATAGAACACAATATGAAAATGATAATAACTAAATATAGTGAGCAAATAAATATGCTTTGCCAAAGAGATACAAATATTGGCAGGTTTTTAATAGGAAAAGAAGAAAGTTTAAATATGTGAACTTGTTTGGAGAAACATAGTTGAGGAGAATGGTGCTAATATGAAATTTTGCTGGTCGCCAACTAGCTCGATTCGTACGTTAATTGTAAGTATTATTGCTGCCCAGATCATTGTTTTTGCAATGCTGATTAGCTGTTTAGCATATTACTGTGGGATGAATGCGGTTCAAGATAATTCGCAGCAAATTTTTTCGATTATAAATAGAGTGATTTTCATATTCTCGAACCCTAGAAAAGCCAAAGGGTTTTTAGGCAATAAAAAGGACTTCACCCCCACAAATGCGAATCAGTAAGTGCTA
>SAAJ01000006.1 GCA_009929485.1 Negativicutes bacterium
TAATTGGACTTGCTTTGGATTAGATTTTCAAAATGCCCGTGCCAAGGTTTAGTTGTGGAATTTTATTCGATGGATTTAAGGACTTTATGAGAACACTCCTGTTTATAATCCGTTACCTGGTTCTTCTCATGCATACCCTCACGTGACTCCCGCGACTCTTGTTCAATCTTCTCCGCGATCTTCTCCGTGGCCTTCCCCTGCAGCCTCAAGGCGCAGCTCTGCTAAAGCCTTGCTGTCAAAACTATATTTTTCCGTACAAAAATGGCAGACAATCTCGGTTTTCCCTTCTTGCTCCATAGACGCCAATTCTTCAGGTCCCAAGCTGATCAGCATAGCTTCCACTTTCTCGCGGGAACAAGGGCAGGAAAACTGCAGTTCCTGGCGGTCATGAATTTTTAAAGGCATTCCTTCCGTCAAGGCTTGCAACAACTTTTCCGCTCCTTCTTCTTGGAGCAGCACTGTCGATACCGGCGGCAACTTGCGCAGATTTTCTTCTAATTGGGAAATTTCCTCATCCGTCGCTTCCGGCATCGGCTCTACAAAAAAACCTCCTGCCGCTTCCACTTTTAAGTCCTTCTGGATACGCACGCCCAAGGCTACACTAGAAGGCGTCTGTTCCGAAATATACAAATACTCGGTAATGTCTTCCGCGATTTCGCCGCTAACCAAAGGACTGGTACCCGTAAAAAGCTGCTTCAAATTAGTAAACCGGGTCACAAACAACTGCCCCTGACCTACGCCAGCCCCTACCGGCAGTTTACCTTGCTCGTTTAAAGGAAGATCCGCCTGCGGATGAGTCACATAACCGCGAACAGTGCCATTGCCATAAGCATCAGCCACTAACTCGCCCAACAGACCGTCTCCTTGCACACGCACGGTAATGGCTTCGTTGGTTTTTAGTTTGGCCGCCAAAAGCAAGCCGCCTGTCATCAAGCGTCCCAATGCGGCCGTAGCTAACGGAGACAATTGATGGCGACGTCTTGCTTCCTCTGTCAGTTCCGTCGTTACTGCCGCAAAAAGACGAATGCCTCCGGCGGTCGCTCGCAATAAATAATCTGTCATAACTTTTTCTGGTTCCTTTCCGGCTTACAAAGCCATGGTCTGATAAATTTCTCCTGAGTCCACATACCGAATCGAAAGGCTGCCATTTTCCAATACAGCAAAAGTACCGCGTTTTTCCACTGTTTTCGGCATGCATGGCGATCCTGGATTTAAGAAAATGCAAGCGTCTTTTTTCTCCAGCACCGGCAAGTGAGTATGGCCTTCAATAAAAAGATGAACTTTATATTTCTTTGCCAGCGCTTCTTTTTCCACAACAGATTGCCGATGTCCGTGAGAGAGTAAAATCCGCAGCCCTTCCCACTGGACAAACGCAAAGGGTTTTTGAATTGGCGCTTCCAATACCATGCCATCTACTTCCGCATCACAATTTCCAGCGGCAAACACCAGCGGTACAGGGCAGGAATTTAGTTCTTTGACCAATTCCGCCGGCTGATACTCAGCAGGAATCGTATTACGCGGACCATGGTACAGTACATCGCCAGCATGAAGAATCAAGTCGGCATCCTGCAAAAATGAAAAAACTCTGCGCCATGTATGCACACAGCCATGAGTATCACTAACTATGCCAATTTTCATATGCGTTCCTCCCCTCTTTTTAGGGGCACGGAAGGGAAGGCAAGGGATTCACTCCCTTCCTTCCCTTCCTTTGCCATATACAGAACCTTACTTAGATCGCTTTAATCAGATTAGCCATTTCCATAGCGGCCATAGCGGCATCAAAACCTTTATTGCCGGCTTTGGTTCCGGACCGCTCAATAGCCTGTTCAATAGTATCGGTCGTCAGTACGCCGAACATGGTCGGCACGCCGCTGGCAAGACCTACATGAGCCACGCCTTTGGAAACCTCGGCGCAAACATAATCATAATGGCTGGTGCTGCCGCGAATAACCGTTCCCAGGCAGATAATAGCGTCGTATTTTTTGCTTTCCGCCATTTTTTGCGCAATCATCGGAATTTCAAAGGCCCCTGGAACCCAAGCTACGTCAACAGCGTCTTCATCAGCGCCATGGCGTTTTAAAGCGTCTAACGCGCCTGCAAGGAGCTTCGAATTAATAAATTCATTAAACCGGGCTACTACAATGCCTACCCGCAGTCCTTGTGCTGAAAGCTGTCCTTCTATTGTCTTCATGATTGTGCCTCCTCTTTCGTTTGAAATTGTTTGAGCATATGCCCTAATTTTGCTTTTTTCACAGACAAATAGCGTTTATTAAAAGGATTGGAGTGAATCTCCAAAGGAACCCGTTCGGTGATGGTTAGACCGTAGCCTTCAAGACCAACGCGTTTGCGGGGGTTGTTGGTCAATAGGCGCATGCTGCTAAGTCCCAAATCGGACAAAATCTGCGCTCCTACGCCGTAGTCTCGTTCGTCGGCTTTAAAGCCTAAAAGCAGATTGGCTTCCACCGTATCTTTTCCTTGATCCTGCAAGGCATAGGCTCTCATTTTGTTAGCTAAGCCAATGCCGCGCCCTTCTTGGCGCATATAAAGCAGCACGCCTTCGCCAGCGGCTTCGATGGCTTTCATAGCGGCTCCCAGTTGGTCGCCGCAATCGCAGCGCAGCGAACCCAGCACATCTCCTGTAAGACATTCGGAATGCACCCTTACAAGCACATTTTCTTTGCCTTTAATGTCTCCCTTGACCAGAGCCAAGTGGCACTGCTGATCCAGTGAGCTTTCGTAAGCAATCAATTGAAACTCGCCATACTTAGTAGGCATGTTCACTTCCGCTACGCGCTCCACAAAAACTTCGTTCTTTTTACGATACCGGATCATGTCTGCAATGGTGACAATTTTCAAGCCGTGCTTTTGTACAAATTCCATGAGCTGAGGCGTTCTGGCCATAGTACCGTCTTCATTCATGATTTCACAAATTACGCCTGCAGGATATAAGCCTGCCATTTGCGCGAAATCAACGGCGGCTTCCGTATGGCCGGCACGGCGCAGTACGCCGCCGGAAACAGCCCGCAACGGGAAAATATGACCTGGACGACGCAAATCTTCCGGTTTGGTAGCCGGGTCCAGAACCTTCAAAACGGTTTGCGCCCGTTCCGGAGCAGATATGCCTGTTGTGGTCTCCACGGCGTCAATGGACACCGTAAAGGCAGTACAATGGTTATCCGTGTTTTCGGAAACCATGGCGCAAATTCCCAATTCATCCAAACGCGCACCGTGTACAGGCATGCAGATGAGTCCGCGTCCAAAGGTCGCCATAAAGTTAATGGCTTCAGGCGTAACCTTCTCGGCCGCCATCAACAGGTCGCCTTCGTTCTCTCTATCCTCGTCGTCAACAACCACCACAATTTTTCCTGCCCGGATGTCTTCAATGGCTTCTTCTACTGTATTGAAATGAATATCCATGTTTTTTCCTCCTCCGCTTATCCGCCAAAACCATGCTGCTGTAAAAATTCCATCGTTAACCCGGATGACGCTTGCTTTTTTTCATCACCATTTTGCAAACCCAAGAGCTTTGCCACATACTTGCCAAGCACATCGGCCTCAAGATTGACTTTTCTGCCAGTTTCTTTTAGCCCTACGGTTGTTAAGGATGCTGTATGGGGAATTAAGGAAACGCTGAACCAGTCAGTTCCATAGTCAACAATTGTCAAACTGGTGCCATCAATAGCAATAGATCCTTTGGCAATGATATAGCGCATTACCTCCGGCGGCGCTTCAATGGTAACCACTATCGCATTGTCGCTGCGCTCCTTGCTGCGGATTACGCCGACGCCATCGACATGGCCGCTCACAATATGACCGCCCAAACGATCCCCAAGACGCAACGTACGCTCCAGATTTACCACATCTCCAGGCTTAAGCTCCGCCAAAACGGTGCTGCGCACCGTCTCTGGCATGACATCCGCCGTAAAAGATCGCTGCGTATATTCCACAACCGTCAGGCAAGTGCCGTTAACGGCGATACTATCGCCCAGCTTTACATCCTGCAATACAACTTGTCCTTCAATCGTCAGACGCGCTGACTTGGTTCCCTTGGTAATGGATTTGATTTTACCCAATTCTTCCACAAGTCCGGTAAACATCGCGGCCCTCCCTCGTGGCGACATACGCGCTAATCCATAAGTCGTTGCCTATATTTTTTACAGTTAACTCTTCCAACGGCACCGCCTGATCCATTAAGGAGCAACCCAGACCGCCGATAGGTCCAGGTGCTTCACAGCCGCCAATCAACTTGGGCGCCATGAAGAAGTGCACCTTGTCCACGACGCCGGCGCTCAGAAAAGAGCCATGCACCGCAGAACCGCCTTCTACAAAAATGCTTGTCAACTGCCGCTCCTGCCGCAAGTGAAGGCATAACGCTCGGATATCAACACCGCCTCGTTCGTCTGCAGGCAGCACGATGACCTCTGCTCGCTCCTGCAGAGCGGCTACACGCTCTTGCGGCGCTGCCTGGGTCACCGCGATCCAAGTAGGAGCTTCGCCGTCGCAAAGCAGCTTGGAATTCAGCGGCAACCGCCCTTTGGAATCAAGAACAATGCGGATCGGATTGCGTCCTCCCTCAGGCAGACGCGTCGTCAACTGCGGGTCGTCGGCAATGGCCGTACCGACGCCTACTAAAATGGCGTCGTACTCGTTACGCAGGCGATGCACCTCCAGTCGGGCCGCCTCGCCGGTAATCCATTGAGAATGACCGGTATGGCTGGCAATTTTACCGTCCAAAGTCATCGCCGCCTTCATAACCACAAAGGGCATACCTGTAGAAATCCCTTTAATGAACACTTCATTTAAAAGCGCCGCTTCACACGAAAGCAGTCCTTCTTCCACTTCCACGCCCGCCTCACGCAGACGTTGACTGCCACAGCCTGCCACAAGAGGGTTGGGGTCGGTCATGGCCATAACCACTCTACGCACGCCGGCTTGAATAATCGCTTCTGTACAAGGTCCTGTGCGGCCTTGATGGCAGCAGGGCTCCAGCGTCACGTACAAAGTGGCGCCCTTCGCCAATTCACCGGCTTGCCGCAAAGCATGAATTTCCGCATGGGGCGTGCCAGCCTGACGGTGCCAGCCTTGGCCCACAATCTCACCGTCACGCACAAGCACCGCCCCGACCATCGGGTTGGGACTTGTGCGGCCCCTGGCGTAAGAAGCCAGCATCAGCGCATGGCGCATGTATTCTTCATCTCGCAAATAAATCCCTCCTCCGGCGCTTCCGCACAGAAAAAGGCCGCAAACCGGAAACCCGGCTACGACCTTTGAGCGCAGAGAACAATCCGGGAAAGAAATCATGTCTTCTTTCCTGGAAATCATCGCCTTTTCTCATCCAGACTATACTGTCGGCTCCGGAATGCAACCGGATCTGCCAAAATGGCTCGCGGGCTCAACCGCCGGTCAGGAATTGAAGGAATCTTCCTTCTCACCTTGCCCCAAAGGCCTGTATGAACTTTTCTTGTCTTATGGTACCACCAAATGCGTTAAGAATCAAGCCCCTCGCAGAGAATGAATCGCATTTGCCATGTCCGGCGCCTTATATACAGCCGAACCGGCTACCAAGACGGTAGCGCCAGCCGCAATTAACTGCGCCGCATTGTCCGGTGTTACACCGCCGTCTACTTGAATGTCAGTCTTGAGCCCTTTTGCATCCAGCATTTGCCTCAATTTGCGCACCTTCTCCAGACTGGACGGAATAAACGCTTGACCGCCAAAGCACGGGTTGACGCTCATGAGGAGCACCATGTCTAGATCAGGCAGGATTTCCTCCAGCAGGCACAAAGGCGTGCTGGGATTGAGGGAAACCGCCGCTTTCAGGCCTGCTTCCTTAATTGCTTGAATAACGCGATGCAGATGCGGCGCCGTCTCGAGATGCACCGTCAAAATATCAGCCCCTGCCTTAGCAAAGTCGGCTATATAATTTTGCGGCGCTTCCACCATGAGATGTACGTCAAAAGGCATTTTCGTCACTTTGCGCAGGCAAGATACAACAGGCGCGCCAAAGGTCAGATTCGGCACAAAATGTCCGTCCATCACATCAATATGAACCCAGTCCGCCCCGGCCGCTTCAATGGCCGCTACTTCCTCGCCTAACTTGGAAAAGTCGGCGGACAATATCGAAGGAGCTATACGCACTGTTTGCTTCATAATTATCAATATCCCTTCTTGGCCTCGCGAATTTGGCCGAAAATTTGCTGATACGATTCATAACGGCAGGCGGCAATAGCGCCGTCCGCCACAGCCTGCTTCACTGCGCAATCCGGTTCTGCCATATGCAGACAGCCGTTAAAGCGGCACTGTCCCAAATACGGCTGCATCTCAGAAAAGCAAGCCTCCAATTCCCGCTCGCCAATTTGCGCAAATTCGGTTTGACTGAAACCCGGCGTATCCACTACATAGCCGCTCCGGTCCTCAAGGGGAAGCAGCATCGCAAAGCGGGTAGTATGACGCCCCCGGGAAATTTTGCGGCTCAGTCCGCCTGTTTCCAGCGAGAAGCACGGATAAAGGCGGTTAAGCAGTGTAGATTTGCCAACGCCGGAAGGACCGGCAAAAGCGGTAATGCGTCCCTGCAGGCATGCCATCAGCGCCTCCAGACCATAACCGCTTTGCGCCGAAAGGGCAAACACCCGGTAGCCCACCTGTCTGGCGTATAAATCATATAGGGGCTGCAGATCCTGTTCAATATCCGAGTCATCCACCTTGTTAAAGCATAAAAGCGGTGAAAATCCCGCATGCTCGCATAACACAAGGAAACGGTCAATCAAAACCGGGCTTGGCGCAGGATTGGTGGCTGCAAAAACAAGTACCACCTGATCTACATTGGCTATAGGCGGACGAATTAGGCAGTTGCGGCGCGGAAGAATTTCTTCGATGACGCCGCTGCCGTCTTCTAGCACATCCTTAAATACAACATGATCGCCCACCAGGAGAGAAAAACGTCCTTTTTTAAATTTCCCCCGCAAGCGGCAAGGAACTTCCCTGCCGTCTTCCGCCTGCACGTAATAATAACTATTGTAGGCTTTAACGACTATGCCCTTCATCAAGCCCTCCTCATTCTGTACACCCTATGGAGTCTGTTCCTGCAGCAAATTACCATTTACATAAATTTGAACCTTCATTGAACCGCTGCCCTCTACGGTTTTCTCAATTCGGTCACCCGGTTTATGCACGCTTTCATAAACAATGCGCCGGCCGCTACTGTCGGTCACTGCAATCTGCACGGCTTGACGCTGCGGCCCGCTGGGCACAGTAAACTGTACGGCGCTGCGATGGCTGCCGCCTCCGCTTCGTCCTAACGTCACATCAATATAGCTTCCTTCCGCAGCTTCGCTTCCAGGAGCCGGATTTTGCAACGTAATAACGCCGGAAGAGCCGCTTTCTTCAGCCACCTTGCCCAAGGATAATTTAACAGCACTCAACTTCGCCGTGGCATCGGGAACCGAAAGCCCTCGAATATCCGGCACGCTGACTTTCTTTTTATCATCCCCTTTGCTGACAACGATGTCCACAGGTGTATTTTTAGCCACCTGCGCCGGCGGGCGCGGATTTTGCGAAACAACCGAGCCGGCAGGCACGTCAGTACTGGCTTGTTCGGTAATACGCCCCACTACGAGGCCGGCGTTGCGAAGCTGCAGCTCCGCGTCGCTGCGGGATAAGCCTCGCAAATCAGGTACAATAGCCATATCGCCGCCCTTGCTGACAAGAAGCGTAACCATGCGCTGTTCCTTGACAACCGCCCCGGCTTCCGGATACTGTGAAATGACCTGCCCCGGCGGTACTTTGGGATCGTACGATTCGGAAATACTGACGCGGAGATTCAAATTCATAAGAGCGTTCTTAGCTACGTCTGCCTGTTGTCCTACTACACTAGGCACGGTAACTTCGCTACTGCTCCAAAATTTCCCGTAAGCCATGAATGCCCCGGTGCCAAAGCCAATCAATAGCAGCATGACCAGCGCAAAGATCAGATACGGCGTCCGCTTCTTGGTCGGAGGCTTGCCGGAAGGTTCCGCAAAACCTCGTTTGAGACGCATCGTCTCATTCCGATGCAAGGCGCCCAAATCTTGTTTGACTGTGGCAGAGCGATCCTGCGGTCCCTGCCAGTCCATCGGCGTTAACAGCTGGGTAGCAAATTCATCAGCAGGACGATCTCCGTCCCGCTCCAAAAGGCCCAGGGCCAGCCGTAAGTCTGCCAGCATATGCCCGGCGCTTTGGTAGCGTTCCGACGGCACTTTGCGCAAGGCTTTTAGGACGATGGCTTCTATCATGGGAGGCAGATCCTCGCGGCGCAAACCGGGAGAGTCCGGTTCCTGCTGTAAATGCTGCAAAGCGATGGCTACCGGCGATTCTCCTTGGAAAGGCAAGGTTCCTGTGAGCATTTCATACAAGACAACGCCCAAAGAATAAATATCCGACTGCGCGCTAACCGGCAGTCCTTTGGCCTGCTCCGGCGAGAAATAATGTACCGAACCGAATACCGTCCCAGTATGGCTCATCGTCGTCGAAGTAACCGCGCGGGCAATGCCAAAATCCGTTACCTTCACCCGGCCCCCAGGCTGAATTAGAATGTTGTGCGGCTTAATGTCGCAGTGTACTAATTGGTGTTGGTGGGCGTGATCAAGAGCTTCGGCGATATTGGACGCCACCTGCAGCGCCTGCGCCAAAGGCAGCGGCGCATGCTGCTGAATTTCTTCTTTCAGCGTCCCGCCGGAAACGTATTCCATAACAATATAGTGAGTATCTTGGTCACATCCCACATCATACATGTTGACAATATTCGGATGGGACAGTTTAGCCGCCGCCTGCGCTTCCCTGCGAAAACGGCTGATGAATTCCTGATCGTGAGTAAATTGCTGGTGCAGCACCTTGACGGCAACAGGACGTTCCAAAAGATTGTCCTGAGCGCGATATACCGTAGCCATGCCGCCGCCGCCAATTTTCTCCAACAGTTTATAACGATGAGCCAATATGCGGTTCACCATTGAAGCTCCACCTCCTTAGCGAAATGCAGCGCGAAATACTTGTCGCGCAATCGGTGCAGCAACAGCGCCGCCGCTGCCGCCGTTCTCTACAATTACAGCAATGGCTACGGTTCTTTTGCCTTCTTGGGCAAAACCCATAAACCATGCATGCGGTTTTCCATGAGGGTTTTCAGCCGTACCGGTCTTGCCGCCTACAACCAAGCCGCTAACAGCCGCTGCGCCGCCGGTTCCGTCTTGAACCGTCAGCAGCATCATCCGCCGCACTTCCTCGGCGGCAGCGCGTTGCTCCAGCGTCAGCCAAACCTTGTCTGTAACGAAAGACAAAGGCAAGCCATTGCGCGCAATAATCTGCGACAGCAGCCGAGGCTGCGGCAGTAAGCCCTGGTTGCTGTAGCCAGCGGCCAGCATAGCCATCCGCAGCGGCGTTACCACTAAATCTCCTTGACCGATTCCAGTTTGCGCCAGCTCTCCTGGCGTCAATTGTGAAAAATTCGGCGTTCTAGGCGCATTTTCCTCTAAAAAGCTGCCTAAAGGCCGGAAAAACCCTTGATGTTCCAATGCCTGCCGCATACCGTCCCGGCCCAAAGCAAGAGCCAGCGAGCCAAAAACCACATTGCAAGACTCCGCCATCGCCTGACGCAGCGTCAATTTGCCATGCGCCTTGCCATTGGCTTCGGTCATTTCATAATCGCTGCCAATACGCAAGTGACCATCGCATTGAAACGTCGTATTAGCCGTCGCCTTGCCGGAAGCCAAGGCTTCGTAAGCGGTAACGGTTTTAAAAATCGATCCAGGCGGATATTGTCCATACTGGGCCCGATTTAAAAGCGGCGTCTCCTCCTGATTTTGCAGCGAACTCCATTGCGCATCTAAGCGATTCGGATTATAGGAGGGCCGACTGAGCATAACAAGAGTTTCACCGCTTTGGGCATCTAGAAGTACCACGCTGCCCCGGCGATTGCCCAGAGCTTCATAGGCCGCTTCCTGCAAGCGGGCGTCCATGGTTAAACGCACATCATTGCCAAGCACCCCGCCGTGCTGCATCGCTTTCAACAAGCCTTCCCAACGACGGTCAGACGTCATGTGTCCAGACAGCTCGTTAGTATACTGCAGTTCCGCCCCGCTTTGTCCATAACGCGGATGCGTGTAACCGACCGCATGGGCGGTGACAGCCCCATAGGGGTAGTACCGATACCAAGAGCCGTCGTCCTGACGGCGCGATTCCGCCAGCACTTCCCCATGACGGTCCAAAATACGCCCGCGTTCTTCTAGCTGCGTTTCACCGCCGCGGCGGTTTAGCGGATGTGCGGACAATTCGTCCGCCTGAAATAACTGCACATAAGCCAAGCGTCCTAAAAGCAGCAAAAACAAAAAAAACAAAAAGAAAAACGTATTACGGATCATTCGGAACAAGTCATCATTCATCATGATTGCCGCTCCTTTCCGACAGAGCGGCCAAAATGCCTAAAAGAAGGAAGTTGGAAACCATGGAACTGCCTCCGTAGCTTAAAAAGGGCAGTGTAATTCCCGTAAGCGGAAACGCTTTGATAACGCCGGCCAAGATGAGCAGCACCTGTATGGCCATATTGAAAGCTAAACCGCCTCCTAAGAGCAGCACAAAAGGCTCCCGTGAACCGCGCACCGTCCAAAAAGCTCGAAAAATCAGCAACAGATAGACGCACAATACGCCGCCGGCGCCGACTAAGCCCCATTCTTCGCCAATGGCGGCAAAAATAAAGTCGGTATGCACTTCGGGAATCATCGCCGGGTACCCCAGAAAAAGGCCGGTTCCCAAAATATGTCCCCACCCTAAGGCAAACAAGGATTGCACAATCTGATACCCGCGCCCGGTCGCATCCACCCAAGGATCGAGCCAAATATCCACCCTCGTCTGAATGTGCCCGTAAAAAGTATAGCAGGCAACCGAGCCTAGCAGAAACAAGGCAAAGCCTACCACCAACCAGTCCCACTTGCCGCTGGCCCAATACAACATAACCAAGGCAATGCTGTAATAGAGCAGAGCGGAACCTAAATCGCGCTCCACCACCAACACCAGCATGGACATCAGCCATACGCACAGTACAGGCGCAATAAAGCGTCCCCTTGGTAGACGAAAGGGACCGATGCGAACGAAGTTTTGACAAAGCAATTCGCGCCGTTCCGATAGATAAGCAGCAAAGAAAATAATCAAAAACAGTCTGGCAAATTCTGCCGGTTGAAACCGAATAGGCCCCAAAACCACCCAACTGCGGTGCCCATTGATATCCACGCCGAAAATCACAGCTGATACCAGCAGAACCAAGCCTATCAGACCGCAGGTGTATTTGTAGCGCTTCCAAATATGAATCTTTTGAAAGCTGTAACGCGCCAAAAAGAACGCCGCCAGCCCGCAGCCAATCCATACGGCCTGAGAAGTAACCAAGGCCGGCTTGAGACGTCCCAATAAAATTAAGCCCATTGAACATAGAAAAGCAGGAAAGATGAGATATAAAGCTTCCCAAAAGCGTAATAAGCGCTGAGAAAGAAAAAAAGCGCCTGACACCGCTGCGGCGATCCCCAGCAATTGCGGCAGTTTGGCTTTACCATCAGGCCAATACAGACTGAGCAGCAAAAAGCCGCAAAGCAAAAACAGAGCGTTAAACAGCAACAACCGGCTTTCGGCCTGCATTAATCGCTTCATGACACATCAACCTGTCCCACTTCCACTAAAATGGCGCTGATATTGTCATGGCCGCCAGCGTTATTGGCTGCAGAGATCATTAGATCCACTCTTGTTTTTAAAGACTCATCTTTATGTTCAGCCAGCAATTGCTGCAGTTGCTTTTCGTCAACTAAACCGCTAAGACCGTCGCTGCATAAAAGCAGATAGTCTCCAGCTTTTAGCTCCACCATGCCTACATCGGCTTCTATTTTCTCCTGTGTTCCCAATGCTTTTGTCAAGACATTACGCCGCGGATGATGTCGCGCTTCTTCAGCGCTAATACTGCCGGCGCGCACCAGTTCCCAGACCAAGGAGTGATCGCTCGTGATTTGCTGCAGCTGTTCCGCACGGTATAGATACAGGCGGCTATCGCCGATATGGAGCCAATACGCATGAATCCCTTCCAAATAGACAGCGCTCAGTGTTGTGCCCATGCCGGCTAAACGCTCCCTCTTGCGGGCCTCTTCATACACAGCTTCGTTAGCAGCGCAAGCTGCGGCAGTCAGTTTTTCCGGCCAAGAACCGTTGCCTTGGTCTCGATTTAAAAACTCTTGAAACGAAGCCAACGCCAGTTGGCTGGCGATTTCCCCCGCCGCATGTCCCCCCATGCCGTCGGCTACGGCAAAAAGAGGAGCGCTTACCAGCAAGCTGTCCTCGTTCTTTTCCCGTACAAGTCCGATATCGCTGTTGCCAAAAGCCTTCACGTCTTGCTCACCTCTCAAATTGGAAGACCACGGAACCAACCTGAATCCGGTCTCCTGTTTGCAATACCACATCTCCTTGTGCGGTTTGCTCGTTCACACGCGTTTGATTTGTACTGCCTAAATCGGTTAACACATAGCGTCCTTCCGGGTAACGGGTAATGGAAGAATGCTCATAAGAGACAAAAGGATCATTTACAACAATATCGTTATGCTCGCCTCGTCCAATGGAAAGCGACGCACGAACAGGAAACACCGTTTGCCTAAGAAGCTGCTGCGCATCATCAAGAACCCGTAATTGCGCTCCGCCGGAAAACGTTTTTTCTTTTTCCAGAGGAACACCCGTACGCAGCCTGCTGCCGCGCACCAGCTCTCCCATCAGCCGGAGCAGCCGAAACAAAAAAATCAGCAGTAAAAAAAGCAAGGCGTATTGCAGCAATGTCGAAAATAGCGCTCCCCACACAGACGGCTGAAACAACGATTGCCAGTCAAATTTCAACCATGCAGGCAAATTAGCGGTCATTGTTTTCCACCTCATAACGCAGCACCGTATGACCGATGCGAACTAAATCGTCAGGTTCCAACACTTGCCTCATAATGCGATGGCCATTAACAAAGGTGCCATTAAGACTTTTCGCATCATAAAGAATATGACGATTATCTTCCCACTGGACATAGGCGTGCAACCGGCTGGCATTGCGATCTTCCAGCGGGATTTCATTTTGCTCCCGCCGCCCCATATTGACGCGGCCGTCAGCGCAGAGAAACCGCTTGCCTGCGCCAGGGCCCTCATGAATGCATAAAGAAGCAAGAAGCGAAGCGCATTTTCGAGACGACAACAATGACTCCCCGGAAAGAGCTTGAAATACCCTAGTACAGCCTTCTTCCTCTTGGGTCTCTGCTTTAGGGACTTTTTGCACAACCACTTTAAACATTCCTGAAGCTAAAACCTCAACCGGATCCAAAAAAATAGGCATATCGCGCTCAACTTCCAAGCTCCTGTCGACAGCCTCCTCTAAAAGGCGCCTAGACAACCAGGCCATTACCCCTTCCGGCATTGATTTCTGGGGTTTTTGCAGCTGCTCGTAATCTTCCTGCGAAACTTGAATGTGAATTTCTTCCAACAAAAAGCCCTGCGTCTGCTCTTCTTCCAGACGTTTAACCAGCGCCAGCAGCAATTCAGCCGGCTGCAACTGGCTGGCCAATTTGCGGTTAAAAAAACCTTCAATGCCAGTTTCCAAAAAACTTTCGAAACGGCGCATTAGTTTCACGATTCTTCCTCCTTGGCGCTTTCGTTGCGATTTTGGTTGCGCAACTGCCCGCAAGCCGCCTGAATGTCTACGCCCCGTTCCCGGCGTACCGTAACGGCAATGCCGCGAGTCTGCAAAACTTGCGCAAAGGCTTCGATACGCTGCGGCGACGGCCTAGTAATCCCTCTCTCCGCCACGGCATTGACAGGAATCAAATTCACATGACACAAGCGTCCGCGCAGCAGCATCGCCAACTCTTCCGCTTGTTGCTGCGAATCGTTCCAATCTTTCATTAGCGTATACTCATACGTAATTCGACGCCCTGTGGCTGCCGCGTACGCATCAGCCGCCGCCAGCAGCGACTGTAACGGATAGGTTCGGTTCACAGGCATGATTCGCGAGCGCAGTTCATCATTAGGCGCATGCAAGGAGATCGAAAGCGTTAACGGCAGCCCTTCTTGACACAGCCGCTCCATCGCCGGCACAACACCGCAAGTGGAAAGAGCCATATGCCTATACCCCAGCCCCAATACTTCCGGATCATGACATAGCTGCACAAAGCGCAAAACTTCTTCATAATTGTGCAGCGGTTCGCCGGAACCCATAATAACAAAACTGTGCAGCCGTCCAGCCTGCAGCCGATTCAGCTCGCGCTGAGCAAAAAGAACCTGCGCCAGCATTTCCGCCGCTGTTAAATTGCGCTCCAACCCATGCAGGGTAGAGGCGCAGAACACACAGCCCATGGCGCAGCCCGCCTGCGAAGAAACGCAGAGGCTGTAACCGTAAGGATGGCGCATCAGCACCGTTTCCACACGAATGCCATCGGCAAAACCCAAAAGGTATTTGCGCGTTTCTCCTGCTGCATCGGCTTGCTGCGCAACTAACTCCGGCCAGCCAATTTGAGCCTGCTCCTGCAAAAAAGCACGCTCTTTTTGTGAGATATTGGTCATCTCGGCAAAAGAAGCCGCACCTTTGTTATATATCCATTCCAGGATCTGCTTGCCTCTGTACTTTTTTAAGCCTAGGGAAAGGGCAGCCGCTTCCGCCTGCTGCCGGGACAGTCCTAAAAAAGAAATCATACCGCCACATCCTTTACCTTGCGCAGCCGGCAAAGAAAGAAGCCATCCGTGCCGTCGATATGCGGCCAAAGCTGCACCATTGGTTCTCCCTGCCGCGGCACAGGCAACAACGAACCTGCGTCTTCCAGTTCAAACTCCGGATGCCGCGCCAAAAACCATTCTATAGTTTGGCGGTTTTCCGCCGGTTCCACCGTGCAGGTACTGTAAACCAAGATACCGCCTACCTTTAGGGCAGGAGCCGCACCTTCGAGAATCTCACGCTGCAATATCGTCAATTCCTCAATTTGGCTAATCTCCTTGCGCCAGCGAGCGTCCGCCCGTCGGCGCAGCACGCCGAGCCCCGAACAAGGGGCGTCCACTAACAGCCGATCCGCTTGAGCTGGCCAAGTCTTGCCAATATCCCGCGCATCCAGACAGCGAGGATGAATAACCTGCAACCCCAACCGATCGGCATTGTCTTGCAGCAAATCCATTTTATGAGCGTGAACATCGCAGGCCCAAATCGTTCCTTTATTTTGCATACGCTCCGCTAAATGCGTCGTTTTCCCGCCTGGCGCGGCACAAGCGTCAATAAGGGTCTCTCCCGGCTGCGGCGCCACTACGTGCGCTACCAGCATGGAGCTTTCATCCTGCACTTGGTATAGCCCTTCCCGAAAAGAAGCCAGCGACGTTAAAGGCGGCGCCTCTAGCAGCAACAGTCCTTCCGGCGCTAGTAAGGATGGTTCGCAGCGTACCCCTTCCTCCGCCAGACGAGATTGCAGCGCCTCGCGGCTGATGCGTTGCAGATTGGTTCGTATCGAGAGCGGCGGCGGCTGGTTATTAAAACGGCAAAGTGCTTCTGTGGCTTCAAAGCCCAGTTGCGCCAACCAGCGTTCCACCAGCCAGCGCGGATGCAGATGCCGCAAAGACAGGTACCCAGCCGCATCATCCGCAGCGTCAGGATACGCTATTTTTTCCGGCTGCCGCAGCAAAGACCGCAACACGCCATTGACAAAACGAGCCACGCCGATGTGGCCGTTGCGTTTTGCCAGCTCCACCGCCTCATTACAAGCGGCCGAGGGAGGTATGCGGTCTAAAAACAAAAGTTGGTAAACGCCCATACGCAAAATATCCCGGATGACCGGGGTCAGTTTGCTCAAAGGACGATTCAAAAAATGACTTAACGCCCAGTCTAACGTTCCCTGGGCTTTCAGGGTCCCATACACAAGTTCTGTTACAAGACGCCGATCCGGTCCGGACAGTTCTCGCTGCTTCGCCAGTTCTTTCGCTAAAGCGATATTGGCATAGGCGCCGCGAACCGTGACGTCTTGAATTACTTTTAAAGCAACCGCTCTGGCATTCATGCTATCATTCAGGCCTTTCTTCCATTCGTATCAATAAATTGCAGCACCGCCTGCTCAACCGCAGACATTTGCACCTTGGTATTACAGCAGGGTCCATAAGGACGCTCGTTCAAAACACCGATAACCGGCAAGGGAAACACATCCTGGATGCCACTGGTCAAATCCCGTTCACAAGCAATAGCCAACACCGCCCGCGGCCGCAGCGTCTTAATTACTTTGCGCGCCAAGGTGCCCCCTGTAACAATGGCTACATGAACGCCGTATTTCTGAGAAAGCCGCAGCAAATCGCCCACCTGGCAGCCGCCGCAATCCTTACAGTTGGCAATGTCGCGAGTAATCTTATGCGGACAAGTATCCAACTGAATGCAATGAGGAGTTAGAATCAACAGCTGCTCCGGCTTAACCTTGACGTGTTTCTGACGAATCAATTGATTGCTGACTTCAATGAAGGACCGTTCCACCCGTTCCTTATTCACATCCAGCAAGCGTCCCAAAAACGTCGCCAAGGGAAAGAGCATGTTAATAACCGTCCAAGCTACGCCTTTGAAAATACCAAAGGTCGGCAGCCCCAGTAAAGCCAGAATCACGCCCATAACGCTTAAAGCCCCCACTGCCAGCACCAACAACAGCAGCGCTCCCAAAAGGAGCGGTAAATGCTGGCTGATGGACGACAGGCCCGGGGCGCTGACCTTCCACAAACCATAGGTAGAAAGAGCGGCCACAACCAGGCTGGCCAAAAGCAAGGCCAAAAACAAACGCTTTTTAGGTCTGGTCATGACTTGCATCATCTCCATCCATCTTCCTCCTTATACCAGCCTGTCTCCAGGCTGCAGGGAATAACCGCAGGCGCATTCCGAAGCTTTCATGCGACGTTTATTCTCCGGCTGCACTTCCAACAATTCCAATAAACCATCGCCTGTTTCCACAACAAATCCTTCTGCAGACAAACGGGCGATACGTCCAGGAATCGCTCCCACGGCAGCAGCTTCTTCACAAACGCGGCTTTTCCATACTTTCAGCCGTCCCCCTGCATACCGGCAGTAAGCTCCCGGCCAGGGCGATAGCCCCCGAATGCGATTATGCAGTTCCTGCGCCGAACGAGTCCAGTCTAATTGCTCTATGTCGGCCTTTAAAAGCGGCGCATACGTTGATACTGCATGATCCTGCTTGGTACGAGGCGCCTTGCCGTCCGCTATCAAAGCCAGCGTTTCCTGCAGCAAAACGGCCCCTTCTTGCATCAACTGATCATGAATCTCTCCGGTAGAAGCATCTTTGGAAATAGCAATCTCTTTTTTGAGAATCATATCACCTGTATCCAGACCTTCATCCATATACATGGTGGTCACGCCGGTCTTCTCTTCTCCTTGCATGACCGCCCAGTGAATCGGCGCCGCTCCCCGATAATACGGCAGCAGCGAAGCATGCACATTAACACAGCCAAGAGGCGGAATTGCCAAAATGGCAGGAGAAAGAATCTGCCCAAAGGCCACAACTACCATCACATCTGGAGCTAGCTCCTGCAGAACTTGCTCAAATTCCGGCGTTTTGATTTTTTCCGGCTGCAATACTTCCAGGCCGTGTTCAACTGCGCAGGCTTTTACCGGTGAAAAAGACAACTTGCGTCCGCGTCCCCGAGGCCGGTCCGGCTGCGTGATGACCGCCGCCACTTCGTGTCCTGCCGCCAGCAGCGCTTCTAAGCAAGGCGCCGCGAAATCCGGGGTTCCCATAAAAACAACACGAAGAGACTTCATGACGAAGCCCCCTCTTTTTGCAGCGAATCTGCCTTTTCCACGAACAGCACGCCATCCAAATGGTCCATTTCATGCTGCAACGCTCTCGCCAAAAGGCCGCTGCCAGTTACGCGGATTTTCCGACCGGAGCGGTTCAATCCTTCGACTACGACCTTTTCATAGCGCTCCACTTGCCCAAAAACGCCGGGCACGCTTAAGCAGCCCTCCAGTCCTTTCTGACAGCCTTCCTTTTCTAAAAGCACAGGATTAATCAACTCAATTAAGCCTTCGCCCACATCAATAACAACGATTCGCAATTCTACGCCCACCTGTGGCGCAGCCAAACCAACGCCATCTGCTGCATTCATGGTTTCCGCCATATCGTCCAGCAGCTTCTTGATTTTTCCGGTAACTTTTTCCACCGCCTGGCATTGTTTTTTCAAAACAGGATCGCCAGCTCTGCGTATTTCTAGAGTAGCCATTGTGGCCCCCTCCTTTTTACACTTGATAGTACTTCGCAATATCTTATTGTATCATAATCAGGTTAAAAACTCCATGAACAGTATCTGACATCTCTGCCAAAGCGGACCGATTTCGGGCTGTTTCTATAATACATGCAACGGATCCACATCAATCGTAATCTGAGGATCCCCTTCAATGGATAATCTACATAAAACCTCTTTCACGACCTCCGGCTGCCGACACTTTAAAAACAACTGCATACGAAACAAATTTTGAATTCTTGCCAATGGCGCCGGGCAAGGCCCCATGATATCTGCAGCCTCTTTAGGCAGCTCCGCTTTTAAAATATCCGCTACCTGCGCGGCTTTACGCTGTGCCGGCAGTTCTTCCTCCACAGCGATTGTCAAGGAAATCAAGCGCGAAAAAGGAGGATATCCCAAGGCTTTGCGAAAAGACCGTTCTTCCTGACAAAAGCGCGGAAAATCTTGCTGCTGCGCCGCTGCGACAGCATAATGCTCCGGATTATAAGTCTGCACCACTACATTGCCGGCTTTTTCTCTTCTCCCAGCCCTGCCTGCAGCCTGGGTAATCAAGGAAAACGCCCGCTCTGCAGCCCGAAAATCAGGTAAATGAAGGGAGCTGTCAGCTGCAATCACTCCTACAGCCGTTACAAAGGGCAGATCATGGCCTTTCGCCACCATTTGCGTTCCCAGTAAGATATCATAACGCCGCTCGCGAAAAGCCGTTAAAATATCTTCGTGCGCATGTTTGCGTCCTACTGTATCCTGGTCCATACGGGCAATTCTCGCCTCCGGCCAATTGCGCCGCAATTCTTCTTCTAATTTTTGCGTACCGCTGCCAAAAAAGCGAATGTAACGGCTAGAGCAAACTGGACAAACATCGGGTACATGCTCTTGGTAATCGCAATAGTGACAGCGCAGTATTTTGGCGGATGCATGATAAACCAGCGAAACGCTGCAATGCGGGCATTCCATGGTATGGCCGCATTCTCTGCACATGACAAAAGTGGCGTAACCGCGGCGATTCAGGAGGATAATGGCCTGCTCTTGCTGCCTTAAAGCCGCATCTAAAGCCGCCTGCAGCTGACGCGAAAGAATTTTTCGGTTCCCCCTCTTCAGCTCCTGCCGCATATCCACAATGGCCACCTGCGGCAGCGGAGCTGCCGTAGCCCGCTCCGGCAGCTCGAGCAGCATCCCTTCTTGGCTTGAAGCGCGCTCATATGTTTCCAGGGAGGGGGTTGCACTGCCCAAAAGCAAGATCGCCCCGGTCTGCCGGCAGCGCTCTCTCGCCACATCACGAGCATGGTATCTCGGTCGTTCCTCCTGTTTATAAGCGCCGTCATGCTCTTCGTCCAAAATCACCAGTCCCAAGCGATGCGCCGGCGCAAAAACAGCCGAACGAGCGCCGATGATTACGCCTGCCTGGCCGCCGTGAATACGATCCCAGGCGTCCAGACGCTCCCCTTCGGAAAGACGGCTGTGCCAGACAACAACCTGATGTTCCCCAAGAACCGCGCGAAACCGCCGCACTAATTGCCCTGTCAAGCCAATTTCCGGCACTAGAACAATAGCCTGCCGATTGCTGCGCAGCACCTTGCGCACCGCCTCTAAATACACCCGCGTCTTTCCGCTCCCGGTAACGCCGAAAAGCAAAAACTCCTGGCTCTCTTTTCCGTCTAGTCCCTCGGCAATCGCTGCCATCGCCTGCTGCTGCGCCTCATTCAGCGGCTCTAATTCGCTTGCGCCCTCACTCAGATAGCCGTCCTGGCGATACACACGCCGTTCCTCGCGTCGAATCAGACCTGCTTCAGTCAATGCCTTCAGCACTCCCAGACTAATGCCACTTTGAGCAAGCTGAGAACGTTGAATAAAAGGATGCTCCCACAGCCATTGCAAGGCCGCCGCTTGGGCTTTCTTGCGTTCCAAACCTCGCAGCGCCGTTTCTCGCTCCTCTGCGGAAAGTTCTTGGGCCAGCCAAAGAGACTCTGTTTTCTCCTGTGTTCGCCGCCGCCCTTGCCAATAGCTTTCCGCCAGTCCCTGACGGCACCAGCGGCGTAAAATGCGAACGCCATCTTCTCCCGCCTGTTGGCAGAAACCTTTTTCCGTCCAGGAGCTTCGCTCCTTAAACAAATTCCAAAGCGCCAGTTCCTCTAAAGAGAAACCTTCCGGCTCCGCTTCACCGGCACAATATATTCGTTCCGTACGCACGCTGCGCTTGCCTGGCACAAAAAGGCGCAGCGCCTCGGCCAAAGTGCATAAATAATAGCGGCTGAGCCACTGAGCCGTGGACAAGGCCGCTTCATCAAACCAAGGTACTAGGTCCAGACAAGCGTTAATCTCTTTCCAGTTGCTTTCTTCTTCCTGCGGACAGCTGCGCACCTGCCACACAAATCCCTCTTCCAGCCTGGCTCCAAAAGGAACCAACACACGGCAGCCACGCTGAACTTCTTCCCTCAATGCAAGGGGAACCGCATAGGTAAAAGGTTTTTCCACCCGCCTGGCGGCAATATTCACAAGTACATCCGCCACAACTGTTTCCATCGATTCATCCCTTTCACCCATTGTCATTATATATCTAGTATAGTGGAAAGCGCCTGGAGATGCCATAGAAGTACGAACAAAAACAGAAGGAGGAGAGATTGAACAGGAGAACAGGAGTCGCGGGAGGGTACGCAGGAGGGCTGCAAAGTACGATTTTTAACAGGAGTATAGGGAGTAGAATGAGGGCTTAACGGGATTCTAGGATATAGAGAAAAACAACCCTAACCAAGCAAGCTTGATCAGGGTTGTTCTTATTACTATTAGATTCCAGCGTCGCTGCGAATGGCAGCGGCTTTATCTGTCTGCTCCCAAGGAAGATCGATGTCAGTACGGCCGAAATGACCGTAGGCGGCTGTCTGTCGATACAAGGGACGGCGCAAATCCAGCATTTTGATAATGCCGGCAGGCCGCAGATCGAAGTGCTTTTTAATCAGTTCCGCAATCAATGTTTCCTCTACCTTGGCGGTGCCAAAGGTTTCCACCATGATCGATACCGGCTGAGCTACGCCAATGGCGTAAGCCAGCTGAATTTCACATTTGTCCGCCAAGCCGGCAGCTACGATGTTTTTAGCAACATACCGTGCTGCATAAGCACCGGAACGGTCAACTTTTGTCGGATCCTTACCGGAGAATGCGCCGCCGCCATGGCGAGCCATGCCGCCATAGGTATCAACGATAATCTTCCGTCCCGTCAAGCCGGCGTCGCCTTGAGGGCCGCCCACCACAAAACGTCCGGTGGGGTTGATATAATACTTGGTCTTGTCATCCAAGAACTTAGCGGGCACAACCGGTGCAATGACATGCTTGCGCAGGTCTGCTTCAATTTGCTCGCGTGTTACATCAGGACCGTGCTGTGTGGAAATAACGATAGCGTCAATGCGTACAGGTACGCCGTCTTCGTATTCCACGGTGACTTGGGTTTTGCCGTCCGGACGCAAATAGTCCACTACGTCGGTTTTGCGGATTTCTGCAAGGCGGCGGGACAGCCGATGCGCCAAAGCAATCGGCAGAGGCATAAATTCTGGAGTTTCGTTCGTGGCATAGCCGAACATCATGCCCTGGTCGCCAGCGCCAATGGCTTCCATTAAATCGGTATTACCTTGTTTAGCTTCTAAGGCTTCATTAACGCCCATGGCAATATCCGGCGATTGCTCGTCAATGGATACCATTACGCCGCAGGTTTCGCCGTCAAAGCCGAACTTGGCGCGGGTATAGCCGATTTCCTTAACCGTCTCCCGGACAATATGCGGAATATCCACATAGCAAGAAGTGGTGATTTCACCAACCACATGAACCAGGCCGGTCGTTACTAAGGTCTCGCAAGCCACGCGAGCCTGAGGATCCTTAGCCAGAATGGCGTCCAAAATAGCGTCAGATACTTGGTCCGCCAGCTTATCCGGATGTCCTTCTGTTACTGATTCCGATGTAAATAATACTCGTTTCTTCAAGAATGCTTCGCCTCCTATTTTTCGACTAAAAAAGAAACCCTCCCTAAAAAGGGAGGGAACTTGGTCCTTACTCCCATCTCGCATCAATAGATGCAGGAATTGGCACCGTTTTGCTTCAATAGCAATGGTTGCCGCAGCTTCATCGGGCCAGTCCCTCAGCCAACTCTGGATGGTTTGCTTATACAATTGTAGAGAAAATACAAATTAAATTATATAGACTGCATCAAGAAAAAGCAACTGTATCAGCCAACATTTTTTCAAGCAGATCCCATAAGCGGGCGGCTACTTCCTCTTTGGACAGCTGCGGCCACTCCTCCATGGCGCCATCGCGACGCAAAATCTTGACAATATTTGTATCGCTTTGAAAACCAGCGCCAGGCATGGTCACATCATTAGCCACAATCAAATCCAAATTCTTCTTTTCCAGTTTTTCTCTGGCATGAGCCAGAAGCTCCCTGGTTTCCGCCGCAAAACCTACTAAAAGCTGGCCCTGCTTTTTCTCACCCAATTCTTTGAGTATATCCGGGTTTTTCTTCAGAACCAAGGTGAGCGGCTCGTCATTTTTTTTAATCTTATGCTCTGCCGGATGCTCAACAGCATAGTCGGCAACGGCAGCCGCCTTTACTACTACCTGCACCTGCGGAAATTCGCGCAGCACCGCTTCTCGCATCTGCGCCGCTGATTCCACATTGATGCGCGTTACCCCCGCGGGCGTCTCAAGCGCTACCGGACCGGAAACAAGCACGACCTCCGCGCCGCGCCGCGCTGCTTGAGCGGCAATGGCATAACCCATTTTACCGCTGGAGCGATTGCCTAAATAACGCACCGGATCAATCGGCTCTCTTGTGCCGCCAGCAGTTACCAGCACCCTCACGCCTTGAAGGCTTTGCCGTTCCTGCAGCACAGCCTCTGCGGCTTCAACAATTTCCACCGGCTCCGGCAAACGCCCAGGACCTTCGGTGCCGCAGGCCAGCAGGCCGCAGGCCGGCGGCAAAATGCGGTACCCTAGTTCCGCCAGCGACCGCAGGTTTTTCTGCACAACCGGGTTGAGATACATATTGGTATTCATCGCCGGCGCCAACAAAACAGGAGCTTTGGTCGCCATAAGCGTCGTTGAAAGCATATCGTCGGCAATGCCTGCAGCCAGTTTGCCCAACATGTTGGCAGTAGCTGGCGCCACAATAAATAAATCTGCCGCCGTTGCCAGAGCAATATGCTCTACATGCCAGTTTTTAGGCTCATCCCACATGCTGACAACCACCGGCTGGCCGCTCAATTCCCGAAACGTCAACGGCGTCACAAATTCAGCGGCATGCTGCGTCATAACCACATGCACCGTCGCCTTTTGCTTGCGTAGCCGGCTGACAAGCTCCACCGCCTTATAGGCGGCTATCCCGCCGCACACGCCTACCACAACAGTCTTTCCCGTAAACGGCATGGTAGAGCCCCCTTTACTTGATTCCGTGTTTCGTCCGTTCATAGGTAATGCGATCACTAGCAATTTCCTCTAGCGCCACGGTTACTTGCTTCTTAGCGCGTCCTTCTAAGGTTCCTGGTTCTTCATCCAGCAAGGTCCGGGCCCGCTTGGCCGCCAAGACTACCAACGTATATTTGCTGTCCACTTTTGTCATCAATACATCTAGAGACGGTTTTATCATATCAATTCCCCCGTATGTGAAATATCCCCAAATTTTTGCATACTTGCAATCAAGCCAGCGTTGCGCCGCACCCGGCATTTTTCAGCCATAACAATGCCCTTAACTTTGGCAACGGCATCGGCCACTATATCATTAACCAGTACGTAGTCGTATTTAGAAGCCAAGGTTACTTCATGTTCCGCCGCTTGCAAGCGACGTTCAATTACATCCGCTGTTTCCGTACCGCGGCCGGCGATGCGCCGTCTTAATTCGGTCAGCGACGGCGGCATCAAAAAGACAAAAACGCCATCCGGATAGCTTTCCTTTACCTGCAGGGCGCCTTGCGTGTCAATTTCCAGCAAAACATCGCTCCCTGCCTCTAAACGCTCCAGTACATAGTTTCGCGGCGTGCCATAATAATTCCCGTATACTTCCGCCCATTCCAACATGGCTTTTTCTTGAATCATCTCCTGAAAACGGTCTTTCGGCATAAACCAGTAATTCACGCCATGCACTTCCCCTTCCCTGGGGAGCCTGGTCGTAGCGGAAATAGAAAATTCAAGATAAGGCAGTTGTTGCAGCAGTTCTTTGCAGACTGTGCCTTTACCGGTTCCGGAAGGCCCGGAGATTACAATTAAAATCCCTTTGGCTTGCGCCATAGCTGCTTACCTCGTTTCTGTTTTAGTCTTGAGGATCGCTGCCGCTATCCTTGTTCACCAAGCGATGCGCCACCGTTTCCGGCTGTACCGCGGACAAAATAACATGATCGCTGTCGGCAATGATGACCGCCCTGGTGCGACGTCCGTACGTGGCGTCAATCAGCATACCCCTGTCGCGGGCTTCTTGAATAATACGTTTGATAGGCGCTGATTCAGGGCTGACAATCGAAATAATCCGATTGGCAGAGACAATATTACCAAATCCAATATTGATCAACTTGATATCCATAAATACATCCTCCTATACGCTAATCCTACCGTACCGTCCTAGCTCACTCTACGTTTTGCACTTGCTCGCGCATTTTTTCCAGCTCGCTTTTCATTTCCACGACGATTTTTCCCAATTCAAAATCATTGGCCTTCGAAGCCATGGTATTGGCTTCTCGATTGAGCTCTTGCAGTAAAAAATCAAGTTTCCGTCCCACCGGTTCCGGTACAGACAAGGTAGTGGAAAACTGATCTAAGTGGCTGCGGAAACGAACGATTTCTTCTACGATGCCGATACGGTCGGCAAAGAGCGCGGCTTCCTGGAGCACTCTGCTTTCATCGGGAGCCGTTCCTGCCGCCGCCAAAAGTTCCCTCAGCTTAAGGAGCAATTTTTCTTGATACTCACAGGCTACTTGGGGCGCCCGCGCTTCCACCGTCTGCAACCGCTCCAGAAGCAAGGCAATGCGCCGCGCAAAATCCTCTTGTAAATTACAGCCTTCCTGGCGTCGCATCGCTAGAAGCTGGGCCAAAGCCGCCTCTAACGCCTCCTGCAGCACAGGCCAACGGTTCTCAGCGTCTTCTTGCACTTCACTAACCTTGATAATATCCGGATAACGTAAGAGCTGCTCCACCGTCAATGTTTGCGGCAAGCCCAATTGCGCTGCCAGCTCCCGGCCCGCTTGAAAATAGGTTTTAGCCAATTCATAATTCACCTGCACATTAGCAGCCCTAGAACCAACTTCATCAAAAGAAATAAAGACATCTACCCGGCCGCGCTGCAGCTTTGCAGACACAAGGCGTCGTACGCGCTCTTCCAGCACCAACAGCGCTTTAGGCATACGTACGACTACTTCGCCATAGCGATGATTAACCGACTTAATCTCTACTTGCATGCGAAAGCTAGCGCCTTCTTGCACGGAAGAGGCCGCTTCACCGCGCCCAAAACCGGTCATGCTTTGTATCACTGTATCGCCTCCTGTCCGCGCAGGCGGCAGGTCCCGCGAAACACCTCTGTCGCCGGCCCCGTCAGATACACATGATTATCTTCTTCCGACCATTCCACTTCCAATACGCCGCCGTCGAGAGCCACTTTACAGCGTCTCTCCGTCAATCCATTCAACACAGCTGCCGTTACGGTTGCGCAGGAACCGGTGCCGCAAGCCAAGGTAACGCCAGCGCCGCGTTCCCATACGCGCATGCGCAACGCTTGACGATTGACAACTTGGACAAATTCCACATTGGTCTTGCGTGGGAAAAAGGCGTGCGTTTCCAGTCCTGGTCCCCAAAGCTCCAACGGAACGGACTCCGCATTATCTACAAAGATTACCGCATGAGGATTGCCCATGGATACGCAAGTAACCGCAAAATCTCCATGCTCTGTATGCAAGGTTTTTTTGATAATCTGCTCGCCGCCCTCGCTGACAGGGATGTCCTGCGCCGCCAATTTGGGTTCTCCCATATCCACCCGCACCTGTCCGTCATCCAGCAGCTTCGGACGAATCAAGCCGGCTTTCGTTTTAAAAGTCATTTCTTTTTTTTCCGTCAGACCGTTTTCATAAGCAAAACGAGCCATGCAGCGCGTCACATTGCCGCACATTTCCGCTTCACTGCCGTCGGAATTAAAAATCCTCATTTCAAAGTCAGCTTCCTGTGACGGCAAAAGCAGTACCAGGCCATCGGCGCCAATGCCGAAATGCCTGTCGCATACAGCAATAGCCGCTTGTGCATTATCAGGGAAGGCGTACTTGCTTCCATCCACTAAGACAAAATCATTTCCGCAACCATGCCATTTGCTAAAAGAAAACTGCATTCTTATCCCTTCTTTCCTTAAGCCGCGTCCATTCCCTTCAGTAACGGCGCTACAGCTGCCAAAAACAGCGTCATCCATTGCTACTTATTGTACTGGCAGAAGCTGTTCTTGGCAAGTAAAAAACCCGATAAATCTCCGTTTTACTCCCGAAATCGCTCTAAAATTGACCCGTACGCCCTTGAATGCTATACTGAGTTCAACCTTTTATTATGCAAGGAGGAACGCACATGGCTAGTATCGACGGCCTTACCTGGTGCGCCGTTGCCGCGGAGCTTGCCGCTAAGTTAATTGGCAGCCGCGTAGACAAGGTGTTCCAACCCCATTCCCATACCATCGTTTTGTCCCTGCGCCAGCCGGGACATTCTTATTTTCTTTCTCTTTGCGGCCTGCCTAATTCGGCAGCCGTCCTGCTTCTTGAAGAACGCCCGGAAACCCCCTCCCAAGCGCCTGCGTTCTGCATGTTGCTGCGTAAGCATTTAGAGGGCGCTCGTTTACTGAACATCAGCCAGCCAGGCTTCGATAGATTGCTGATTTTTAATTTCGCCGCCCGGGAAGAAGGCGGGCAACTTAGTGAAAAAGAGCTTGTCCTAGAAGTTGCAGGGCGTCACAGCAATTTAATCTTTCTTCGCAATGGCCTTATTGCGGATGCCGTACGGCGCGTCGGCCCCGAAGACAGCCGTTTACGGCAAATTCTACCCAATATTCCTTATGAAACGCCCCCTTTAGAGGGAAAATTGAATCTTGCAACTCTCAAGCAGGAATTGTTTGAGCAACGTTTCAACTTGCAAGCAGATCAAGGCGCCACAACAACCGCCTCGCTAATGGCCACTTTGGCTGGCGTTGGTCCTTATACAGCTGAAGCTTGCCTAGCAGCCGCAGCAGAGCTCAGCACTGAAAAACCTCTGACGCAACGTCTTTGGCAGGTTCTAGCAAACTGGCAAGAGCAGCTGCAAAACCCACAGTTTTGGCACGCCCATGCAGTGTTGCGTCCTAATGGCAAAGTCCAAGCTCTGCTTCCTTTTATACCGTCAGCGCTTCCTGACGGTTTCACTGCCCTAGCTTGCTCCTCCCTGCTTGACGCTTTAGCCTTGCTGCATCGGCGTGAAGCACAGCAGCAACTGCCGCAGCAGCAAGAGCTCCAACGGTTTGTGCAAACCGAGCTGACAAAATTATCTCGCAAAAAGCATATTTTAGAGGAAGAATGCCAAGAAGCCTCCTTAGCCGATCATTGGCGCCTTTATGGCGACCTACTGATGGCGCAGCTGCATCTAGTAGCCAAAGGAGCTTCTGAGGCCACGCTCCCCAATCTATTTGAACCGGATGCGCCAACCATTCAAATTCCGTTGGATCCTTCGCGCACGCCTGCTGAAAACGCCCAGCATTGCTATCGACAATATAATAAGAGCAAGCGGCGTCAGATCGTTTTAGTCGAACAAATCCAGCAAACAACTAATACGCTTTCTTATTTGGACAGCGTAGAAACTATGCTGCAAACGGCAGCGACAACCGCTGAAATCCAAGAAATACGGCAGGAATTGACAAGCACAGGTTTTTTGGCGGCTCCCAAGAAAAAGCAAGCCGCCCTTCCGCTGAGCCAGCCGCTGCAGGTGCAAGGACCAGAGCAAAGTCTGATCTGGGTGGGACGCAATAACCGACAAAACGACGAACTGACCTTCCGCCGCGGCAAACCCGGCGATTTATGGTTTCATGCTAAAGACATGCCTGGGTCGCATGTGCTGCTGCAAATGCCTCCAGGCCTAACAGCCAGCAAAGAAGCTATCGAACTTGCGGCGTCTTTGGCTGCTCATTTCAGCAAGGGAGCTGCTTCCAGCCGCGTGGCCGTCGACTATACGGACCGCAAACAGGTCAAAAAACCTTCCGGCTCCAAACCCGGTTTTGTTATTTATTTCCAGCAAACCACATTATATGTCTCACCCGACCCAGAACATCTTAAGCCTTATCTGGAAAACAAGAGAGCGAAAACAAAGTAACAGTAAGGATTGAACAAGATTCGAGGGAGTCACGGGAGGGTACCACAGAGGGTTACGTTGTATTATATTTCTTAAAACTTGATGCATCTGCTTTTTCAGCTGCAAAAACCATTCAAAAAAGCTGCCCGGCACAAAAACCGGACAGCTTTTTCCATTTAACGCTCTATTGTTCCCTCTGGCCACTCCGGTTCTCTTGTTCGTCCTTCGTGCCCAGCAGTTTTCCTAATCCACAAACTCCCGAATGATAACCTGCTCAACACCGTCGCAGGCTTCCAGTTGCACGCTAACCACTTCCCGCGAGGAAGTAGGCACATTTTTACCGACATAGTCGGCGCGAATCGGCAATTCCCGATGGCCGCGATCCACTAATACAGCCAAACGAATGGATTGAGGACGCCCCATATCGATCACCGCGTCCAAGGCGGCCCGGATGGTACGCCCCGTATACAGCACATCATCCACCAGCACGACAATTTTGCCATTCAAGTCAAAGGGGATTTCCGTACCATGCACTACAGGCTGATAAGCCAAGGTCGACAAATCATCTCGATACAAAGTAATGTCCAAAAGGCCGATAGGCGGACGATAGCCTTCGATTTTTTCAATAGCCCCTGCCAAATATTCCGCCAGCGGCACGCCTCGCGTACGAATACCGAGCAAGACAACGTCTTTCACGCCTTTGTTTTTTTCAATAATTTCATGGGCAATACGAGTCAGGGCTCGCTGCACCCCTTGGCCATCCATAATAACCGCTTTGTCTTGAATCTTTCTCATCATTCGACTCCTCCTATCGCAAATTGCTCTCGCAGCTCTTTTAGTATGCTTTGCATATCTTGCGGCAAAGGCGCTTCAAAAGAAAGAACCTCTTTCGTCTGAGGATGGGTAAAGGACAATTGCGCTGAATGCAGCGCCTGCCCCTGGATTAAATGGGCAAAATACGGCTTCAAGCGACCATATTTCGGATCTCCTACCACTGGATGACCAATATACTGCATATGCACCCGAATCTGATGCGTCCGCCCCGTTTCCAGACGGCATTCCAAAAGCGTATATTCTGTAAAACGCTCTACCACTTTAAAATGAGTAACTGCTTCTTTGCTGTTCTCAAAGGTCACCGCCATTTTTTTACGGTCCTTCGGGTGCCGGCCAATAGGAGCCTTGACAATCCCTTGTTCTACCGTGACAGCGCCGTGAACAATCGCCAAATACTTGCGTGTAGCTGTCTTTTCTTTGATCTGCTTCGCTAATGAAAGATGAGCCGCATCTTCCTTGGCTATGACCAGCAAGCCGGTCGTATCCTTATCGAGGCGGTGCACAATACCGGGTCGAACCTCTCCGTTGATGCCGGATAAATCTTTGCAATGCTCTAAAAGAGCATGTACCAGCGTCCCGTGATGATTTCCTGCAGCCGGGTGGACGACCATGCCGCGCGCTTTATTAATCACTGCTACATGCGCATCCTCATAGACAATATCCAAAGGCAAATCTTCCGGCTGCAAAGAGGATGCTTCCGGCTGCGGTTCGCGCCAGCAAACTTCCTGTCCCGCTTTGAGCTTAAAATTCGCCTTGGAGCTTTGGCCATCTACCGTTGCAGCGCCGGCAACCAACGCTTTTTGCACATGACTGCGCGAAGCCTGCTCCAAACGCTCCGTTAAAAAAACATCAAGACGGAAACCGGCCTGCTCCGGCTCCACCCTCCATAACTGGGTTGTATTATATTCGGTCATTCTGACGTTTCCCGTCCTTCCTCCCGTAGCAAGCCCCAAACAATTAGAGTCGCCCCCAGGCAAATACCAATATCCGCTAAATTAAAAATGGGCCAGATACGAAAATCCAAATAGTCAATAACAGCCCCCAAACGAACTCGATCCAGCAGGTTTCCTACCGCACCGCCAGCCAGCAAACTCATGCCGTACCGAACCCATATTCCCTGCGCCGCCAGCTCTTTATAGGCAAAGGCCAGAAAAGCCAGCAAAAAAGCGGCGATAGCAATAAAGAACAAAGTCTGATTTTCAAAAAGACCAAAAGCAGCCCCTGGATTTTGAATATACGTTAAATGAAAAATACCAGGCAGCACGGGAATGGATTCCCCTAACTGCATAGTCCCGGAAAATAACTTTTTCAGCAATTGATCGGCAATAGCCAGCGCTACGCCCCAAACAAACACCTTCAATACATTCTCTCCTGCCACTCAAAACCACTTGGTTCCTTAATTATTTTATTGTACAGGGAAATCAAGCAAAAGGCAAAGAAAAAGAGGTCCGGCTGAGCCAGACTCTCTTTTTCAAGGCTTTCGCTTTTTCTAGTTAACCCTAGTTTATTTGCTTAATACCGCAGCGCAACGCGCGCACAAAGTCGGATGTTCTTCATTTTGTCCGACTGACTGGCTGTAAATCCAGCAACGCTCACATTTTTCACCTTTAGCTGCCTGCACAAGCACCGCCATATCACCAGTTTCGTTCCGCACGGCGTTATCCGGAGCTTCTGCCAAAGGCAGTACTTCCGCGCCGGAGGTGATGGTCAAGGAAGCCAGTTCCCCTGCAGTCAGACCGGAAAGAAGCGCCAGATTTTCTTCTGCCGTATACACAACCAGGTTGGCATCCAACGAATGACCGATATCCTTATTGCGGCGAGCCTGTTCCAGAGCCTTCATAATATCGCCACGCACCGCCAAAAGCTTAGTCCATTTAGCGTCCAAAGCCTCATCCAAATACTGCGGGCAGGCTTCCGGCCACTCGCTCAATTGAATGCTCTCCAAATGTTCCTGGCCGCTTTGCTGGGGCAGGTACCGCCAAATTTCTTCACTGGTAAAGGTAAGAACTGGTGCCAGTAGTGACAGCAAGGTCATGGTTATTTTATGCATCACCGTTTGCGCCGCCCGACGCCGCTGATCATCCGGAAGTTCCGCATAGAGGCGATCTTTAATGATATCCAGATATACGGCGCTGAGATCAATGGTGCAGAAATTATGAATGGTGTGATACAGCGTATGGAATTCATACCGATCATACGCTGCTGTCACTTTTTCCCGCACTTGTTCCAAACGCAAAAGCGCCCAACGATCCAACTCGCTCAGCTGCTCATAAGCAACTGCATGCTGATTTGCATCAAAATCATTAAGATTGCTCAGCATATAGCGGAAAGTATTGCGGATTTTGCGATAAATTTCCGCCAATTGCTTGAGAATGTCATTGGAAATGCGTACATCTCCCTGGTAGTCGGCGGAAACCACCCACAGACGCAGAATATCCGCGCCGTATTGTTTGATGACCTGTTCCGGGAAAATAACGTTACCCACAGACTTACTCATTTTGCGGCCTTCGCCGTCCACAACAAAGCCATGCGTCAATACGGCCTTATAGGGAGCTCGTCCCCGCGTAGCTACAGAAGTGAGTAAGGAAGACTGGAACCAACCGCGATGCTGATCGCTTCCTTCCAAGTACATGTCCGCCGGCCAAGCAAGCTCTTCACGCTGCTCCAATACCGCTGCATGGCTAGAGCCGCTGTCAAACCAAACATCCATAATGTCCGATTCCTTACGGAAATGGTCATGTCCGCATTTGGGGCAAGTCGTTCCTGATGGCAAAATATCTTCAGCGTCATATTTCCACCAAGCATCAGAGCCTTCCCGTCCGAAAAGCGCCGCCACAGCCTGAATGGTATCATCATTAATCAGCGGTTCATTACACTCGCGGCAATAGAAAATCGGGATTGGCACGCCCCAAACCCGCTGCCGGGAAATACACCAGTCTTGACGATCCGCCACCATGTTGTGAATGCGTTCTTCGCCCCAGCCTGGGTACCATTTGACGTCGCGAATGGCGGCCAGCGCTTCTTCCCGATAACCGGCTACCGAAGAAAACCACTGCTCTGTAGCCCGATAGATTACCGGATTTTTACAGCGCCAGCAGTGAGCGTACTGGTGGCGAATCGAACCTTTGGCCAAAAGCAAGCCGCGGCTTGCCAATTCCTTGATAATGGGCACATTGGCGTCTTCAATTTGCATGCCCGCAAAAGGACCGGCTTCTTCCGTGAATACGCCGCTGGGATTCACCGGGTTGATAACCGGCAAACCGTATTTCTTGCCGACTTCAAAGTCTTCCGGACCATGTCCCGGCGCCGTGTGCACGCAGCCGGTGCCTTGCTCTAACGTGACGTGCTCGCCCAGTACGATCGGAGCTTGCCGTTCCAAGAAGGGATGATGAAAGACCAAGCCTTCCACATCGCTGCCTTTAAAGCGCTCCAAGATGGTAAAGTTCTCTTTCTTAGCTGCTTGAACTACCTGTTCCGCCAATTCCGCAGCCAACAGATATACTTCTTCATCCACTTTCACCCAGGCATACTCGATTTCCGGATGAAGGGCAATCCCGGCATTAGCCGGCAGCGTCCAGGTCGTCGTCGTCCAAATGACCGCATACGTTTTAGAGGCATCCACACCAGCAGGCAGCTTCCCTTTAGCATCGACCAAGGGAAATTTCACGAAAATAGAGTGCGATTTTTTTTCGGCATACTCAATTTCCGCTTCCGCCAGCGCCGTTTCGCAGGATACGCACCAATATACGGTTTTAAGGCCTTTATAAATATGACCTTTTTTCGCCATTTCTCCAAACACTTCGATCTGTTTGGCTTCATAAGAGGGTTTCAGGGTCACATAAGGATTATCCCAGTCGCCGCAAACTCCCAAGCGTTTGAAGTCGCTGCGCTGGGCGTCAATCCATTTGTGAGCGTATGCATTACATTCCTGACGCAGCTGCAGCGGGTCCAGCTCATGACGGTTTAAGCCCAAATTTTTAATAGCTGCATGCTCAATCGGCAGGCCATGGGTATCCCAGCCAGGCACATAGGGCGCCTGAAAGCCGCGCAGCGTCTTATATTTGATAATGATATCCTTCAAGACTTTATTAATGGTATGGCCAATGTGAATGTTACCGTTAGCATAGGGAGGTCCATCATGCAAAATGAACTTTTCCTTGCTGGCGCGCCGCGCCACGCGCTTTTTATCAATATCGTTCTTTTGCCAGAAATCAATGATTTCCGGCTCGCGCTGAGGCAGATTGCCTCGCATAGGAAATTGAGTTTCCGGTAAATTAAGAGTTTTGCTATAATCCACTGTTTCCTGCACCTCCAAAAATACATAAAAGCCCCCCGTCCCGAAAAAGGGACGAGAGGCTATTTTCCCGTGGTACCACCCTTGTGACCGCCATGGCGGCCGCTTGTGGACACAGTAACGCGTGTCATACGGAAAGCGACTCATTATAGCCGTTTTCAGCTCCAGAGTGATCTTCCGCACACTGCTTCAGCCGGGCTTCCACCCTTCCCGGTTCGCTGTTTTCCACCTGCGCGCGTACTTTTTCCTTCATTGCCTATGTCCATATTTGAAACAAATTATACACAAGTTTTATCAAAAAAGCAATGTGCCTGTTGGAAAGGAGCCTTATTCAACGATTTCTCTTCTCAGTTCCTTTTCCTCCAAAAGCTCCAATTGGGATTGAGCCAGCATGCGCATGCGCGAACGGAAGAGCTGCCCTTGCGCACGCAGTTCATCGCATTCGGCCTGGATACGTTGCAATTGGGCATTAGCCTCATCAACAATCCGCCGGCTTTCTACTTCCGCTTCCTTACGAAGCAAATCCGCTTCTTTTCTAGCGTTAACCTTGACTTCTTCCGCCGCTTCCTGCGCTACAACCAACGTATTATGCAATGTATTTTCCAGGTTTTGAAAATACTGTATCTGCGACTTCAAGCGCTCTGTTGTTTCACGCAGATCTATATTGGTTCGATACAGTTCTTCATAGTCATGAAGAACTTGCTCGAGAAACTCATCGACTTCAGCTTCGTTATAACCTCTAAAAGCTTTGCGAAACTCCTGATTCTGAATATCCAACGGCGTAAGCATGATTCCTGTCCCCCTAATTGCTGCATTCATAAATATCGTCGCAACAGCAGACTCAAACGACCCTTTTTCGTCTCCCCTAGGATTTCAACAATTTCTACACGGCCCCGACCGCGCAAGGAGAGGATATCCCCCTGTTGCACGCTCTGCGAACCGCCTTTGGCCGGCTGCCAGTTAACTCGCAGCTTATCGGCCTTAATCTCTTCCGCCATCCGGCTCCTGGATACGCCATACCCGGAAGCTGCCACCACATCCAGACGCAAAGAAGGAACCGTCGTCTTAATTTCTTTGACGGTTTCCTCTTTAGGTTCAAGCTCTGCTAAAGAAATTTCCTTGGTGCTCACCTGAGCGCCGCCTAAATAAGACAACTGCTGTAAGAGATAGTCTCCTAACGGCGCATCGGTTAATACCTGACAACCTTCGCTGGTCATCAAGATATCCCCCAGAACCTCGCGCTCAATGCCTACTCCCAGTAAGCCTCCTAAAACATCCCTGTGTGAAAGGCGCTCATAACGCTTGTCCCAAGAAACGGCAATCGCCCGCAGGCCAAAATCGACTGCACCGTAATACTCGGCAGATACAAAGGCAGCCTTAACTCGTTCCGCTCGTTCATAACCGCCTTGCAGCTCAAGGCGTACTTTACCATCCCACTGGGCAGCCACCGTTTCCGCCACGGAAATTCCAGCTGGATCCAAAAAATCACTGACTCGAAACCGGCGCGAACGCAGGGCTTGTTCGGCTAAATCGAGCAGCCTGGCTGCCAAAATATCCTGGCCGCTGCTTTTATAATACCGTAAAATTTTTTCCCGATTATTCACGAATTGCCTTTCCCCATTTCCTTGGAACGCTCCGTTGCCGCCACTACAGCATCGATTAAAGCGGCGCGTACATTGTGACTTTCCAGCGCATGCAAGCCGGCAATGGAAGTTCCCCCAGGCGAAGCAACCATGTCACGCAAAATAGCCGGATGCTGTCCGGTTTGCACTACCATCTTCGCTGCACCCAATAAAGTCTGCGCCGCCATGAGAATGGCGTTTTTCCGAGAAAGTCCAACGCGTACGCCAGCATCCGCTAAGGCGTCAATCATAAGAAATGCATACGAAGGGCCGCTGCCAGACAAGCCCGTAATGGCATCCAACAAGTTTTCATCCACTTTTTCCACGCGCCCTACGGCGGAAAATACGGCTCTAGCCGCCTGGTCCGCCTCTTGGTCTGCACGGCTGCCTAAGGCAAAAGCAGTCATGCCTTCCCCTACCGCTACAGGAGTGTTAGGCATGACACGAACAACGCGATGCTTGCGAAAATGGCTTTCTAAGAAATCTAACGGAATCCCGGCCGCCACGGATAAGATCAACGTTGTCGGTTTAGTCGCCAAAGCCAAGGTAGAGATGATTTGTTTCAAGACCTGCGGTTTAACGGTTAAAAACAAAATATCTGCTGCGCCGGTCAAAGCCGAGGCGCTTTCACTGCGCCGCACGCCATAGGTTTGTTCCAAAACCTGCAAGCGCTCTTCCGAGGTGTCAAATACCAACAGATTTTCTTGCGTCGTCATTTTCTTGTCCAACAGGCCGCGCAGCAGAGCCTCAGCGATAGCTCCGCCCCCCAAAAAGCCTATGATCTTACCCTGTAAAACTTGTTTCAATTGTTCATCCATGGTACAACCGTCCTGTCCTGATCATCGTAGGTGTAAGCAACATCCACATTCGCAGGAGCACAAAGAAAAATATGATGCCCCACTTTTTGAATACTGCCTCCCAAGGCATAGGTGGTGCCGCTCATAAAATCAATCATGCGTTTAGCCACTTCTTTGTCCGTGCCTTCAAAATTCACGACTACAGGCTTGCGGTTTTTTAAATAATCCGCCACATGCTGCACATCGTCAAAGTTAGCCGGCTCTACCACCATGACCTTCATCTGCTTAGAAGCAGCCGTTGCGCCCCCCGTGGCGGCATTCGGCAAATTGACCACATTATTCTGTACCGCAGAAGGTCTGGCGCTGCGCGGCGCACGTTCTTCAGCCGCAGGCTGCTGCGATTGTTGTTCTTGTTCCTTAGCATCTCCCGGCTCGATCAATCCCAATGTGCCGCACACTTTTTCTATAAATTTCATCTAACCTTCCTCCTTTGGAGCATATTGTCTAGCTCCGAATAACGCCGTACCGACACGCACCATATTGGCGCCTTCTTGAATAGCAACCTCAAAATCATTGCTCATCCCCATAGAAAGCCACTGCCACTCGCATTGCGGCAAAGCCGCCTCCCGTAAAGCCGCAAATAAGCTGTAAGCTTCCTGAAACACAGGCCTCACCGACTCAGCGTCCTCCATTAAGGGAGCAATTGTCATTAAGCCTTTTATTCTCACATGCGGCCATTGAGCTGCCTGTCGTGACAATGTCCAGACTGCATCCGGATCCATACCGAATTTGCTTTCTTCGCCTGAAACGTTCACCTGCAACAGTACTTCCTGAGAAATTCCTTGTTTGGCTGCTTCCTGCTCAATTTGCTGCAAAAGTCGTTCACTATCCACTGAGTGAATCAAAGCAACCTTGCCTACGATTTGCTTCGCCTTGTTAGTCTGTAAATGACCAATCAAATGCCATTTCGCTTTAACGCCGATATGCTCTATTTTAGGCAAAGCTTCTTGAACCCGATTTTCGCCAAACACAGTAAGTCCCGCTTCCAAGGCTTCTTCGACTACCTCTGCAGCATGATTTTTACTCACCGCAATCAAACAAATGGGCCCTGGCTGTTCAATTTCGGATTTGCGAGAGGCCAAAGCCTTCGCGATTCTCCCTTCCACCGCCTGCAGGCGTTCTGAAATCGAAGACATATTTTGTTCCCCCTAGCATATACCTGCCTTTGCAGTGGCTCTTTTAAGAAAAAAGAGCATGGGCGTCCCATGCTCTTTGCGAATTACCTCTTGTGCATGAAGACCGGCACATCCAGGCTAAAGTCAGGAACCTGTCCTACACGTTCCTTTTTGCCTTCATTGCCGCCAACTTGTACAGACCGCGCCGAGCGTTGATCGAAACCGGTCGCAATAACCGTAACCCTGACCTCGTCCTGCAAGGTTTCGTCAATGACAGCACCAAAAATCAAGTTCACTTCCGGGTCTGCAGCCTGTTCAATAATGGCCGCCGCCTCGTTCACCTCAAATAAACTCAAGTTAGTACCGCCGGTGATATTTAGCAGCACCCCTTTAGCTCCATCAATGGAGGTTTCCAACAGCGGACTCTTGATAGCCGCTTCCGCCGCCGCAATGGCCCGTCCCTCGCCTGCAGCAACGCCTACTCCCATCAGAGCCGAACCGGTATCGCTCATAATCGTTTTTACATCGGCAAAATCCAAATTAATCAGACCAGGAACGGCAATCAAATCGGAAATGCCTTGAACGCCTTGACGCAGTACATCATCAGCTATCCGAAACGCTTCCATGATGGGCGTTCTCTTGTCCACGACCTGCATCAAACGATCATTAGGAATGGTAATCAGCGTATCCACGCGTTCTTTCAAATTGGCAATCCCTTTTTCCGCTTGCTTAAAACGGCGCTTTCCTTCAAAAGAAAACGGCTTAGTGACTACGCCAACTGTAAGGGCCCCTACTTCGCGAGCGCATTCGGCAACAACCGGCGCCGCACCAGTCCCTGTGCCTCCGCCCATGCCCGCGGTTACAAACACCATATCGGCGCCCCGCAAAGCCTTAATCAGTTCTTCACGACTTTCCTGAGCGGCTAAATCTCCAACCTCCGGGTTAGCGCCGGCCCCTAGACCTTTTGTTAGCTTTTCTCCGATTTGGATGCGATAAGGAGCCTGTGCCTGCAGCAACGCTTGAGCATCGGTATTTACGGAAATAAACTCCACGCCCTTTAATCCTGCTGCAATCATGCGATTGACGGCATTGTTGCCGCCACCGCCTACCCCTACTACTTTAATGGTTGCCAGATGCTCCAACTCCATGTCAAATTCCAACATGAACGAAAATCCTCCTTACGTCAAGGCTAAACGCCCTGCTGCATGCGAAAAAACTTATAATTACTTCCACGCGCCATTTCCATTTTCCTCTTTACAGAACCTATTTTTTCAGAAAATAGCGGCGTAATATCGCCAAATTTTGAAAAATACGCAACCCAAAGGCCAATAATGCTACATAATACAAGTCAATTCCTAAGCGTTCGCCGCTATAAACCAAACCAGCCGCCATTAACGCATTAGTAAAAAAACCGGTTACAAATACGCTATTGTCGAATTTCTCATCCGCTCCGGCGCGCAACCCGCCAAAAACAGTATCTAAGCAAGCCAAAAGAGCAATCGACATATACTTGGCATACTCAACCGGAACGGTTCCAGGAAGCAGAGAACCCACAAATAACCCCAAACATAAGCCTGCAATCGGAAGGTACATTACTGTGCGCCCCCTTCCTTAGCCGGTTTGGCGTATTCAAACCGGAAAGCGCCTTTATAAGCGGGAACTGCTACGCGATCCGTCTGCTTGATGGTCACCTGAATACCCCAGAACTGCAAGGTTTCAACAACGCCGCCGCGCATGCGCAAAGCGTTTTCCAATGTTTTAGGTTCGCCTATGGCAATGATCTCATAGGGCGCCGACGAACGGGTATTATTCACCGACAATGTCGGACCGGCGCAGCGTATTTCCGACGAAGCGATAAGCCGCTGCTCATTAATTGACATGGCTTCCGCTCCAGCAGCCCAAAGTTCATTAATTACTTTAAGGATATCATCATCATGAATAACATATAAGTTCGGATTTTCCCCCGGCTTGGATGGCCGTTTGCTGTCATTGATCGTTACCACAACACCAGGGCCTGTCAAATCAACGACGCCTGCCCCCATCTGAATCAGCTGCATTTCTTTCGAAGTCCGCCCACCTAGGGCCTGTTCGCGCAACTCTTTTACCTGGTTGTTCAACGAGTCTCGTTCCTTTTCCGTTTGCAGCAGTCGTTGCGACAAATCCTCCACTCGCTGCACTGACAACGCTGACCGCATATCTTCTGTTGTTTTAAACTGCACCGCCAGCATAATCCCCAAGATAAAACAAACCAAAGCAATGGCCCATTGCCCTTGTTTAATCGACAACACCGTTCTTGACTCCCTTCTTGTGTTTCCTCTTTTCAAGCTTTAAGGCTTGAATTTGATTACCGGTGTCGCAAAACTGACATCGAAATAATCCACTCGTTCTAACTTATCTCCCAATTGTTCCACAAGTTCTTGTACTTTCTGAGCTTTTTCCGCCATTTTCGTTCCATCACCCAAGCGAACCTTCGCTCCAGAAAGCAAATATAACTGCATTTTCTCGGAAGTTACAAAGTGCACTTCCGATACTTTTTCTAACGTTTTCGCGTCCAAACGGTCTAAAAACTGCAGCGCCATGATCACCTGCGGCTGGCTCAGCTTATCGCCAATATACTCTTGCCCCGCGGAAATGCCAGTAATAAAGGGCCATCGCATATCTTTAAGATAACGCTGCACATTGAGTACCGTACCGTCACGATCTATTGCTAAAATACCATACGCTGCCGTTACATACGCTAACGGACGCCTTTCTTCCACAGCAATGCGCAAATTCCAGGGAAATTTCCTCTCCACTTCAGCCCGGCGAATGCGCAAATCCTGCTCTAAACGATGTTGCAGAAGTTCCGGTCTCACTCGCAGCAAATTGACCGGTTCTCCAATCCCTGCAATCACCAAAAGCTCCTCCTTGGAAAGTTCCTGCAACCCTTCGACTTCTACATGTCCCAGGGCCAACCAAGAAGAGCCGCTGAGCCACAAGCCGCCAAAGCCGAGAAAGCAAAAAAGCAAGCCCAAAAGCAGCAGCGGCCAAAAGCGAAACCTTCTTTTAGGAGAAATAGCCCCTGCGCCCATAGCATCGACTCCTACTCTAATTTATCATTTTATAAAGATTATACCATTAGCAAAGTCATTCGTCACACCAGACCTTATGCCCAAAGATGAGCGCTAAACATCACGTATTGGTGCAGCAAGAGGACAAGCGCGCCTCTGTTTGGAAGCGCAGCTTGTCCTCTTGCTTATTTCCGCGTCAACGCTTGCAATAAAATGCGCTCGCACAGCGCTTCAAAAGAATGGCCTTCAGCCGCTGCCGCTTTAGGCACCAAGCTGGTTTCCGTCATGCCGGGAACGGTATTAACTTCCAATACATAGGGGCGCAGTTTTTCATCCAGCATAATGTCCGCTCTGGCAACGCCAAAACACCCTAAAACCTGGCAAGCCTGCACTGCCGCCTGTTGGACCATCAGCGTCACATGCGGCGGCAATTGGGCGGGGACAATATATTCCGAGGCTCCCTTAGTATATTTGGATTGATAATCATATACGCCGGATTTCGGAGCAATCTCAATAACCGGCATAGCCTCGGCGCCTGCAGTATCACACCACACAGGGACCGTAATTTCTCGACCGATAATGCACTCTTCCAATAATGCAGTTTTTCCGTACCGGAACACTTCTTCCAAGGCGGCCTGCACATCTTCCGCTTTGTGTACCATGCACACGCCAATGCTGGATCCTTGGGCAGCCGATTTAATAACCACAGGCAAGCCAAATTGTTTGATAACTGCTTGGGCCAAAGCCGCCTTGTCCTCTTGCTCTTGCAGCACCGCAAACCGCGGTGTTGGCACATCAGCGCCTTGAAACATCATTTTAGACGCCACCTTGTCCATAGCCAGCGCACTAGCCAATACGCCAGAGCCAGTATAAGGCAGCTGCTTTAATTCCAGAAGCCCTTGCAGCGTCCCGTCTTCGCCATACTTGCCGTGAACGGCGACAAAAACTACTTCCGCGCCGCAATCGGCCAATTGTTTTTCGATCCGCGCCGGTTCCAGATCAATTCCCACTGCTTGATACCCCAAGCGCTGTAACGCCGTCAAAATAGCATTGCCAGTCCGCAGCGAAACCTCACGCTCCGTGGATGGACCTCCCATGACTACGGCAATCTTCTTTTCCTTCATTTTCCTTTGCCTTCTTTCCTTGGGATCCTTCATTCATTAGCACTTATGGTTTTTCAACAAAGCCGCCAATTCTTCTCCTGCGCGCCAAATATCGCCGGCTCCCATGGTCATAATCAAATCACCCTGCTGCATATGTTTCATGGCAAACTCAGCCAACGCAGCTTTATCCTGCACATAATAAACTTCTTGACCTTCTTTAGGCACAACCGCTTGGAACAGCATTTCTCCGTTTACCCCTTGAAGCGGCGCTTCACCTGCCGAATACACGTCGGTCAGCACCAATACGTCCGCTGCGCCAAAGGCCGCGCCAAATTCGCGATATAACAGCTGCGTCCGGGAATACCGATGCGGCTGGAATAAACAAACCAGCCGTTTCGGCTGGGTTTGTCGCGCCGCAACGAGAGTCGTCGCCACCTCGGTAGGATGATGTGCATAATCGTCCACAATCCAGACGTTTTCATCGCGGTATTTTGTCTGAAAACGCCGTTTCGCACCTCGAAACTCCAGCAAAGCAGCTGCAACGCCCGCAAAAGGCAAGCCAGCTTCTAACGCAACGATAATAGACGCCAATGCATTAGAAACATTGTGTCGTCCCGGTACCGTCAACGTCACCTCGCCTAAGCAGTTTTCCTTATGCCATACTTCAAAAGTAGTGCAACCAGTTTCCATGCGAATATGTAAGGCTCGGTATTCTGCATCAGAACGTTCCAGACCATACGTAACTACTTGTCGGTTCAAGCGGGGCAAAATCATTTGTATATTTTCATTATCCAGGCAAACCACGGCTTTGCCAGTTTCAGGCAAGCGCTCTACAAAATCAACAAACGCCTGCAATACATTTTCCATTGTGCCGTAGTGATCCATATGATCATTTTCTATATTGGTAATGACAGCCATCTGCGGCGAAAGTTTGAGGAACGAACCGTCGCTTTCATCCGCTTCCGCCAACAAATAACGTCCGCGGCCCCATTTGGCATTACTCGCCAGATAATCCACATCGCCGCCAATAATCACCGTGGGATCTGCGCCGCAACGCTCAAAGATCAACCCCAGCATGGAAGTTGTTGTCGTTTTGCCGTGAGCTCCGGCTACGCCGACTCCATCTTGTTCCAGCATAAATGCCGCTAATACATCGGCTCGATGCAACACCGAAAGCCCCTGTCTAAGGGCAGCCGCAAGCTCCGGATTATCGGCATGAATGGCCGTAGATACGACCACTGCGCCTGCACCGGCTATATGTTCTTCCTTATGACCAATATGCACAACAGCTCCAGCCGCGCGCAAGCGAGCCAAGGTAGCTGAATCCTGCGCATCCGAACCGGATACTTGCATTCCTTTTTCCAAGGCAATAGTGGCCAAAGCGCTCATGCCTGCGCCGCCAATGCCGATAAAATGATACTTAGTTGTTGATGAAAGCAACGTTATTCTTCCTCCTTGCCGCTCTAGGCAGCGCTACTTAACCAATTTAACAGCCCATTCGGCAATATCCCTGGCCGCTTGCGGGCGTCCCAACGCCCTGCTGGCTTCCGCCATGGCGGTCAATTGCTGCGAATCGTCCAACAAGGCCAGCACGGTTTCTTGCAAAAGGCCTTCTTCCAATTGTGCGTCGCCCAACACTTTAGCTGCTCCGGCATTAGCCAGTACACGAGCATTCCACTCTTGATGATTTTCCGCCGCATACGGGTACGGCACTAAAATTGCCGGTACGCCGCGCACGGTCAACTCCGCAATTCCCAGCGCCCCAGCACGAAACACGGCTAAATCCGCTACCGCCAAGGCCGCCGGCATTTCATGCAAATACGGACGAACAAAAAGGCGCGGAGCTTCTTCCAGCCCACGTCGCCGCAGTTCGTCAACTACGTTATTATACTCGTTTTTCCCTGTGATGTGCAACACTTGCACATCCTCCCGCATCGCCAAGGCAGCGTGTACTTCAATCATCGCCTGGTTAATGCTGCGGGCGCCCCGGCTGCCGCCGGCAACTAGGAGGGTCTTGCAAGAACTGCTCAGTCCCAATTGTTTCAAGCTTTCCTCCCGCTGCGCTGTCAGCACTTCGCGGCGCACCGGATTGCCTGTCACCGCCTGGCGGCAACGGCCGGAAAAACGGCTGGAAGCCTCGGCATAACCCAAAGCCACGCCATCGACAACATGCGAAAGAAGTCGATTGGTAATGCCTGCAATGGCGTTCTGTTCCTGAATCAACGTCGGAATTCCCAACAAAAATGCAGCCAACAACACCGGTCCGCAGACATAGCCCCCAGTCCCCACGACCACTTGCGGCCGAAATTGACGCAATAAGCCTATCGACTGCCATACGCCGCCCAAAGCGGTTGCTGCCGCCTGCATACTTGCAAGCAAATTTTTCCGGTTCAACCCGCGGGAAGCTACAGTAGCAAAGGGAATTCCAGCCTTAGGAACCAGCTCCGCTTCCAAACCGCTTGCTGTACCAATGTATAAAAGCTCGGTTCCCGGATGCAAATGGCAAATTTCTTCGCCAATCGTCAGCGCCGGATAAATATGTCCGCCGGTTCCACCGCCGGACAATACTACCTTCATGCTTGTCCTCCTGTTGCCGCCTCCAGCGCCGCAACACATTCTTTAAAAAAGCGTCCGCGCTCTTCAAAACTAGAAAATTGATCGAAACTGGCACAAGCCGGCGACAACAACACCACTTCCGCAGGTTGCGCCAGAGCTTTGGCTACTTGTATCGCCTCTTCAACGCCAGAAACAAGACGAATCTGCTGCACTCCCGCTTGCCGGGCCGCCGCTTCAAAACGTTCCGCCGCCGCGCCAAACAAAAGCAAGTAACGAGCCTTATCCTTAACAAGCTTCATCATGGTCTGTAAATCTGTATTCTTATCCTTGCCTCCCGCCAGAAGAATAATGCCGGTATCAAAGGCTTCCAGAGCCTTAATGGTCGATTCTGGATTGGTAGCCTTAGAGTCGTTATAATATTTTACATTATCAATTTCAGCCACTAATTCAATGCGATGCTCCACACCTTCAAAGGAGCGCAGCACTTCACAAATCACCTGCGGAGTCACGCCTGCCACATACGCCATAGCCGCCGCAGCCAGCACATTTTCCACATTATGAGCTCCAGGAAGGCCCAACTCCGCTGCATCCAGCAACGATATTTCCGCCCCTTGCCAACGAATCACCATTTTCCCAGCGCGAACAAAGGCGCCTTCAGGCAATACTTCCAAACGACTGAAAAAAAGCACCCGTCCCGGGGCTCGTTTAGCCATATCACGCGTGATCGGGTCATCATAATTAAGAACAACAACGTCTTCGGCGCCTTGTTTATTAAAGACCCGCTCTTTGACACTGCTATACTGCTCCACTGTACCGTGGCGTTCCAAATGGTCCGGCGTCACATTCAATACAGCTGCCACATACGGGCGAAACTCCTGTACGCTTTCCAATTGATAACTGGAAATTTCAGCTACTGCCATGTCATTAGCGCCCAAGTCCAGCACCTGTTCCGAAAGGCCTGCGCCAATATTTCCGCCTACAGCCGTTTTAAAGCCGCTGGCCTTGATCATTTCTCCTAAAAGAGTGGTCGTCGTAGTCTTACCGTTTGTTCCTGTGATAGCCAGCATAGGCGCCTTGCAAAGCTGATACGCAATCTCCACTTCGCTAACTACCGGAATCCCTCTTTGCTGCGCCTTACCCACGTACGCCGCTTTCAATGGAATTCCAGGAGACACTACTAGAAAATCAGCGTCTTCCAGGCACTCTTCCGCTTCCGCACCTAGTTGCAGGTGAATTCCTTCATTCGCCAGATTCAACACCTGCAGTGGCAGCTGCTCCGCTTCCTTGCCGTCCACCAATGTCACATCCGCCTGTACACGCCGTAACGCTTTGGCCACCGTTACGCCACTCACGCCTGCACCTAATACAACAGCCTTCTTTGCTGCTATTTCCATACGTCTTCCTCCTACCTGCTCCTGTTTATCAACGCAAGCCGCTCATCCACAAAACGCCCAACGCCGCCAAAGCAGCGCCTACGCCGCTTAACCAAAACACCAGAACCACCTTGCGCTCCGACCAGCCTCCCAATTCGAAGTGATGATGCAAGGGACTCATCCGAAAAATGCGCTTCCCTGTCGTTTTAAAGGAAAACACTTGCAAAATAACAGATAAAGCCTCCGCTACAAAAACAAGGCCCACAATACCCAACAGCAGTTCTGTCTTAGTCAATACCGCCAGAGCCGCCAAGGCGCCTCCCAAAGCCAATGAGCCAGTGTCGCCCATGAAAATCTTCGCCGGATACGCATTGAACCACAAAAATCCTAAGCAGGATCCCGCCAGAGCCACCGCAAATGCGCCAAGCCCTTCGTGCCCAAAGTAAGCGGCAATAACCGCATAGCAAACACTGGCAACCGTCATGGTTCCCGCCGCTAAACCATCCAAGCCATCCGTCAAATTCACAGCATTGCTGGCGCCAACAAGAATAAAGAATAAAAAAGCATAATAACCCCAGCCTAAATCAAGCATTTGCGAAGTTCCCGGAAGCCATACTTCCGTGCCTCGCTGCAAATAGACCTGTGCTACATACGCCAGCACTAGCGCCAGCGCCGCCTGTCCCAAAAGCTTCTGTTTGGCAGTCAGCCCTAGATTTCGCTTCAAGACCACTTTAATATAATCATCACTAAAACCAATCAAGCCATGCCCTACAAAAACCAAGTACACTACCAGCACTTCCGGACGCCAACCGCCAAAAAGCAAGGTAGCTACCGTCATGGACAAAAGCATCAGCAAACCGCCCATCGTGGGCGTTCCCGCTTTGGCCAAATGACGCTGGGGTCCTTCTTCGCGAATACTCTGTCCGAATTTCAGCTTATGTAAAATCGGTATTAAAATCGGCCCTGCCGCCAAAACAACTGCCATGCCGGCAAGGCCCGGCAAAATCCACTCCATCATCTTTCAAAGACTCCCTGTTTTTGTTATTTAGATTTTCAACGCAAGCGCTCCAGAATCGCTTCCATATGCATCCCGCGCGAGCCTTTCACAAGCACCGTATCACCCTTGCGCAAAATGCTTCGCAAGGCGTATTGCGCCTCGCCATGATCATTGCAGGCCAAAGCAATTTCCGCTCCTGCCAGCCTGGCTGCTTCCGCAATATAGCCAGCCAAAGGGCCTACGGTCACAACATGACGTATGCCGGAAGTAACCAAATGAATACCGATAGCTCGATGCGCTTCAATAGCAGCATCCCCCAATTCCAGCATATCTCCTAAAACAGCCACAACCCGTCCCTGGGCGATGGCAGCCACGGTGTCAATAGCCGCTCGCATCGAGAGCGGACTGGCGTTATAGGCGTCATTCACCAAAAGATACCGCGGCGTCTGTTCAAATTCGAAGCGCATGCCGCTCGGCTCATATTGCTGCAGCGCGGCAGCAATATCCGCCAGCGACAATCCCGCCGCTTCTCTCGCTATCGCAACAGCAGCCAAGCTGTTATATACATTGTGTACACCTACCGCAGGAATCTCCATTACTTGCCGCTCATCTTTATAGCAGCATACATAACGAATACCTTGGGCTGAATAATGGACATTCTCCGCCCACACGTCCGCCTTTTCATTCAAGCCATAAGAAACTACACGGCAGGGAGCTTGCGCCGCCATAGACCTCACCAGAGCATCATCCTGGTTCAATACGGCTATGCCGTCATTGGGAAGCGCCTGCACCAGCTCCGCCTTTGCTTTAGCAATATTGGCCACAGACCCGAGAAGTTCCAAATGCGTTTCTCCTACATTGGTTACAATGCCCTGTGTCGGCCGGGCAATATCCGCTAGTTCCGCGATCTGCCCCAAGCCTCTCATGCCCATTTCTACTACAGCCGCTTCATGAGAAGGTTCCAACGATAACAATGTTAGGGGCAGGCCAATTTCGTTATTGAAATTTCCCTTTGTTTTCAATACATTAAACCGAGCCCCTAAGGCTGCAGCCACCATATCCTTCGTACTGGTCTTCCCATTAGAGCCAGTTACGGCAATAACAGGAATGGCAAAACGCAGCCGATGAAAGCGCGCTAAATCCTGCAACGCTTTACGCGTATCGGCAACCAGTACAACCGGGAGAGATACGTCTTCTAACAATGCATCTTCACGCTGCACCACCAGAGCCGCCGCGCCAGCCTGTATCGCGTCAGCCAAAAAATGATGGGCGTCAAAGGACTCCCCGGCCAAGGCTACAAAAAGCTCGCCCGGCTGCAACGCGCGCGTATCGGTTGCAACCCCTTCGCAAGGCTGTTGCTCACCTTTTCCCCGTACTACCTTGCCGCCTGTGGCCTCCACTATCTCCGCTAATGTAAACCGTGCACTCATCTTTATGCCTCCTTTTGCCGCAGCCATTCCTGAATTATTTCCTTATCATCAAAATGAATTGTCTTGTCTTTTAAAATTTGATAGTTTTCATGTCCTTTGCCAGCTACTAAAATAATATCGCCTGGCTGAGCCAATTCCAAGGCCCGTCCAATGCCTTGCCGGCGATCCACTATCTTTTCATATTGCACCTCCGGGCGCAACTCTTGTAAAATGCCCACTTCGATTTCACTCAAAATGGTTTCCGGCTCTTCCGAACGAGGATTGTCCGAAGTGGCGATGACCACATCGCTATACTTTGCAGCCAGCGCCCCCATCAAAGGACGTTTCGTGCGATCCCGGTCGCCGCCGCAGCCAAATACGGTCACCACTCTGGCAGGCTTCATCTCCCTGGCTGTACGTAAAATATTTTCCAACCCGTCCGGAGTATGCGCATAATCAACAATAACAGCAAATTCCTTACCGCCGTCTACCCGTTCAAAGCGCCCAGGCACGCCGGGAAAGGAAGCCAAGGCTTCTTGGATTACCGGCCAAGACACGCCTTCGCTTAAAGCCGCTCCTATGGCTCCTAATGCATTGTAAACATTAAATCGTCCCGTGAGAAGCAGTTTAACCGGCCATGCTTCGCCTTTTCGTTGCAACAGGAAGCGCGCACCTTCCGGCGTCACCTGAACATTTTTAGCCAGCAAGTCCGCTTGGGCATCCTCAATCCCATACGTAAGTATGTCACACGCAGCCGCGTCCCGCATGACATCCGCCGCTGGATCATCCGCGTTGATTACCGCATGCTTGCCTGTTTTAGAACCAGCCTGCGAGGCAAGAGAAAACAAGCGAGCCTTAGCTTCTGCATACTCGCCAAGAGTTTTATGAAAATCCAAATGATCTTGAGTCATATTGGTAAACATAGCCATATCAAATTCACAGCCGGCAATACGGTCCAGGGCTAAAGCATGTGAAGATACTTCCATGACGACATAATCCATGCCGGCTTCCGCCATACGCCACAGCAACGCCTGAAGTTCCACTACATCAGGCGTCGTATTCTTCGCAGGAACCTTTTCATCGCCTATGAGCGACTGAATCGTTCCAATCAAGCCTACTCGATAGCCAGCCGCCTCCAAAATAGCTTTTAATAAATAGGTTGTCGTAGTTTTGCCGTTTGTACCGGTAACTCCCAACAAACGCAGTTTTTGTGTCGGCCTATCATAAAAAAAAGGAACAATGCGTCCCATCGCTTCACGTACATCCGGAACCACGAGCACAGCAGCTCCTGAAACCGTTAGCGGCCTTTCCGCCAAAAGAGCCACAGCCCCTTCAGCTACTGCCTTTTCGGCAAAATCATGCCCATCTACTTTACTGCCCGGCAAACAAATAAAAAGGCTTCCCTGTGTTACTTGTCTGGAGTCCTGCGTAATGCCAGTGATTGCAGCCTCACAAATCCCTTGGTATTGGACTTCCGGCAATAGCGCTATAATTTCTGACAGCATCTTTTGCATCAGTACATCTCCTCTGCATTTACTTGCTATTAATTGTAACGATTACTATAAAAAAAGTCCAATCACGAAAGTATGACAAAATACGAAAAAGCAACCGTACTGGCTGCTTTTCATAACTCTATTAATAAAAAATATAATAGCTTAGCGATTAGTACCTGCTTGCGCTGTCGCTCCCTTTAAGTTAGCTTTTACACGATCCCAAAGATTGTCCTGTGCTTCCACTGAAACGGCACTCGGAGCCGTCTGAGGATTAATACAGTACAAGTTTTGCGGCGTTACCATGCCTAACTCACGCGTAGCTACGGCTTGAATACGCTGTGGCGCTTTGAGTTGGGCAATTTCCAACTGCAATTGTTCGTTCTCTTTTTCCAATGACATAATTTGGGATTTTGTCTTTACAACCGAATAGCCGGTCGTAACGACGAATTCACTGCAAACTGCACCAACAATGGCCAACACTGCTATGCCGCAAACAAGCAAGCCTACTCTCGCTCGCAAACGAACATCGCATTGCGGTTGCTTACGAAAGGTTTTTGCAGGTGTATGTTGCTGTTCTTCTACAGGATGTTTCCACTCCTGTCTTTGTTGAGCCAACATGCAAGTCCCTCCTTGGATCTGATTACCTGCCCAGTTTTTCAGCTATACGTAATTTGGCGCTTCTCGCCCTGGGATTGTTCTCCAGTTCCTGCTCTGAAGGCGTAACTGCCTTGCCTAGCAACCGCACTTGCGGCTGGTGGCCGCACATGCATATAGGAAGCTTAGGCGGACAAATACATCCTTTCGCCGCCGCAGCCAACGCCTGTTTCGCTGCACGGTCTTCTAGCGAATGAAAGGTAATAATGGCCAATCTCCCGCCAGGGAGTAAATGTTCAATAGCAGTACGAAACGCCCCCTGCAAAATTTCCAGTTCTTGATTTACTTCAATCCGAATAGCCTGGAAAGTGCGTTTAGCCGGGTGCGGCCCGTCTCGCCGGGCGGCGGCTGGAATCGCTCGTTTGATAATGTCCACTAATTGACCGGTTGTCTCTATAGGGGCCGTCTGCCGAGCGGTTGCAACAAAGGAAGCAATTCGCTTAGCCCAACGCTCTTCCCCAAACTCTTTAATAATGCGCGCCAATTCCTCTTCCTCATACGTATTGACCACATCATAAGCGCTGCGCGCCTGCTGCGGATTCATCCGCATATCGAGAGGCGCATCCTGTTGATATGAAAAACCACGCTCTGCAACGTCTAACTGATGCGAAGAAACACCGAGGTCAAAAACAATGCCATTGACCTTTTCTACGCCTAATTCCGCTAAAACATCGCCGAGACGAGAAAAATTACTGTGTATTAAATCCACTTGACATGGCACACCGCTCAGTTTTTCTCTGCCGGCCGCCAACGCCGCCGGATCTTGATCAATACCTATGAAGCGACCTTGTGCGCTCAATTGGTCCGCCAAGTATTTGGCGTGGCCAGCTCCGCCCAAGGTGCAATCTACATAAATTCCTGCAGGATCCTGCATTACCGCCTGCACGGTCTTTTCTAGCAATACGCTGACATGGTGAAACTCTTGCAAAACGAACCTCCTCGTCATCAAATCCCCAGATCAATCAACTCCTGGGTCAAATCCGATACGATCGGAGCCAAGGCCTCATTATAGGCCTGCCACGCATCTTGACTCCAAATTTCGATACGATTTGATACACCGATGACGACAACTTCTTTTTCTAAGCGTGCGTGTTCACGCAACACGGGCGGAAGTAAAATTCTTCCTTGTTTATCATACCCTATTTCGGCGGCGCCTGCAAAGAAAAATCGCGCAAAAGCTCGGGCTTCCGGCTTAGCTAAGGGTAATTTTTTCAATTTTTCTTCTAAAACACTCCATTCAGACAAGGAATAACCAAACAAGCAGGCATCAAGTCCCTTGGTAAAAACAACGGTTTCTCCCAGTTCTTCGCGGAATTTAGCAGGTAAAAACAGGCGACCTTTGGTATCTACAGTATGTTGATACTCTCCCAAAAGCACCTTTATCACCCACTTTCCACCACTTTAACCCACATTTATGGATATTCGGATTTATTCGAAAAAATCCTGCTGATTTTTCCAAGTTTTTTACATTTTAATAAAAAGAGAGCAAACGCCCCAGACAGCGAGACTTTTGGCCTATTTTTATTCTTTTTGCGAAATTAGCTTATTTTTCCGCCTTGACTTGCGCTCTAACAGAAAAAATTTCTTTCAGCGTGTGCTCCATGCAGATCAATGTTATAATAAACCATAGAATCAGTTCTACAACAACAGAGCACTAGGAGGAAAATCATGAAAAACATCACCAAAGAAATGAGCATTATCGAAGTAGTCCAACAGCACCCGGAAACGGTAGACGTATTCCGCAATTTCGGCATGGGCTGCCTAGGCTGCGCCGCCGCCCGCTTTGAAAACATCGAGCAAGGCGCCAGCGCACACGGTATTGACATCGACGCGCTGATTACCTCGTTAAATCAAGCGATTGCACAGTAAAAGAAGGCATAAGGAAAGCCGCCCGCGGGCGGCTTTCCTTATGCCTTCTTTTAGCGACAACGTTTAAAGCAAAGGCTCTATCTTTCCCAAAATAGACGTTTTCGGCAAAAAGCCGACGATTTTTTCCGCTACTTCGCCATCTTTTACCAACATCATCGTCGGCAGACCTTTAATATCATAGCGTTGAGCTAAAGAGCGATTTTCATCTACATTGATTTTTACGATTTTCAATTTACCTGCCAGTTCTGCGGACACTTCTTCCAAAACAGGAGTCAGTTTGTTGCAATAGCTGCACCAGGGCGCCCAAAAATCAACCAACACCGGTTGCTTCTCGTCCAATACTTCCTCCTGGTACATTGCATCGTTCACTTCTTTCAAAGCAGCCATTCATACTCCTCCTTTATGTCTCAACTCGATCATTATACACGCGTCATACACTACCTGCAAGCCTAATTCTTTAGCTTTTTCCACCACTTCCGCCGTATCAGCTCCCGGTTGCAGCCAGACCTTGGAGATATTTAAACGTTGGCATTCCTCTAAAATTCCCAAAGCAACTTTAGGAGGTACTACGACATTTACCGCTTCAACCGGTTCCGGCAAGTCCGCTAAGGAAGCGTAGCACGTTTGGTCGTCAATTTCTTGCAATCCCGGATTGACGGGCAATACATGCAACCCATTATTTCGCATCACTTGAAAAATTTTATAGCCAAATTTCCCCTTGTTGGATGTCGCCCCCACTAACGCCCAATTTTTACATTGCAGCAACGCTGCCATTGTTTCTTTCATGCGATTCCCTCCTTTAAGAAATATATTCTTTTCAGAACGCCAAAGTCCTTCCTCAATCAACGCTTACCCGAACGAATCTTTGACTCTTCGCCTTTCAGCAGTCGCTGAATATTAGGGCGATGGCGCACAATGACAAAGACTGCCGCCAAAACGCCAAACGCCAAAACAGCCGGCTCTTCTCCTAAAAACCACATGCACACAGGCACCAATGCCGCTGCTACGATGGAAGCCAGCGACACATAGCGGGTCAGCCAAACAATCAGCGCCCAAACCGCAAAAACAATCAAGGTCACCTTAGGCACCAAAAAAGCAATAACTCCCAAGCCGGTCGCCACACCGCGCCCGCCTTTGAAACCCAGGAAAACAGACCAATTATGTCCGGCAATAGCAGCAATGCCCGCTGCCACCAACCAAAGAGACGGCGCCGCCATTTGGCTGGCCAGCCAGACGCCAAAAACACCTTTGGCGGCATCCGTCAAGAACACCCAAAAAGCAGGCCAAGGTCCCAGCACCCGAAAGGCATTGGTCGCCCCAATATTACAGCTGCCCAGTTGCCGCAAATCCGTATGCCAAAACGTTTTTCCCAACAGCAAGCCATTGGGAACAGATCCCACCAAATAGCTCACAGCGACAATCCAAAGAAACTCCACCATGCAGCCTCCTTTTTACGCATCTTCCTTTTCCTTGCGGTTACGCACTACCAGCTTCAGCGGCGTACCTTCAAAGCCGAAGCTTTCACGCAAGCGATTTTCCAGAAAGCGCAGATACGAAAAATGCATCAATTCCGCTTCGTTAACAAAAAAGACAAACGTCGGCGGCTGCACATCCGCCTGAGTAGCAAAATAAATACGAAGCCGCTTGCCATGTCCTGTGGGCGGCGGGTTTATCGCTACCGCATCCTCTAGGACTTGGTTCAAAACGCTGGTTTTCACACGCATGTTGTGCTGCTCCGCCACATATTTAACAAGCTCCGTTACTCGCGGCACCCGCTGTTTAGTCAAAGCTGACAAATACACAACCGGCGCGTACTGCAAAAAGGCCAGTTCGCTGCGAATGGCTTCGGTATAGCGCAAGGAGGTCTTGCTGTCTTTTTCCACCAAGTCCCATTTATTGACGACAATCACGCAAGCCCTGCCTGCTTCATGAGCATAACCGGCAATCTTCTTATCCTGCTCGGTTACGCCTTCTTCGGCGTCAATCACCATTAACACCACATCCGCCCGGTCCACCGCTCGCAGAGCGCGAACAACACTATAACGCTCGACCGGCAGTTCAATCTTCGCTTTACGGCGCATTCCCGCCGTATCGATCAACATAAATTTTTGCCCGTCTTTAGTAAAATGCGTATCAATAGCGTCCCGTGTCGTACCGGGAATATCACTGACAATAACCCTGTCTTCACCGATCATGGCGTTGACCAAGGACGATTTGCCAACATTAGGCCGACCAATTACGGCCACCTTGATTACGTCTTCTTCAACCGCTTCCGTCTCTGCGTCCGCCGGGAACGAGGCAACCACCGCATCCAGCAGATCCCCCAGCCCCATGGCGTTGGCGGCAGAAATACCGACGGGATCTCCCAAGCCCAAGTTATAGAACTCATAAATAGCCAGTTCTTGATTGATATGGTCTACCTTATTCACGGCCAGCACTACTGGTTTTCTTGTGCCGCGCAGCATATGAGCTACTTCTTCATCCGCATTGGTCGCTCCAGTTTTGCCGTCGACCACAAATACAATAACATCCGCCTCTTCCATAGCCAAGCGAGCCTGGTGACGCATTTGGCTCAAGATTTTATCTTCTGTCTCAATCTCAATCCCGCCGGTGTCGATCATGGTGAATTCTTTTCCCAGCCACTCGCCGTCCATATAAATACGGTCCCTGGTTACTCCCGGCATGTCCTCCACAATGGATACTCTCTTCTTGCCTATCTTGTTAAACAAAGTTGATTTGCCAACATTCGGCCGGCCAACAATGGCCACAATCGGTTTGCTCAATGTCTCGCACCTTCTTTCCGCCGCAACCCTGCAGTCCGGCTCAATGGTCAATTCCTTCGCGCATTTCAATTCCTTGCGCAAAAGGATGACGCAGTTCCTTCATCTCCGTAATCAAGTCCGCCTCCGCCAATACGCCTGGCGTAGCGTAGCGTCCGGTCATCACAATTTCCGCGCGCGGCTGCGGCCGCTTCTTGTGCTGCCGCAAAGCGGCGATAACTTCCGCTTCCGCCAGCAAGCCGCAAGCAATGGCGATATTGATTTCATCCAAGATAACCATATCATAGACGCCTTCTGCTAAAAAGGACTGAACCAATTCCCAGCCTTGCCGCGCCAGACGGCAATCGATTTCCTCGGGTTGGTCCAAATTGACAAAATCGTTTCTCCCTGCAGGAAACAAGTCAATCCCGTCTAACTCTTGGAGCGCCTTTACCTCGCCATACCCCGGGTCATCCTTCATGAATTGCACAATCGCAATCTTCCAGCCTTTTCCCCAGGCCCTTAGGGCCAAACCCAAAGCCGCTGTCGTCTTCCCTTTGCCATCGCCGGTATACACCTGAATCAAGCCCAAGCGCTTCAAAGGTTCCGCCCCCTCAACAAGTCAAACAGATCTTCCGCTCCATGAGCAATACGCACATCGCAGCCGGCTTGTTCACTCACCTGGTCCAGCGTCATATCGTCGAGGAATATCTCCTCGCCCTTGCGCAGAGCCACTCCCGGCAGAATCAAGCGCTGCGGTCGCGCGTCTTCGCGTTGCAGCGCTTTTAAAATATCGCCGCCAGTCAAAAGGCCTGTCACCGTAATGGCTGGGCCGAAAAACTCATTTGCTACCTCTATTATGCGCACATGCTGCCATAAAGGTCCTGCCAGCAACGGCGCCAGCACCTTAGCCGCCGATGTTCCCGCTACAATCCAGGCAGTCTCTGCCGCAGGCTGCGTAGTTTGCACATCCTGCAGCTGCCGCGCCCAGTCCGTTAAGAAATCGCGCACCATGCCGACGCCGTTTTCCAATTGCGGAAACCCTTCATAGGCCTCTTCTGTCGGCCAAGACCGACCTGCCGCCAAATAGAACTCATCTCCCAGAAAGACAAACCGTGTTTGCGCCTCCTGGAGGAAACGCTCTTGACAACGAGCGACCTCATCAATAATCCTTCCTGCCTCTTCCGGCGTAAAGCCGCGCAGCTCCGCACAGCCCTGACGATGCTGCGTCAACCCTACCGGTACAATAGCCAGAGATTGCACGGCTGGATGCAAAGCATATAAATCAGCAATCGTTTTTTGCAGAACCTCTCCATCGTTGTATCCGGGACATAAAACCACCTGTGTATGCATTTCAATGCCAGCCTCCGCCAGCCGCTGCAGCTGCGGTAAAATTTCAGCCGCTTTCGGCTGATTCAACATAGCGGCGCGCACGGCGCCGTCAGTAGCATGCACGGAAATATAAAGAGGAGACAAATGCAGGCGAAAAATACGCTCCCAGTCAGCCTGACGCACATTGGTCAGGGTGATAAAATTACCATACAAAAAAGACATCCGGTAATCATCGTCTTTTACATAGAGGCTTTGACGCATCCCCGACGGCATTTGGTCAACAAAGCAAAAAATGCAGCGATTGCCGCAACGCCGAATGCCGTCAAAAACAGCTTCATCAAACTCAATTCCCAGTTCTTCATTGTATTCTTTTTCAATCTCTACGACTTCATCTCCGTCTCCTGTCCGCACCGTCAGCACAACTTCTTCGTCGGCCACGGCAAAACTCCAATCGATAACATCCTCCATCGCCTGGCCGTTCACCAAAAGAATTTCATGACCTGGCTGCAGGCCAATTTCTTCGGCAATGCTGCCGGGCTGAATCGAGGAAATGATGGCCCTGCGCTGTCCCAAAGCCTTTCACCTCTCCTTATTGCTGCGCTTTATCGTGCAACACATATTTATTAATAATACCGTGTTCCAAGCATCCTTTCAAGTGCCGAAAAGCCATTGAAAAGACCATGAACGCAACGCTTCATGGTCTTTATCTCAAGCCTTTTCTAACAACACCCAGGCGCTGCGCGCCAAGATAGCCGCTCCGCTTGGCGCCGCTGCCTCCTCAAAATCAAACCTCGGATAATGCTTTGCGCCTCACCGAGCCTGTCGAAAGGAATCATAGATTTTTTGATACTCCGGCGTAGCTGGAATAGTTTCATAAATATAAAGATGAATTCCATTTGGATCATCCACGACAAAACTGCGCTCTCCCCAAGGCTTATCTTGCAGCGATTGCACAAGGGACAAGCCAGCTTCTTTTAAGCGCTGATACTCCGCCTGCACATCCGGCACTTCAAATGAAAGAATTGTACCGGTGCCGCAAAAGAATTCTCCTTCATCTCGGCGCGGCAAGGTAAAGCTCAAGCCGCTGGTCGGCATGCCTGGAACCATCATTTCCAAATACCAATCGCTTTCATACACTAATTCAAAATCAAAATAGTTCATATAAAATTCTTTAGATTCTTGCAGTTTATCAGTACAAAACGTTGCGTCCACCCGCGTAATTTTCATCATATCCGTTCGCCCCCTGGAATATTGTTTCTTATCTTTTATGAATTCCCTATGCACTGTCGTTTTCCCTGCCACGACAAAAAAAAGCTCCCGTACACGGGAGCTTACTTTGTTAATTGGTGGGGTTAAACGGGCTCGAACCGCTGACCTCATGCATGTCAAGCATGCGCTCTAACCAACTGAGCTATAACCCCTAGGACAGTGGTAATTATAATACGTGCAGCCCTTAAAAGTCAAGGCTTTTTTGTTGATAATTCGCACGCCATCACAGACGAAGGTTCTACAAGGAGAACGCCCGCCAACAAGGCCGTACATGGAGCGACCAGCACCACACCGATACTGCCTGTTAACGTGTGCAGTATTTCCGCCGCCACGTAGGTCAAGTTTAAAATATTAACCACCGGCGTCCCTTGGGCGATAAAAACCATCATCAACGCCATAAAGGAACCGCTGTAAGCCAAAAGCAGCGTTGTGGTCATCGTGCCGACTACAGCACGCCCGATATGCATGCCCGAGGCAATAGCCTCCCCGCGCTTCAAGTCCGGCCGCTTACATTTCAATTCACCAACAGCTACGGCAATATCAACAGCCACGTCCATCATTGCCCCGGAAGAAGCCAGCATAATTCCCGCCAGAAACATTCTGGTCAGATCTAGCTGGGCATATCCCAGATGCAGTAAGGTCTCGGCATAAGGCAAAACCGCGCCGTGAACGCGAAAAAGCTGTCCGAATAAAAAAGCCAGCACTACAGCCCCCAACGCTCCCCCTAAGGTGCCGCAAAAAGCCGCTAAGGCAATGCGGTTAAAGCCGATAACCAATAGCGTAACCGTACCGACAATAGCCGCTACAACCAAGATGGATACAAATACCGGATCCCAACCAAGCAAGAACAGCGGCCACAGCACTTTCCACAAAGCTAAAACGGTAAATACAAAGGAAAGAAGAGCTTTCAGTCCTGTCCAGCGGGCATACCAGCATAAAAGCGCGGCAAAGAGGAAAAAGAGCAACCCTTCTGCATACAGGCGGTAATGATCCACCACGTTGGCGACCTGAATTTCGCCTGCCGTCCCCTTCACAGCCACCAGAGCCGTATCGCCTAGAGCAAATATCTTATCCATTTCCAGCTTTCCCAACAGCGTATTGCTGCAAGTAATGGTCTTGCCTTCATACGGACCGTCAGCTATTTGCAGCACAACCTCCTGCACGCCTGTGCGAACTACGCCTCGGGCGTATACGTGTTCATTATCAACGGAGAGCACGGCGCCCTTGGCCCGTATATAGCCGTCATCCTCCGGCGTAAACTGACTTGGCAGCCAGTATAAACCGAGGGACAGTAATAAAATAACGAAAACAACCATGCGATCCCGTTTCATTATTTAGAAACACCCATAATATTCATCATTTTTTTCGCCACATCTGTATTATCATAATACCCGTCAAAAACGCCGCTGCCGGTTCCTTGGGCATACACAGGCACAGCCACGCCAGTATGAGCATAGGTGGTCCAGCCAATCCCCGCGCGCTGATTCAACAGATGAGTCACCGTTACAGAGAAGGGCTCGTAGGGTCCGTATGCCAAGGTAGTTTCTTCGTCAGCAGGACGTTTTTTGGGATCGATCATGCTGAAAGCCAACGCTTGAGCCAAACGATTTTTCTCGTAGGCAGTCAATTCATTCATGCCAAATTGGTTGGCCAACGCAGGCAGCCAGTCATCCAAATTGGCATTAGAAGCGCCTACTTGATCGCGGTAGGTTTTGATCTGTTTGTCAAATTCTTCATAAGACAAGGTCTGTCCGCCCAATTTACTGAAGAACGTCTTGTAACCAGTACCGGCAAAGCCAATGGTCATGCCGCCGGTCTCATGGTCGCCAGTAACGACAATCAATGTTTCATCCGGATGTTTGGCATAGAACTTCAGCGCTTCTGCAATGGCTTCTTCAAATGCCATGACATCCTTTACAGTTGTCGCCGCATCATTAGCATGGCAAGCCCAATCGACCTTGCCGCCTTCCACCATCATGAAAAAGCCGTTCTGATTATCCAGCACCTCAATGCCTTTGCGGGTAAACTCAGCTAAAGACACTTTTTCGCCACGGTCAATTTCATAGGACATGGCTTCTTCCGCCGCCAGGTTTGGAGCAATGGCAATCGTTTTGCCGCTGCCGCGGCCAATCTTCTGGATTTCTTCGATCGAAAGAGCTACTTGATAGCCTTTTTGTTTGGCAATATCCAGCAAATTAGGCTGGTCTTTTTTCTTGCCTGTAGGCGCCAACAGACCGCCGCCGGCAAAATAATCAAAATTGCTGTTAATCATTTCCTGACCAATTTCATAATAGTTTTTGCGAGTCGGTTGATGCGCATAAAAAGCGCCTGGAGTTGCATGGTCCAAGGACACACTAGAGACAATGCCTACTTTCATGCCTTTTTCCTTGGCCATTTCCGCCATGGTTTTAAACTTCACACTCTTTGTAGGATCCATGCCCAAAATGTCATTATTGGTTTTGTTGCCAGTCGCCAGTGCCGTTCCTGCGGCAGCTGATTCCGTAATGAATGTATCCGCCGACTGCGTCCGCTGCACGCCCTGATGAGAAAAGGCGGTAAAATTCATAGGCTGCCTGCCCATAGGTCCGTTGCCATTCTGAGTCCCTTTGAAGATTTCCGTAGAGTTAATCTGGCTCAATGCCATACCGTCGCCAATAAAGTAAAATACGTATTTCGCTTTTTTCCCATAGTAAGCCTGGTCATTGGCCGCGTCAGCCACTGCGTTAGTCTGCGGCATAACCAATGCCACCAAAATCGCCACCATCACCGCCAGCGCAGCACAGGGCATCAGCCATTTTTTCTTATTCACATAATCTCCTCCTACTATGTATTTTTTCTACCTCCTCTAGTATAAAAATTCTATGTAAAGTTCACGCTATGAAATTGTTAATTTTTAGTAAATAAAAAAGCCTCCGTCAAAACGGAAGCTTTTCTGCTGCCTATTGGGTCAATACAAAACCGCATTAGCAATAACTAAGCGCTGAATCTGGTTGGTCCCTTCATAGATCTGCATAATCTTCGCATCACGCATATATTTTTCCGCCGGGTACTCTTTCGAGTAGCCATAGCCGCCCATAACCTGCACGGCATCCACGGTCACTTTCATAGCTACATCAGAAGCAAAGCATTTGGCCATTGCCGCTTCCTTGGAGTAAGGCATCCCCTGATCTTTGAGCCAGCAAGCCTTGTGCACTAACAGCCGCGCCGCCTCGATTTGCATAGCCATATCGGCCACCATCGCCTGCACCAGTTGAAAAGAAGCCACTGGCTTATTGAACTGCTGGCGCTCTTTGGCGTATTTCACTGCGCAGTCCAAAGCCGCCTGTGAGATTCCTACAGATACGGCTCCCACCAAAGGGCGGGCCGCATCGAGCGTTTTCATAGCGAGTTTAAAGCCTTCGCCTTCCCGACCGATGCGTTGTTCTTCCGGTACTCGCACGCCGTCGAGAATCAACTCGCAAGTATCTGACGCGCATATCCCCATTTTTTCTTCTTTTTTCCCTACGGAAAAGCCTGGAGTTCCTTTTTCTAAAACGAAAGCTGTCAAACCGCGAATGCCAGCCGCTTTGCGTGTATTAGCAAAAACAACAAATATCTCAGCGTTGGAAGCATTGGTAATAAAGCATTTATTGCCATTTAAGACATATTCATTGCCGTCCTTTACAGCCGACGTAACAACGCCCCCCGCATCAGAACCTGCATTGGGCTCTGTCAGCGCAAATGCCGCCAGCTTTCCTTCGTTCAATTTGTCAAAAAAGAACTTCTTTTGCGCATCCGTCCCTAACAGCAATACCGGATACGCCGCCAATGCATTGGCAGCAATACTGGTAGCCACGCCAGCGCAGCCTTTGCCGATTTCCTCGTACAGCAGCGCTACTGTCATCGCGTCAAGTCCAGGACCGCCGTATTCTTCAGGAACAATCAAGTTCAACAGGCCCATTTCATGAAATTTTTCCTGCAAGCCTGGACGCATACCGCCTGCGGCGTCCATCTCTCCAGCGTATGGCGCAACTTCTTTTGCAATGAATTCTTGGGTCATGTTTTTCAAGTCCACTTGATCCTGGGTCCATTGAAAACCCATAAATACCCTCCTTGCCTGCCCGGCACGACGCTCCCCTCAGCAAGAGATTCAACCGTCTCTTCCGGCAATTGCCGCAATAGTATCTTTTTTCTTACAGTATACATTAATTGGATATTTTTGTATACCATGCCCCCAGCCAGGCCACTACCGCCGCTGCGCTTTCCTTAAAATGCTCGCTAAAACGATGATCCGCTCCTTCTAAAACCACTAGTTTACAGGGACCCTTGGCAACATCCGCATAAGCGCAAGCCTGCTCTGCCGAAGCCAATTCGTCCTCTGTTCCATGCAAAACGAGCAAGGGCAATGAGCCCAACGCCGCCAACTTTGCCAGCAAGTTCAGCGTTGCAAAGCCGCCAATAAAATCCGGTTCCAAATGAAGGCTGCCCCATTCGTCCTGCAAATTCACGCTGCTTCCTTGCTGCAACTGCCTATAAACTGCCAGGCCCAAAGCATTTTGAAAGGTCGCCTGCAAATCACTAGGAGTCGCCCATAAGCAAAGCCCCTTCACCCGCTTTCCCAGCTTGCTGGCTGCCAGAAGAGAGGCACAACCGCCCATACTGCGGCCTAAAAGAACCAATGACATCCAGCCTTGGCGCTGCATCCACCCGGTTACGCAAAGAAGTTCTTCTACCTGCCTGTCCAAAGACTCACACGGCGTAAAATCAAAGCGAACTACGCCCATGCCTCTGGCGCTCACCTGCTCAGCCAATTCCACAGCCCGGCCATGTCCGTCCTTAGAACCGCGAAAGCCATGGCTCATTACCAGCCAAGAAGCCTCTTGCGCGGCTACGCCTTGCGGATAATGTACAACCGCCTGCAGCTCACGCCGCGGTCCGACAATACCTACTTCTTCCAATAACCTATTTTTCATAGCACACCTCTCAAGCGCTTTCCTTACGGCAAAACGTATAAATTCTAAAAGGCAGGCCTAAGCCTGCCTTTAGTAAGTACTTCTTATAAAATGTACACCGTAATATGTCTGACGCCAAAATTGATAGCTTCTTGATGGCTGTCAAAAGCCAAGTCAATAACATGGCCTTTAATGGCGCCGCCGGTATCATCGGCTATGGCAAAGCCGTATCCGGGAATATACAGTCTAGTCCCCAATGGAATTACATGCGGATCTACCGCCACTAAGCCCTTGTGCAGCAGATTACCGCGAGCTGTATAGCTGCCGCAGCCAGGGTCGAACCGTGAATACGCTGTAGCCTTCATATGCATAGACCGACCAAAACGCCCCGGCTGGTCTTGAGCCCTTTCAAGGGCGCTCAGCGTACCTGCATCAACCACTCCGGTCACTCCCAGGCCGCTCATGCTTTGAAAATCAGCAACCGCCTGCCAAGTTTGCGGACCGAATACGCCATCCACAGCCGCAGCATAAAATCCCTGATTGGCTAAAAAATGCTGTATTCGCATGACATTTTCCCCGCGCATACCCTGCTGTACAACCTGGTGTTCTTGGCGCACCACAGGCGGCGCCGCCGTTGCCGCAAATACCGACGACAACATGCAGAAGAAGCCGCAGAACGCAAAAAACACAATTTGCTTTAAAAACCTCAAGCTGAATCACCTCTCTTTAAACTCCTGCCTCCGAGGTTAGCTGTCGGGTTCGGGTTGAAAAAGAGAGAGAAAATACCCTTCCGCCTAGGCGGATTCACCCCATAAGTTGGTTCCCCCGTACCATTACGATGGATTCGGCAGTACATTGTTATCTTACTCCATTTCTTACCGCTCCGTCAAGGCTTGCTACTAGACACCCGCGTTGCGAAGCCGCCTTCGTCTTTTAGGCAAGCAGCCGGCGCAGCATAACCGTAAGCACCTGCACACCAGCCTCAATATCTTCAGGAGCTGCGTATTCATCAGGATGATGGCTGACGCCATCGCGGGAGCGCACGAAAAGCATGCCGGCCGGTGTAATCTTAGCCATATTCATAGCGTCGTGTCCGGCGCCGCTGACTGAACGCATCCACTCAACGCCCACTTCTTCCGCCGCTTTTTCCGCTAACGCAACCAATTCCTCATCCATCGCTACCGGTTTGTCCGCCGAAAGCATTTCAATGGTCACTGGCGTTTCGTAATCTTCCGCGATAGAAAGAGCCGCGTCTTTTATTTCCTGAAGACTTTCCACAATGTATTCGTAATCAGTTCCGCGCAAATCCACCCACAATTCCGCCTTGCCCGGCACTACATTCATCGCGCCAGGATAGACTTTGAGATTTCCAACAGTCGCCACTATATCATCTTCCGCATGATCATTAGCAATATTACGGATAGCCAGCACCAACTCCGACGCACTAACCAACGCATCATATCGATCATGCATAGGCGTAGTGCCCGAATGACCGGCCATACCGGTCACCGTCATTTTAAAGCGCGTCGGCGCGGCAATAGCCTCCACAACGCCCACAGCAGCGCCGCGTTCCTCAAGCTGCTTGCTTTGATCAATATGCAGTTCCAAATAAGCTTGATAGGTTTGCTCCGCTATAACACATTGCTTTAAATTTTCAAAAGAGAGCCCTTCCGCTGCTAACGCCGCAGGAAAGGTAACCCCTTGACTATCTACAGCTCGCTCCCAAGCGTTCAAATTAGCACTGCCTGTCATCGCCTTGCTGCCCATTGTCGAGTGAGAAAACCGGCTAGACTCTTCCGCAACAAAGACAATCACTTCCACCGTGCGGCGCAGCGGGCCTGCCGCCTTCAACCGTCCTACCGCGGCAAGAGCGCCCACAACGCCCACAACCCCGTCATAGTGTCCGCCATGCGGCACTGTATCCACGTGCGAACCCAGCGCCACTGGCGGCAGCTGCGGCTCTGCTCCCTCCAAACTGCCAATCACATTGCCGATGGCGTCGATGCGCACTTTCATGCCTAAAGACTCCATTATAGAAGCGACATAACACCGCGCTTCCTTATCGGCAACCGTAAAAGCCAAACGATTGGCCGCACCCGACTCATCCGCCCCCATGGAGGCGATAGTATTGATGGTTTCCACAATCCACTGTTGGTCCATTAGAGAGCCTCCTTCTCCTAAACTATAAGATCGCCCCTTGCACCGTCTCCAACCCCAAACGATCAATCATACGTCCTAAACGTTCGTTTTTATTGGCATTTGCTTTATAATACGTCACAATCCGATCGACTAAAGCAAGGACTTCCTCTTGATTCAAGCCTTGGGCCACTTCATTGCCCAAACGAGGCTTTACGCCTCCGTTGCCCCCCATCAGCACCGTAAACCCTTTCGGCAAGCCAATAATGCCGATATCTTTCAGCACTGGCTCTGTACAAGCGTTTACACACCCGGAAACTGCAATTTTAAATTTAGAAGGCAGTTCCATGCCGTGATAGCGTTCGTCCAAGGCCAACCCCAGCGTTACTCCATCTTGCTGCGCCCGCTTGCAAAAATGCGTAGCCGGACAAATTTTTACGCTGCGCACGCAAAGGCCAATGGCATGCCCTTTGTCCATGCCCAGTTCCTCCCAGACCTTGTCAATATCCTCTTCTTTGATCCCAACAATGGCAATACGCTGCGCCATTGTTAGTTTCAGCGCCTGGGCCTGGTACTTTTTCGCAACATCTGCAATCTTATGCAATACATCTGGATCTAAAATAATGCCTCCGGGAATATGCGGCGCAACAGCATAGGTATTGCGATCCCTTTGTACAATAGCGCCTTTTTCCAGCATGTCCATTTTTTGTGTCGTCATAACAACCTCCGCGAATCAATATTATTTAAGAAAAAACTTCTTTTAAATTATACCTTGCTTGTCACAATTTGACCAGCACCTTCTTAAAATAAAGCTGATCCGACCATAAGCAGCAAGAGAATCACCGCCACCCCGCCACCGATATACATGGCCACACGCCCCATTTTGCGGCTTTCTTCCCGATGCATCACTTTACGGCTGATTCCTTTTGTGCGCATGTTTGCCCCTCCTGCCTTGCCTTGCTTTATCTAGTAATTATTTTCGCTATCGTTTTTTAAAACCCCTGCTCTTTCACCGTTTTCTTCCTTGTTTAACAACAAAATGATTCCTTTAGCTCGAAAAATACTTTAAACAATAGCTCACTATATAATCAATAATAATTATTGTTGACATTTCCACTCAGTTTGATAGAATATAAGTGTAGTTGAAAAATATTATTATTTAGCTTCGATTATTGTTTATAAAACCTAAAAATAAAAGGAGGCTTTTACATGGAAAAGCGAACTGGTTACTTAAAAATGAAAGGAAACCCCTTGACCCTTTTGGGGCGGGAATTAAAAGTTGGTGAAAAGGCGCCGGAATTTCAAGCGCTCACGCAAGATTTACAGCCCTTCTCGCTGTCTGACACAGCCGGCAAGCTCCGTGTCGTTAGCGTAGTACCATCGATTGATACGCCTGTATGCGATGCACAGACACGGTTTTTCAATCAAGATGCATCCAAATTCCCGGATGTCGCCATTCTCTCCATCAGTGTGGATTTACCCTTCGCCATCAAGCGATACTGCGCCGCTCAAGGCATCGAAAATCTTACCACCCTTTCGGACCACAAAGCCCTCGATTTTGGCTCTAAATACGGTTTTGTCATCGAAGAGCTGCGCCTGCTCTCCCGCGGCGTCATCGTCATCGACAAAGACGATGTCATTCGCTACATCCAGTATGTTCCCAATGTAGAAGACGCACCTGATTTCGACAGCGCCTTAGCGGCTGTAAAAGCGCTTTCTTAAGAAAAAGCAAAAAAGATCCCGGAGCCATATGGTTCCGGGATCTTTTTTGCTTAAACTCAGCCAAACAACATCAACTGATTACTTTCCGGCAATCCTTCCAAGCAGCCATGATTACGCAGCGCTTCGATAACGGCGCTGGAAACACGAGAACGCGACTTTAAATCCTCTTGCGAAGTAAAAGGTCTGTCCGCACAGCGGCTGGCAACCAAGTTCAACGCCGCCGAGCCGCCCACGCCTTGCAGCGCTCCTAAAGGCGGCAGCAGCGCCCCGTCAACAATGCGGAACTTATCCGCATCGGACTCATATAAATCAATTCGTTTAAAGGCAAATCCACGCAAGTACATTTCCATCGCCATTTCCATGATTGTAAACAACGCTTTATCCTTGGCCGAGGCCTCTTTTCCCTGCGCTTCAATGACGTCCATCTCTTTTTTCAGGCTTCCCTTATCCCCAACAATACGGGCAGCGTCAAATTCCGTGGCGCGCACCGTAAAGTAAGCGGCATAGAAGGCCAAGGGGTGGTGTACTTTGAACCAGGCGATGCGAAAGGCCATCATCACATACGCTACCGCATGGGCCTTCGGAAACATGTATTTGATCTTCTGACAAGACTCTACATACCAATCTGGAACATTTTTTTCTTTCATTTTTGCGACATTCTCCGGAGTAATTCCTTTCCCTTTACGCACGCCCTCCATGATCTTAAAAGCTACCGAAGGCTCTACACCCTTGTGGATCAAGTAGATCATGATGTCATCCCGCGCGGAAATCGCTTCGGATAATTTGGCCGTACCGTCCTTAATCAAGTCTTGTGCATTATTCAGCCAAACATCGGTACCATGGGAAAAGCCGGAGATGCGCACCAATTCACTAAACGTTGTCGGCAGCGTGTCTTCCAGCATCTGCCGTACAAACTTCGTGCCAAATTCCGGTATGCCAAAGGTCGCTACCGGGCTGCCCATCAGTTCTTTCGGAGTCAAACCGACTGCATCGGTACTGGAAAAAAGGCTCATCGTTACCGGATCGTCAAAGGGAATGGTTTTTGCATCAATACCGGTTAAATCCTCCAGCATGCGAATGACCGTCGGATCGTCGTGTCCCAGAATATCCAGCTTAACCAAGCAAGCGTCAATGGAGTGATAATCAAAATGAGTTGTTATGGTTCCGGAATTTTTATCGTCCGCCGGCCGCTGGATGGGCGTAAACTGATGTACGTCCATATCCCGGGGCACAACGGTAATACCGCCCGGATGCTGCCCTGTCGTGCGCCGCACGCCGGTACAGCCGCTGACAAGACAATTGATATGCGCATTACGAGGATTTTGACCCCGATCATTAAAATAGTTCTTCACAAAGCCGTAGGCAGTCTTGTCCGCCACCGTGGCAATGGTGCCGGCGCGAAACACATTGTCTTTACCAAAAAGCTCCTCGGTATACTTATGAGCTACTGGTTGATAATCTCCGGAAAAATTCAAGTCAATATCAGGAACCTTGTCGCCGTTAAAGCCCATGAAAACAGCAAACGGAATATCTTGTCCGTCTTTGCGCAGGCGCTTGCCGCACTGCGGGCAATCTTTATCCGGCAAGTCAAAGCCGCCCCCGTAGCTGCCGTCGGTAAGAAATTCGCTGTACAAGCAGTGTTCACAACGCCAATGCGGCGGCAAGGGGTTTACCTCCGTAATGCCGCTCATGGTCGCTACAAAGGAAGAACCTACTGAACCCCTGGAACCTACCAAATAGCCATCGTCCAGCGATTTTTTCACCAGCTTATGCGCAATCAGATACAACACGGCAAAACCGTTGCCAATAATGGATTTCAGCTCAAACTCCAGACGCTCTTCTACCAGTTTTGGCAGTTCCTCGCCGTACCATTCCCGCGCCTTGGCATAGGACATAGAGCGAATACTCTCTTCCGCGCCCGGAATTTCAGGCGCAAACAGACGGTTGGGAATGGGTTTGAAATCGTCGATCCACGAAGACACCTGCAGCGGCGCTTCAATAACCACTTCCTTGGCTTTGGCTTTTCCTAAATAAGAAAATTCCGTCAGCATTTCCTCGGTAGTGTGCATATAAAGAGGCGGCTGATGATCCGCATCAGAAAAGCCTTTACCCGCCATCAAAATGCGCCGGTATACTTCATCCTCCGGGTTTAGAAAATGCACATCGCCCGTAGCCACCACAGGCTTGCCAACTTTTTTAGCCAATTCGCACACTTTGCGATTAATATTGCGCAGTCCTTCCTCGTCCGGCACAATACCTTCCCGCACTAAGAACGCATTATTCCCGATAGGCTGTATCTCTAGGTAGTCGTAAAACTCGGCAATTCTAAGCAGCTCGCTTTCCGATGCCTGATGCACGATTGCCTGAATCAACTCACCCGCCTCGCAGGCCGAACCCAAAATAAGCCCTTCCCTATGCTCCACCAATACGGAACGCGGAATACGCGGCGTGCGATGCAAGTACTTCAAATGAGAAATGGAAACCAAGCGATATAAATTGCGCAGCCCCACTTGATTTTTCGCCAAAATCACAATATGCCGCGCCTGGTTGATATCATGCTCGAATAAATACCCTTCCATCCCGTAAATCACTTTGATGCCGCATTCTCCCGCCACCTTCTGCGCTTCTGGAAAAGACTGCACAACGCCATGGTCGGTAATTGCAATGGCCGGATGTCCCCAGCGCGCTGCCGTTTTAATCAGCTCTTTCGCCGATACCATGCCGTCCATATTGCTCATCCGCGTATGCGCATGCAGTTCAATTCGTTTTTCCACGTTTTCATCTTGACGCAAGGCTTTATCCGCGCGATTCATGCTGTCAGCAAACAAAACAAGATCATTGCTGAATTTATCATACTGTACCTTGCCCCGCAAGCGAACTCGCAAACCGTCCTTCACATCACCCACTGCTTTGCGGCAGCTTTCTCCATCGTCAAAAAACACCTTGCCAGCAATGCCGCCTAAGGGATCCCCTACATCAAAGGTCATCAGAAATCGTCCGGTCCGCAATTCGCGAATATCGACCTGACTCAATTCGCCTTCGACAATAACGGATTTCTCCTCATCTTGAATCAGCGACAAAGGCTGTACCTTTTCTTTAGATAAAGATCGTCCAAAATAGATACTGCTCTTTTTCCCAGTTCCTTCGCCGCCGCTTTTTTGCTGCTCCTGTACCATTTCTAAGGCGGCTAGGTATTCTGGAGTCAATGCTTCCTCCGGTTGCGCCGCAACCAGTTCCGCCTGTGTAATGTTGCAAAAAACGCGACATTGACGTTGAAAGCTTTCTTCAATCCAACGCTGCAGTTTCGCGGCCACATTTTGGCTTTCTGCTAATTCCGCTGCCAAAGACCCTTGCAAATTCAGAGTGAGACAATCGTCTTTCCATTCCCAGCCGGAAGACGTTAGCAGCCTTTTCAGGGCCGGCTGAGTTCCAGAAACCAACTCGCAAACATCCGGCCAATGCAATTGCAGATAGTCCTCAAGCCGTCCAGGCAGCTGCACAAAACGCACTGTTTTTAAGCCGCAGCATTGGCATAGGCTTTGGGATAGCTGCTGCAGCGTCTGCGCCGCCAACAGGCGCTCTACCTCCAAATGCACAACCCAAGACAAGTCTTGCGTATTCACATCCACCTTGGCAATCCTAGCCGAACACAGCCTGGTTTTTTCTTCTTGCGGCAAAACCAAGGGCTGCAAAAACTGCAAAAACGACTCTTGGCTTTCCGGTATAATACAATACTGATGCATGAAAATCCCTTCCTTAGGAAAGTGATTGCTTAGCGCGCCGCCAATACATACGCCACGGCGCAGCCAGCCTCACGGCTTTTACGCACATCCAAAATCCGTTGATTGCGCGAACCGCGATATGGCAAGGTCAAATCCCTTTCACTTTGCACAAAAGGGCCGTCAACCAGGACATCCACCCAGCGCAAAGCCGGCAAATGGCTGATTTCCTCATATACATAGCCCGTATAAAGCCAGATATCCATCTCCGAACGCCGCATGCGCAGCTCAGCCAGCACAATTTCAAGCGCTTCCGCCTGCAGCAAAGGATCGCCGCCACTAAAGGTAATCCCCTTATGCAAGGGGGTCAGCCGCTTCAAAATCTCTTGTACCAGGCAGCCTTCTTCCCACTCCGTACCGCCGTCAACCGGAAGGAGCGCCGGATTGTGGCAACCCTCACAGCGTCTTGGACAACCCTGCAAAAATACCGCAAGCCGGATTCCTTCACCATCTACAATGGATTCATCTAGAATATCCGCACACCGAATCATAACCCATTACACTTCCCTTGTATTGACAATCATTTCCGAAAATGACTGACACGTTCATTGAGTTCCTGTTGTTTGGAATCATTAAACCGTTCGGTAGTACTCAAATAACCGGTAATCCGACGCACGCGCCGCACCGAAGTAGCGCTGCAGGATGGGCAGGACTCAGTCTCAATAACCCCTAAATAACCGCACTTTTGGCAAAAATCCACAGGAAAATTAATACCCGCATAGCCAAAGTCATTATCCTTCATATGCCGCAACACTGCTTCCACCGCTGCTAAATTATTAACCGGCGGCGAACTAAATTCCACATAACTGATGTGGCCGGCATTGGTCATTTTGTGATAAGGGCCTTCAATGCGCACCTTTTCAAAGGCATTAATCGGATAATACACAGGCACATGGAACGAGTTCGTATAGTAATCGCGATCCGTCACGCCAGGAATGATGCCATACTCTTTACGGTCCATGCGCAAGAAACGACCGGACAGACCTTCTGCAGGCGTAGCCAGCAAGGAATAATTCAAGCCGTACTTATCAATCGCCTTGTCGACTTTATCACGCATAAAAGAGACAATCTCTTCTCCTAAAGCCCTTGATTCTTCGTCCTCGCCATGGTGAGCGCCGGTAAGAGCAATCAAGGTTTCCGCCAACCCGATAAAACCTACCGACAAGGTACCGTGTTTAATCACCGATTCAATCGTATCATTCGGTTTGAGTGTTTCCGAATCCAAATATAAATGCTGCCCCATCAAAAATGGCATGTCTTTGACTTTTAAATTCGCCTGCACTTGATAGCGATGATACAGCTGCTCGCAGGTCAAATCGATCAAATCGGACAAACTTTGATAGAACTTCATCAAATCCCGTTCCGCCTTGATGCCCAAGCGCGGCAGATTAATGGTAGTAAAGCTGAGATTGCCTCTGCCGTCGGTAACCTCCGGTCCGCAACAGTTCGCCATCGTCCGGGTGCGACACCCCATATAGCCAACCTGGTCCCCGTAAGGTGCGTTAAAAGAAGAATCCATAAAGCTGAAAGTAGGATTCAATCTCTGGGAAGCTACGCGCATAGCTAATTGAAACAAATCATAGTTGGGATCACCAGAATTAAAGTTAACGCCCTCTTGAATTCGGAAAATGATGTTCGGGAAAATCGGATTTTCACCTCGTCCCAAACCTTTTTCATAAGCTAAGAGAACATTTTTGATTACACTGCGACCAGCCGGCGACGTATCAGTGCCGATATTCAAACTGGAAAAAGGAACCTGCGCTCCAGCTCGGCTGTGCATGGAATTGAGGTTGTAAATGAGCGCCTCCATGGCTTGATAGACTTCTTCTTCACTAGCCTGCTCCATAAACGGCGCCATATCGCGATCAAAAAAAGCAAAACTCTGTCCGCCATGCATATCATTCTGACTGCTTTGCAAGATAATCGCGGCCAACGCGGTCGCACTAGCCGGACGTTTCGGAGAACGAATAAAGCCATGACCGTTATTAAAACCGGAATGCAGTAATTTTCCCAACGGGATTTGCACGCAAGTCAGGGTTTTGCCGTAAAAATCCAGATCGTGAATATGGATATCTCCGCGTCGGTGCGCTTGAGCCATTTCTTCAGGAATTAAACGATTCAAATAGTAGGCCTTACTCGCCGCAGAAGCAATCTGCAGCATTTTCGCCGACGGCGAATTAGAAACATTAGCGTTTTCCCGACTGGTCTCCACTAGAATATCAGCCACAGCATCCATCAGCTCCGACTGGGATTCGCGCATCCGCGTCCGCTGATATCGATACAAAATATAAGCTTTGGCCGTTTTGGCATGCCCTTTCTCAATCAGAATTTTTTCAACCGTATCCTGAACATCTTCTACGGTAAAACTGCCGCCATTATATTTTTGCTTTAAAAAGCGCAACACGTCCAACGTCAGTTCCATTGCCATTTGCCGGTCCGCACCGCCTACGGCTTTCGCCGCCCTAAAAATAGCATCGGTAATTTTCGTCTCATCAAAAGAAACTTCCCGGCCATCTCTTTTCCGAATCATTGTGAACATATAGTAACCGCCTCGCTTACTTTATAAAATAGGAGCAAGAGTATGCTTATCCTTTTGGGCGTTCATTGCTCTTGCTAGGCTCTTGCTGACGCCGCAAAAGCAAAGATTCCAGTTCATCTTTAAAATTATGCAAATCCGTGAACTGCCGATATACGGAGGCAAAACGTACATAAGCCACCGGATCTACATCCTGCAGCAAATTCATGACTCTTTCGCCAATTTCCCGCGAAGAAATCTCTCGCTCCATCGTATTATAGATATCTCGTTCCACCTGGTTCGCTAATTCTTCAATTTCCTGCAGAGATACCGGTCTTTTTTCACAAGCCCGCATAAGGCCTGCCTGCAGCTTAGCCTTATCAAACGTCTCCCGCCGGCCATCTTTTTTCACGACCATTACCGGCACCTTTTCTACCACTTCGTATGTAGTAAAACGTCGTTGACACTGCAGGCATTCGCGGCGCCTGCGAATGGACACCCCTTCTTCAGCCGCCCTGGAATCAATAACCTTGCTTTCCGGAAATGCACAAAACGGACAGCGCACTAGCGTCTCCTCCTACTATATATGGTATTTCCTTTTCTATTATAAGCCATATCTTGTAAAACTGCCAAGCGACGAAAGGCCTACGAAAAAAATTATACTTTCTTAAACCATAAAAAAAACTCCGCTGCGCGGAGTTTTGATTTTTGGTGCGGGTGGTCGGACTCGAACCGACACGGAGTTGCCCCCGAGGGATTTTAAGTCCCTTGTGTCTGCCATTCCACCACACCCGCCTAGATTTGGAAAAAGCCCGCATCCATTGAGATACAGGGCTCTCTATACGTAATAAAATTGGAGGCGGCACCCAGATTTGAACTGGGGATAAAGGTTTTGCAGACCTCTGCCTTACCACTTGGCTATGCCGCCTTAAAAAATGGAGCGGAAGACGAGATTCGAACTCGCGACCCTCGCCTTGGCAAGGCGATGCTCTACCACTGAGCCACTTCCGCATAATAATGGTGCCATAGGACGGAATCGAACCGCCGACACGAGGATTTTCAGTCCTCTGCTCTACCGACTGAGCTACCATGGCAAATGGCGACCCCGATCGGATTCGAACCGACGATCTCCGCCGTGACAGGGCGGCATGTTCACCGCTACACCACGGGGCCATTACCTACTGCAGTAACGATTGTACCGAATGCCGAAAGCTTTGTCAACCCAAGAGTTAGACAAGCATCCAATCAGCGCTTCGTCAGCCACGTGTTGTATTATAACATAACACCACAGATTGTCAAGCAGGCTTTTTAGGATTTAAAACTCTATCCAGCACCGCTGCTATCTGTTCCGGCACAAAGGGTTTAACAATAAAGTCTTTGGCCCCTGCTTCAAGAGCCTCATTTATAATCGCTTGCTGCCCCAGGGCAGAAACCATAACGATACAAGCATCTTGGTCTTTAGCGCGAATGCGCGCCACCGCTTCAATGCCGCTCACGTTAGGCATGGTGATATCCATAGTCACCAGGTCTGGCAGCAACTCTTCATATTTCTCCACTGCCTGCTCGCCATCGCCCGCCTCGCCGACGATACGATGTCCAAGTCCCACCAACGTGGTTTTCAACATCATGCGCATAAACGCAGAATCATCGCACAATAGCACTCTTGCCATATTTTCCTCCCCATTCAGCGCCAAAGGCCGCTTGGTACAATTCATAAAAATGATGTGTAGGACCTACTCCTTGTCCTAATGAAAAACCATGCTCAATCGCCATAGTAATATAGCGTTTAGCCTCCCCGACCGCTTCGGGAATGGCCCAGCCGCGAGCCAAAAAAGCGGCAATAGCCGAAGAAAAGGTACACCCTGTACCATGTGTGTGTATGCGAGGCAGCCGAGGATTATGAAAGACTCTATAATCCTTTCCATCGTATAAAATATCGCAAGGATTCCCCTCTAAGTGCCCGCCTTTTACGACTACATACCTAGGGCCCATAGCCTGAATCCGCTTCGCCGCCTCACGCATAGCTGTTTCATTTTCAACGTCCATGGAAGCCAGCACCGATGCTTCGTGCAAATTGGGAGTCACAATGGTCGCCAGAGGCAGTAATTTGCTTTTCAGCGCGCCCACAGCTTCCGCTTGCAACAATGCCGCGCCATGTTTGGAAATCATGACCGTATCCAAAACAACCGGTTGCACTTGATAGCGTTTCAACTGTTCTTCCACCACTTCGATAATGGCTGCGGAGGAAAGCATGCCAATTTTCACTGCGCCTACTGGTATATCGTCAAATACCGCCTGCATTTGCGCTGCAATAATTTCCGCATCCAAATCACGCACCGCCGTTACGCCGCAAGTATTTTGCGCCGTAATCGCTGTCAGCACGCTCATGCCGTATACGCCGCAAGCGGCAAAGGCTTTCAAATCCGCCTGAATGCCAGCCCCGCCGCCAGAATCTGAGCCTGCGACCGTCAAGGCTGTAGGAATTACCGTGTTCATGGATTCTGCTCCTTTTCCAGGCGCTGACGCAGCGCTTCCAACACTGGCGTCAACCGTTTCTCCAGTTTTTGCTCCAACTCTGTCAGTGTCTTCGAATCAAAGTCGCTTACCAATTCCGGCAACCCTTGGACGCGAAGCTCTCCAAAAAATTCATCTCTATATACATTATAATACAAAACCAGGGACGTTTGTGCGACTAAATCGCTGTAATCAAGAATAAGATAGGACCCATTTATCACTTTCACAGGCTCTTTAGGCGACAAAAGCAACTTAAAGCCAGACGCTTCTTCAGGTAATTGCTCCGCATACGTCCATTGTAAGAGCTTTTTTTCTTGTATGGCTACCCCTACCTGATCTGGTACAAATGTCATAAATTCTTCCAAAGTCTTGTCTAAACGGCTGCGCAACAAGGCTTCAAACTCACCTAACGATTGTGAAAAGTAGGAGATATCGTTAAATTCCAGCAAGCCAAGACCAATGCGCATAAAATAACTTTTTTTCGCAACATCATAATATGCCTTTGCCCAGCGAGCGCCATCTCGGCGATAATAAGAAAAGAAAAAATACTTTTCATTTTCCAATTTCTCATCTCGCACACATTGACACCCTTGCGTTTCTTCCGGCAATTCACGCAAAAAAGCCCATGCTTTAAATTGTTCCAACAACTCTTCCATAACAAACCTCCACTCTACAGAGTAACGCCTCCCTGCCGCAAAAAGTAGGACATGAGCCTTGGCAAGGTTCCTCCAAACAACATGTTTTGTCCTTAAAAGTACTCAAAAACAAAAAATGACCCGGTCAAAAACCGCGTCATTACTAGATTGAGTGGCAGGGGCAGAAGGACTTGAACCCTCAACCAACGGTTTTGGAGACCGCTACTCTACCAATTGAGCTATACCCCTATATTAAAAACATGCACCACAGGCATTCCCCTTGGCACGTTTTGTATTATAACATAGGTCGACCGTCTTGTCCAAGACAAAATTATAAAACAGCGCAATCTTTCAAGCAGGCTTTACGTCCTTTTTTGAAAAGTTCTTCTCGCGAGTCCATTTGTCCTTTTCAAGAAGGCTCAATCAGGGCGCAAAAAGTAAATTTGTTATATTTTTTCTTTAATCCCATTGACAAGGCTTTCATTGGTTGCGATAATGTATACATTCAACGAATGATGTTGCAGCTGCTTTTACATCTTTGTTAACTAAAATTCTATGATTTTCAAAAGCGATGATCGGAACAAAGCAAAATCTACTTTCTTGCAGAGAGCCGGTGTTTGGTGAAAACCGGCAGAAACGATTCTTGCGAAACTCATCCGGGAGCTCTGGGGCTGAATACACATTTATGTTTAGGCTTCAGCGATCGTCCACGTTACGGGCATCAGCCATTTACGGCTGAGTAATGAGCCACAAAACATAGGGTGGTACCGCGATCTTCTCGCCCCTATTGACACAATCGTGTCAATAGGGGCTTATTTTATTCTGCGTACTTTTAAGGAGGACTGTTAACATGAACAATCAAAAAACCGGCTCCCTTGGCGCAGCTGCGGCCATGGCGGCCGTCTGGTTTGCAACCCATTGCGGAGGCGGCTTCGCCACAGGCAACCAAGAAGTAAATTTCTTTGTAAAATACGGCTGGTACTCGGTATTTCTTCCCGTCATCGCTATGCTCATCTTAGGCTGGGGCCACCGAAACGCCCTCGTCTTAGCCAAAGATTATCAAACTTATGATTACAAAAGCTTTGGCGACGCCCTATTTCATCCTTATGAAAAATATTTCTCTCTCGTTTTTGAAATCGGCTATATTTTACTCTTCATCTGCGGCGTCAGCACCTCTATTGCAGGCTCTGGCTCCCTGTTGCAAAGCTCTTTGGGAATTCCTTATGGCATTGGCATTGTCGCCATCGGCGCCATCATCTTGTTATTGACCATTTTCGGCACCGACCTCGTCATCAAAGCCTTGAGCTTCAAAACTTACTTCTTAATCGCAACACTGCTGACCCTCTGCATCCTTGGCCTGCAAATGGGCGCCCTCAACTTTGAACGTATCATCACAACCCAAGAAACCTTCGGCCATAGTTTCGGCGATGCAGTCTGGTTCACCATGATCTACATAGGTTTTCAGGCCTTCACCGTCTTGCCGATTATTTCGGTCTCTCAGCACATTAAGACCACGAGAGACTGCAACTGGTTCATGGTGTTCGGCACGCTGTTAAACGGCTTGTTCCTGGTCGCCGTGTGTATTATGCTGCTGGGCTTCAGCCCGGAAGTGCTCAATCAAACATTGCCCGTGTATTTCGTCTGCACACAGCTGGATTTGCCTTGGTTGAAGATTCTTTATACCACCATTCTCTTCGTCGCCCTGCTGGGAACGGCCATCTCCTTGATTTTCTCGGCGGTAGCTCGTTTCGAACCGGAATTGAACCGCCGCAATATTTTCCAAACCGTACGGTTGCGCCGTGTTGCCATCTCAGTTGTCTCTATTATTCTCTGCACAAGCATCTCCGTCTTCGGATTAACGAACATCGTAGTCAAAGGCTACGGCTCTGTGGGCTACATCGGCCTGCTCTTCGTCCTGCTCCCGGAAATTGTAGTCGGCACAATCAAGATCCGCAATAACGAGCGTCGCCGCAAAGAACAGGAACAGCAGCGTCTCGGCGCTTAAACTTCTCACCCCAAAAAGAGAACATAACTCAGAGTAACAGCGAAAAACCAGAGAAAGGCCAGAGAATTGAACAAGAGTCGCGAGAGTCACGGAGGGTTCGACTGAGGGTTACATAATTTAACAGAAGCTCCTATCTCTTGAAAACCCCTTTCGCGCCTTTCGCGTATTTCGCGGTTCGTTGTCCCCCGCCATTTCGCCTATCTCAACCTCTCAAAACTAATAAACTCTGGTATAGCAAAAAAAAAGAAAAGCTCAGTCGTTTAGACTGAGCTTTTAATTATACATCTGGAGCGGAAGACGAGATTCGAACTCGCGACCCTCGCCTTGGCAAGGCGATGCTCTACCACTGAGCCACTTCCGCAGATATCGATGCCGGAGCACCTCTTACGAATATAAATTATATCAACTTTATCCTCTTATGGCAAGAGGAGTTTTGTATTTTATACAGGATTTTTTATCTTTTTATGCTTTGAGATGTCGGCTGCCGCGCTTCGTCATAGGCTTGCCTTCTTGGCAAAGAGGACATTCTGCCGCCGCATAGGTCGGCACAGTTAAGTTAAGCAGCGCTTCCACCCGCAAACCGCCGAAATCCGCTTTACCGCCGCTGCGGTTTACCAGCAGGCCAACGCCTACAATATCCCCGCCTTGAGCGCGAACTACGTCAACTACTTCTTTTACAGAGCCGCCGGTAGTCACAATATCTTCTACAATCAGCACTTTCTCGCCAGGACGAATGAAAAAGCCCCGGCGCAAAGCCATAGCGCCATTCTCCCGTTCCGTAAAAATAGCCCTAGTTTCTAAGGCCTTTCCCACTTCATGGGCCAGCAAAATGCCGCCGGTCATCGGACCGATAACCACTTCTACCCCAGCGTCGGCAAACCGTTCCGCCAGTTCCTTGCACAGACGTTCCGTCTGTTTGGGCCACTGCAGGAGATTGAATTTTTCTACATACAGCGGACTATGCAAGCCGGACGTCAGCAGAAAATGCCCTTCCAAAATAGCTTCTGTCTCTTGCAGCAATTGTTTTACTTCCTCTTCACGCATGCTTATGCTCCTTCCATTTCCGCCGCCAAACGCCGCAGCGCCGCCAACGGATCTTCCGCTTTCGTTACAGGACGTCCAATTACCAGATGACTGGCGCCTGCGGCTAATGCACTGGCGGGAGTCGCCACCCGCTGCTGATCGTCCACAGAGACGCCTGCCGGCCGAATGCCCGGCGTCACAATAGCAAAGTCCTTACCGCAGGCTTGGCGAATAGCAGCGGCTTCCTGAGGGGAAGCTACCACGCCCTGCAAGCCTGCCTCCTGCGTCAGCTGCGCCAAACGCAGCACCGCCTTATTTACGGGTTCTACCTGGCCCAGGCGCGCCCACTCGTCGCCGCCTATGCTGGTAAGAACGGTAACTGCCAGAACAACAGGCGCCTGCATGCCGCAGCGCAACGCTTCTTCTGCAACTACCTCGCCGGCGCGACGCATCATCTCCAGGCCACCCGAAGCATGCACGTTCAGCATATCCGCTCCCAAACGAGTCAAGGCCCCTAGACCTTTCGCCGCCGTATTGGGGATGTCATGCAGCTTGAGATCCAAGAAGACTTTCTTACCGGCCGCTTTCAAATGCCGTACGATATCACCGCCGCTGCTATAAAAAAGTTCCATACCTACTTTATAATAGGCGGCTTCTTCTCCTAAAACACCGACCAGCGCCAACGCTTCTTCCTGTGAGGAATAGTCCAGCGCAATAATCCGCTTCTCTTTTCCGTTCATCCTTTACACTCCATTGCTCACAGCCTTAAAACCGGACTTGCCCGATCATCTGCTGCACATTTTCAAGGCCCCGCTGCTGCACATACGTTTCTAAGCCCTGCACTACCTCCAGCGCCGCTGTAGGATTGACAAATTGAGCCGTCCCCACAGCTACTGCAGTAGCGCCAGCTAAAAGAAATTCCGCCGCATCGTCGGCAGTCATAATACCGCCCATGCCGATAATTGGCACTTTTACCGCTTTCGCCACTTGATAGACCATGCGCACGGCCACGGGCTTCACCGCCGGCCCTGAAAGGCCGCCCACGCCGTTGCCCAGCTTAGGCTTCCAAGTATGAATATCAATCGCCATGCCGGTTAAAGTATTGATCAAGGAAATAGCGTCAGCTCCCGCCGCCTCTACGGCCTGGGCCATTTGTGCAATGTCCGTCACATTAGGAGACAGCTTCACGATAACCGGTTTTTTCGTACATGCCTTCACTGCTTCTACAACACCGGAAGCCATGGCGCAATCCGTGCCAAACGCCAAGCCTCCTTGCTTGACATTCGGGCAGGAAATATTGACCTCAAGCGCCGCCACGCCGTCTACGTCCAATTTTTCCGCCAATAAAGCGTATTCTTCTTCGGTACGCCCGGAAATATTGACAATAATATGCGTATCCAAAGCTTTTAGTTTGTCCAGCGTCTGCGTCAAAAATACATCCACCCCTGGATTCTCAAGACCGATGGAATTAAGCATGCCTGCTGGAGTTTCCACAATGCGCTGGCCGCTGTTGCCAGGCCACGGCGTCAGCGTAGTACCCTTAACTACAATGGCTCCTAGTTTGGACACATCAAAAAACTCGCCGTATTCCAGACCAAAGCCAAAGGTTCCCGAAGCCGTCATAACCGGATTTTTTAGTGTAAGACCGGCCAGCTTGACCGACATGGATGGATTAGGCATCGTAAAAAACCTCCTCCGCCTGGAAAACAGGTCCGTCTGTACAAACCTTGCGCCGTTTGCCTTCTTTATCCGCGCAGGTGCAAGACAGGCAGGCGCCTACGCCGCAAGCCATGTGTTTCTCTAAAGAAACCTGGCAAGACAATTTTTCTTGAGCCGCCCAGGCGGCCACCGCCTGCATCATAGGCTCCGGACCGCAGGTAAATACGCCGTCAACGCCTTGCGCCAACGCCTCCGACAAACCGGCAACAACGGTCCCCTGCAAGCCGCAGGAACCGTCATCCGTGGTGGCGATAAGCTGCGAGCATACGCCGCGAAACAAATCCAGCCAGAATAAATCTTCCTGACAGCGTCCGCCCAGTACAATTTTGACCGGCAGCGGACAAAGACGCTGCGCCAAAAAGAGCAGCGGCGCCAAGCCCACACCGCCCCCTACCAAGAGCGGCTGCTTACCTTCCAGCTTAAAGCCGTTCCCCAACGGCCCCATCAGATTTAACGTGGCTCCCGCCGCCAATGCGGACAGCAGCTTCGTGCCTTCTCCCACAACGCGGTAAATCAAAATCAGCGTTCCATCCTCTTGAGCCCCGGCTATGCTGATCGGACGGCGCAAAAGAGGCGCCGCCGTTACGGCGACTCGTACATGTACAAACTGCCCCGGCTGCGCCTGTCTTGCAATTTGAGGCGCTTTTAGCGCCAGGCGGTATACGCCGGGCGCTAAAAGTTCCTGCTGCAGCACGATGGCTTCTTCCACCAGCTTAGGCAAGAGCGTCTCCTCCTCCCACGTAATCCTGCAGTGCCAATACATACACCAAACGGCGGTCGCGCATAAAACGCATGACTTCCAGTACTTCCCGCACCGTATCCATTGACGTCAAGCAAGGAATGCCGTGTTCCACCGTAGCCCGACGGATACGATAGCCATCGCGCTCCATTTCCCGTCCTTGGGTCAGCGTATTGACCACCAAGTGAATCCCGCCGGTTTTTACCAAGCGAATAATATCATCTTTGCGCTGGTGAACTTTTTGCACCAGTTCTACTTCCAAGCCCAGCGAACGGAGATGCTTAGCGGTCCCTTCCGTAGCCAAGAGCTTATATCCCAACGCCGCAAATTTCAAAGCCATTTGTCCGGCTTCTTCCTTGTCTTTGTCCGCAACCGTAAAGAGTACCGAGCCATGGGCAGGAATGTTCATTCCTGCCGCTACCAACGCCTTGTAGAGCGCTCTGGCATAATGATAGTCAATACCCATAACTTCGCCGGTTGATTTCATTTCAGGTCCTAAGGAAATGTCCACCTGCTGCATCTTGCCAAAGGAGAACACCGGCGCCTTGACGGCGATATACGGCTTAAAAGGAACCAGTCCCGGCGTATAACCCATCTCCTTTAGAGTATGCCCCAGAGCGCAACGGGTAGCCACATTAACCATCGGCACAGAAGTCACCTTGCTGAGGAAGGGAACTGTACGGCTGGAACGAGGATTGACCTCGATCACATATACTTCGCCTTCAAATACAACATACTGGATATTCAGAAGGCCTTTGACCTTTAGGCTTTTGGCCATACGCTGCGTATAGTCCACAATGGTGTCCATAGTACGCTGCTCCAGCGTCTGCGGCGGATAAACGGCGATGCTGTCGCCGGAATGCACGCCAGCGCGCTCCACATGCTCCATGATGCCGGGAATAACTACATCCACGCCGTCGGAAATGGCGTCTACTTCCACTTCCTTGCCCTGCATATAGCGGTCCACCAACACCGGATGCTCTGGCGAAGCTTTCACAGCCCGCCCCATATAATCACGCAGCTCCGCTTCGTTATAGACAATTTCCATCGCCCGGCCGCCCAGTACATACGACGGACGCACCACTACAGGATAGCCCAAGGAGTTAGCAACAACAACTGCCTCTTCGCCATTGGTGACGGTTTCACCCTTCGGCCGAGGAATATTGAGTTCTTCCAATAAAGCATCAAAGCGTTCCCGATCTTCGGCGCGGTCGATGTCATCCACGGAAGTGCCCAGCACCTTCACGCCGGCCTTAGCCAGCGGCCCGGCCAGATTGATAGCCGTCTGCCCGCCAAATTGAACAATAATGCCCTCTGGTTTCTCTTTATCAATAATATTGAGCACGTCTTCCGGCGTCAGCGGCTCAAAATACAGCCGATCTGAGGTGTCAAAGTCTGTGCTTACCGTTTCCGGATTGTTGTTGACGATCAGGCTTTCAAGACCCATTTCCCGCAAGGCCCAAGAAGAATGCACCGAGCAGTAGTCAAATTCCACTCCTTGTCCGATACGAATCGGCCCGGAACCCAGCACCATCACTTTGCGGCGATCACTCGGAACCACTTCGTCCTCTTGGGCGTACGCCGAATAGTAGTAAGGCGTAGCCGCTTCAAACTCAGCGGCGCAGGTATCTACCATTTTATGCGTAGGCAGAATACCAAGGGTTTTACGTTCTTCTCTAATTGCAAGCTCTTCTTTGCCTGTCAGGCGACCAATGGTGCGATCCGTAAAGCCCCATTTTTTCGCCTGCAGCAAATTGGCTTCCGTTAAGCCGTCTGTGCGCAAACGCGCCTCCATGGAAACAATGTTGCGCATCTTTTCCAAAAAGAAAATATCAATCTTGGTAATGCCGTGAATCTCTTGCACCGTTATGCCGCGGCGCAAAGCCTCAGCAATCACAAAGAGCCGCTCGTCGTCAATAGCATGCAGTTTTTTACGCAATACCGCGTCATCCAGCTTTGCTAAATCCGGCAGTTCCAAATGGTTCAAACCGATTTCCAAGGAACGAACAGCCTTCAAGAGCGCGCCTTCTAGTGTCCGGTCAATGGACATAACTTCTCCGGTCGCCTTCATCTGTGTTCCTAGGGTGCGGTCAGCCAAAACAAATTTGTCAAAAGGCCAGCGGGGGAACTTGACTACCACATAGTCCAAGGATGGCTCGAAGCAAGCCTTGGTTTTACCGGTAACAGCGTTGGTGATTTCGTCCAGCGTATAGCCAATGGCTATTTTACTAGCCACCTTGGCGATCGGATAACCGGTCGCCTTGGAGGCCAGGGCGCTAGAGCGGCTGACGCGCGGATTTACTTCAATAACATAGTAGCGGCGGCTTTTGGGATCCAGGGCATACTGAGCGTTACAGCCGCCCTCAATGCCCAGCTCGCGGATAATATCCAAGGAAGCCGTACGCAGCATCTGGTATTCGGCGTCGGTCAGCGTTTGCGACGGCGCCACAACAATGCTGTCGCCGGTATGCACGCCTACAGGGTCAATGTTTTCCATATTACAAACGGTAATGCAATTGTCATTGGCATCCCGCATGACTTCGTATTCGACTTCTTTCCAGCCGGCCACGCTGCGCTCAATGAGCACCTGACCGATCAGACTGTACTTAATCCCTCTGACGACAACTTCATCCAACTCATCATCATTATTCACAATGCCGCCGCCGGTACCGCCCAGCGTATATGCCGGACGCACGATCAACGGATAACCGATCTCATTGGCGAATTCCCGCGCCGCATCTAAATCCTCTACTATCGTGCTCTCTGGAATGGGCTGGTTGAGAAACTGCATGGTTTCCTTGAACAGTTCCCGGTCCTCCGCCTTTTTAATGGCTTTCAGGGATGTTCCCAGCAACTCTACATTGAATTTTTCCAGCACCCCGGTTTCCGCCAGCTCAACCGCCAGATTGAGTCCAACCTGACCGCCAAGAGTAGGCAAAAGACCATCCGGGCGCTCTTTTTCAATGACTTCCGCTAAAAATTCAGCGGTCAGTGGTTCGATATACACGCGATCCGCCACATTGGCGTCCGTCATAATCGTCGCTGGATTGGAGTTGACCAAAACTACTTCCAACCCTTCCTCTTTTAACGCCCGGCAAGCCTGTGTGCCGGCATAGTCAAATTCGGCAGCCTGGCCGATAACAATGGGGCCCGAGCCAATGACCATGACCCTCTTGAGATATTCCTTTTTCGGCATGGTTACGCCCTCCCCATTAACTGCATAAATTCTTCAAATAAATAGGTATTATCATCCGGTCCAGGCGCGGCTTCCGGATGGTACTGCACGGAAAACAGCGGCAGCGTATTGTGACGAATACCCTCGACTGTATCGTCATTTACAGCCCGGTGGCTGATGGTAACGTCCAGACCTTTCAAGGACTCTTCCTTGACGGAATAGCCATGATTCTGCGAAGTAATATGCACTTTGCCTGTCAATAGGTTTTTAACCGGTTGATTCGCGCCGCGATGACCAAACTTCAGCTTATACGTATCTGCTCCCAACGCCAACGCCAGAATCTGATGACCCAGGCAAATGCCAAAGAGCGGTTTTTTCTCCAATAACTGCCGGACCATCTGGATAATATCCTGTAAGTCCTTGGGGTCTCCAGGTCCGTTCGATAAAAAGACGCCGTCCGGGTTGCTTGCCAGCACTTCTTCGGCGCTCACTGTCGCCGGATAAACCGTAATGTCGCAGCCGCGCTGATGCAAGGAATTAAGAATGTTTTGCTTAATGCCGAAGTCCAGCACCGCCACTTTCAGACCGCCTGGGTTGCTCATATGATAGGTTTCCTTGGTGGTTACGTCCATGACCTGGCAGCAACTAAGCTCGCTCGCCAATAAAGCGTCCACATCAGCCTGCGCTGCTTCTTCGGATACAATAATCCCCTTCATCGTACCATGGTTGCGAATTTTCTTCGTAATGGCCCGAGTATCCACTCCATATAAGCAGGGAACATTGAAGCGCTGCAAATAAGAACCGAAGCTGCCTTCCATTTCCCAGTTGCTTGGAGTCTGACACAATTCGCCGATGATAAACCCTTTAACAAACGGCTGCCGCGACTGAGCAAAGGCTTCAGCTACGCCGTAATTGCCAATCAAAGGATAGGTCATCGTGACAATTTGACCGCAATAAGACGGATCCGTCAAAACCTCCTGATAGCCCGTCATGCCGGTATTAAAAACGACTTCCCCTACCGTTGCGCCTGCTGCCAGCAATTCGCCATGAAATACAGTTCCGTCGCTTAAAATGAGTTTTCCTTTCATACAAGCACCTCTCCGTCTTGATACACCAAATTTCCGCCTACCATAGTGGCCGTCACACGGCCTTTTAAGGACTTCCCTTCAAACGGAGTATGTTTACCCCTGCTGTAGAACCGGCGGCTGTCAACCGTCCATTCGGCCTCCGGATCAAAAACAACGATGTCCGCATCACTGCCTACGCGCAGCGTGCCGCAATCAAGGCCCAGGACCTGCGCCGGACGAGAAGTCATGGCTGCAACAATCTCAGGAAGCTTCATGCTTCCTTCGTGATACAGCGTGGTTAACACAACTCCCAACGCCGTCTCAAAGCCAGTAAAACCGCTGGGGGCATATTTAAATTCTCTATCTTTTTCTTCAAACGCATGGGGCGAATGATCGGTTGCAATGGCGTCAATAACGCCCTCTTGCAGAGCCTGCCGCAACACGACTACATGATCCATAGAGCGTAGCGGCGGGTTAACCTTAGTGGCCGAGTCAAAACCCATAACCGCTTCGTCGGTCAGCGCCAAATGATGCGGCGTCACTTCCGCCGTCACCTTGACGCCTTTGGCTTTAGCCTGGCGAATGATTTCCACCGCGCCTTTTGTGCTGACATGGGAGATATGCACATGACCGCCTGTATATTCCGCCAGCAGCACATCACGAGCTACCGCAATATCCTCTGCCACAGAGGGACGTCCGTGCATGCCCAGCATAGTGGAAACTTTTCCTTCGTGCATATAGCCATCCTCTACTAAGGCCTGCTCTTCTGCATGGCTCATAATCGGCTTATGATACATAGCCGTGTAATCAAGAGCATTCTGCATAACCTTGGCATTATGAACAAAATGTCCGTCATCAGATAAGGCTACTGCGCCATTGAGCAGCATGTCGCCGATTTCCGCCAATTCCTTGCCATCCTGCCCTTTACTGACAGCGCCAACAATCAGCATGTTGACAATCGCTACTTGCCGGGCCCGCTCTTTCAAGCCGTTAACAGCAATGCTGCTATCAACAGGCGGGCGTGTATTCGGCATACAAGCCACGCTGGTAAAGCCGCCAGCCGCTGCGGCGCGGCTGCCGGTTTCAAAGTCTTCTTTTGCTTCCTGCCCCGGTTCGCGTAAATGGGCATGAAGGTCGACAAAACCAGGAGCTACGGTTTTCCCTTCGGCGTCCAAAATCTGAGCGTCTGCGGGTGTTGCCAAATTTTCACCGATAGCCGCAATGCGGCTGTCTTCCACAATAATATCCATAACCCCGTCCAAACCTTGGCTGGGGCAAATAACATGTCCGTTTTTAATGATTGTCTTCAACATGCTTCCCTCCCGTCAGTACCAAAAAGAGCAGAGCCATCCGCACAGCCAAACCATTCTTCACCTGTTCCTGAATAGCAGACTGCGTATCGTACGCCACTTCCGGCGAAATCTCCAAGCCTCGGTTCATCGGCCCCGGATGCAAGAGCACAGCGTCTTCCTTAGCCAAAGACAAGCGAGCCCGATTGATACCGAAAATGCGAGCGTATTCTCGCGGCGAAGGGAACAAGCCTTTTTTCTGCCGTTCTAGCTGTATACGCAGCACATTGACAACATCCGCTCCGTCCAGCGCATCTTCAATGCGCTCATGCACCACAGCCCCCATCTCTTCGATCCCAGGAGGAATTAAGGTTTTCGGCCCGGCCACATGGACGGTTGCCCCCATCTTTGTCAAGCCCCAAATATCGGAGCGCGCCACACGGCTATGCAGAATGTCGCCAATAATGGCTACTTTCAAACCTTCCAGACTTCCCTTGCGCTCCTCAATGGTAAACATGTCCAGCAAGCCCTGACTGGGATGCTCATGCGCTCCATCGCCGGCATTAATAATCACCGGTTTGGCAATTTTCGATGCGTATACCGCCGCACCTTCCGCAGCATGACGCATAACAATGACGTCTACGCCCATAGCCTCCACGGTCAGCAGCGTATCCCGCAAGCTTTCTCCTTTAACAACGCTGCTGGAGCTGGTAGTAATGTTCACAACGTCGGCACCTAAATATTTTCCCGCCAATTCAAAGGAAGTACGCGTACGTGTGCTGGGCTCAAAAAAAAGGTTAACTACCGATTTTCCTCGCAATGTCGGCACCTTCTTAATATCGCGCCCTACAATCGCCTTCATTTCCTTCGCCGTATCCAAAACCCGCCGAATCTCCTCTGTCGAGAAGGTACGCAAGCCAAGGATGTCTTTCCCTCGGAGTGAAACCTGACCTTTCATAAGCAGCATTCTCCTTCCCCATTCTGTCAACCGGGAAAACAAAAGCTCCTTGCCGATAACGGCAAGGAGCTTAACACGCGCAGAAAGAGCCAGAAACGGTTAACCGTTCCTCTAGTCCTTCCGTTAGTTCTCCTTGCCGACCTCGCTGGATCTTCTTAAAGGATGACGGAATGGATACACATTTACATTGAAGATAGTGTAACAAATCTTCCTCACCCTTGTCAAGGCGCTGCACCGGAGCATGCCGCTGCAGCATCTTCTGTTTTTCCATGCGTATTGTACACAAAAAGCATTGTTGTTTAAATAATAGCATATTTATTCACTAATTGCCACTTTTTATGCATAAAATTTCATTGTCATTCTTACAGGATTCTCAAAAAAAATGCGGAATATCATTAAGAGCATTATTATACAGCAAATTTTTAAATTTCATCGGTTCTTTGCATACTTCCGTGTCCAATACATAGGTTTTTATCTCTTTTTGACACGAAAGGAGTTGCTACCATGCGTCTTCTTGCAGTATTGCTTCTAACTCTCTTACTTGTCTGCAACACTTCCTCTTTTGCATCTCAAGCGCCCTGTAACTCCGGAGTTTCTCTGGAAGCACCAACAAGCCAGGAACAAGAGCTGGCCGCCTTGGTCAATCAGGAGCGGACCAAAGCCGGCCGACAACCGTTGCGCTTGGATGCGCGTCTTTCCTGCTTGGCCCGTCAATATGCGCAAGACATGGCCGCACGAAATTTTTTTTCGCATTATGACCCGGAAGGAAATTCTCCTTTTGACCGCCTTCACAAAAGAAACATCACCTATCGCGCTGCGGCGGAAAATTTATTTAAAGGCTGGCGCGATCCAGAAGAAGAATCGATGAAAATAGCTCATTCATTCTTAATGCAAAGTCCAGGACACCGTCGTAATATCTTAGACTCCGACTTTACCGTTATCGGCGTAGGGGTAGTGCGCACCCCTGAAGAATGGACCTATGTCGTAGAGCTTTTCTTACTTCCTTCTCTGGCCGATGCACGTAAAGGTGTGATACAATAAGCAGTGGCCTGTATTCCACATAACACGGCCTATCTTTTTATCATTATGGACATGAGGTTTTTCATTCATGCGTATCATTACAGGTTCAGCCAAAGGCAAGCGGCTTAAAGCGCCGTCAGGCTTGAAAACTCGCCCTACAACTGATCGGGTTAAGGAGTCCTTGTTTTCTATTATCCAGGAATTTCTTTCCGGCGCACGCATTCTGGACTTATTTGCCGGAACCGGCAATTTGGGACTGGAAGCGCTTAGTCGCGGCGCCGCTCATGCTATTTTCGTAGATCAAGCGCAGGAATGCAGTCGTTTGATTCGCGAAAATGCTGTTTCTACCAATTTATTAAATCGCTGCGAGGTCTGGCGCACACAAGCTTTAGAAGCTTTAGGGCGCTGCAAAAGAGAGCAGCTCGTTTTCGATATTGTTTTTTGCGATCCTCCCTATAACCAAGGACATCCGCTACAAATTCTTCATTTTATTGATGAAAACCCAGCGTTATTACCAAACGGAATTTTAATCCTCGAGCACTCAAGACATGAAGCGCTCCCTGAAGATTTGAACCATTTGGAATTGCGCCGTCAAGAACAATATGGAGAAACTATGCTTAGCTTTTATAAAATGCCAGCACACAAGGAGGACCTTTCGTGAAGATTGCAGTTTGTCCGGGCAGTTTCGATCCAGTTACTAACGGACATGTGGATATTTTCGAACGCGCCAGCAGTATGTACGACCGCTTGATTATCGCTGTATTTCGCAATCCTGGGAAAAATCCTTTATTCAACATGGACGAACGGGTTCGTCTCTTAAAACAAGCTACTCAACATATCCCCAACGTCGAAGTCGATTCTTTCTCCGGCTTGCTCACCGATTTTGTTCTGCAAAAAGATAGTCGCATCATTGTGCGCGGGTTGCGCGCTCTTAGTGATTTCGAATATGAGTTTCAACGCGCACTTCTCATCAAGTGTGTTCGTCCTGAAATTGAAACTGTTTTTATGATGACATCTAGTGAATATTCCTTTGTCAGCTCTAGCGGCATTAAGGAATTAGCTCAATTTGGCGGAGATATTTCCAAACTAGTCCCCCCTATGTTGTACGACGAAATCACCCAACGCTGCCGGGAGCTGGCTGCCCGGAAAACATTGTAAGGAGGCATCTTTAATATGACGATTGAAGAAATCTTTGATGAGCTGGAAACATTGTTAATGGAATCATCCCATGTTCCTTTTACCAACAAACGCATTGTTGAAGAAGATGAACTGGTACGTCTTTTGGATTATCTGCGGGAACTTATCCCTCAAGAAGTAATGGAAGCGCGGAAAGTATTGGCCGAGCGGACTCAAATTGTAGAAAACGCGCAGCGCGAAGCGCAGCGGGTAGTCGAACAGGCGAAAGTCTACGGCGCCAAAATGACCGACGATAACATTATTGCCAAACAAGCCCAAGAACAAGCGCAGCAAATCATGCAACAAGCGCAGGAGCAAGCCCGTGATCTGAACCGCCAGTCTCAAGAACAAGCCCGCCAACTCCAACAAGATTCCACGACGTATGCGGACGAGGTCTTCCGCCATCTCTCGGGAAATCTGGAAAAAGCCCTGGAAGTAGTTCGCCAAGGCCATGCTGAACTCCATCGCAGCCTGCGCGACAAGCAGGAATAAGTACATCTTCTTCCTATCGTCTGCATCACCCGGGAGCCATCTCCCGGGTTTTCTTTGTACAAAATTATCGATTTCCAAAAAGAACAGGAGTCATTGGCATCCATGAAAAGACATGTTTTTCGTTGGCTTCCTTTTATCGCCGCCTTGCTTGCTTTTCTCTTAGTTATGCCTGCAAAAGGAATAGCTCCGTCGCCACAACCAACAACAGTTCCCACTCCAAGCAGCACATTACCAGCGCGTATTCTGCTGCTCCCCCTCGACAGCAGGCCTCCTTGCACTGACTTTGTCGTCGAGTTGGCACAGTTGGCAGGCATACAAGTCATCTTGCCTCCTCCTGAACTGCTTGATCATTATCGCCGTCCAGCATCGCCGGAAAAATTGGCAGCCTGGGCAGCCACCGTATTAAAAGAGGAAAAACCAGATGCGGTTATTCTTTCTACTGACATGCTGGTTCATGGCAGCCTTCTGGCCTCCCGCCAACGCATCGGCAAAAAAGAGCAAGAGCAGCAACTACTCAACTGGCTGACGCAATGGCACAAAGAGTATCCAGCAGTGCCTCTATATGCCTTCAGCATCATTCCCAGACTGCTATTAGCTGACAACAGCCCTTATCAGATCTACCAATATCATCTAAAAAAATATTCCATTTGGGCCGACGAAATCGGCTGGTTTGATAATCCTGACGACGTACAGCCTCTTCTGGCTATGGAAAAAAGACTGCCCGAAGAATTAAAAACCGAATATGCAGCTCTCTACGAGCAGAATTTAGCCTTCAACCGCTCACTCATTGATTTAGCCGCTTCCGGAACGTTGCAGATGCTGATCTTAGGCCAAGATGACGGCTTTCCTTTTGGGCTTCCAAATCAAGAAAAAGAGCAATTAGCTCAATACGCAGCGCAGAAGAAAGCCCATTCCGTCGAAATTACACGCGGCACCGACGAAGTGGCTCTCTCTCTCTTGGGGAAAATCATCTCCCAGCAGCGCACGCACGCCGCCCAGGCGGAAATCCGCTACTCTCGCCCGGACGTACCAGGCATGCTCATGCCGTACATGCCCCATTCGATCGCTTCCAACGCTAAAGAAAAACTGGCTCTTAGCGGCGTCCTCCCCGCTACCGAAGGCAATGCCGATTTCATCCTCTACATTCATGCCGGACGCAAAGGCGACTCTCCTTGGCAGCAGCTAGCGCCGGCTCGAGAAATAGCTTCTTTACTGCAAGAAGGCAAAGCCGTCGCCTTGGTCGATCTCAGCGAAGATTTTTCCTCGTTAAATACAATCTATCCTTGGCTGGTGCTGCTGGATGTTCCCGTAAACCAATTAACCGCTTATGCCGGTTGGAATACTACCAGTAACTCTCTAGGAACGATTGTAACGCACGCCCTGGCCGTGTTGCAGGGGCACGCTTCTACAACGAAAAAAGCTTCTTTTTTGGGCGAACGCTTCCTAGATGACTGGTATTATCAAAAAACCATTCAAAGCCGCCTAAACCGCTGGCTGCTCGCCAAACGCCAAGATCCTTATTCCTTAAAGCAAAACTACGCCGAAGCCAATTTTCGCCTGCAACGCCATTTGCAGAGCAGCGCTGTGCATCTAGAGCGTTACGACTTTCCCGCAACAAGCGCTACGCTGCCGCTGCGCAGGTATGACGCCACTGCCAAAACGCCCTGGGAGCGAACCTTTGAAGCCTCGATCGAGCTAAAAGTCCAGTAGAAGGCTTGAACAGTCAATCATAAAACCCGTTTCGCGCCTTTCGCGTATTTCGCGGTTCGTTTTATAAATTCTTGTGTAGTAAAGAAAAGAGCTATGGAAAACTTGCAAGCAAGCATTCCATAGCTCTTTTTCGGTTTTTTACCAGACCCGCCGCGCCCCTAAATAGCGCTCTTGATAGTAAGATTTACCCAATGGCGTAATCGTCACTTCCCCCGCAGCTGAACTGGCATGGATGAAACGGCCTCCGCCAAGATAAATCCCCACATGAGACGCTCCAGGTTCATAGGTAGTGAAGAAAACCAAATCCCCAGGCAAAAGATTGTCTCCTGAAATCGCCCTGCCTACCTCAAATTGACCATCACTCATGCGCGGCAAGGAAATGCCGAACTGGCTATATATGTAATAGATAAAACCAGAACAGTCAAAGCCTCCAGGGCTGCTTCCTCCCCAAGCATAGGGAGTACCCATATACTGCTGAGCCATTTGCACAATCTGCGCGCCTCTGCGTCCAAAACCACGATTTACTTCAACCGCTGCCTGTCTCTGCTGCAGTGCGTAAAAAGTACCGGCTCCTACAACTCCGTCCGCGTCAAGACCTCTGCTTAACTGAAATTGGACAATCGCCTGACGAGTTTCCTCGCCAAAAACACCGTCCGCTTCTCCCACTTCATACCCCAGGTCTTCTAAGCGTTCTTGAATCCACTGCACCTGCTCGCCGCGATCTCCTTGACGCAAGGCGGCCGCTTCAGCATTAGGAACAAACAAAAGAGAAAATAAAAGAAAACCAAAGCATAACCATGTTTTTTTGTTACTACACTTCATCTATTTTACGTCGAACTCCTTTATGTAAAAATCTCACCTTATTCGGCTCATATTAGATTCAACGCCCGCCAAAAGATCCCTTTCTCCAAAAGTCCTTTCTCTCAGTCCTGAGTTTATAGTTTTATTGCCAATCCCATTTGTCAAGTCCCATTTTTAAACCAAATGCAATTTTCAAGAACTCCTAACTATACCGGCTCTCTTTATGCGGCTTTCTTAAAGCTTGCCGCAAATTAAAATAGCTGCTGCAAACAATAATGTAAGCAGCAGCTATCTATTACCAAAGACCCATTACGCTTCATTCTAGAGAGTCTTGATAATTATCGTATTGATAATAATTATCAATCTTGTTATCCTATAAAAAGATTGCGAGGTGTTGTATATGTGTGAAATTGGAGTTTCAACTTTGGAAAAAGCCCTGGTGAGAGCCGAAGAACTCTTTCAAAAAAAAGGCCAATGTAGAATAAAAACCAAAGTACATGCAAACAAAGAAACCGGCGAATACTATGTTTGCTATAATGTTTATTAAAATTTATGCCTGTTGGAGAAGTTAAGCGTTAGAAGAATATTAGAAGATTTACCCTGATTAAAAACAAAAATAGTCTTGCCAACTGGCAAGACTATTGACTGTATTGAATTTAAATGGTCGGGGCGACAGGATTCGAACCTGCGGCCTCTTAGTCCCGAACCAAGCGCGCTACCAAACTGCGCCACGCCCCGACATCACGTTATGTATTATATGTTACCCAAGCCTCTTTGTCAATAGTCTAGGATAAAGCACTTCAGATTATTACGCTACAGGTATTTTTCAACTAATGTCGAATTAAAATGTAGCTAGATAGTAAAGGAGGCGTTTATTTTGGAAAACGAAAAAACTAAGGCTCCCGGCTTTATCGCCAATCGCATTGATGTGAAAGCCGTCACTATTAATTGTGCCGCTATGTCTTTAAACACGCTGAAAGAAGAGGATACTTCGGGCGAGCTCGAAGATACAAATATCATGCTCTTAACTAATTTCGGCACCATTGAAGGTGAAATTGTACTTGATAATAATAATTTTTTTAGCGACTGCAATGAACTGCGCAACACCCTTTTAGCCAACGCACCGCAAAAAGAAGGCATTATTATCAATAATTCCAGCAGCATCATTTTGAAAAACGCCAAAATCATCCCTTACGCCAACCCTTCTTATAGTATTCAACTCCAGGACTTTAGTATTTTTTCCGATCAAATTGTCGGTTTTACATATGGTAAGAAAGAAATAAAAGAATAAGATAGGGGTAGTTTATATGTCTGCATCTCCTGCTATTTTTCTTTGTGAACCATTCACCAAGTCTTGTGGAGAACTGCAGCCGGAACCCTGCGGGTTAATTATTTTTGGAGCTTCCGGCGATTTGACGCGTCGGAAGCTTCTTCCCGCCTTATGGCGCCTCTACCAGCGTCGGCGCCTTCCGGCCCGCTTCTACATCCTAGGCTGCGCCCGCAGCGCCTATACGCCGGAAGAATTTCGCCTGAGCTTGCAAAAAGCTCTCCCTCTGGACTCAACTGCAAATGAGGCCGAGATCACTGCCTTCTTCAAGCATATCGATTATCTATCTGGCGATTATAGCAGCCTTGTATTTTATGAAGAATTGAAAGAAAAGCTAAAACATCTGGATGAATATCATCAATTAAAAGGAAATCATCTTTTCTATTTGGCAACGCCCCCAAACCTAACGGAAGATATTGTTTCCGGTTTAGGCAGCTGCGGTCTTGCAGCACAACACACCTCTTCTTTGCCGCTGCGTTGGTCACGCCTAATTGTAGAAAAACCCTTTGGCACTTCCCTGTCTACAGCGCTGGCTCTCAACCATATTCTCTATCAGCATTGGACAGAAGATCAACTTTACCGCATTGACCACTACCTAGGTAAAGAAACCGTACAAAACATTCTGGTAACCCGTTTTGCCAACCTATTTTTCGCCCCCCTATGGAATCAACAATATATCGAGCACGTTCAAATTACCGTTTCCGAAGACTTAGGCGTAGAAAAAAGGGCTGGCTATTATGAGCAAGCCGGCGCTTTAAGGGACATGTTTCAAAATCACATGCTGCAGCTTTTAGCCATGGTCGCCATGGAACCGCCAGCTATCTTCAACGCAGATCGTTATCGAGACGAAAAAGTTAAGGTCTTGCGCGCCATCCGTTTTTTGAACGAAGAAGACATTGCCGCCTCGGTCATCCGCGGTCAATATACGGCTTCCGCGAAAGCTCCCGGTTATAAAGAGGAAGCCGGCGTCGCTGCAAGCTCTTCAACCGAAACATTTGTCGCTCTCAAATTGTATGTTGATAATTGGCGTTGGGCTGGCGTCCCGTTTTATTTACGCTCTGGAAAACGTCTAGCCGCTCGCTGTACGGAAATAGCCATTACCTTTAAAGAAGTCCCTCACAGCATTTTTTCTCCTCTTACGCCTCAAGATTTAACGCAAAACACCTTGGTCTTCACCATACAACCGGAAGAAGGCATTCATGTAAACCTCCAGGCCAAACGGCCTGGTCCCAAGCTTTGCATGAGCCAGTTAAAGCTGCATGTCCGTTATCAAGAACTCGATCATCAGCAAGACAGCATGGACGCTTACGAGCGTCTTTTACTCGACGCCATCTGTGGTGATCAAACCTTATTTGTACGTAATGATGATATCGAAGCAGCTTGGTCTGTTTTTCAGCCGGTTCTTGATTACTGGCAAGAGCAGCCGCAGCGCTCCCCTCTGCATGAGTATGCCTGCGGAAGCCAAGGTCCTGCGGCGGCATCCTCCTTGTTTTCTGCCGGCCATGCCGGCTGGCGGAACATTCCAGGAGGAGCTTTATGAAGTGGCACTGCCTTCCAGAGGCATCGCTATTATTTCAAGAAGCGGTCCTGCAATTAGAAACAACAATCCGTTGCTTATTACAAAAAGAAAACCGCCCGCTTACCCTCTTCTTATCCGGCGGTTCCACGCTGTTGTCTCTTTATCAGAAATGGCTGGCATCCTCGCAGCTTTCGCCGAAAGAATGGGAACAAATTCATTTTTTCTGGGGCGACGAGAGAATGGTACCGTCCCAAGATTCACGCAGCAACGCAGGTTCAGCCACGCGAGTTTTCCTTGATCCCCTAGGAATTCCACCGCAGAACATTCATTACTACCCCGCCACAGGCTCCGCCGCCAGCCGCGCTAAGCGGCATGAAGCATATCTTCGTTGCTTTTTAAACCGCCTGGATAGCAAGGGGCCTGATATTTTACTTCTCGGCATGGGCACCGACGGTCACACTGCGTCTTTATTTCCCTACAGCCGCTCTCTACGCACGCAACGCTGGTGTGTTGATGCGCCATCACCCATCGACGCCACAAGACGCTTAACCTTGACCTTGCCTTTTTTAAACCGCAGCAGTCACATTTTCCTCTTGGTCACAGGTTCCGCTAAACATCAGCTGTTGCGAAACTGGCCCCACCGCCCTCTGCCGCCTGCAGCCGTACCAGCGTACTCTTTACGGCAGCAGAATTTGCATATTTTCTGCGATTTGCCACCAAAAGAAGAACCGAACGCAGAAGGGCACGACAATTGAACAAGAGTAGAGTGAGTAGAGTGAGAACACGCAGGAGAAAAACAAAATACGTGATTTTTCACAGGAGCAAGAAGTCTCCCACTTATTAAACAAGCACGCCCGAAGCGTATCACTACGCTCCGGGCGTGCTTTTCTTTGCCTTTCATTTTCTTCCTTAACCCTCAGTCGCACCCTCCCTTTACTCCCTATGAGTGTTCTCACAAACTCAAAACCCTTGAATTTACAGGCCTCGTAATGAGGTCTTTTTATTTTACCTCCCAACATAGAGCGGAAAATTAGTGAAGAAA
>SAAJ01000078.1 GCA_009929485.1 Negativicutes bacterium
TTCTGCTTTCATCGAAAAGCAACTATACAACTGGATGGCGGCCTTGCCCAATTACATCAAGGCTTATTTCCCAATTTCCTGCTGCGAAAGTTGAGTTTAATAGTATTCATTTTGCTAAGGGTTTCCTGTAGAGGGGCTCTTTTTTTTAGCCGTGCGTCGTTGCATGGGTTGCTTTTCTAGCGGTTGTAGGCAAAGCGTGTTCCGGCAAGGGAAAGCCAGACTTCATCACAATGGGCCAAAGCTTCGGCAGATAGCGGCTCATCCTCTAGGGAGGCGATGTTTTGTTTCAACTGCTCCAAACGGCTGACGCCAGTGATGGTGGATGTTACCTGGGGCTGCGCAGCGCACCACTTCATGGCCAACTGCAGTAGGCTCAGTTTTTGAGCGTCGGCAATGGCTTGAAGCTTTTCTACAGCCGCGAAATTTTCCTGGGACCAATAGCGATTATAGTATTCTTGGTTGTTGGCAAAGCGCGTGTTGACGCTAGGTTGACCGAAGACATGCTTGCCGGAGAGAAGACCGCCGGCAATGGGATTGTAAATAACGAGGCCCAGGGGATGGGCTTTCAAAAACGGTAAGAACTCCGCTTCAATACCGCGGGTAAGGGCATTGTACACGTTTTGAGTCAGACAAGGCGGAATATAGTTGCGCTTATCGCAAAGGGCCAGCATGTCGGCGACTTGCCAGGCCGCGAAATTGCTGACGCCCCAATAGCGTATTTTACCGCTTCTGACAAGGGTGGACATGGTTTCCACCGTTTCTTCTAAGCTGGTATCGTAATCCGGGGCGTGGAGATAATAAAGATCAAGGTAGTCCGTGTCCAGTCGCTGTAGACTGGCTTCCAAGGCGGCAAGGATGTTGCGGCGGTTAAGGCCAAAGTCGTTGCGTCCGCTGCCCATTTGGCCGCGCACTTTAGTGGCCAGCAAAATGTCATGGCGGCGTCCCTTGAGGCCTTTGCCGACAATGCGTTCGCTTTCTCCTTGGACGTAGGTATTGGCGGTGTCAAAGAAGTTGATGCCCTGGCTGTAGGCGTAGTCCATGATTTGCAGGCTGTCGGCTTCGCTGGTTTGGCCGCCGAACATCATGGTGCCCAGGCACAGCTGAGAAAGTTTCAAGCTGGTTCCTGGAAGTGTATTGTACTTCATGTTCATTCCTCCCAAGTAATTGATGATTTTTTATAAAAAGAAAGAGGCGGTATGATGAATCGCATTTGGGATATACAAACAAAACTGTTGGATGTAATCTCTCAGCAGGAAATCCATGCGGGAGAACGAGAGTATCCCTTGCATTGGGAACGGCTTCATGTAGCCAGCTGCGCGCAAATCGGACAGTGGCTGGCGGTGAAACGGGGCGTGAATCAAGAACTGGCGGCGTTGGCTTGCTCGCTGCATGACTTTGGCCGCATCGTGACCGGCAAGCAAGCGAATCACGCCGAGAACGGCTATGCACCTGTGAAAGATTTTTTGTTGCAACAAGATGGCTTTTTGCCGGAGGAGTGCGAGCAGTTAGCGTTAGCGGTAAAGCATCACAGCGATAAAGATAAAGTGGGCACGCCATTAGAGGAAATAGTTAAAGACGCCGATGTGCTGGACTGCTTTCAATACGGCCAAGAACTGACCAGGCCGGAGCAGCGGGAGCGCCTTAAGAAGGTACGGGCGGAACTGGGTCTATAGGTCTAATCTTTTTTCTTACTGCGGCAGACCATTTCGCAATATGGAGCCCCTTCCAGGGTGTTTTGCAGTGTGACCAGGTCGCTGTCCGGGTGAAACCCTTGGTATTTAGCCTGATCAATGTGGCAGTATAAACGGCCAAATTCAGCGAAGTCCTTTTCCTTCCAAACCTCAGCGAAAGGACAATAGGTAATACGGATGTGCGTGTTGTTTTCCGGCTGTTCAACCGATTCCATATCCCAACCCAGAGCAGGAAGGTCCGGAACGTTGCTGTAGTTTTGCGGGAGGTGTTCGTGATCGGCGGCGAGAACTGCTTTTTTCTGAGCTTGTCCTCGTTCTTCTCCTAAAGCCGTAATGGCCTTAGAGATAATTCCTTTGGCCTCTTCGGGGCCGACGGCGTCGATGATTTGCCGGCAAAGATGGTAGTATAGCGAGGCGGTCATTTTGCCCATTTGCCGGACCTGCCGAGAGGCTTCCGTGCGGGAGATGGTTTCTTCATTCATAAGTCAGGACTCCTTTGGGGGCACGTGAAGTGCCTAATGCTGGATACGCCATGGATGGCATGGTTACTCAGGTTCTCTTGTTCGTTTCTCTTTTGGCAGCGCCTGGCGGTAGATAGTCAGTTTTTCTTCCAGCTTGCACAGGTTTTCTGCTAGCTTTTTCTGTTTCGCTAAGACATTTTTGTGATGTCCTTCCAGCAGCTTCAGGCGTTCCTCTGTGGTGCTGTCTCCCAGGTAGCGCAGCTGGGCATACCGTCGAATTTCTCGGATGGGCATGCCTGTTTCCTTGAGGCGCTTGATGAAGTGCAGCCATTCGACATCTTGCTCGGTGTACACGCGGCGTCTGGCGGCGTCCCGTTGCACCGACAGTAGGCCCTCCTGCTCATAGTAGCGCAGCGTAGGGCTTGTGAGACCGGTTAGCCTAGAGAATTGCCCAATTGCATAACCCATAAAAAACTCCTTGACTTCAAGTTTGCTTTAAGTACTATGCTTTTAGTATAGCAAGTGAAGGAGGCTAAAACAATGCAAGAAGAACGTTGGACAAGAGGCTGGGCAAGACTGGCGGAGGTGGACGGCCATGCCGGTGAAATGGTAGTAGAAGGGCTCAAAGACATTGCGCCAGACTTAGGGCGCTATATTGTAGAGTTTGCTTTTGGCGATGTGTACTGTCGCGAAGGTCTTGATCTGCAGGAACGAGAAATGATTACACTAGCCAGCTTGCTGACCCTGGGCGGCTGTGAGACACAACTAGAGGTGCATCTGCATGGCGCGTTGAATGTAGGCGTGACGCCGCAGAAGATTATAGAAACCTTTTTGCAGTGCATTCCCTACACCGGTTTCCCCAGAGTGCTCAATGCCGTGGCAGTGGCAAAACGGATTTTTGAGCAGCGTCAAGTGTCGCTGGAGGCAAAGGAAAATTAATATGCGACGTAGAAAACAAAGAAGCATTGAGGCATTCAATGCTTCTTTGTTTTCTTACAGACCGTTTTGTTCCAATAAAAGTCTTAAATACAATCATTGACGTCGCAGGCCTCAGTCGTACCCTCCGTTTAAATAGTAGACGTCGGTTGCTATGCCATCCATGGCGCAACCGACCTTAACCGCATCCAGCGGCGTCATACTCCTGTTGAAAATACGTATTTAAATGTATGTTTGGAAAGGAAGTCGGTTGTATGTTTGGCATTAGTCACTATGAAATGTTTTTGCTGGCCGGTATTGTTCTCAACATTACGCCAGGTCCAGATACGCTCTATATTTTGGGACGCAGCGTGTCACAGGGGCGTCGGGCCGGGTTATATTCCGTGTTGGGCAGCAGTTCCGGCTGTGCGGTACATACTTTGTTGGCGGCATTTGGTTTGTCGGTGCTTTTGGCGCAATCTGCCGAGGCGTTCATGGCGGTCAAGATAGCTGGCGCTCTGTATCTTGGGTATTTAGGGCTGCAGCTTCTGCGAAGCAAGGAAAGCATGCTGGCGGCTGTGCAAACAGGAGCAGTATCTAGAAAAGATATCTATTTGCAAGGCCTTTTGACCAATGTCTTGAACCCCAAAGTAGCTTTGTTCTTCATTTCCTTTTTGCCGCAGTTTATTGACCCGCAGAATCAATATGGCATTTTGCCCTTTATGTTGCTGGGCGTTACTTTTTTAACAACCGGTACGCTTTGGTGTTTGTTTTTGGTGTTCTGTTCGGCTCGCGTAACAGCCTGCCTGCGGCAGAGCCAAACGACGGCTAAACGTCTTAACAAGATCTGCGGCGGCATCTATGTGCTGCTGGGGTTTAAGCTATTAACCTCTGAGCGCTAAAGGGCCAAAACTTTATTCACATCTCGCGCCCAAACAGTTCTTTTTCCATCAGACTTTGTCAGAAATCCTCGGCGCAGCAGCCGTAAGCATATGTCTACAGTTGCCAAAGGAGTTCTTTTTCCAACGGGCTTTGTCAAAAATTCTCGCCATAGCTCCACTATGGCTGCGCTTTTTTTTCGCGCCCTCTGAAAAAATTCCTTTCTTTAGCAGCGTATCCATAGTGCTTGCGACTACCTATGGATTTTGAGTTCTGAGCCATAATTTTGCCTCCCTTGTTAAAGGGAGGTGCCGCCGTAGCGGCGGAGGGATTTGAAAACTCGTAGCCCTCATTCGTACCCTCCCTCGACTCCCTTTACTCCTGTTTAAAACCGCATTCCGCAGTCATTGTACGCTGATTTGGAGGAATTTAAGATGAGACGCAACACCATGAAAGAAAAACTGCAAAAAGGAGAGCTAGTCACCGGCTGCATGCTGCAGGGATATCTGCCGTCGCTGGTGGAGATCTGCGGTTTGGCCGGGTTTGATTTTGTCTTTTTAGACGCGGAGCACGGGCCATTATCGCCGGCGGATTGCGAAGGCCTTGTGCGGGCGGCGGAGGTTCGGGGCGTTACGCCGCTGGTGCGGGTGCCGGATCTGCAGGAGAGCACGCTGCTGCGGTATCTGGACGTGGGCGCCATGGGCGTAATCTTGCCGGGGGTGTCCAGCGTGCAAGAAGCCAGGGAGGCTGTGGCGGCGGTAAAGTATCATCCGTTGGGAAAACGGGGGCTGAACGGCGTGCGCGCTTCCGGTTACGGTATGGAGCGTCCTTTGGCGGATTATGCGCAGGAGGCCAATCGGGAAACAGTGGTGCTGGCGATTATCGAAAATACGGCGGCCATGGAAGCGTTGCCGGAGATTTTGCAGGTAGAAGGGCTGGACGGCTTGATTTTTGGCGCGATGGATTATTCGCAAGCAGTGGGCGTGCCAGGACAAGGCCAGCATCCGCTGGTGCAAGAAGGCTATGAAAAATTGTTGGCGGCGGGGCGGAACTTTGGCAAACCCGTAGGAACGGTGGTGCGCGCTGGTGAAACGCTGGAACGGCATGTGCAGCAAGGAGCCAGGCTTTTATTGACCAGCGCTTTTGGCCTTTTTGGAAGGGAAGCGCGCCGGTTTGTACAGACAGCACAGCAAGAAGCGGCTAAAGGAAGTGAAAACGATGGCAACTAGCCATGTGATTGCCCGGGCGGCAGGGGAAGAAACGCTTAAGGAACGCTGCTGGCGGCAATGCTCTCATTGCGGCCAAAAATTTGAACATTATCGGCAGATGTTTAGCCTCAAAAAAGAAACCGTCTCCTGTCCGCATTGCGGCAAGGAGACGGAAACGTCGGAGCTGCTGGACTGAGAAACAAGAAGATGAACAGGAGTGGAGGGAGTAGAGTGAGGGTATGCAGGAAGGTTACGGGGAACAGCAGGCATACAGGGAGTAACGAGAGAGTCAGAGTTTACGGAAAGAATGTCTGCTGATTGAAATCTTCCACTACTTTTTTTGTGCCGCTGTGAATGGCGAATTCCGTGGCGTCGGAGAAGTCGAATAGGCCTTGTTCATTAGAGAGTTCCTTAAAGGTAAGGTTAAAGACGTATTCGCGTTTTTTTACATCTACTAAGGCAGCGCGCAGCGTGATCTGAGCGTAAACCTCGGTGTAATGGCTATAGTAGCCGTTGTTGTAGTTGTGGTGTTCTTCTTTCTGTAATTTTGCTTTAGGGAGCAGCACTAAGAGGAAGTCGAGGTTATGCTTAGTGCCGTAATCTAAGAGGATGGGCAGCTTTAGCTCGCGCAGCAGACCCTGGTCGGTGCTGATTTCCTGGTTGTTGATGAAGTTGACAAAGTCAACATCGGTGGCGGTGTTGTTTAGGGCATACTTGCCGGCGATTTTCTGTATAGCGGTGCCGCGTAAAAGATTTAGGGATTTGTTGTGGCAAAATTCTTTGTAGTCGTCTGTGGGGACCAGGCAAAAACCAAGCGTGCGGAGCGTGGGCGCGGCTGCCGGCGGCGCTTCGTTGGCCAGAACGACAGAACCTGTAAGCAGGCTTACTGCGCAGAGGGCCAAAAATAGAGTTCGGAAGAAGCGGTTCATTATTTTCACTCCTTGTTATGACAATGTATACACTAAAAAGATTCTATACGCACCAGAGTATTCCTTTTTTGCACATAAAACAGCCGTGCGGCTACTGCGCTGCACGGCTGTTATTTTTTGTCTCTTTTTCTTGTAAGCATTGCGCATAGAGCGCGGCAAGAATTAGTTTTGGTAAAGGTAAATTCGTAATGAGTCTGGTGAATCCTGCCTGTTGCGGAAGCGTGTTTTCATGAACACATAATAAATTATTGAAATTGATAGAAATAAAAAGACCGTAAATTGCAAGTGCAAGTTGAACACTTTGGTAAAGTAGAACAGTAGTTTAAATCAAGCAGCATAAGCAGAGTCGAGAAAGTCTTCGAAAAGCTCCTC
>SAAJ01000037.1 GCA_009929485.1 Negativicutes bacterium
GTATTTGAGACAAGATTTCCGCGCGCCTCGCAAAACCAGGAGTCGACGGCAGTTCCGCGAACTCGCTGGCGCTCAGACATACGGAACTTTTCTCCGTCGGCTTCTGTTTTTGCGTCCTGCGGACCGTCTTGCTCCCCAAAAGTCTCAAATACAGTCACGGCCGCCGTAGCCTTAATCATTCCATTACATTATTCCTCTGGCCTTTCTCTGGCTTTTCTCTGTTGCTCTGTGTGACGTTCTTATGGCTCCCTCCTAAGAAAAATTTTCCTAAGACGATGAAAAAGCGTAAGATGAATGGTATAATTGAACTTAATATTCGGGAATAAATGCGAATGGGAGGAACCGTGGTGGAAAAAGTACGGAGGATTGAGAGGGTGGTGGCATTAACCAAGCTTCTCGTGGATATGCCAAGCCGTCTTTTCCCGTTGAGCTATTTTAGTGAGCGTTTTGGCACGGCCAAATCAACGCTGAGCGAGGATATGGTGACCATCAAGCAGGCCCTGCAGCAGTTTGGTTTGGGCACGTTGGAAACCGTTGCTGGCGCAGCAGGGGGAGTTCGTTTTTTACCTCGCCGCGAAGGAGAGAGAGAACAGGCTGTTTTGCAGGAACTGGCTTTTCGGTTGAAAGAACCGGAACGCATTATTGCAGGCGGCTTTTTGTATATGACGGATTTGTTGTTTCAACCGGCGTTGATGGCGCAGATCGGGGAAGTTTTCATGACTAGGCTGGCTCATTTGCGGCCGGACTATATTATGACGGTGGAGACCAAGGGTATCCCGCTGGCTTTTATGACAGCCAGGGCGTTTGATCTGCCGCTGGTCATTGTGCGTCAAGGCAGTAAAGTAACCGAAGGGCCTTCGGTGAGCATTAACTATGTCAGTGGCTCGACACGGCGTATTCAAACCATGTCGCTTCCTAAGCGCGCGTTGCCTGTCGGGGCGAGAGTGCTTTTGATCGACGATTTTATGAAAGCCGGCGGTACGGCTAAAGGCATGGCTGATTTGGCGATGGAAGTAGGGGCGGAGGTAGTTGGCACTGGCGTGCTGATTGCGACAGCCGAGCCGCAGCGCAAGCTGGTGGAAGGCTATACAAGCTTGCTCATGCTTCATGAAGTAGACGAGTGGAGCAAGAAAATAGATATTCGTCCGATTGAATGAAAGATGTAAATCGAAGCATCCTTGCCGAAAAAAAGAGATATTGCTACTAAAGAGCGAAGAATGCTTGTTTTTATTATAATATACGGGTGGCGTTGACTTGCTTTTTTCGCCAAATTCGTGTAGCTTTTTTACCATGGGCTTTTTTGCGCTGGAATTGGCGATACATAGAGAGGCTGGCATGGTTGTAAAACAAGTGTTGGCCGAGGAGAAATGGGGGTAAAACAATGGGGGAATTGGTAGCTGTAATCTTGGCAGCTGGCAAGGGGACCCGGATGAAATCAGCGTTACCGAAGGTTTTGCATGAAGTGGGCGGCAAACCTATGGTGCAGCATGTGCTGGATGCAGCTCGCAAGGCTGGGTGTTCGCGCAGCGTAGCTATTATCGGGTTCGGCAGTGAAAAAGTGCAGACCTTGCTCGCCGGTCAAGCGGAAACGGTACTGCAAGAAGAACAATTGGGAACCGGTCATGCCGTATTGCAGGCGCAAGGTATGCTGGAAGGGCACCGAGGTTCGGTGCTTGTACTGTGCGGCGATACGCCGTTGGTTACGGAAGAAACGTTGCAACAGCTTTGCGAAGCACATGCTTCTGCTGGTGCTGCGGCGACGGTTTTGACGGCTGTCATGCCGGACCCGACTGGATATGGGCGGGTGATTCGCAATGCAGCTGGCGACGTGGTGAAAATTGTCGAACAAAAAGATGCAAACGCGGACGAATTGGCAGTGAATGAAATTAATACAGGCATGTATTGTTTTGATAGTACGTCTTTGTTTCAGGCGTTGCAGCAGGTGAATTGCCAGAACCAGCAAGGAGAGTATTACCTGACTGATGTCATTGGCATCTTAGGCGGTCAAGGCAAACGTGTCTGGGCCTATAGTACAGAGGATCATGAAGCGACGCTTGGGATTAATTCCCGGCAGCAACTGGCGCAGGCGGAGAAAATTCTGCGTCGGCGCAAAGTGAATGAGCTGATGGTCGCGGGCGTGACTGTGATGGATCCGGACAGCACCTTTGTGGATGCCGATGTCAGTGTCGGCGCAGATACGGTGTTGTACCCGTTTACCTGGCTGGAAGGGAAAACGATCATCGGCGGCAACTGCACCATTGGACCTAATACGCGGCTGACAGATGTGCAAGTTGGCGAGGGCAGTACGGTACATTTCACTTATGCGCATGAATGCGTTCTGGCCGAAGGCGTGACAGTGGGGCCTTATGTGCATCTGCGTCCGCATACAAAGCTGCAGGCAGGCGTCAAAGTTGGGAACTTTGTGGAAGTGAAAAACTCGGTGGTGGGACCTGGCAGCAAGCTGCCGCATTTGAGTTATATTGGCGATACCGATATGGGCGGCGGCGTAAACATTGGTTGCGGTACGATTACAGTAAATTACGACGGTAAAAAGAAGCATCGTACAACGATTGAAGACGAGGCCTTTGTCGGCTGCAACAGCAACCTGGTGGCGCCGGTGACGGTAGGTGCCGGCGCTTATGTGGCGGCAGGCTCTACGATTACCAAAGACATTCCTGCCAGTGCTCTGGGCGTGGCCCGGGCGCGACAGGCGAATATTGACGGTTGGGCGGCAAAACGTAAATAGCGCAAAGACGCAGGAAAGGCAGGAAGAAAAAACATGGTATTGCAAGGCAGTGAGGACATTTGTTTGTTTGCGGGGAATTCCCATCCGGAGCTGGCCCATGAAATGGCTAGCTATATGGGGATTAAGGTAGGGGATGCCTTTGTAGGGCATTTTAACAATGGAGAAACGCAGGTCATGATTGACCAGAGCGTTCGAGGTAAATCGGTTTTTATTGTACAGCCTACTTGCGGACCCAACATTAACGATCATGTCATGGAACTGCTCATCATGGTGGATGCGGTGAAACGCGCCTCGGCTCGCTCGGTAACGGCGGTTGTGCCGTACTATGCATATGCGAGACAAGATCGCAAAACCAGAGGCCGGGAACCTATTTCGGCCAAATTGATGGCCAATTTGCTTACAACAGCCGGAGTGGACCGGATCATTACCATGGATCTTCATGCAGGTCAAATTCAGGGATTCTTTGATATTCCCTTAGATCATTTACCAGGGGTGCCGATCTTGGCAGATTATTTGAAAACAAAAAACTTACAGGACTTGGTAGTTGTTTCGCCAGACTTGGGCGGGGTAACACGGGCGCGCCAGTTGGCAGACCGCTTGCATGCGCCGATCGCCATTATTGAAAAGCGCCGTCCTATGCCGGGCGTGGCGGAAGTAATGAATCTGATTGGCAATATTGACGGCAAAAATGCAGTCATGGTTGACGATATTGTCGATACGGCCGGCTCGTTGACGGAAGGATCCAGAGCGCTGCAACGCTTGGGCGCCAAGTCGGTTTTGGCTTGTTGCACCCATGCCGTGCTGAGCCCGCCTGCGGTACAGCGCATTAAGGACTCTAATATTGAGGAATTAATTATTACCAATACGATCCCCTTGCCGCCGGAAAAGAAATTGGATAAAATTAAGGTATTGTCGGTGGCTCCTATGTTTGGGGAAGCTATGATTCGTATTTACAAGCAGCTTTCGGTCAGCTCCTTGTTTGACTGAGAAAAGACTCTTTAAAATAAGAGAAAACAGAGTTGGCAGAGGGGAAGAGGATCCTCTGTTTACTCTGTTTTCTCTATATCTTATTCAATCTCTATTTTACGTATGGCGGCTAGCCATGCAGGAGGCAAGAGCGTGGACGGTTTGTTTTGGCGTATGGAGGATTTGGCTGGTTGGTTGACTGCGCTTATCGTACTCGGTTTGATCTTGGAGTATAAAGGCTGGGGGGAAAAGCGGCTGCGCCATGGCGGCCTGGTGCTGGCAGGTCTGGCTTGCGTCGCCCTTATGGGGACGTTCGCCTGTACTATCTTGCCGGAGGCAGATTTTTTTCATACGGTTTGCTCGCAAAAAGGAACATCCGATAAATTAGTGGCGTTGACCTTTGACGATGGACCGGATGCGGTCTTTACGCCGCAAGTGCTGCAAATTCTACATGAATATGGCGTGACAGCTACTTTTTTTCTTTTGGGACAAAATGTAGAGCGCTATCCGGAGCTGGCGGCTTGTTTGGCCCAGGAAGGGCATCAGCTGGGAAATCATACGTTTCGCCATTCGGACTTGCTAAAATCCAGCCGGGAAGAGTTGGCGGAGGAACTGGATCATACCAATCAAGCAATTTTTGCGGCTGCCGGGGTCAAACCGACGGTTTTTCGCCCGCCTCATGGTTTTCGCGATGCAGCGGTCCTGCATGCTGTCAACCAACGGGGGATGCGTATTATTGATTGGTCTGTTATGAGCTGGGACTGGGAGCGCATTAATGCGGAAACCATTGCCAGGCGCACCTTGGAGCAGGTTAAGCCGGGAGCGATTATTTTGCTCCATGACGGCGAAGGTTTGAGCAGTAAAGCAGATCGTTCGCAGACCGTAGCGGCGCTGCGGCGGATCATACCGGAGCTGCAGGCGCAAGGCTATCATTTTGTGACCGTAGAAACTTTATTAGGTCGATCGGGGGAAGCAAGTTGAAGTTGATTGTCGGCTTGGGGAATCCAGGCAGAGAATATAGTGAAACCAGGCATAACATTGGCTGGCTGGTATTGGACGAACTGGCTAAGCGCTGGGAAGGAACCTGGCGTTTTAAAGATAATGCAGAAGTCTTGGAAGCGCGTCGTGATGGCGAGGTGATGCTTCTTGTTAAGCCGCAGACCTATATGAACTTGAGCGGCGAGGCGGTGGCTCCTCTGGCGCGTTTTTATAAAGTGCCAATGGAAGACATCATTGTAATCTATGATGATATGGATTTGCCCACAGGCAAGCTGCGCCTGCGGATGAAGGGCGGCAGCGGCGGGCATCGGGGGATTGAATCGCTCCTGTACCATTTGGGGCAGGATGCGTTCAATCGGGTTCGGCTGGGCATTGGTCGTCCCCCGGTCGGCTGGGCGGTGCCGGACTATGTACTAAGCCGCTTTCACCAAGAGGAACAAGAAGACTTGAACGCTGCATTGGAAAAAGCGGCGGATGCCGTAGAAGGAATTTTGAAGTTGGGCATGTCGAACGCGATGAATCGATTCAATCGCTGAAAGCTGGGGTTATCCCAGCTTTTTTTCATAGGCTTCGCCAGCGGCGGTAACGTGCGCTAGGGATAAGTCCACTTCGGCAGGGTAGGGGCTATCCTCCTGGTAGGTGTAGACGACGCCTTCCAGATAGCCTTGCTTTTCTAAGTGCTTTAAGGCCATGGAGAAGATGCGAGGATCAAAACCTAAGGCAGCGGCAGTGATGGCTGAAAAACCTTGCTGCTTTTGCTGAGCTTGGCAAAGACGAATTAAAATAAGATCATGTGGGCCGGTAAGGGAAACGTTTTCCCAGGGGCCGTCTTGGTTTTTAAGATGAGTTTGTGTGAGCTTTAAAAGTAAATCCGAACGCATATTAGGTCCTCCTTAGTAATTCATGTGAATGTTTTGTAAAGAAATAGGATTATTTTGCAATGCTGCAGGAGATAACTGCCCAAGAGCGAATCAAATGAAAAGACAGAAAAAACTGTCTGACTCTAAGTGTATAACCTGAAGGAGGGCATGGGCTGTGAAAAAAATTTTGCTTTTGGCGGGAGATTGTGCGGAAGATTACGAAGTAAAGGTTCCGCAGCAAGCATTGCAAATGCTGGGGTACGAAGTGGTTGTTGTTGCTCCTAATAAAAAAGTCGGCGAAACGCTGCAATTGGTTGTACATGATTTCATCGGGCTGGATACATACGTGGAGCTGACCGGTCACCGTATTCCGGTTGACGCAGCGTTGGAAAGCGTAAAGGCAGCTGATTTTGTGGGTCTGGTGGTTCCGGGAGGCCGCGCTCCAGAATATGTGCGCATGTATCCTCAGGCCATTGCCATTGTGAAAGAGTTTTTTGCGCAAGGCAAGCCTGTGGCTGCTATTTGTCATGGACCTCAGCTTTTGGCGGCTTGTGAAGTGATGAACGGTAAAAAAGTAACCTCTTATCCGGCTTGCGCCGCAGAATGCCGCTTGGCGGGCGCTTCTTGGGAGGACGCTCCGGTTGTGACCGACGGACAGTTGGTTACCGCCCAAGCTTGGCCTAACCATCCGGAATGGCTGCGCTCTTTCGTAGAGCTTTTGGGCGCAAAAATTAGCATTTAATAGCAGTATTGGCTCAGCAGGCCGTCGGCATTTGCCGGCGGCCTGCTTTTTTGAATTTTACTCTGTGTTTTCCTAATATTCCGGTACCCTCTGTCGTACCCTCCGATTACTCCCTCTACTCTTGTTTAATATTCGTATTCTTCGTATCCCTGTTCTTATTTTACGATAAGCACCGGAATAGGCGAATAGGTCACAAGCTTATGGGCCACGCTGCCGAGTAGCAGGCCTTCAAAGCCGCCTGCGCCGCGGGTACCGCTGATTAAAAAGGTGAAGCCGCCTTCGGTGGCATGTTCAATCAAGGTATCGACAATATGTCCTTCTAAGAGAGCTGTCGTAGTCGTTTGACCGCGTTCTAGGCAATGGGCGGCTGCTCGCTCCAACATGGTCTGGCCGTTTTTACGGTTGACTTCCATTAAAGCATACGTATCGGTCGGAAAATCCGCGAAGAGGCTGGGAAATGGCGGAATTACCGTGACGATTTCCAATTCGTACAGTAATTGCGCATTGAGGTCCAGCGCCCAATCTAACGCTCGCTGGCTGTGTTCGGAACCGTCATAAGCCAACATTAATTTTTTGTTTGCCATGTGTATCCACCTCGCATTCAAATTTCTTTGCTTTATTTAATTGTAACGAATGCTATGAAAAAAGAAAAGGAAAAAGACGCAATAATCGGGCAGTAATTATGCATGGCAAAGTCATGCTGCGAAGAGTGGAACATGATATAATGGCTGCAGAACCAGATAAAGGAGAACGAAAGCATGCTTACAGCATTATATGCCGCTCCGGATGGAGAAATCTTTGACGCGCCGGGGCAGGCGGCTGTAGCACGACATGGCGTGCTACAGCGTTTGCTCAGAGAGGATGAAGTCATGCCGCTGCCGGAAGGCGCGGAACTATGTCTGTTACCAGGGCGACGGGCGGTTACAATGAATGAGGCTGGGCAAGTGGAGCGGTTGGGTCCGGGGTTGTTGGCGGTTGCCGCCATTTTGCCGATGGGGTATACGCGTACGCTTGTGCCTGCCTTTGAACGGGAAGAAAACGCTCCGTTATTGCCGCTTTTTGGCTATGCGGCAGTAGCGCTAAAGGGAGACGCGCTGGTTGTGGCGGCGGTGCCGGGCGACGATAATGAGAAATGGCATCCTTATCGCTACAATACCAAAGACTTGCGGAAAAAAGTGAAGGCGGTTACGGCAGCGCTGCCGCAAAACCGGATCGTGAAGCAATTGGGAGATTGCTCGCTGAAATGGCACTGCTGTACGGCGCAGAATCTGTTTTACCGCCGCTGGGAAGCGGGAATTCCTACTTCGCCCACGTGCAATGCGCAGTGTCTAGGCTGCATTTCGCTGCAGCCGGCCGAGTGCTGTCCGTCGCCGCAAAGCCGTATTGCTTTTGCGCCCACAGCAGAGGAAATTGCCCAGGTTGGTTTATATCATTTAGAAACAGCGCCTGACGGGATTATCAGCTTTGGTCAAGGTTGTGAAGGCGAACCGGCCTTGGCCTACGAGCGAATTGCCCCGGCTATGCGGCAGATTCGCGCGCAATGCAGCAAAGGTCAGATTAATATCAATACCAATGCCGGCTGCACCAAGGGGATTAAAGCCATTGTCGACGCGGGTCTCGACAGCATGCGCGTCAGTATTATCAGCGCTCGCGAAGGCGTCTACCAAGCGTATTACCGAGCGGAAAACTACACGCTCCAAGACGTGGAAGAATCCATTCGTTACGCTAAGGCTAAGGGCGTCTATGTGTCGCTAAATATGCTGTTCTTCCCGGGGCTTAATGACCGCCCCGAAGAGGTAGTGGCGTGGGAAGGCTTTTTAGAACGAACCGGCGTGGATATGATCCAACTGCGCAATCTTAATATTGACCCGGACTGGCTGCTGGAGACGCTGCCGCCGCAAGAAGCGGAGCCGATTGGCGTACCGGCCTTTTTGCGTCAGGTGGCGAAACGATTCCCCGGCTTGGTGCTGGGCAGTTTCAGCCATTATGTGAAAAACGCAGGAGATTGATATGGAAAAATAGAGGGAAGGATCTTGCGGTTTCTCTATTGACTATGCTATACTAATCGGGTACAATCAGCTGATTTTGTTTGGCGATGACTCAATCCCTAGGGTAAAGAGAGGTGTATGCTTCGATGAAAGAACAAATTCATCCGGATTATCAGGAAGTGAAAGTGACCTGCGGTTGCGGGAACACCTTCATGACCGGCTCGGTGAAAAAAGAATTGCGCGTGGACGTTTGCTCCAAATGCCATCCCTTTTACACCGGTCAGCAGCGTAATATTACGGCTGGCGGTCGGATCGAAAAATTCAACAAGCGTTACGGAAAGTAATAGGACGCAATTCTGTAGCAGAGCAGCGATGCTCTGCTACAGTTATAATTAGCACCTGTTTGTATAAAGGAGATTCCTATGAGTAAGAAGCCGACAATTGGCGGTCAGGCTGTCATTGAGGGCGTGATGATGCGCGGCCCGGGCTACCTGGCTACGGCGGTCCGTCGGCCTGACGGCGGTATTGAATTAAAAAAAGAACCTTTTTCTTCTATCAACGAACGGTATCCGCTTTTAAAGCTGCCCTTTGTACGCGGTACGGTGGCTTTGCTGGAATCCTTGGTTTACGGTTTGCAGGCGCTGTCCTTTTCGGCGCAAGCTGCCGGGGAGGAAGAAGAGCAATTGAGCACCAAAGAGCTGGTGCTGACGATGCTGGTTTCTTTTGTGCTGGCTATTGGCTTGTTTGTTGTGCTGCCAACTTTTGCGGCTAAATACATTCATGAAGCCGTGACCGATCCGGTTTGGCTCAATTTGCTGGAAGGCGCGTTGCGGTTGATTTTGTTTTTTGGGTACGTAGCGGCTATTTCTTCGATGAAAGACATTCAACGGGTGTTTCAGTACCATGGTGCGGAGCATAAGACCATCTACGCCTATGAAGCAGGCGAAGAGCTGACCGTGGAGAATGTACGGCGTCATAGTACGCTGCATCCGCGATGCGGGACGAATTTTCTCTTAATCGTCATGGTGGTCAGTATTCTGCTTTTTGCCTTTTTAGGCTGGCCTGATTTATGGCTGCGCATTACCTCGCGGATTGTGCTGCTGCCGGTGGTCGCCGGAATTGCCTATGAAATCATTCGCTACGCCGGGCGCCACGTCGGCGAGCAGGCGTTGGTGAGCGCCATTGTGCTGCCGGGTATGTGGCTGCAAAAGCTGACTACTCGTCAGCCGGACGACTCGCAGATTGAAGTGGCCATTGCGGCGCTGCAAGCGGTGCTTCCGGAACAAGAACCGACAGTAAAAGAAAAAGAGAACGAGCCTGCGGCAGGCTGAAAAGCGCAGATTGCGTAAGAGTTAAGGAATAAAAGGAGCGAATGCAGGTTCATGCTGGAAAAATTGCAGGCAATTGAAGATAAATATCAGGAATTGGAAGCCATGATCAGCGATCCGAATGTGATGGCGGACATGCAGCGTTGGCAGCAGCACACCCGGGCCCATGCTAGACTGACTCCCTTGATTACGGCGTTTCGTACGTATAAGGAGACGCTGCAGGCGGTGACGGAAGCCCGGGAAATTTTGGCGGAGGAAAGCGATGCTGAAATGCGGGAGCTGGCCAAGGCCGAAATGGAGGAACATCAAAGCAAGCTGCCGGAGATGGAGCAGGAGCTCCGCGTACTGATGCTGCCCAAAGATCCCAATGACGAAAAGAGCGTTATTGTGGAAATTCGCGGCGGCGCCGGCGGCGATGAGGCGGCGCTCTTTGCAGGCGATCTGTTTCGCATGTACACACGCTATGCTGAAGGCCGGGGGTGGCGCACGGAAGTCTTGGACGGAAACCCGTCCGACTTGGGCGGCTACAAGGAAATCGTTTTTGTCATTGACGGCGACGGCGCTTACAGCCGCCTGAAGTTCGAAAGCGGTGTGCATCGGGTGCAGCGTGTGCCTGTGACCGAGTCGGGCGGCCGGATTCATACTTCAACCGTGACGGTGGCGGTCTTGCCGGAAGCGGAAGAAGTAGACATCGATGTGAATCAAAACGATTTGAAAATTGACACCTATTGCGCCAGCGGCGCTGGCGGTCAGCACGTTAACAAGACGGAGTCGGCCATTCGGATTACCCATTTGCCCACGGGCGTAGTGGTTACCTGCCAGGATGAAAAGTCTCAGCTGAAAAATAAAGAGAAGGCTATGCGGGTGCTGCGCGCTAAGCTGCTGGAAAAAGCGCAAGCAGAGCAGCATGCGGCGGTGGCGGCGGACCGGAAAAGCCAAGTTGGCACAGGCGACCGCAGCGAGCGCATTCGGACGTATAATTTTCCCCAAGGGCGCGTGACCGATCATCGTATTGGCTTGACGCTGCATAAGTTGGACTTTGTGCTCAACGGCGAGCTGGAAGAATTGATTGAGGCGCTCATTGCTACGGAGCAGAGCGAGAAATTGAAACAAATGGAGTGAGAATGGACGTGGACAAGGATCGCTGGACTATAGGCCGCGTTCTGTCCTGGACCAAGCAGTACTTTGCGGACAAAGGCGTCGAACAAGCGCGTTTGGATGCGGAAGTACTGCTTTCCCATGTCCTCGGCATGGACCGGTTACACTTATATGTGCGTTTTGATCAGCCCTTGCTGCCGGAAGAGCTGGCCTCTTTTCGGGCACTGGTGCTGCGTAGGGCGGCAAGAGAGCCTGTAGCGTACATTTTGGGTTGTAAGGAATTCATGGGCTTGGAATTTGCGGTTTCTCCCGATGTTTTGGTGCCTCGGCCGGATACGGAGCTGTTGGTGGAGGCTTGTGAGGCTCGCTTGAAGGAGGTTTCGCAGGCGCGTATTTTGGAGATTGGACCTGGAAGCGGCGCCGTGGTGATCAGTTTGCTGAAACGGCAACCGGAGTGGCAGGCTGCAGCGGTGGAATTGTCGCCGCGAGCTGCGCAAATGGTGCGAAAAAACGCCAAGCACCATGAGGTAGAAGCAAGGCTGCAACTTTACGAAGGAGATCTATTTGCGCCTGTGGAAGGGCGGCAGTTTGATGCCGTTGTTTCCAATCCGCCATATATTCCCGAAGCGGACCTTGAGGGTTTGCAGCCGGAAGTGCACTGTGAGCCGCGGATGGCGCTGGCTGGAGGCTCGGATGGCTTGGATTTTTATCGGCGACTGGTGCGAGAAGGCGGTGCTTATGTATGCGCCGGCGGCTGGCTCCTGCTGGAAGTTGGCAGCGGACAAGCAAAAGAGGTAGCGCAATTGGGGGCGCAGTCTGGTTGGCAGGTGGAGGCCATTTTACCGGACTACGCCGGCATTGAGCGAGTTGTGGCTTTGCGCAAGCAAGGGAGCTGAGTAGATAATGGATACCCTAAAAAAAGAAACGTTGTGGTGGCGGGTGGATGCGAAAAAGCCGGATCTGAAAATCATTGCGGCGGCAGCACAGCTGCTTCGGGAAGACAAGCTGGTGGCTTTTCCCACGGAGACCGTATATGGTTTGGGAGCTAACGGTTTGGATGCGGAGGCTTCCGCTTCGATTTATCGGGCGAAAGGAAGACCTTCGGACAATCCTTTGATTTTGCATGTTGCCGACTTGGAAGATTGGGAACCGTTGGTGCAGCAGATTACGCCCCTAGCTAGAAAGCTGGCGGAGCGGTTTTGGCCGGGACCGTTGACGATGATTTTGCCGCGGAGCTTCCGCGTTCCTGATGTGGTTACAGGCGGCCTGGATACGGTAGCTGTGCGTATGCCGGCAACCGCGGTGACTCGCGAATTGATCCGCCAGGCGGGCGTGCCTATGGCAGGACCCAGCGCCAATACCTCTGGCAAGCCAAGTCCGACAACGGCGGAGGCTGTCTGGGAGGACTTGCATGGTCGCATCGATGCCATTTTAGACTGCGGCCCTTGTGCGGTAGGCTTGGAGTCTACTGTAGTGGATCTTAGCGGTGAGGTGCCGATGCTGCTGCGACCAGGCGGTTTGACGGTGGAAGCGCTGCGAGAGGTCATTCCGAATCTGCAGTTGGACCCGGCCTTGGCTGGAGCTAAGGTTGCGATTCCCAAGGCGCCGGGTATGAAGTATCGTCATTATGCGCCCAAAGCGGCTGTGGAGGTCTGGGAAGGGCCTGCAGACTTGGTAGCTCAGGCCTTTTTGGAGGCTTGGCAGCAGGATGCGGCCGAGGAAACCGGCTTTTTGGTAACGGAGGAGCTGGCGGAACGCTTGCCGGCTTCGTCTAGAGTGATCACCTATGGACAGCGCAAGCGTCCGCAGACCTTGGCGGCAGGTTTATTTGCCGCGTTGCGGCGCTTTGACGCGCTGCCAGTGCGTAGCATTTTGGCGGAAGGCGTCGAGGAAGCTGGTTTGGGGCAAGCCGTGATGAATCGGTTGCGCAAAGCCGCCGGTCAGCGCGTACGCCACTTTGCCAAAGGAGAATAGACATGGTGCGAGTCTTGATGGTTTGTACGGGAAATACCTGCCGCAGCCCGATGGCGGCGGCGCTGCTGCAAGCGAAAATACGCGAAGCTGGCGCGGAGAGTCTTGTGGCGGTAGCGTCCGCCGGCTTGATGGCTGCAGCGGGAGAGCCTATGTCAGCGCCGGCGCAAGCCGTATTGAGGCAAAAAGGCTTGTCTGGTCAAGAACATCAGGCGGCGCTTTTGACCAGAATGGATCTTGCGTCTTATGATTTGATTTTAACCATGACCACACAGCATAAGCGACTGTTGCTGTCTGCGCCGGAAGCGAAGGAGGGGCGTATTTATACGCTTCGCGAGTATGCGGGAGAAAATGGCGACATCAGTGATCCGTACGGCGGTGAGGAAAAAGTATATGCTGCCTGTGCTTTGGAACTGGAACGGCTTTTGGGCAAGGCATGGGAGAAAATAAAATTTCTGGCAGGAAAAAAGCAAGTATTGGCGAAAAAAACGAATGATTGTTGGCAGAAGGAGGGAATGAATTTGAAAATTGCGATCGGCAGCGATCATGGCGGTTTTCGGCTTAAAGAGGAAATTAAGGACTATCTGCGGCAGCAGGGTGTGGAGCATACGGATTTTGGGACGTACTCCACCGCATCCGTAGATTATCCGGATATTGCCCAGACAGTGGGAGAAAAGGTGGCCGCGGGAGAATTTGAGCGCGGCATTTTAATTTGCGGTACCGGTATTGGCATATCCATTGCAGCCAATAAAGTGCCTGGCGTACGTGCTGCCTTGTGCGGCGACGTATTTTCCGCGCGGATGTCTAGGGAACACAATAATGCAAACATCCTAGCTCTTGGCGAGCGGGTGATCGGTTCCGGCTTGGCTCTAATGATTGTCCAAACCTGGCTGGAAGCGGAATTTGCCGGCGGGCGTCATGCACGGCGGGTGGAAAAAATCAGCGCTCTGGAGAAATAGTACTTAGGGATGTCTGGCAGTTTGTAAGTAGGTGAGGATACACGGGAGGCGGAGCATATGGAGGCGGCCATAGAAGAACAGGCGGCAGCGGTGATGCAGGAACTCATTGTCCAAGGGGAATTGCAACCAGGTTCCTTGATTGTAATTGGCTGCAGTACCAGCGAGGTAATTGGCTGTACGATTGGTACGGCTGGCTCGCAAGCAGCGGCGCAGGCGCTGCTGATAGGACTGCGCCGAGTGGCCGAGCGGGAAAAGATGGCATTAGCCATTCAGTGTTGTGAGCATTTAAACCGGGCGTTGGTTGTGGAAAGAGCCGTGTTGAAGCAGCTTGGTTTGGCGGAAGTGTCGGTTTTTCCGGTACCTACGGCTGGGGGCGCTTTAGCGGCGCAAGGCATGCTTCAATTTGTAGAACCTGCTGTGGTGGAGGAACTCCAGGCGGATGCCGGCTTGGACATCGGCAATACGCTGATTGGCATGCATTTAAAACGTGTAGCAGTACCCCTGCGGCTGAAGAACAACCGTATTGGAGAAACGAATGTGGTGGCTGCCCGGACGCGTCCCAAACTGATAGGAGGCTGTCGGGCTGTATATAACCGTCCTGCAGACGGATTGGACAAATAAAGGAGGCAAAAAACATGAACTATTTGCAGACAGTAGATCCGGAAATCGCCGCAGCCATTGCGCTAGAAAAAGGACGGCAGCAAAACAAGCTGGAATTGATTGCTTCGGAAAACTTTGTTTCCCAGGCAGTGATGGAAGCCCAAGGTTCAGTTTTGACCAATAAATACGCCGAAGGTTATCCCGGCAAGCGTTATTATGGCGGTTGTGAGCATGTAGACGTTGTAGAGCAATTGGCTATTGACCGGGCCAAAGAACTTTTTGGCGCTGAGTTTGCTAATGTGCAGCCTCACTCAGGAGCCCAGGCGAATACGGCTGTCTATTTTGCTTTGCTTAAACATGGCGATACCCTTTTGGGCATGAATTTGTCTCATGGCGGCCATTTGACCCATGGCAGTCCGGTAAATTTGTCGGGCGTGTATTTTAATGTAGTTCCTTATGGTGTTGACGCTGAGACGCACCGTATTGATTATAATGAACTGGAAAAACTGGCCAAAGAGCACCGCCCCAAGATGGTAGTCGCCGGCGCCAGCGCCTATCCGCGCATCATTGACTTTGAACGGATGGCGGCCATTGCGCACAGCGTAGATGCGCTGCTCATGGTGGATATGGCTCATATTGCCGGCTTGGTAGCGGCAGGCGAGCATCCGTCGCCGGTTGGTCATGCGGACATCGTGACGACGACAACCCATAAAACCCTGCGGGGACCGCGCGGCGGTTTGATTCTCTGCAGCGCTGCCATGGGGCCTGCCATTAACAAAGCCATTTTCCCTGGTATTCAGGGCGGTCCGTTGATGCATGTCATTGCGGCTAAAGCTGTGGCCTTCAAAGAAGCCATGAGCGATGAATTCAAGACCTATCAGAAGCAGATTGTGAAAAATGCCAAAGCGTTGGCGGCGGAACTGATGGCCCAAGGCTTTACCTTGGTATCTGGCGGCACAGATAACCATCTGATGTTGGTGGATGTGCGCGCTCAGAACCTGACCGGCAAGGTAGCGGAACGGCTGCTGGATGATGTGGGCGTAACGGTAAATAAGAACACTATCCCCTTTGATCCTGCCAGTCCTTTTGTGACCAGCGGCGTGCGCATTGGTACGCCGGCGCTGACCAGTCGGGGCTTTCTAGAAGACGATTTCCGCGAAGTCGGCGCGATTATCGCGTTGGCATTGCAAAATCCTGACTCCGAAGAGAGCAAGGACGAGGCGCGGCGGCGTGTTGCGGCGCTTTGCAGCAAATATCCTTTATATGCAGAGTAATAAGGAGGACCATTCATGCAAGTAAAAGTTATTGATCATCCCTTGATTCAGCACAAACTGACCCATATTCGCGACGTGACGACCGGAACTAAGGAATTCCGGGAACTGCTCGACGAAATTGCGATGCTAATGACCTATGAGCTGACACGCAATTTGAATCTGGAAGAAGTGGAAATACAGACTCCGGTGGCCAAATGCAAAGCCAAAGTGCTCGCAGGCAAAAAGATGGGGGTTATTCCGATTTTGCGCGCCGGTTTGGGCATGGTAAACGGCGTACTCAAAATCATTCCTGCCGCTCGCGTGGGGCATGTGGGCCTGTACCGTGACCCGCAGACGCTGCAGCCGGTAGAATACTACTGCAAGTTGCCTACGGATGTGCAGGAGCGGGATATGATCGTGATTGATCCGATGCTGGCTACCGGCGGTTCGTGCGTCGCGGCCATCGATTTGGTGAAAAAGCATGGCGCTAGAAACATCAAGCTCATGTGCCTGGTAGCTGCGCCGGAAGGCGTACAAGCTGTGAATGACGCACATCCTGACGTGGAAATTTACGCGGCGGCAGTAGATGAGTGCCTGAATGACCATGGTTATATTATCCCTGGCCTCGGCGATGCCGGTGATCGTATTTTCGGAACCAAATAAAATTGCGGAGGCTGCCTTATAGGCAGCTTCTTTTTTGTGGGGAACGTAACAATGGAACAGGAGTAAAGGGAGTAAAGTGAGGGCTCGTTGGAGAATAGGGTTGAACAGGAGTCGCGATGAGAATCGGAGGGTCCCCATGAGAATATTAAAATTCAAGAGGTGCTTTGTGTTTCTGCTTTTTATAGGTCTCCTGCGTGCCCTCTCGTGACTCCGATTCTCTTGTTCATTCCAGTACTTCGTACCCTCCATCTACTCCCTCTACTCTTGTTAAAAAACCGTAACCCTCCTGCGTACCCTCCGGTTCTCCCTTGACTCTTGTTCACTCTCTGCTTTTTTTGCCTGAAAAGATAAGCGCAAAGTTGGCAGGAAAGAGCTTAGGTTTTGGAGAATCTAAGCCCATGCTATAAAAGAACTTAAAAACAGGGGATATATTATGAAGCAATTACGAAGACCCAATTGGGATGAATATTTTTTGGAGATGGCTCAAGTAGCGGCTAAGCGCTCTACTTGCTTGCGTCGCCAGGTGGGCGCTGTTTTGGTGAAGGACCGGCGCTTGCTGGCTACCGGTTATAATGGAGCGCCGCAAAAATTGAAGCATTGCGGGGAAATTGGCTGTTTGCGAGAAACGATGGGCATTCCTTCTGGAGAGCGGCACGAGCTTTGCCGCGGTTTGCACGCGGAGCAGAATGCGATTATTCAAGCGGCATTGCATGGCGTGGCCATCGAAGGAGCTATTTTATATTGTACGCATCATCCTTGTTCGGTTTGTACGAAGATGCTGATTAATGCAGGAATTTCAAGGATTGTCTATCTAGACGGCTATCCGGACGAGTTGTCAGCAGCCTTGTTGACAGAAGCGCAAGTGCCAACCGAACAAGCAGTGAAACAAGAAGAATAAAGTATAGATAGGCCGGAGGAAAGAAGAATCGGCCTGAAATTTCAAAGGAGGTGCAGGCATGTTTCTTTCCGCAACGTCATTACAGCAACTATTGGCTTCCGTGGGCGACGGGGTATGCATGTTGGATATGGAAGGAGCCTTAATTCATTGGAACAGAAGTGCGGAGCTCTTAAGCGGTTACCAGGGAAATGAATTGCTGGGGCGGCCATGCCCGGCCGTGTTGTTGCAGGGGCTTTTGGGCATGGAGCGTACGGTGGAATTATCGCGCTTATCCGGCCTTTTACTGCAGCGTCAGGAAAGCCGAGTAGTGCAAGGAACGCTGCCCCATAAAAAAGGACACTTGCTGGCAGTGGAAACGACGGCGTTTCCTCTTTATGATCCATTGGGCTTGCAATTGGGGGCCTGCTTGCTCTTTCGACAGAAGCAGCAGGGTTACAACAAGGAACAAGTAGTGCAATTGGCAAAAATGGCTTATTTTGACAGTGTCAGCAGTACTTTTAGCCGACCTTACGGGGAAATGAAGCTGGGGGCGGCTTTAGCGGAGATGCAACAGACGAATGTGCCGGCTGGCATGCTGTTAGTGCAGCTTCATAATTTGAAAGAAGTAAATGAGTTATATGGACATATAGCAGGCGATCATCTTTTGCAGGTAGTAGGAAAAACAGTTGCGTCTTTGCTGGAAGGGACCGATATCGTCGTGCGTTGGCAAAGCGCTACCTTCTTTATCCTTTGCTACAATGGCAAGAAGAGTTTGCTGCTGCTCTTAGCCGAGCGGATTCGCACTTTGCTGGCGCAAATTCAGCCGACCTTTAATAGTCAAGAGCTTCCGTTGGAAGTGATTGTTTGCGGGGCAGTGGCGGATGTGAATGACACGATAGAATCGTTGGTGGGCAAAGCGGAGCGAGTGTTGTTGCAGACGGATACTAACCGGGTGTTGGTGGCCGATGCCAAATAAGGAGGCTGTCATGGTAACGACGATTGCCTTGCCGAAACTGGATGGTTTGCAGCCAACGCCGCATTCTACGTTGTTGAAGCTGGTGGAGGAAGCTGGCGAGCTTTCTCGGGCTATTTTACTGTTGGGGCAAAAACCAGATGACCCAACGCTGCTGGCGGAAGTGGTGGGAGAGCTGCTGGATGTGGCCCAAACTTGCGTGACCATGATTTTTGTGATGGAAGAAATGCAAGGCGTTTACATTGATCCATTGATTGATGCGCATTTGGAAAAATTGGATGCGAAAGGTTATGCATTTGATCATGCCTTGAGCTATGCGATTTTCACCAAAGGTCGGTTTAAGTACATGGCCTTGCCGCAGTTGGAGCTTCCGGAAGTGGATCTGTTGCGGACGGTTTGCAAAATTCAAGAGGAATTGGGAGAACTGACGCAATTTCTTGGCAAACGGCAGGGAGCTTCAGGCGAAACTGCGGACCTTTCCGATTTGGAAGCGGCGCATGGGTGCGCCTTGGAACTTTTAGATGTGGCGCAATGCTGTTTTACGATGATGTATATTTTAGCAGCGCGTTATCAAGTGGATCTAAAACAGGCTGTGGAGAGGCATGTGCGCAAGCTTTGCCGCAAAGGCTATTGCCGCTTGTAGAAGCTATTTGACAAGCCGCAGAGGCTGGGCTACAATAGAAAAAGATTGTGCAAGTGTAAGAAAAAGAGGTGCATATACTATGCCGACATATATGTTGGCTTTTGTGGTTGCTTTGTTTGTTACTTATCTGTTGACGCCTCAAGTGATGAAATTGGCAGTTAAGGCAGGCGCCATGGATGCGCCGGATGCTCGCAAAGTGCACACAAGTCCGATCCCGCGTATGGGAGGATTGGCTATTTTTGCGGGTTTCGTATTTGCTGTTTTGGCCAGCATGCATGTCAGCCGTGAGATTTTGGGCCTGTTAATTGGCGGCACGGTGATCGTGATGGTTGGCATTGTCGATGATATGAAGCCGCTTTCCGCCAGAGTCAAATTGATAGGGCAAATTGCGGCGGCCTTGGTTATGGTCGGCTTTAATGTGCGCATTGATTGGCTTAGCAATCCTTTTGGCGAAGAAATGCTCTATTTGGAGATGTTTTCGGTTCCGTTTACAGTGTTGTTTACTGTCAGCATGATCAATGTTGTGAATTTGATCGATGGCCTAGACGGCTTGGCTGCAGGGGTTTCCAGTATTGCGGCGGTGACCATTCTGTTGGTGGCTTTGCAGCAAAACATTTGGGTTGTGGCGATACTGACGGCGGCATTGGCCGGCAGCGCCCTTGGTTTTTTGCATTACAATTTTAATCCGGCTCGGATTTTTATGGGCGACACAGGCAGTATGTTTTTGGGCTTTATGCTGGCAGGAATTTCCGTTTTAGGAACGGTGAAGAGCGCTGCGACGATTGCTCTGATTGTGCCGGTTGTGGCGATGGGGCTGCCTATTTTGGATACTGCTTTTGCGATTATTCGCCGCTACACGAATGGACAGCCGATTTTCAAGCCGGACAAAGGCCATCTGCATCATCGCCTTTTGGCGCTGGGCCTTAGTCAGAAGCAGGCAGTGCTCTTGATGTATGCTATTAGCGGTTGTTTAGGCGTGAGCGCGATTGTGTTGACCGAAGTCAGTTATGTCCTGGGTTTTGTGATTGTAGTTTCCTTGTTGGGGATTGCCTGTTACGGAGCTCGCCGCCTAGGTGTGCTTTCTTCGGGAGAGTCGTCGCACAGTCATTCCTAAAAATTACATGGTTTCGTTATTTTGACGGGCTTTCGGGCCCGTCTTCGTTTATCGAATTGCGGCGGCAAGCCTGAAATGCGTTGCCGCCATCTAAACTGAGAAATAAGGAGCTGGACTATGTCACGCATCAAGGTAATGACCGTATTCGGCACACGGCCGGAGGCCATAAAAATGGCGCCGGTGGTGCTGGAACTGCAAAAGCACTCAGCGCACATTGAACCGGTAGTGGCGGTTACCGCCCAACATCGGGAAATGTTGGATCAAGTATTGGATTTATTTGCCATTAAGCCGGATTATGATTTGGATATCATGGCTCAAGGGCAAACGCTTTTTGATATTACAGGGCGGGCTTTAAACGGCTTAAATACAGTGCTTGCGGAAGCGAAGCCGGATTTGGTGCTTGTGCATGGCGATACAACAACTACCTTTGTGGGGGCGTTGGCCTCTTTTTATCATCAAATTGCGGTCGGCCACGTGGAAGCAGGCCTGAGGACTCGCAACAAGTATTCACCCTATCCTGAGGAAATGAATCGTAAGCTGACCGGTTCGCTAGCAGATTTGCATTTTGCCCCTACTAAAACGTCGGCTGCCAACTTACAAGAAGAAGCAGTGACAAAGGACGATATTTTTATTACCGGCAATACGGTCATAGACGCTTTATTGAATACCGTGCAGGACGATTATGTATTCGAAGACGAACTGTTGTCTCGAATTGATTATCAGCGGCAGAGGGTTGTGCTGCTGACGACGCATCGCCGAGAAAATCTGGGCGAGCCTATGCGGCATGTATATCAAGCTTTACGTCAAATTGTGGAAGAATTTCCAGATGTAGAAGTAGTGTTTCCGGTGCACCGCAATCCCAAAGTGCGCGAAGTGGTGCGCCAGGAGCTGGGCGGAATTGCAAGAGTGCATTTGATTGACCCCTTGGAATACCAGCCGTTTGCTAATTTGATGGCTCGCTCGTATTTGGTGCTGACCGACTCCGGCGGCATTCAAGAAGAAGCTCCTTCCTTGGGCAAACCGGTATTGGTGCTGCGTGACACAACGGAACGCCCGGAGGCAGTGGAAGCGGGGACGGTCAAACTGATTGGCACGGAAAAAGAACGGATATACAGCGAGACTCAAAGTTTGCTGGCAGACGCCGAAGAATACCGGCGCATGGCGACGGCTTGCAATCCCTATGGCGACGGCCAGGCGGCGAAGCGCATCGTACAAACCATTCTTTGGCGGCACGGACTGGCGCAAATGCCGCTTATGTTTGGTCAAGACGGAAAAAACTGCAAATAGCGCCTTGATAGGCTGTGAAAAATGCTTTAAGCATTTTTCACAGCTTTTTTATTGGCTTTTCTTAATTTTAATATTTTTGAAGTAATTTAGCTAAAAGCCACAGCTAATTGTCATAAGAATACAAGGAGAATAGCAGGAGTTCGTGGGGTTTTGGAGAATTACTTTACTTATGCGGTAGGAGGGATTCTGCATGGCCGGGAAAGAAGAATGGTGGCAATTTTTGTCCTATGCAAGTTCGCTAGGGCTGCAAATGGCTGCTTGTGTAGCTGTTGGCGTTCTTGGCGGCAGGCTGTGGGACAGCTGGTTGGATACAGCGCCGTGGGGTACTGTGTTCGGTATTGTTCTGGGCTTTTTAGCCGGCATGTGGTCTATTTACCGTAAGATTGTCAACAGACAGGAGTGAGGCATGGAGACGTTTTTTTCCATTCGACGCACCTTGACCGGTCTGTTTGTCTGGGGAACGTGCTTTACGGCGTTAACTTGGGCTGCTGGCGCGGAAGATTGGGCCAGGGGATTTTTACTGGGCTGGCTTGGAAGTCTGGTGTACTATTTGTTGTTGTGCCGCCGGGTGCAAAAAGCAGTAGATTTGCCGGCGGCGCAGGCGGTGCGCTCCATGCGTGTCGGCTGGCTGGTTCGTTTGATTTTTTTAGTGTTATTATTGCTGCTTTCGCTAAAGGTGCAGGGCGTTTCTTTTTGGGCTTCCGTCGTGGGGCTGTTTTCCTTGCAGGGAGTGCTGTTTCTTTTTTTTGTGTTCTTTGCGGTAAAACGGGGTTTTTAGATGCCTGTGTCCAGGGGAGAGTATTCGAAAACAATTGAGGTGTTTGTAACGCTGCGCCGGAGTGGCGCAAAAGAAAGGAGGGAATACAATGGAACATGGCGGCGGCGCCCATGAGATTGGCGTGCATCAACTGGGAAGTTTCTTGGGAATGACCGTGAATATTGATACGCTGTATATGACTTGGCTGACCATGGGCCTAGTGTTGCTTTTGGCAGTTGCGGCGACGCGCAGTCTGGCACTGGTGCCAAGAGGCTGGCAGAATGTGTTGGAGTTGGTTATTACAGCGCTTCTAGAACAGATTGAAGCCAATATGGGCCCAAGAGGGAAAAAGTTGGCTCCTTTGCTGATTTCACTTTTTCTTTTTATTTTGGTGTCAAACTGGCTGGGGTTGATTCCGGGGTTTACTTCGCCTACGAGTGATCTCAATACCACCTTAGGGTTGGCATTGATGATCATTGCTCTAGTACATGTCCTCGGTGTGATGAATCGAGGCCTAGGCTATTTTAAGCATTTCTTCGAACCGTATATTCCTTTTGTGATTATCAATGTTATCGAGGAATTGGCGAAGCCGATTACGCTTTCTTTCCGTCTATTTGGGAATATTCTTGCCGGTGAAGTGTTAATCATCATCTTGGGTCTGCTGGCTCCGTATGTTGTGCCGACGGCGTGGTTAGCCTTCAGCGTCTTCGTAGGCGCGGTTCAGGCATTCATTTTTACCATGTTGTCCATGTCATACCTAGCTAATTCGATCAGCAATGATCATTAAAAATCGAAACAAGAATTGATTTTGAGAGGAGAGTTTTGAATATGGAACATGCAATTATGGTAGCGGGGGCATTTATTGGTGCAGGTTTGGCCATCGGTCTAGGCGCGGTAGGCGCCGGTATTGGTGACGGTTCGGTTACAGCGAAAGCGGTAGAGGGGATTGCCCGGCAGCCGGAAGCGAAGAACACGATTTTGATCAATATGCTCATTTCGGTAGGCTTGATCGAATCGATTCCGATCATTGCGGCGGTTATTGCTATTGTTTTACTGTACGCAAACCCCTTCTTGAAGTAATCTCGGCCTGTTGTTCAAAAAAACAAAACCGTTGTGGCCGCTTAGCGGCGCACGGAGTCATTTTGCAGATAGGAGGTGCCGGGATTGATTGATTTGAACGCGACGCTGCTGATTCAGATTTTCAATTTTCTGCTGTTAGTAGCTTTGTTGACAAAATTTGCTTACAAGCCGCTCATGTCCATGTTGGCGGAACGGGAGCAGCGCATTGCAGGCAGCTTGGAAGCGGCCGAGCAAGAGCGACAGGAAGCAGCTAAGCTGAAAGAAGAATATTTGAAAGAGCTGGCGGCTGCCAGAAATCAGGCCCAGCAGATTGTGGAAAAAGCCAACCGCTTGGCAGAGCAGAATAAGGAAGACCTTTTGCAAGCGGCTAAGGAAGAACATGCTCGTTTGCTTAAGGCGACGCAAGAAGAGCTGGCTCGGGAACGAGAAAAAGCATTGCAAGACCTGCGCAGTGAAGTAGTGGCTCTTTCGGTGGCGGCAGCAGGGAAAATTCTTTCCCAGAACCTGGATGCTGCGGCACATGCGCAGTTGGTAGATGATTTTATTGAGAAGCTGGAGCATGAAAAAACAGGTGGTTTGCCATGCTGAACGTGAGGCTGGCGCAAAAGTATGCTCAAGCATTGTATGAATTGGCACAGGAGCAGCAATGTTTGCCTCGCGTTCTGCAAGAGTTAGAGGCAGTTGCTGACAGTGTGCAAACCCAGAAAGAACTTTCGGTCTTTCTTTTTCATCCTCGCGTGGATGGAGCAGTCAAAAAAGAAACGCTGCAGCAGATTTTTGGTGAAGTCAGTGAACTGGTGCATAAGTTTCTCTGCCTGCTCATCGATAAACGCCGGGAAGCGTTGCTGCCTGCCTTAGTGACGGAATTTCGCGCTTTAGCGCATGCAGCGCAGAATATGGTAGAAGCAGATGTCGTAACGGCAATTCCCTTGCAAGAACGGCAAAAAGAAGCGTTAGCGGCGAGGCTGGGCGCGATGACAGGCAAAACAGTATTGCTTCGTCAGCGCCAAGATGCGGCGCTGATTGGCGGAGCAATGGTGTATATTGGCGGCAAGCGCATTGACGGCAGCGTGAAAGGACAATTGGAACGTCTGAAGCGCAACCTGGCAAGCCAGGACGCGATGAAGAGTGGGGTGAGTGAACGGTTATGAAAATGAGACCCGAAGAAATAACATCCATTATTAAACAACAGATTGAGCGGTACCAAGTCGATCTGAATGTAGATGACGTTGGCACCGTTATTGAAGTCGGCGACGGCATTGCCCGCATTCATGGCCTTAATCAGGCTATGGCTGGAGAACTGCTGGAATTCCCGCATGATGTGCAGGGGATGGTCTTGAATTTGGAAGAAGACAATGTAGGGGCTGTGCTTCTTGGCGGCGAAGCTACCATCAAAGAAGGCGACACGGTGCGACGGACCGGTCGTATTATGGAAGTTCCTGTCGGGGAATGCATGATTGGCCGCGTCGTAAACGCCTTAGGTCATGCCATTGACGGCAAAGGTGAGATTCAGGCGACGGAGTTTCGACCTGTTGAACACAAGGCGCCTGGCATTGCCGACAGGCAGTCGGTTAAAGAACCGCTGCAGACAGGGATCAAGGCTATTGACTCCATGGTTCCTATCGGACGCGGCCAGCGTGAGCTGATTATCGGCGACCGAGGAACCGGTAAAACGGCGATTGCCATTGATACCATTTTGAATCAAAAAGGCCAAGGCGTTATTTGCATCTATGTAGCTATAGGACAAAAATCATCCACGGTGGCCCGTGTAGTGCGGACCTTGGAAGAAAACGGCGCCATGGAGTATACGATTGTGGTTGTAGCGGCTGCGGCAGACAGCGCGCCTCTTCAATACTTAGCTCCGTATTCCGGTGTGGCCATGGGCGAATATTTTATGGAAAAAGGCGGACATGTGTTGTGCGTGTATGATGACTTGTCCAAACAGGCGCAAGCCTACCGGGCTATGTCGCTGTTATTGCGGCGTCCTCCGGGACGTGAAGCGTATCCAGGGGATGTTTTCTATTTGCATTCTCGCTTGTTGGAGCGGGCGGCGAAAGTGTCAGACGAATTGGGCGGCGGTTCCATTACGGCTCTGCCGATTATTGAGACGTTGGCAGGCGACTTGTCGGCCTATATTCCGACGAACGTTATTTCCATCACAGATGGACAGATCTTTCTGGAAAGCGAACTGTTTTATTCCGGCGTGCGCCCTGCCATTAACGCAGGCTTGTCTGTGTCCCGTGTAGGCGGGTCGGCACAGATCAAGGCGATGAAACAAGTGGCTGGCAGCTTGCGCTTGGATTTGGCGCAATATCGGGAATTGGCTGCCTTTGCTCAGTTTGGGTCGGATTTGGATAAGGCGACCAAGGCGGTTTTGGATCGCGGGCAACGGACGATGGAAATGCTTAAGCAGCCGCAGTACTCGCCTATGCCGGTAGAAGAACAGGTTATGGCGATTTATGTTGTTATCAACGGTTTTGTGGATGACGTCGCGGTAGAAAATGTGATTGCTTTTGAAGAAGACTTCCTGAAGTTCATGCGTACGAACTATGCGGAAGTGGGCAAAGCCATCATCGAAAAGAAAATGCTGGACAAGGATACCGAGGCGGCCTTACAAAAAGCCATCAAGGATTTCAAGGACACGTTTGACCCTGGGGCGAGGTGAGTAGGGTATGGCTAGTACACAAGACATTCGGCGCAGAATAAAAAGCGTACGGAGCATTGAACAAATCACCAAAGCTATGAAGATGGTGGCGGCGGCGCGGTTGCGCAAAGCCCAGGAACGAGCGTACGCTAGTCAGCCTTTTACGGAAAAGATTCTAGAAGTGCTTGCTACGGTAGCGAACAGCCGCCTGGACGTAACGCATCCGTTGCTGGCAAAACGGGAAATTAAAAAGACGGCATATCTTATCCTTAGCGCCGATAAAGGTTTGGCAGGTGCCTATTCGTCCAATTTGATGAAAGAGGCGCTGGCGGCTATGGAAGGAAAGCCCAAAGAAGAGATTGCCATAATTGCCGTAGGCCGCAAGGCTAAAGAATATTTTTCTCGCAGAAGTTATCAGATTGAACGGGAATATCTCGGGTTTTCTGAAAGGCCTACGTATGAGCACGCAACACGCATTGCAGCAGAGGTTTCGGCAGATTTTACCGCCGGACTTTATGATGAAGTATATTTGGTGTATACGTATTTTCATTCGCCCATCAATCAAAACCCGACACATTTGAAGTTGCTGCCGGCTCAGGCGCCAGAGGCGGCGGAAGAGACAGCGCGGGACTTTATTTTTGAACCTTCGGCGGAATCCGTGCTGACCGTGCTTTTGCCTCGTTATCTGGAAACAGTCATTTACGGTGGGCTGATGCAGGCTGCTGCTAGTGAATTGGGGTCCAGAATGACGGCTATGGGTTCAGCCACAGATAATGCGGAAGAGCTCATTCATAAACTGGTACTTAACTACAACAAGGTGCGTCAGGCTACGATTACCCGTGAAATCAGTGAAATCGTTGGCGGAGCGGAAGCGCTGAAGTAGCACGATGTTAAAAGGAGGGGAACTGACCCCGTGAATACAGGAAATGTCATTCAAGTCATCGGCCCTGTGGTGGATATTGAATTTCCCCCGGGACAACTGCCGAATATTTTCAATGCGATTCATATCGACGGCAAAAGCGGTAGCGTCGATATTCATTTAACCGTGGAAGTCATGCAGCATTTGGGCGATAATCTGGTCCGGTGCGTAGCCATGTCTTCCACAGATGGTCTGACTCGTGGCATGCAGGCGACCGATACAGGCAGCCCGATTTTGGTGCCTGTGGGCGAAGCTACGCTGGGACGGGTTTTCAATGTATTAGGCGAGACGGTGGACAACAATCCTGAAGAGGTTAAAGCAGCAGATCATTGGCCGATTCATCGTCCGGCGCCATCTTTTGAAGAGCAGGAAACTTCAACGCAGATTTTGGAAACCGGGATTAAAGTTGTCGATTTGATTGCTCCTTATTCCCGCGGCGGCAAGATCGGTCTGTTCGGCGGCGCTGGCGTGGGCAAGACGGTATTGATCATGGAACTCATTCGCAACATCGCTACTGAGCATGGCGGTTATTCTGTTTTTGCCGGCGTGGGCGAACGGACGCGTGAGGGCAATGATTTGTGGATGGAAATGCGTGAGTCCGGCGTTATTGAAAAAACAGCGTTGGTTTACGGACAGATGAACGAACCGCCGGGAGCGCGTATGCGCGTTGGCTTGACCGGTTTAACTATGGCGGAGTATTTCCGTGATGTTGGCGGCCAGAACGTGCTGCTTTTCGTTGATAATATTTTCCGCTTTATCCAGGCGGGTTCGGAAGTATCCGCCCTTTTGGGACGCATGCCTTCGGCCGTTGGTTACCAGCCTACGTTGGCCAATGATGTCGGGGCTTTGCAGGAACGTATTACATCGACCAAGAAAGGGTCTATTACGTCCGTGCAGGCTGTATATGTACCTGCGGATGATTTGACAGACCCGGCGCCGGCGGCTACTTTCGCTCATTTGGATGCGACGACGGTGTTATCGCGGCAAATTGCCGAGCTTGGCATTTATCCGGCAGTGGATCCTCTTGACTCGACATCGCGTATCGTCGATCCTCATATTATCGGCGAGGAGCATTACCAAGTGGCTCGCGGCGTGCAGGAGATTCTGCAGCGGTATAAAGAGCTTCAGGACATCATCGCCATTTTGGGGATGGAAGAATTGTCGGAAGATGATAAGCTGATTGTTTCCAGGGCTCGGAAAATCCAGCGTTTCCTCAGCCAGCCGTTCTTTGTGGCAGAGACTTTCACTGGGTCTCCGGGGAAATATGTACCTCTCAAAGAAACGATTCGCGGCTTTAAGGAGATCCTCAGCGGCAAGTATGACGAGTTGCCGGAAGGAGCTTTCTACATGGTAGGCACCATTGAAGAAGTGGTGGAAAAAGCCAAGAAGATGAAAGGGGAGTAACTCCATGGCGAAAACCATCCGCCTGGAAGTGGTCAGCCCCGAACGCCTGGTCTTTCAGGAAGATGTAAAGATGGTCATTGCTCGGACGACCGGCGGTGACATCGGTGTGCTTCCTGGCCATGCGCCGCTATTAGCCGGGCTCGAAATCTGGCCAGTACGCGTGATGCGCGCGAGCGGTGAGTTTGCCATTGCTGTTTGCGGCGGTATTATCGAAGTACTGCCTGAGCGTATTACGCTTCTGGCGCAGTGTGCGGAACTGCCGGAAGAAATTGATTTGGAACGGGCGGAAGCGGCTAAAGAACGGGCTGTCTGCCGAATCCGGGAAACCGGCGCCGATATCGATCATATGCGTGCTGAATTGGCTCTGAAACGGGCTATTATGCGCATTCGTACAGTACAGCAGAAATTATAACCTATAATCCCCAAAAAGGACTGCGGCTTTATCAGCTGCAGTCCTTTTGCGTTTAATTGAACCTCGCAACCCTCACTTTACTCACTCTACTCCTGTTGATATTCCGTACCCTCCTGCGTGCCCTCCCGCGACTCTGGTTCTCCTGTTCAATCCTCGCTCCAATATTCTCTCTGCTTCCTCTGGCCTTTCTCTGTTCCTCTGTGTACCGTTCCCATCTTCTTTCTTTTGTTCTATAAAACCCAACTTTTTTCTAACAGATGTACCAGAACGCTTGCGGAGTAGGAAAGGAGGATGGTAAACTATAGGATAGTCAGAAATAGAACGCACTACCATGAAAAGAAAGAATGCGCAGGCATTCCTGCTGGAGGAAAAAATGGAGAAACTGGTCATTCGCGGTGGCAATTCCTTGCGGGGCACAGTAAAGGTAAGCGGAGCAAAAAATGCAGTGCTGCCCTTGATTGCAGCTACCCTTTTAGGACAAACGCCGAGTGTTATTGAAGAAGTGCCGAACTTAGAAGATGTGCGAACTTTTGCATTGGTGTTGGAACGGTTAGGCGTTCCCGCGCATCGTGATGCAGAGGGAAGGCTGGCAGTAGACAGTACGGTCATAGGAAGTCATGATGCGCCGTATGAATTGGTGCGTAAGATGCGGGCTTCTTTTTTGATTATGGGACCGCTTTTAGCTCGCTTGGGCAAAGCTCGTATTTCATTGCCTGGCGGCTGCGCTATTGGCACACGCCCGATTGATTTACATTTAAAGGGATTTGAAGCGCTGGGGGCGCAAGTGGAAATCGGACACGGTTATGTAGAAGCTACAGCACCTCATGGCTTGAAAGGCGCTAGGATTTATTTGGATTTTCCAAGCGTGGGCGCGACGGAAAATATTCTAATGGCTGCGTGTATGGCGGAAGGGCAGACCATTTTAGAGAATCCGGCGCATGAGCCGGAAATTATCGACTTGGCCAACTATTTGAACATGATGGGCGCTAAGATTCGCGGCGCTGGAACGAATGTGATCAAAATTGAAGGAGTTCCGGCCTTGAAAGGGTGTACCTATACGGTAATCCCGGATCGTATTGAGGCGGGGACCTATATGGTAGCGGCTGCGATGACCGGTGGCGACGTGTATGTAGAAGGCGCGTTAACAGAGCATTTGAAACCAGTTGTGGCGAAACTGAAAGAAGCCGGCGTTGGTATTGAGGAAGATGTAAACGGAATTCGTGTTTTCAGTCAGGGGCGTGTAAAGGCTGTGGATGTAAAAACGTTGCCATACCCTGGCTTTCCTACGGATATGCAGGCGCAGTTCATGGCGCTGTTGACAGTGGCGGAAGGCACCGGCATGATTACCGAGACGGTTTTTGAAAATCGTTTTATGCATGTGGACGAATTGAAGCGGATGGGCGCTAATATTAAAATTGAGGGTCGTAGCGCTATTGTGGAAGGAACGCCTTGCTTGACGGGCTGCCCGGTTAAAGCGACCGATTTGCGCGCTGGCGCAGCCTTGGTGTTGGCGGGTCTGGTGGCGGACGGACAGACAGAAGTAGGCTACCTCCATCACATTGACCGCGGTTACGAGGATTTGGTAGGCAAGCTGCGCAGCCTGGGAGCGCAGATTGACCGCGTGCCTTCGTGAGTTAGAGGCTTGAACCACAGAGTAACAGAGTGAACAGAGGGGAACAGAGAGTAAAAGTCTCTAGTGAAGCTTTGGGCGCTTTGTTACTCTTATTCCATCATGGGGGCTAAATAGGTATAAACGGCGGCATAACTGTATTTGAGACAAGATTTCCGCGCGACTCGCAAAAATAGGATTCGACGGCAGTTCCGCGAACTCGCTGGCGCTCAGACATACGGAACTTTTCTCCGTCGCCTCCT
>SAAJ01000079.1 GCA_009929485.1 Negativicutes bacterium
TTCTGCTTTCATCGAAAAGCAACTATACAACTGGATGGCGGCCTTGCCCAATTACATCAAGGCTTATTTCCCAATTTCCTGCTGCGAAAGTTGAGTTTATAATACACAGGATTTTTTTGCTCTCTTACAGCAAGCAGCCACCCAAACTACCTTTATAAAGAGCTCTTATTCCTAACACGTCAGACTTTTTTTTTATCTTGTAAGATTTTTCTTACATGACCAGCAGGATTTTTCGTATTTATTGCGAAACATGTCATAGTGGTTTATTTATTTTATTTATTTTATGAGGGAGTGACACAATGAAACGAGTATGCGAGAACTGGAAAGAGCATTTTCCAGCAGGCAAAGTGGGCCAAGAACATTTTGCCGAATTTGAAACCCGCGCTAAAAATGTAGGTACCGAAATGTTTCATGTCAAAACAGCCGCCGAGGCGCAGGAAATTATCGCAAAATTGGCTGCCGACGTAAATGCAAAAAAAGTCGTCGCCATCCACAGCGCCTATGTAGACGCTTCCGGCGCCCTAGAAAAATTGCAGCAGCAGAATGTTACTGTATATACAGAAGCTGCCGACATTGCCGAACACGTGGAAACCGCTGATCTTGGTATTTCCACGGTAGAATTCGCCATTGCCGAAAGCGGCAGCGTCTGTTACGACGGCTATGCTTACGAAAGCCGTGTCGTCACCATGCTCCCTCCTTTGCATGTAGTATTTTTACCTGCCAGTCATGTAGTGCCTGGTATTTCTGAAGCTTTTGAAATTCTTTCTAAAGTATTTCATCACGGCTTCACCGGTTTCATCACCGGCCCCAGCCGTACGTCTGATATTGAACGCGTCTTGACCATCGGCGTTCACGGCCCCAGCCGCTTTGTCGTCATCGCAGTAGATGAAATGCCCGGAGGTGCAAACTAATGGAATCAACACAAGATCGTAACCTGCGCAAAGAGATTGAAGAAAAACTCAATGACGAAGTACTGCGCGGCGCCTTGGGCCGTTTTGCCGAAGCCTATCCGACGGCTCGCGCCAAAGCGTATGAAAACGTAGAAGATTTAGACTCTCTGCGTGAAAGCTTCCGTCAAATGAAAATCAACACCGTTGCCAATTTGGAAGCCATTACCGATAAGTTTGAAGCCGAAGCTACGAAGCGCGGCGTAAAAGTCTACCGGGCCAAAGACGGCGACGACTTGAAAAAATATCTGATTGATCTGTGTCAGAAAAAAGGCGTCAAACGCATCGCCAAGTCCAAATCCATGGCTACCGAAGAAATTCATTTGAACCATGCCCTGGAAGAGGCTGGCCTCCACGTAAAGGAAACCGACCTGGGCGAATGGATCATCGGCATTGCCGGACACCGTCCTTCGCACATGGTTATGCCTGCGATTCACTTGAGCCGTCAGCAATGCGCTGAATATTTCAGCCAAGAGCTGCACAAAGAAATCCCCGTAGATATCCCTTACATGGTACAGGAAGCCCGGCAAAATCTGCGCCAAGAATTCGTCCTGGCTGACATGGGTATTTCCGGCGCCAACTTCGGCATTGCCGAAAACGGCGCAATCGGCCTCGTAACTAACGAAGGCAACGCCCGCATTGTTACGACTCTGCCTAAAATCCATGTGGTTGTTATCGGCTACGAAAAGCTGATTCCCACCATTCAAGATGCATCCTATATCATGCGCATGCTCCCCCGTAACGCCACCGGTCAGCTGATGACCAGCTATATGACCTTGGTAGACGGCGTGACCCCTCTGATGGTCAAAGGTCCTGACGGCAAATGGGTGGACGAAGAGCGTGAAGTACACTACATTTTGCTGGATAACGGCCGCCTGAAAGCTGCCAAGGATCCCGTGCTTAAAGAAAGCTTCAACTGTCTTCGCTGCGCCTCCTGCCTCAATGTCTGCCCGGTTTACACCGTCGTAGGCGGCCACGTGTTCGGCCACATTTACGCCGGCGGCATCGGCGCCATTTTGACAGCCTTCCTCCATGGCATGAAAGATTTCGAGCACATTAATGAAATGTGTATCGGCTGCCGTAAATGCGTGGAAGTCTGCCCCGGCAAAATCAACATTCCTGGCCTGATTGACGAACTGCGGGCGCGGGCGGTCAAAGAACACGGCCTCCCCTTTGCCGCCAAGGTCGTCTTTGAAAACGTTCTTTCCAACCGCAAGGTGTTCCACACGATGCTGCGTATGGCCTCCATCGGCCAAAAGCCGTTCCAAAGCGGCCGCGTCATCCGCCATTTGCCGCTCTTCCTTTCGGGTATGGCCAAGGATCGCAGCCTGCCGGCTATCGCTGATGCGCCGTTCCGCGACCGCGTAGCGAAAATTACCAAAAAAATCGACAAGCCGGTCAAGAAAATAGCCTTCTTTGCTGGCTGCAACATCGACTTTGTCTTCCCCGAAACTGGCGAAGCCATTGTCAAAGTACTTCAAGATCTGAATATGGAAGTCGTCTTCCCCATGGACCAAAGCTGCTGCGGCAAACCGGTCCTCGGCATGGGAGACCGCGACACAGGCAAAAACATTGCCAAGCGCAATATTGAAGCCTTTGAAAAAGTAGATGCCGATGTCTTGATCTTCGGCTGCCCCACTTGCGCCGAAACCTGGCATGAAACCTATCTCAGCATTTTCGCCGACGATCCGGCTTGGCTGGCTCGGGCGGAAAAACTGGCCCACAAGGTTCAGGAATTCGCTCAGTTCGTTGCTCCCCTTTACGCCGCCCAAGGCCGCCTCAACAAGAAAAACGGCGCTACCAAGGTTACTTACCACGATTCTTGCCACATGCGCCGTGGTCTGGGCATCTACAAAGAGCAGCGCCAGCTTCTGGACGCCGCTAAGGATTATGAATTTGTCGAAATGAAAGACTGCGACAAGTGCTGCGGCATGGCCGGCGCTTTCGGTGTCAAGTACACGGAAATTTCCATGCCTATCCTCAAAAACAAAGTGGATAACATCAAGAACAGCGGCGCTGAAATTGTCGCTGTCGGCTGCCCCGCCTGCATGATGCAGATTCAAGGCGGCCTCGACAAGCAGGCTCCGAACATTCGCGTCAAGCACGTAGCGGAGATCCTTGCCGACGAAATCGACCGCAAGTAAACTCTCTAAAAAATCCAGGAAGCCCACCTAGGGCTCCCTGGATTTTTTCTTATGAAAAGAAGAACGCAGAGAAAAGCTAGAGGATTAAATTGAGGGAATAACCGAGGTTGCGGCGGCTGTGACTGTATTTGAGACTTTTATTGGAGCAAGACGGTCCGCAGGACGCAAAAATAGGAGACGACGGAGTAAAGTTCCGTATGTCTGAGCGCAGCGAGTTCACGGAACTGCCGTCGTTTCCCGCTTTGGCGAGGCGCGCGAAAAGCTTGTCTCAAATACAGTTATACCGCCGTTTAGGAAGAAATTCCCAGGCTCGAAATCTCCTTTCGCGTCTTTCGTGCGTTTCGCGGTTCGTTCACAATGTCCCCGTTATTGCGCAACCGCCAAAGTGCGAAATTTAAAAGGAGCTGCTAGAAACTGGCCTCAGCCTGTTCCTAGCAGCTCCTTCTTTAGTTCAGCTTATTGATGATGCGCTTTACCCAAGGCCAAGCCCAGAGAAAGAGCCTTCTGGTTCTTCTCTTCGGTACCTTTGGGAATGCGGTCCAAGACGGCTTCGGTCAAGGCGGCTTCGGTAACCATGTTAGTCGCGCCCACCAGCGCCCCTAAAGCGATGATGTTGGCAAACATGGCATGGCCCAGTTCTTCTTTGGCTGTCTTGGTAATGGGCAGCGAAAGAATCTTGGCGTCCACTTTCGGCACGTCCTGCACAAAGGTGCTGTCCAGCATAAGCATGCCGCCGTCTTTAAGGACGGAAATGTATTTGTCGCAGGCAGCCTGGCTCATGGAGAGCATCAGGTCGGCTTTGGTGACTTTAGGATAGTCGATCGGGGCGTCAGCAATGATAACTTCCGCTTTGCTGGAGCCGCCGCGGGCTTCGGGTCCGTAGGACTGGGTCTGCACGGCTTCTTTTCCGTCGATGATGGCGGCTTCCGCCAGAATGATGCCGGCGAGGATGAGGCCTTGGCCGCCGGTGCCGCTTAAGCTAATCTGCCACATTATGCACGGCCTCCTTTCAAGCGTTCCACCACTTTGGCGTATTCGTCGGTAAATTCCGGCGCTGCTTCTTGATGCAGTTCGCCAATGAGGAATTTATCGGCCAGTTGTTCCGCCGAAAGCTTGGCTGCCGCTTGAACGGTAACCGCGTGATCGCGCTGCCATTCGAGCATTTTCGCTGGCTGCGCCATTTTGTTTTTACGTCCAAAACTAGTAGGACAGCCGGAAATGGCGTCGATCACGGAGAAGCCTTTGTTGGCAATGCCTTTGGCAATAAGGTCGGTAAGCATCTTCGCATGGAACGAGGTACCCCGGGCCACGTAAGTGGCGCCAGCGGCGACGGACAGTTTGGCGATATCAAAAGAGCGCTCAATATGTCCAAAAGGCGCCGTGGTGGAGCGGCTGTTCTGGGGCGTAAGCGGTGAAGATTGGCCGCCGGTCATGCCGTAGATGTTGTTGTCGAAAATAATGGTGGTGAGATCAATATTGCGCCGCGCGGCGTGAATGAAATGGTTGCCGCCAATGGCGGTAGCATCGCCGTCGCCGGTAATGACGATGACGTTGAGCTCGGGTTTAGCCATCTTAATACCGGTGGCAAAAGGCAGCGCCCGGCCGTGAGCGGTATGGACGGTGTTAAAGTCCATGTAGCCGGAGGCCCGGGAAGAGCAGCCGATGCCGGAAACGATGATGGTTTTATCCTGGTCCAACCCCTGGGCGTCAATGGCCCGCAGGATGGCTGCCAGCAAAATGCCGTGGCCGCAGCCGGGGCACCAGATGTGCGGCAGCGCGGTTTGGCGCAGGTATTTTTGAATGTCTGCCATTAGTTCGCACCTCCAGTTGCCTCTACAAGAGCGGCTAGAATTTCGTCCGGTGTCAGGATGGTGCCGTCGAAACGGTTAACGCCGCGGACTTTATCCCGACCGACGTAGCGTTCGACTTCGCCGATGAGCTGACCATAGTTCATTTCCGGCACGATCACAGTTTTGGCCTTGACGGCGGCTTTTTGCACGACGTCGCCCGGGAAGGGCCAGATGGTGATGAGTTTTAAAAGGCCGGCCTTGATGCCTTTGGCACGGGCGGCTTTCACAGCGGCAATGGCCGAACGAGCGGTGCCGCCGTAGGTAATGACGACGTGTTCAGCGTCTGCCATTTCGTATTCCGTGTACAGGGTAATTTCATCTTTCGCCTGTTCCAGCTTGGTGTGCATGCGATCAATGACTTCGGTGGTCATGGCGGCCGTGCTGTTGGGCAGTCCGTTATAGCCATGCATCAAGCCGGTTACATGGTAGCGGTAACCGCTGCCAAAGGGAGCCATAGGCGGTACGCCGTCGGCTTCGGGCTTATACGCAAGGTAGTCGCTAGGAGCGCCGGTAGGCACTTTGCGGTCGATGATTTCGCAGCTGCCTTCTTCCGGCAATTCGACGCGTTCACGCATATGGCCGATGACTTCGTCGAGCAGGAAGATAACCGGGGTGCGGAATTTCTCGGCAAAATTAACCGCTTTAATCATTACTTCATAGGATTCTTTGACCGACGCCGGAGAAAGTACGAGAATGCCATGGTCCCCATGGGTGCCCCAGCGGGACTGCATGACATCGCCTTGAGCCGGCGAAGTGGGCAGGCCGGTACTGGGACCGGAACGCTGCACGTTCACGATCACCACCGGCAGTTCCGCCATGGCGGCGTAGCCGATAAGCTCTTGCTTTAAGGAAAAGCCGGGGCCGCTGGTAGCGGTGATGGCTTTGACGCCGGTCAAGGATGCGCCGCAAACAGCGCCCATGCTGGCGATTTCGTCTTCCATCTGCAGAAATTTACCGCCTCGTTTGGGCAGTTCTTCGGCGAGAATTTCCATTACTTCCGTACTGGGCGTAATGGGATATCCCGCAAAAAAAGTGACGCCGGCGGCGAGAGCGCCTTCAGCGCAGGCCTGGTTGCCTTGAATCAGTCTTGCTTTGGCCATCTTATTTTCCCGCCTCCTCTTTCACCACAAATATCGCATAATCCGGGCAGCGCAGTTCGCACTGGCCGCAGCTAATACAAGCCTCCGGCTGCTTTGCATACACTTTGCCCACTTCGTCCAGTTCCAGCACTTGCTTAGGACAGAACGCCACGCAGATACCACAGCCTTTGCAGTATCGTTTGTTGATCTGTAACGCCATGAATTTTCCCTCCAAACAGTCTCTTTGGATGCAGCCTGCCCCATTAGGTCTCTTACTCAACTTTCGCAGCAGGAAATTGGGAAATAAGCCTTGATGTAATTGGGCAAGGCCGCCATCCAGTTGTATAGTTGCTTTTCGATGAAAGCAGAAA
>SAAJ01000122.1 GCA_009929485.1 Negativicutes bacterium
TCTTTATGGCTTACCAGTTTCATTAAGTACCTCCGCTAACCGCTTTTTGGCGAGATCGATTTCTTTCGCTGGCGTTTTCTGTGACTTCTTGATGAAAACACGGAGCATGATGATGGTATTGCCTTTGTGGTATACCCAGATTCCCCTGGCTATGTCCGTCCCCATCGTGCGGATCTCAAAAAGTCCATCGCCCAGGGGCTTCGTGTCCGGCTCCCGCAGTAATCGGGCGTCATACTCCAGTTTGCCGATGAGACGGTCAAACTTCACCCTGATTTTTACGGGTAATGCTGTGGCTTCTTCCCTGGCTTCCGGGTGATAAACAACGCTAAACATGTGACCTCCCATTTCTATTAATATTAACCTATAGGCTAATTTCAGACAAGGTAGAATTAACCTATAAGCTAATTTTGTTGGCAGTTATCGTGGCTACCCGGTCACTACCCTGTTAGCGTGAGTTTTCGTTCCACTGAGGAACGGGGATTTATGCGCGTTAGCGCATGTAAGGCGGCAGGATGAAATGACAGGTAGCACCGAGGGTTAGCCGCCGATACCAGTGAGGGATCGAAAGGGATCGCCTATCCATCCCTTCACCTTGCAAAGCCATATTCCGCTAAAAGCGGCTCAGAGGCTTTTGTGCGCGGTCGGAGTGGTCACAACAAGGCGAAGCCGCAGTTGGGGCGTATCTCCGCGTTAGCGGGTCGTAAGAGCCGCTTACGAGCGTGTAAGCTAATTCTTCAGCGATATTTGCTGACGTATCCGGCGTGGCCGGATTTGTCCAATCCCTCGATGGCTAACAGGCGAGCTGTTAGCCATCGAGGGATTCCGTTCTGAATGCCCCGCGCTTTAGCGTGGGGAGCTACTTTTGAGGCGCTCGCGCCGATGCTGTTCGGTTATCCACTTTTTAAAGGGGATAACAGTAATGTCTTTTATTTTTTGGTTTATCTTTTAATACGTAAGTAATTAAAAGATAAACCAAAAGAGTATTTGCGCCATCTCGTTTGCACTTCATTATCACTTACCCACAAGCTATACAGCAGTTGTGGTGGGTCTACGCCGGAACCGCCGAAAAATCCGTCATTCCTGTAGGCGGGATGGGTTGGATTTCGAAAATTATTGTACTATAAGGGCTTCCCCGGCGTGTCAACGCCGGTGTTTATGGTTTCTGTCTGCTCTTCAGTAAAAATAAAGGGGAGAGACTGCGG
>SAAJ01000123.1 GCA_009929485.1 Negativicutes bacterium
CCCTAATATTAATTAGGGTGCAATGTACTATAATTTAAACGTAACGATAGATGTTTTCTTCAAGCCACGCATTATTGAGGAAGTTAGCCTTTAACTCATCGACCTTCTTCTCTGCATCCTCTAGAGAGTCAGCTTCAAAGACTTGTAACGCTGGGCAAGGCGTGTTCGCATATACTTCCATTTGCTCAAGCTTCGTTTCGCACAACACTACTCTACCAGCTTCTACTGGATAATTTGGCACAGTATCGTCTGCACACACGCTATCTGGCATTACATCGTATTTAGAGTATGCAATGTAAACTCCGTAAATTTTACTCATATTGATAATTATTTAATTGTTAATACTAAAGAATAATAAATGCAGCCTAACTTTAATTAGACTGCACAATACGGATTAGAATAGGCGTACGTCCTCCTCCGTCAACGTACGACCTTGATCGAACGCACCCAGCGCAGCCATGTAATACATGACTTGGTCTCCGTGCTTGATTTCCATTTCGACACTTGCGTACCGAACCCAGAGATCTGCTTGTTGCATACAGGTCAAGAGCCGAATGTTACGCTTTTCACACTCGTTCACGATCATCCGCATCTCTGCGAATGAAACATTCATTAGAAAGCTATAATACTTCATAATACTAAGAATTTTAATAGTTAATACTGTGATACCTCATCATTGTAACTTAACTTTCATCCAAGCCACCGGGGACTTCCATCCAAGCGACGATGGCGGGGTGATGACACAGTACTATTCTATACACACACAGACATTCCATACACACAGACATACTCTACACACATGTAAAATTTTTTTATATATATTTTTTACCACAGCTATCGGGAATGTTAACAATGCTTAAATGTATATTAAATAGGTTAAAATAATATTAATAAACATTAACAATAGCTACAGTCAAATGTTAAACTTGTATAAAGTTTTACAGCTTTTGACCCCAGTATGTAAGTTTACTCGTTCTCTACTATAGAGTTGAGTAGATGCAATCTACGAAACGGTTAATATACTAGAATAGTATATAATATAACTAATATCACTGATATTCTTAAGTACAGTATAACTTATTAACACAGTCTTATTATTAAGTATTAACTCCTACTGGTATATACAACCATAGTAATAGATATTACTATACTTATTATATGCAGTGTAACTGCATTATATATTACCAGTAATCCGTC
>SAAJ01000080.1 GCA_009929485.1 Negativicutes bacterium
TATGGTAATGATAGTAAGGCTTAAGAAGGTAAAACGTGATAGCTTAAAATAAATTCAAGTTTGTCGGGTAAATAGCAAACCCAGCCGAGCCAGTCAACGATAAAATGAACGCCGCTTCGCGCCGTCGTTGACAGCCCCGCCCGTCTTTGCTGGTAGGCAATCAAGGGGCGACAGCAAGGAGTACTGCCGCCCCGCACTATTATTCAGAGAGGGGGAATTTCCATGACCGAAGATGAAGCCTACAAGGTGCATATCCAGTACACATTCAATGCCTTTTGCAAGGTAGTCATTCGTCACGCAGCCATAGATAAAATCTTGAAGCTGCGCCGGAGGTGGGAACGGGAAGTTTCCCTTGATTATCTGATGAGTGAAAAGTTTGTCCAGCTTGCCGAGCCGGAGTAGCTTGAAGAATATCTTTTTACCGCCTGCGGCCAGACCGCCGTTCTGTATCATGCGGAGCTTGCCGCCGCCCTTGCCCTTTTGCCGGAGCAGACGCAGGAAGAAATTTTTCGTTACTATTTCCTGCGCCAGCCGCAGCGAGTGATCGGCGTACATATTGGCCGGACACGCAGCACAGCGGGGCGGCATATCCGGCTTGCCTTGCAGCGGTTAAGGCGGCTCATGGAGGGAAATGACTATGAGTAAACTTCTCCCCTATGAAACAATCGTCAAAGCCCATGAGGGCGACCCGGACGCAATCGACACCATTCTTTCCCACTATGCCGGATATATCCGCTACTGTTCCAAAGTACACGGGAAAGTCAACGCCGAAGTTGAGGAACATATAAAGCAACAGCTCATTGCCGCCCTGTTCAAATTTCGCTTTGACCGATAAACAAAGAACAAACACTGGCTGTCATTAGCGGTTTCACTCCAGCCAGTTTACAATTCATCTATTCCTAAAGGAAGCAGGTCATAGTATAATAGAACCAACGACAAATATACTTTTAGGGGAGATATAGCAATATGAAAAGTAATAAATACTTAACTATTGGCTTATTAACAGGATTTATTGTCGGTGGTTGCATAGGTGTGTTGGCATGGGCGTTTTTGCAAAATCTTTTTGCTATTTCTATTTGTGCAGGTATCGGAATGTTGATTGGAATTGTTATAGGTACATTGATTGATTATGAAAAAAATAATCATCAAGAGAAATAGAAAAAATGCACAATGCCTTAAAGGGAAAACAGGAATTTATTGTGCTATCCATCATCGGGCCAACCTGACCTGAACTTTCAAAACTGAATATCCACCGCCCATCGGCGGCCAGCGAAAGCAGTAAGTCTGAAAAAGATTTGCTGCTTTTTTCTTTATCCGTTTGGCAAAATCGCAAAGTCATCCGTAGTAGGTAGGTGAAGCCGGAAACAAAAAATTTTCTGCGGCGGTAGCCAAATCTGCATTTTCTGTATTTCTAAGGCAAAGGAAAATTTGAGAAAATTCCCGGCAAGCGGGTAGCTGGCGGCCTTTGAAATGTATCTTTAGCGGAAAGAAAGAACTGCGGGTAAAAATCGCCCCACGCCGTAAGATTTTTGCAGAAATCCGGCCAAAACAGGCGGCAGCTATACGAGTAGTAAGTGCAAGGGGAAATCTACGGCTTACTTAGAGCAAGTTTCTACCACGGTGCCAAAATCCGCAATTCTGCGGTTTTGCCCCTCGCGGGAAACTTGTTGGGGAGTGCCTTCCCCAAACCCTGCTATGCGGCTTACGCCGCAAAAATATTTCTGTCCGGCAGACAGGAAATGCCCCGAAAATAGCTAACAGACCAGCCCATTTTTTGTGATAAGTGAAAGGAGGTTTACAGCCCATGCCGAAGCGATACAACACCCCCCACCGCAGCCATGTTGTGAAAACCCGGCTGACCGATGAAGAATACGCCGACTTCACAGAACGGCTTGCGCCCTATGGTATCAGTCAGTCCGAATTTCTCCGGCAGGCCATCCGGCGCACTACCATACGCCCCGTACTCCATGTGTCGTCAGTCAATGACGAGCTGCTCTCCGCTGTCGGGAAGCTCACAGCCGAGTACGGCAGGATTGGCGGCAATCTCAACCAGATTGCCCGCACCCTCAACGAGTGGCATAGCCCCTACCCGGCTATGGCAAAGGAATTGCGGGAAGCGGCCGCCGACCTTGCCGCCCTCAAGTATGAAGTCCTAAAGAAAGTAGGTGACGCCGTTGGCAACACTCAAGCATTTAGGCTCTAAGAACGCCGACTACGGAGCCGCCGAACAATACCTGCTCTTTGAGCATGACGAATTTACTATGAAGCCCGTCCTTGATGAAAACGGCAGGCTTATCCCCCGTGAGGATTATCGCTTGTCCACGCTGAACTGCGGCGGCGAGGATTTTGCCGTTGCGTGTATGCGCTCCAATCTCCGCTATGAGAAAAATCAGCGGCGGGAGGATGTGAAAAGCCACCACTATATCATCAGCTTTGACCCACGGGACGGGCCGGACAACGGCCTGACCGTAGACCGGGCGCAGGCGTTGGGGGAGCAATTCTGTAAAGAGCATTTCCCCGGCCATCAGGCCCTTGTCTGCACCCACCCGGACGGGCATAACCACAGCGGCAACATCCATGTGCATATCGTCATTAACAGCCTGCGGATAGAGGAAGTGCCGTTCCTGCCCTACATGGACAGGCCAGCGGACACGAAAGCCGGGTGCAAGCACCGCTGCACCGACGCAGCCCTACGCTACTTCAAGTCCGAGGTCATGGAGATGTGCCACCGGGAAGGACTTTACCAAATCGACCTCTTGAACGGCAGCAAGAACCGTGTCACAGACCGGGAATATTGGGCGCAGAAAAAGGGACAGGCCGCACTGGACAAGCAGAACGCCCCCATGATTGCAGGCGGTATCACGCCCCGGCAGACCAAGTTTGAAACGAACAAGGAGAAGCTGCGGCAGACCCTACGGAAAGCCCTTGCCACCGCTGCCAGCTTTGACGAGTTTTCCTCTCTGCTGTTGCGGGAGGGTGTGACCGTCAAGGAGAGCCGGGGGCGGCTGTCCTACCTCACGCCAGACAGGACGAAGCCTATCACCGCCCGGAAGCTGGGCGGCGACTTTGACCGCACCGCCGTCCTTGCCGTTTTGGAGCAGAACGCCCAGAGGGGCGTAACGGTTCGCTACACCCCGCAGCACCAAGCCGCCAGAGCCGCCGAACAGACCGCAGCCATACCCGAATACCTACACGCCGGGAAAGGCCGCTTACAGGGCGAAAAGACAGGGAAAATCGACCCCAGACAGGACAGTGTGCAGCGGCTTGTGGACATTGAGCAGAAGATGGCCGAGGGCAAGGGCAAAGGCTATGAACGATGGGCGAAGATACACAATCTGAAACAGGCCGCCAAGACCCTGACCATCTACCAACAGTACGGCTTTTCTTCCCCGGAACAGCTTGAAGCCGCCGTTGCTACCGCCTATCAGGAAATGCGCCAGACCAGCGGCGAACTGAAAGCACTGGAAACGAAGCTGCAAGGGAAAAGGGAGTTGCGGCAACAGGTACTTGCCTATGCCAAGACCAAGCCCATCCGCGAGGGGCTGAAAGCGCAGAAATCCGAGAAAGCCCGCGCCGCATACCGCCAGGCAAACGAGAGCGATTTTATCATAGCCGAAGCCGCCGCCCGGTATTTCAAGGCACAGGGGCTTACCAAGCTGCCCGGCCGAAAAGCGTTGCAGGCCGAGATCGAGCAGCTTATCTCCGAGAAAGACGGCCTGTACAACACCTATCACGAACAGAAGCAGCGGTTCAGGGAGTTGCAGACCGTCAAGCGGAACATCGACCAGATTTTGCGCCGGGAAGAGCCGCACCGCAGAAAGGAGCAGAGCCATGAACGATAAGCCGTCCCGCATGGACTACCGCCAGCACCAGGCAGCCCGCCGCCTTGTGCATGAGTGCTGTAACTACGACGAGGGGAACTGCCTGCTGTTAGACGACGGGGAGCCTTGCGTGTGCGTCCAGAGCATTTCCTATTCCCTCATGTGCCGCTGGTTCCGTGTGGCTGTCCTGCCCCTTGACGGGGAGCTGGCCGCAGCCCTCTTGTACCGGGGGAGCCGGAAACGCTGCGCGGTCTGCGGGGCGGCCTTTGTCCCCAAATCCAACCGGGGGAAATACTGCCCCGGCTGCGCCGGGTGCATGAAGAAACGCAAAGCCGCCGAGAGAAAGCGGAAACAAAGGCAGAAATGTCACGCTTTAGAGCCTTTCAAACCCGCATAAATCAAGGCTTTTTTCGTGGGTGTCAAAGGGTATGCGATACATTTATCCTTTCCCCCCGGAAATGCCGTCCTAATGCGTGACAAAGCCCAAAAACGACACAACACAGAGGGAGGTGATACTATCGCTGATTATATCAGGGCAGACACCACGCTGCCCGCCTATCTTCCATACCCCCGTTTCCTGCTGAAAATGGAGATTTCACAGACCGCCAAGCTGCTGTATGCGCTTTTATTAGACCGCTCCACCCTGTCACAGAAGAACGGCTGGCAGGACGGCGAGGGCAGGATATTCATTGTCTACCCCGTTGCGGAGATAGCGGAAATGCTGGACAAGGGTTGTACCGCCATCAAGGGAGCCTTGAAAGAACTGGACGCAGCCGGGCTTTTAGAACGGGAACGGCGGGGCTTCTCCGCACCCAATCGGCTTTATGTGAAAGTGCCGCCTGTCCCAGTGGTACGGTTTTCCGACCAACTGATGGCCGGAAAAGCGACCCTCATACAGTCGGAAAAGCGACCTTATGACGGTCGGAAAACCGACCCTATGATGGTCGGAAAACCGACCCCTAACAAAACTAATATAAACAACTTAATAGAGAACCAAACAATGAGAGCGAGTGGGGAGCCGCCCACAGCTTATGGCCGATATGAGAATATTTTTCTGTCAAAGGACGAATATGACGAGTTACAGGCAGAATACCCGGACAGGCTGGAACGGCTGATTGAGGAAATGAGCCATTACCTTGCCGCCAGCGGGAAAGCCTACCAGAATTATGCCGCCGCCTTGCACAGATGGGCGGCCAATGACAAAAAGGGAGCCGTAAAACAGGGCATCCCCGACTATACCTGTATGGAGGGAGAAAGCTTATGACAAGTGAAATCAAAGATATTTTGGAGAACATGACAACCGCCGCCCCGGAGATGGAGGACTATATCGGCGAGGACGGACTGCTTTACTGCGGAAAGTGCCATACGCCGAAAGAAGCCTACTTCCCGGAGGGTAAGGAGCTGTTTGGCCGTGACCGCCACCCGGCAGAGTGCGACTGCCAGAGAGCCGCCCGTGAGCAGCGGCAGGCCGCCGAGGAACACCGCCGCCATGTGGAAGCCGTGGAAAATCTGAAACAGAGGGCTTTTGCCGACTCAGCCATGCAGCAATGGACATTCGAGAACGACAACGGCAGAAACCCGCAGACCGGGATTGCCCGGCGGTATGCGGAGCATTGGGAAGAAATGCAGGCCGAAAACATCGGCTGCCTGTTCTGGGGGAACGTCGGCAACGGGAAAAGCTACCTTGCGGGCTGTATCGCAAACGCCCTCATGGAGAAAGAAGTCCCCGTATATATGACGAACTTCGCCGTTATCCTGGGCGACCTCTCTCCCGGCTTTACAGGCCGGAATGAGTATATTTCCCGCCTTTGCCGCTATCCGCTGCTTATCATTGACGACTTCGGCATGGAGCGTGGCACCGACTATGGACTGGAACAGGTATTCCATGTGATTGATACCCGATACCGCAGCAACAAGCCGCTGATCGCCACCACCAACCGCCCGCTGGACGAGTTGAAAAAGCCGACAGACACGGCCCATTCCCGGATTTATGACCGACTGCTGTCCATGTGCGTCCCGATACGCTTTACTGGCGTCAACTTCCGGCAGGAAACCGCAAAGCGGAAAATGGAAACCATGAAGAAACTGCTGGCTGAATGAAAGGAGTATTGCCTATGGAGAATATCAAGCAGCACGACCACCGTACCACCCGCCGCCCCGACTGCGTGACGGAAATCCGCATGGGGAATACCGTTCTTGTCGTGTCCGGCTTTTTCAAGAAAGACACCACCAGCACCGCCGCCGACAAGATGGCGAGGGTACTGGAAGCGGAAGCCGCTGCTACACAAAAAAAGGCGATTTGACAAGCTGTAAAGAAGCAGATTTATCACTTTTACCGCTGTACAGCCGCCCCTGTTCCGTGGTACAATGAAACCACGGAATAGTGGGGCTGGCTGTCGGAAACGGAGGATTTTATGTTAAGACAAGCCACCCAAAACCTCATTACCGCCCTT
>SAAJ01000124.1 GCA_009929485.1 Negativicutes bacterium
CTGCCCTGCTTTTTGGTTGTTGCCAAAAAGCAGGCTGGAGTTGCAGTATTTGTTAATAAGTCGAGGCGTGCCATCAGAGGCGTTAAGCACCGCCTCTATGGCCGCATCTTCGAATACAGGCTGAGAGCAGCCTGCTCCTTCCAGTTTTTCATGTATATAGTTTCGTCCTTCTTCCTTGTTCATGCCTTCCATGTTGTAGTTCATGACAATCCTTTGCCGGAAAGGCTCGTGCATGCTCAGCCGCAGAGTGGAGTTCAGCTGCGGGAGACCGGCGAGCAGCACCGCCGCACGGTCCCTGGAATCCATCTCGAAATTGAAGAGGATTTTCAGGTCGTTGAGGATGGCATTGTTGATGTAATTCGCTTCGTCAATAATAATAACCGGTGTTTTCTTTTTTTCTATGGACAGACGTGTAATTTCTTCCTGAATGCACCTGAAGTTGTCAGGCTTGCGGAAACTGGGCTGTGCGCCCAGTTCTTCGGCCAGATTGCGGTAAAAATCGTTTACCGTGAGCGTCGAGAGGCTGGAGTAAACCATTTTGTAGAGGGATGGGTTCAATTTGCCGGCCCAGTTCCTGAGCACCGTTGTTTTCCCTCTGCCGGCCCCTCCTGTCAGCAGGCCGAAACCTTTGGTCTTGGCCAGGTAATCCAGCCGGTAGGATGCTTCTTTGTATTCGTTTGTAACCACAAGTATTTCCTTGGAATTCTTAAGGAACGGGTTGAATTCCAATCCGTATCTTGCTGTGTAGTCCATCATTTATCGCCTCCGCACAGATATGTCTTTTCCCTCTTAACCATGGAGTTCTCCTGCTTGTTCAGCAGCCTGATGGGTGTCAGGGCATCTTCTGCTTCCACTACGAAAACCTCTTTCATGTCAGGTGAATAGCGGAGCCGGATGCGCCGGCCGGCAAAGCGGAAATCCACTTCGTATTCTCTTTGGTCAATAACGACAACGCTGTCAGCTGAGACGCGGCGCTCGACTTCCAGAAGGAAGCTTTCATCAATTTTGTCCTGTGGGAGCCTGCGGATGCATTCCGGTTCAGCAAAGAACCTGTCCTGGGGTGTTTTCCCGTTTAAGGAACCATGGATGTTCATGTTGTAACGGCTGACATAGGCGGACAGGCTGGCTCTGACCTCATCTATGGAATGGAAACTCCTTGTGTCCAA
>SAAJ01000038.1 GCA_009929485.1 Negativicutes bacterium
TGACGAAATCATCCGCATTTATTCGATGCGTTGGGATATTGAGACCTTCTTCAAATGTACCAAAGCGCTTTTAAAGCTGCAAAAGGAGTTTCAAGGGCGATCTTACGATATGATGATCAGCCATACAACGATTGTTTTTCCCCGATATATCCTGCTTAGCTGGCAGCACCGTCAACAGTCTGATCCTCGTACATTAGGTGGGTTATTCTTAGCATTATGCGATGAAATTGCCGATTTGGACTGGGTGATTGCTTTAAAGCAACTGCTAGATCTTTTAGACGAGGTGAAGAAGAAGTCTTCAAAAAAACTTTCGGTTTTTATCGAAAAGCAACTATACAATTGGATGGCTGCCTTGCCCAATTATATCAAGGCTTATTTCCCTATTCCCAGCTGCGAAAGTTGAGGTCCTAACCCCCATGTGTCAAGATTCATTCATTTCTGGCTTTTGCATATTTCTAACGATTTGATCCAATCTTCAAGAATATTAAGTTCTTCTTTGAATACTATTTTTTGTCTATATAATTCTTCATAAGCTAAAATTAGATTTTCCTCTATAGAAAACCTTGAAGAAATTTTTCCTACTAATGACGAAATTACTTTATCTGAATTCATATACATCGGTATTTCAGATAAAAAATCTTTATAATAATCATGTGGATTACGTTCTTGAACAACTGTTGCTTCAAAAAAGCCCAAATGCAATCCATATTCCCATAAAATAGGTTGTGCAACTAAACCGCGTAAAATATCGCAAAATCTAAAGGTTACAGTACATGGAATATATAACAAAGAAAATGCTTTTGTTGAAAAAAAAGTATTTTGTGAATTAAATGGACACACAGTACCTTTTCCTAAAACTAACGGTGGCTTAGATTCAAAAAAGCACTCTTTATCTAAAATTAGTCGATAAATAGCATCTACGTCTGGATCAGCATCAGCTAAACCTTGCCAGACCGCAACATCTACAGGTCTGTTGCATGCAGATGAAAGCGAACTAGAATAATCCTTTTTCACAAGATTCAAAGGTAGCCCTCTCGGCCAAATAGCCTGACTCGAAAAATGCTGATAGACATTTAAAAACGATAAATTATCCTGTGTCGTCAAAAATTCCCCAAAAAATTCCGGAGAATACCAGTTTTTTTTGGGAAAATTATCGTCATCAGTATCGTAAATCACGTCATATTTATTCCTTATAGCCCAAAGATATCCTAACATTTTTCTCCCATAATGATTCCATGGCAATCGGTCAACTAGAGGGAGCTTTATCTGTTCTTGCAATTCGACTGACAAACACTCAACTTCATCATACTGCCAATCTTTTGGTGTTTTTTTATCAGCAACAACGATTACTTTAAGAAGCTCGTTTTTAATAATTTTCTTCATTGCCATCGTAGGATAATTTATACTGGTAACAACACATGCAATTTCTTTTGACATACTATTCTATACCTGCTTTCCAAAATTCATTATTTTTAGAAACACTACTCATCCGTTCTTTTGAAACGCTTTTTTTAATCATCTTTTTTATATACTTCCAAAAATCGACACAGTTAATTTCATAATTTCCATACATTGTATTATCAAATTCCTTCACATATTCATGAGGTAAAAACTGCGGCATAATAACGTCTTCTGCTACCTTAAACCAAAATTCTTTTTGATTTAAGTGTGGCGTGTTTGCATAAGCAATTCCTGGTGTTTTATTAATCCAGGAATTAAGGACTAAGCCTGATCCTACTACCGTAATGTAAAAATCAGCAAGCGCGGCAACTGCGATTGTCTTATGCAAAGGAAACGCATTTGCTTTTATTACTTTGATACTAGAATATAATAATGAAGTAATCTGATTTATAGTTTCATCAGAATCTAGTGTACCATCAAAAACAACACATAAATCAACGTACATATGCAATTTATTAATTATATATGCAAAACCATGAACTTGATCGCACCAATATTTATTATGACTTCTAATATTAATCCATAATATAAAATGATTTTTCTTCAACTTTAGAATTTCAACATAATTGTCACCATTAGTTTTAGCAATACTATATGTGACAATTCTTTCTCTCAATTCTTTAGGTATAATACGCTCAGAAAAACATATGTATTGTCCACAATTATCTTTTGTGAATTTTGCTATTTCCTCTATAGAATCAAACTCAATCGTTTTTTCCGAAATCTCAGGAAATAGTTCTTTTGATGATAATTTATCATATGGCCCTAATAATATTTTTTTTATTTTTCCGATTTTATTATTCTCAATTAATGAATTCAAACCAGATAATTGTTGCCAAAAATAATGCCCTAAATTCCCTAATGTGCCAATAATAAGGTACATATCATCCGACTGTTGATTTTCGTCATATTTAATTGACTTTAAATATTTTGCTATGAGTTCCAGTTGATTATCATCAAATTGCCTTGAGGAAAAACTAGATGTCAAAAGAAAAAGCCCTTCTTCTGGAAAAAACAAGGCAAACTTTTCCGAAAGCCACGTTCCTGTCAAAAGAAAAAACTTTCGATTATTAGATATAAATAAGTATGCCATAACATTTGATAAAACCGGTATATAAAAAGACCTAATCGCCTTTAATAGCGTGCCCGAAAAAGGACAATAACAATATACTGCCCCCGCATCGATAGCAACTCCTGTAAACAACGACAATACATCTATAGGTGGCCAATATTTGTATGATGTAGAATTATAAGAAAAACTACTTCTATATTGATAGTTTTCTTCAACAACTTGACTTCCTAAATAGTTTGAATATATTATACCATCATGGAGAGATAATAGTGCTAAGTCAAGTTTAATGTCATTATCATAAAGTAGCTCCAACTCACTAGTAGATGTACTTTGTATATTTATTTTTTTAATGCTCATGTTATTAGATTTACAATCATCTAATCTATCAAATCTATTTTCTTGATTCAATATACACTTTCTTTTACCATTAGCCATCAATAAATAATCACTGAAATTTCTTATATAAGCTGTTGCACTTTGCCAATTATTAGATTCTACTTCTTTCAAGCCTTTTAAATATAGTTGTGTTTGATTATCTGAACAAATTTGCATAATATCTATTTTCTTTTTATATAGGCATTGTTCAGTCTCCATCGCCATTATTGTAATAACATTACTGTTTTCTTTAACAAATTCCCAAGGAACGGGTGTCATAAAAGAAAATTCGCTAGTCTTATTGTCTCTATTTTTTATTGAAAATGTTTTAGATAAAAAAGTTTCGTCTAAGTACATTTCGATTCCGAATTTATATTCATTATTCCATTCGCTAATAATAGTCCCTGAAACATTAAAATACCATAATCGTTCAATTTGATCAAAGGTAATGTCAATAAATATTTCGTCTATAAATTTATTTATTTCAGCACATTTTAGCAAGGATGGTTTACGTATGTATGCTTTTTTTATTTCCTTTTTAGGTTTTTTAGTAAACAATAAATCTAGTTTTCTAGTTTTGTTTGCTTCCTTGCAATAAAAATATCCTTCTAGCAACCACCAATCATCTTCCAGTCTCTTGTAATGACAAATTGGAGAGCAATGCCCCTGATTAGGCATATAAAACGAAAGTTTAATATTCTCCTTGTCAAAATCTTCGCAGTCAAGAAAAATTTCTAAAGACTGTTTGTAAATTTCATTTTTCTCTAGATCCATATATGCTTTTGTGGTAATTTCCACTGCATGCTCTCCACTGCTATTCATTATAGGGACTTCAATAATGTCATCATTTTCTTTTCCTGAAAGAACCCAACTTGAATTTTTGCTATCAAATCCAAAAGAATAAATATCAAAAATACTATCAGTAGTATTCATTTTCGCTCTCCTTTATGTAGAAAACTAGCACTTGTTCAAAAGTGCATGACCGCCCAAGGTGGCATGCACCAGCCCTATAAGGGATGATTTCTAGCGCACCTAAAAGTGCTGCTTTTCACTTCGTTCAATCCATCTTTGCACCAAATACTAGTATCTCATCAACTTTTAAATTGTAGGTAAAGTCGTTTGAGTTCGTAAATTGCAAGTGCAAGTTGAACACTTTGATAAAGTCGAACGGTAGTTTACGGCTCTCTCCCAAGACGAGTAAGAATGACCAAAGAAAACTCCCATGCCCCTTAGTGTCAAAACGACAGCTTCTTTGCCATTGCGCTGGCCGACCACTGTGTCGGCTTCCCAATGTCCTAATCGGCGCATTCCGCAACAATAGCAGGGCGCTCATCAGCGCTAAGGCCTTTCAGACGTTTATACTCATGGCTTTTGAGCTTTCGGCGCTTGCGTTTAAGCACTTCTAGCACGTCAAAAAGTGATAAAGGCAAGTTTCCGAATGCCAGTTCATTGTATAGTGTTTTGGTACACACCAACTGCTCTTTAGGGAATTGGTTATGAAGCTTTGCATGGCCTACACAAGCATCTAAGGACCACTTACGGCTGTGAACTTCTTTAAACACCCATTTGATAAAGGCCGAGCATCCGTTATGCGATGTGTTTTCTTGCAGCGTGTTCTGCTCTGGCCACCGCGTGGCCTCGTTTGGCGTTGTATTCGTGAGCGGACGACCTCTGTGGCTTTTGCGCAGCGGCGTTCCCCGGCGCAACTCGTTCATAACCGTCCTTGGCAAGCAATTGATGGCTTGAGCGATCTCTCTCAATGAATAACCCTGCTTCTTTAGGTGCTGAATAGTCCCTCGTTCTTCTTGCCCTAAGTGCTGACTACGCTTGCGTTCTGCCTCTTGTATGATATAATCATGGCAGTCTATAGTGATTGCCTCCTCATTGGTGATGGTTGTGTGAAAACTCCATTCTACCATACGAAGAAAAGTCACCATGGACTATTTTCTTAAGTGTTCTACTTCATTTTACAATCAACCAATAGAATTATATAGCTGAATATGTTCCTTACACGATGCTTCAATTGTCAGCGGTATAGGCAATCGTTTGTAAACAGCATCCCATATGCCTTTTTCTTCCGTAACTTTTATCAAGACTGCTGCCAAGGAAGCGGGTTTGCCAACGTGAAAATGAAAGCCATCCACGCCGTCTCTTACTTTTTCCGCCATGCCGCCAATGTTGCTACAAATAACCGGCCGGCCAAATTTAAACGCTTCCTGAATAACCAGCGGTGAGTTCTCCCACCATATAGACGGCATAACCACCCAATCCGTTTCCGCCATTAGCGCTCCTAACTCCTCCGACTCGTAAGAACCCTGGAAAATAACCATATCTTCATAGGCAGTCAACAATCTCTCCACCTTCTCGACAAACTCACTGGGCTGATTCTCTAAGCCGCTCCCATGAATGTGAAGGCGAATCTTCTTTCGTTGCGCCGTTGTTAAATGGTCTAAAGCAGACAAGAATACGTCCACGCCTTTGTAGGGATTAATTTGCCCGAAATAGGAAAAAGTTACTATAGTTCGATTGGGCTGGCGGCTCTTCGGTGCCAGCTTAACCTCTTCTTTTTGTCCATTCTCCAGCACTGTAATTTTCCCCTCGTCAATGCCCCATTCAACATATCTCTGCTTGAGAAAATGACTAGGTGAAATAAAATGATCAACCAATTCAAAAAAAGACTTAATAAATAGTTTGCGCATGAACATCTGTTCTTCCGTATACTGCGGCAGGCATTCCACGCAGGCAATGGGCATCGATTCATAACAAAGTTTATAATTGTTTCGATTGATCATTTGCCCCTGATTAGGACAAATTGCTATAAATTCATGGAGAGTACACAAAAGTTTCACCTTACGGCCTAGCGTCATTTCGTAATTTCGTACCTGTCTCAGCATCTCTATGCCCACGTGAATATAATGATGAAAATGGACAATGGTCGGTTTGATTGACTGCAAAAGCTCGTCAAATTCATTCCAAATTACTTGACGATCCCCGGGATACATCCAGAAAAAATCATGCATCGACGAGTAAAATAATAATTCTCTTCCATTAAGACAGGAAAAAGGAGTCCCTCCATGGCGCCCTAAAGGACTATAACATGCCGCCAAGAAATATGCGTCCTTGCCTTCTGCAAGCAACTGCTTAAATAGATTATAGGCCGCAATTTCACCGCCCCCCTTGTTAAAGCGCGGATGGCCATGACTAATAATTAATATTTTTTCACCCATCTCATTGATACCTTTCCATTAATTTTGTAATCGTATTATCCCAGCGCATCGTATGTTGCCAACAATTGAAGAGTGTCAGCTTTTCTTTCCATTCCTCATTGCTTTTAAACGATTGCCGTTCCAAGTGATATAGAATCGTTTTGTTTGTATAATAATTCAACTTATTGCGAACAGTCAGTTTTAAACACAGGTCAGAATCTTCAAAATCTCCCCGCAGGTAACTTTCTTCCAGCCCCCCCACTTCATGATACAACTTCTTATCGATAAGTAGGCAAGCCCCGGTCACGGCAGGAACATCATATGTTTCTTGCGGTGCAGAAACATCGGGCAAGCCTTTGCGAGGATGAATGTTAAACCACATTTCCCCGATGTCCGTGCGACGCCGAAACTCCATACCATCATGCTGCAACGAACCATCCGGGTATAAGAGCTTCACGCCCAAAGCCCCTATGTTAGAATAGTTCGCGTATTCAGAAAGCAGCGTCGTCACCCAGCCTGGTTTTTTCGGAATCACATCAGAGTTTAATAAAATAATTTTGTTGCCTTTGGCAAAGCTGACCCCGATATTATTTGCAGCCGAATAGCCCAAGTTTTCCTCATATGTTATCACTCGGAACGGGACTTGGTAAATAGGCGCCATCGAATGACAATACCGCCAAAACCAGCTTTTCTTTTCTGGGTCATCTAGCACATAAATTAAATCTACTTTTTTTTGAAAATCAGTATCATTAGCAAACTGACTCAGTTGAAAATTAACAAAATCAACTTGTCCATAGATGGGTACAATAATTGAAACTTCAGGCGCCTCGACCGGCTGTAGATACTGTTGAACCTGGGGCTCACAATGGCGCGGAGGGCAAATTTTCCCATAATCCTTCAATGCCGGCCCAATATGCTCATCTAAAAGATAACGTAAATTTGGATCGCTTACATTCAACAAGGGAACAATATATTTTACAAAATCCCAAGATTTTTCTTTGACGGTTACTGGCTTCGTGAGGAAACAGCGACTATTCCCAGCAGCATCCTGAGCCAATAGCACCGTTTCCAAATCACACTCTTCTTTCTCAACCAAAACGCCAGGTATTGGAAAATATACTATAAGACCTGCCTTACTGTACTGTTTGGGGTACAGTTGCTGCAAATCACCGCGCGAAAACCAACACCCCTTTAACACCGTTTTTTCAGAATGATTTTCTTTCAATAGGGTTAGGGAAACTAGTGGCGCTTCCCTAGAAAGAAGCCAACCGACACAAAAAACCCCTTGTCCAGGAATAACCCAGCATTGGTCTAGAGCTCCATGCAATGGTGTCTTTGCTCCATAGGCACTTATTGCTTCATGCAACCGCTGTTGGTAAGGTTTAAGAAGATCTACATCGCTCCAGTCGACCTCTTCGACAGCTTGTTTTATAGCATTCCCTATCCGCAATGTAAGTTTTTCTGGTTTGCTTGCAAAAAGATCTGTCATCGTGGTTACAAGAATAAAACCGCTATACGCCTCAGTAGGCAACTTAAAAAAAGCATTAAGATCTGCTCTAGAATACCAATATGCCTCCGCTACAAAATTTTTCGTGCTTTCACCTATGTAAAGTTCAGTCATCGTCTCTTTGGCCCAGCCAATCACAATTAGCAACCGTCCCACTACACTAACGTGTTCAACCATTGCAAATGCTGAGCCATATTTTTCATACGCTGTGCTTTCACTAATCTTTGGCTCAGAAGCACCGCACTCTAACTGACTAGGTTCTGCTGAAAAAGTTGGCGTATCATTCACGATTTCATCAAACCGAATACAACGCTTTGTTCCCTCTTCATCCACTTCTGCGATACATCGATACATTCCTTCAGCATGATCCACTGAATTTATGCAAATAAACACATCATCTGCTGTCTTAATCGCATTGGTTTTTTTTATTTCCTTCCCTTTCAAATAGCCTTCTTTATACAAATCAATGATAAATAGCACTTTGCTCGCAATGTCTTTGTATGCAAGCATATATTCTGAAATATTGTTCGCCCCAAAAAAGATCACCGGCTTATTCAAATCCCTTATTTTCTGCATAAGCTTCTCAGCTGCTAGTTCGTAAGCTCTTGTTAACGGTTCCATTCATACACTTCCTTCAGATTATATATCCTGGTGAAAAAGGAAACATAATTGACATATACGGAGCATTTTTTTTGTCAAATATCAAAGAAGACATGATACGGTGATAGCCATCAATATCTGAACATGAATTTCTTTCGTTGCTTAATGTAGTATAAAAAGATATATTTTTATTTTCATAACCAGGGTTAAAAATAAGTACTGGTTCAATTTCAGCAACTTCTAATTTTGAATTAAGAATTATATCTACTTCTCTATATCTAAATTGAATTCGTTCTATCAATTTCTCATCATCATTTATAATGTCAACTAACGGAGGATCATACATAGTATCTTGAGCTAGTTCTTTATAAAAAACAAGATATGCATTTGATTGAACCACTTCTCCCGCTTCGCAATACTCAAAATATCCTTTGAGAAAATATAACCAGTAGCTTATTCCCCAAATTGAATCCTTATAATCAGGCATTTTTTTGAAATCAAGAACATTTTCCAATTCATCATTAACTACTTCTCGTAAATTTTTTTCTGCTTTTTTTAGTTTTAACCACTCAATAAATTTTCTAGAAAATGAGAATTCCGATTTTTCCAAATCAATCAATTTAACATATTTTGATGGCCAGCGAAAATGCTGGGCTCTAGAAAAAATAAACTTTTCTAAAGTATATTTTTCTTTAGAAAACGCTATCATCATTCTTTCACCTTCTATATTAGCCCCCCAATCAGTTGTAGCATACACGCAATAGTACGGAAAAAAAGATAGTATTGGCTTTATATAAAGATCTTCCCAATTTTCCTCTATATTATGCGTCTCTAAAATAAACATTTCATTTGTTATATTAGAAATTTGTTCTATATTATTGCAAACATAAGTAAATACCGAAAAAGCCAACACAATATCATACTGTCCTTGATAAACTGCCTTATCAGTAATATCTCTTTGAAAAAAAGATACCCTTGTGACATCATTATAAGAATTTATCAAATTTGCTATATGAATAAAATAAGGATCATACTCAAAACCATCTACCATTTCTGCACCTAGAGATCTAGCTAGCCGACTAATTTCACCTAAATTTGATCCTAAATCTAAAACTTTTTTTTGTTTAAAATCAATTCCTTTTAAACAAAACTCTCTATTTTCTCTAAAACCTTTTAAACTTTCAGTTCCCAATTCAATCGTTTGGTATTTATTTCCAGTTTCAATTTTATCAAAACTAGAAACAGATGTATATTGCTTAGTTAACGCATCAAGTATCGTTTTTTTAGTTTTCTGTTTAACAGCCTTAATTAAATCAATATTATCATCTACACTGCGAGCTGAAATCATTTGAAGAGCATTATTAGTAAACCTTATTTCTGTATTATATAGTTTAGCAAAAATCTTAGTTTTATTAATTTCATCGCGAGAGATCTGAGAAGGAAAATGGTAAACAAACGCATGAAAACCATCATCAATACCAGCATTATGCAAATCAATGCGAAACTGATCTGCAATAAATTTAAATTTATTAGATCCACTAATTACTTCAATTTCAATTTTCTCTTTTGGTGACAACTTATTAAATGCCCATCCTTCAATTCTATTTTCATCTAAGTATTCTATTCTTCCATCAATATCATTTTTATTAATAGAAACTTGCTTACTGATTTTTTCAACATTCATTCACAAAACCCCTTCATATTTAAATTCTTCCCGAAATTCTTCTTGCTTTTCAGGATCCACTTTGGCCAGAGTATAGGTTAGACTGGTAATAGGCAGATTCATTCGCTTGAAAATTAAAGTATTACCGTTCTACTTTACCAAAGTGTTCAACTTGCACTTGCAATTTACGTTTGCAAAATCTTCTCGTTTTGTGTACGCTTCATAATGGGACGCTTTCTCAATGCTTTGCTTTGTGCCTATCTTGTCGGATCTAGCACATGGTCCTTGTATTGCCGGGCGTCTCTTTTTCCAAAGGTCTTTTTTAAATCTTACACTCTTTCATTTACACAAACACAAGAAACCACTACAACGCCGTCTATCTTTGTCGCAATGCGTCATTGTAGCGGTTTCCTATTTTAGGAAAATTTCGTCACAATATAAGGAAAACATTGCCTTTGATGAAGAATTTTCTTGTTTCACTTAATGCAGACACTGTCTTGTCGGTATCGGCCTTCACTATTACATTATCATTATTTTCTTTTTATAAATTCGCCACTTCTTTCCAAATTCCTTTTTCCAAGATACTATTTTACAAAAATTTTAATAGTACCATAGACCCATTCTATGCGTTTTTCCGTTTCTTCGCGCGTTTCGCCGGACACGACAAAGACGCCGAAACGATGGGCGTGACTGAGGGGCGGCGGCACTTCGTCCCCCGGCTTGTACCAGAATTCCAGTTTATGCACCCAGGGCTGTTTTTGGACTTCCTCCACCCCTTCAATGCGTTCGAGAATGCCTGCAGGGGGAATAAAGTAGCGATTGGCGACAGCTTTTTGAAATTGCGGCTGCAGCTCCGCCAGATTCGGTTTCTTGCCAATGGCGATGGAAACGGCGGCGCGGACGTAGTTGATGCCGCAGCCCAGAGGCACCAGGCTTTCGCTGAAATCGCCGCCACTGAGGCGAGCGGCCATTTCGATCATCTTGGGCCCTTCTGGCGTCATGATTACATCCCCCTTGGTAATGCCGTCAGTAACGCCCAGGGCCAGCGAAGCTTTTACTACCAAATCCTCCACCTGAACACGCTCAGCATCACTTAAAACGCTCGGCACCCAGCCGCCGTTTTCCATAATCTGCGGCAAAAAGCGGTCCCACCATTCGTAGTTGCGGTCTGCAAAGCCCGGCGTATAGCCTTGGCCATCGCTCATCACCGTTTCCGTGCTAATTTGCAAGCCCGGCAAGAATTCCTCCACCATACACTGACCACTATAGGAAAAATCCAGGGAGCGATGGAAAAGAGCCGCCAAATCACAGCCTTCCTGTAGCAAAAAGACCCCCCGCGAGCCGGAGCGGTCTACCGGCTTTAAGATGAGCGGATAGCCGCGCTGGGCCACATGGTCTTCTAATTCCGCCAGGGTCGTCACCGGGGCAAACCAAGGAATGGGAATGCCTTGGTCCCGAAAGCGTTCCTTCATGGCCAGCTTGTTCGTCGCCCATTGGGCTGTCTGCAGGGAGACGGAGGGCGTCCCCGTATAGGCGCACACCGCCGCTAGGATATCCGGAATATCGCTGCCCATGGTCAAGACACCGGCAAGGTGCTGTCCTTGGACCTTGTAATCGTCCAGAAAACGGCAGATGGCCGGAACATCGCGCGTGCTGACCACGCCGTACGCATCCGCCACGGCAAAACCGGGAGAATGTTCGTTTTGATCAAGCGCCAGCACCCGCAGCCCCATCTCCTGGGCGGTTCGGATCAAAAACAGCTGATCGCTGCTGGCGCCGAGAACGACCAAGGTATGTTTCTCAGCCAAAATATACGCCTCCATTGACATTTACTACTTGCCCTGTGACATAGGCCGATTCACTGGACGCTAAATACACCACCGCATCGGCGACGTCTTGTGGCCTGCCCACCGTACCCAAGGGCACCTTGGCGCAAACGGCGCTTTCCGGCTCCTGGGTAGCGGCGATTTCCTTGAACATGTCCGTACGGATGTAGCCCGGCGCGATGGCGTTGACGCGAATGCCGTCTTTCGCCATGATCTTCGACAAAGACCGGGTCAACGAAATGACCGCCGCCTTGGCTGCCGCATAATGAGGCGACATGGCGCCTCCCGTCTGCCCGCCCACAGAGGACAGGTTGACAATAACTCCTCGCCGCTCCTTTAAAAGCGGCCACGCCGCCTGAGAACTCAAGAAAACGCTTTTCAAGTCGACCGCCATCATGGTGTCCCAGTCTTCTTCGGTAATCTCAGCGAAGGCTTTGAGCTGCAAAATTCCGGCGTTATTCACCAAGATGTCCAAGGCGCCCCATTGCTGCGTTACTGCCTGTAAAAAGCCCTGCACATCCTGCGAGAGGCTGACATCTCCTTGCAGACAAAGGGCTTCGCCTCCTTGCGAACGAATATAGGCGGCTACGCTCTCCGCCTCTTCTTGTTTATGATGATAAGTCAAAGCCACCTTGGCCCCTTCCCTCCCTAAGGCAATGGCAATGGCTCTGCCGATGCCCCTGGAAGCGCCGGTCACAAGAGCTATTTTCCCTTTTAAGCGCTGCGTCACTGTGCCCATCTCCTTTTGATCTGTTCTACGATGCCTACGGCGTCAAGGCCATAGGCTTTGGCCAGTTCTTCTTGCGAGCCAGCTTCAATAAAGGCGTCCGGCAAGGAAATGCGCAACAACTCCCCCTGCCAGGCGGCATCCAGCAGAACCTCCGCTACCGCGCCGCCGACGCCGCCGCTGCGGCTGCCTTCTTCTACGGTTACCACACGGCGGCAAGAACCAATAACCTCTAAAATAGGCTCTGCAGCCAGGGGATGCAGCTGCCGTAGCTGCGCCAAGCCAACATCCCTGCCTTCTTGGCGCAGCTTCTGCACAGCTTGCAGGCTGTCCGCCAGACGCGGCCCGGTGGATAAAATCATGATGTCTTTTCCTGCCTCTAAAATGGCCGGACGCTCCCAGCGCATATCGCCCGCCAGTTCTCCTTCCTGCGCCGGGCCGTACGGCATAGCGATAGCAACAGGCCCCTGCAAGTTCGCCAAGCTTTCGGCCACCATCTGCCGCGCTTCCTGGCCGTCTTTGGGGTATAAAAGCCGCAGATTCGGCAGGCTGCGCAAGTACGGCACATCATAAATGCCGTGGTGCGTAGGACCGTCATAACCGGCAAAGCCGGAGCGGGCCAAGAGCAGCAGTACCGACAAATTAGAATAACAGATGTCATGATACAGCTGGTCATAGGCGCGCTGCATAAAGGTCGACTGGTAGCAAACCACCGGCTTGGCTCCGCCCAAAGCCAGACCGGCGGCAAAGGTCAGCGCATGCTGCTCTTCCATGCCCGGATCAAAGGAACGTGCCGGAAAACGGCTAAAAATGCGATCCAAGCCAGTCGCGTATCGCGTGGACGGCGTAATAGCAACAATACTTGCGTCCGTCTCCATGGCTTTTTCTATTGCTGCCGCTGTCCAGTCCGGGTAGGTATTGCTCGGAGCGCCGCTCGTTTTCGCCTGTCCTGTTTGCGGGTCAAAAGCAAAGGAAAAATGCATGCGATAGGGATGGCTGTCTGCCGGGGCCCAGCCGTGGCCTTTTTGGGTGCGAAGGTGGATAAAGGGGAGGCACCCCTCTCTAGAGGGGATTGCTCTTTCCAAGGCCGCTTTGACGGCAGCGATATCGTGGCCGTCTATGGGGCCGATGTAGTCCATACCCAGGGCTTCGCACCACTCCCGCATGCGCCCGGACTGCAGGCAGTTATGGAGCGCCCCAAAGCCGGGACTGATGGCATAACCGTTATCGTTGAGAATTACGATCAGTCCGGGAACGGGCTGCGCCGCCGCATGGTTTAGACCTTCCCAGGTTAGCCCTTCCGCCATCGCGCCGTCGCCGACGATAGCAACCGTATATCCTTCTTCGCCCTTCAGAGCCTTAGCTTGGGCCAGTCCGTAGGCGGCAGAAATGGCGGTGCCTGCATGGGTGGCGTCTAAGATATCGTATTCGCTTTCCGCGGGACAGACAAAACGGCTCATGCCCCCATGAGCATTGAGCGTAACAAACCTCTCAGCCCGCCCGGTCAATAGTTTATGAGTATAGCCTTGATGTCCAGTATCCCAAAGCAGCTTATCCCGGTCAAGAAAAAATACGGCGTGCAGCGCTACGGTCAGCTCCACCGTACCGAGATTCGCACCGATATGGCCGCCTGTTTGGGAAATGTTTTGCAACAAAAATTCCCGAACACGTCCGGACAGTTCCTGCAATTGCTGCTCCGTATAGGATTTAAGAGTCCGGTAATCCGGCCACTCCTGCTTTTGCACTACGAATTCACTCCTTAAATTTAGGATTGACGAGATTGTCCGTATCCTGTAAATCTTTGCGCGGCGTCAGCACGCATTGGCTCAAATCGAGTTCATCGCTCAGCTCCACCCAGCGGACGATGGCCTCAGCCACCGTATCTGGCTTCATCAGGCGATCCCGCGGCGTGCGCGAAATGCCGGGCCACCCTTCGGTATGACGCCAGATCTCGGTTTCCATGTTCCCCGGGCACACCGTCATGGCCCGGATGCGCCCGAACATGCTGTATTCCTCGTTCACCGCCGTGCTCAAGCCCTGCAGGCCCGCTTTGGAAACCACGTAGGACGCTTCGTAAGGAGCGCCTTGCAGCGCGGCGACCGAGGAAATATTCACCACTAACGGCGCTTGGCTGTGCTCGTTCATCGCCGCCGCCAGCTCGTTGAGAAGTAGGCACGGCGCCAGTAGATTGACTTTGAGCACTTCCTCCCAGGCAGCTGCCGCCGTATGGCCAATTCGCCCCGGCCGAATGAGCGCAGCGTTATTAATCAGAATGTCTACCCAGCCGTCTTCCGCCTGCACCTTTTGGGCCAGGTTCGCAATAAAGGAGACTTGCGCCAAATCGCCCGGAAGAGAGCGAACAGCACCTCTTGTTTCACTTGTTAATGCGGTATGTACTTCCCGCAAGCGCTCTTCGCGTATATCGGTCAGCCATACCTTGGCGCCGCGGCTGGCGAAAGCCTTCGCCAGCGCCGCACCCAGGCCGCTGGCCGCGCCGGTAATGAGCACCCGCAGTTTGCTGCAATCCAACATCGAATCAGTCCTTTCTGGCGTAGACGACAATTTCGCGGCCTATGCTGGCTTCGGCCATGGCCTGGTAGAGTTTTCGTTTGACGTCGTTTTGTCCGCCGGCGGCGATGTTGAGTTCAAAGGCGCGGCGGCGTTCATGGCAGCGGCGGCCCAGTTCCGGCTGGTCGATGTATTCTTCTTCCATCAGCAAAAACCAGTCAATAGGGAAGGTCGCTTCTTTGTGCACGACTTCCAGGCCCAGGCGCGTCAGGAGAGCCGGTAAGGATTGAGCGTCAAAATAGTTGATATGTACCGGCGGCACCAGCCACCAAGGGCGAATATCGCGAATAGAACGGTAAGCCTGCTGGACGGGGTTAAATTCATTGGCCGCCATAATGCAAAGAATACCGCCCGGCGCCAGCTTTTCAAGGGCCAGCTGCAAAAAGCCAACCGGGTCGGGCACATGCTCCAGCACTTCGGCGATATGGATGACGTCAAAAAGAGGCAGCTCCCGCGCATGTTCCTCATCAAAGAAAGCAGCATCTACCTGTAGGCCCTGCTCTCTGGAATACGCTACAAGGGCTTCACAAGGCTCCTGTCCGTAACCCTGCCACCCCCGGTTCTTGCCGCACAGCAGGAAGGTACCTGCACCGCTGCCCACGTCAAACACGCTGCGCCTCTCCTGCGGCAGCAACGCTTCAAAGGTTTCATAGCGGTCCTGATACATACGCAGCAGCCATTCTTGTTCGCGCGGTTCCGGTTGATTGACGAAAGGCTGCGCTTGATATAGTTCGCTCAGCTGCTGCGGGGTCGGAATGGGCATAGCGTGTTTAAAACCGCAAGCCATGCATTGTATAATCTCATAGCCATTCACTTGGGCTACGCTTTTTCCCTGGTGTTCATGAGAGTTCATTGGTTTCTGGTCTCCTTTGCTGAAAATAAGTCTTAATAGTCTGGGCCATGCGCTCAGAACCATAACCGTCCAAAAGCATTCTGCCCCGCTGGCTGGCAGCCGCTCGTTTTTGTGCATCCTCCAGCCACGCTTCCACCATTTTTTGAATCGGTATGGTCTTCTCTTGAATCTCGGGCCATCTTCCCAGACAAATGGCCATGCCTGCCTTTTCCAGCTCACTGCAGGCCAAAAAGTGATCTTCTGTTAAAGCAATATGCATGGCCGGCACGCCCACTGCAGCCAGCTCATACCCGGTACCGCCTCCGGCTGCCAAAGCCAAGTCCGCCTCCGCCATCACCGCCGCCATGTCCTGTACATCCTGCAAAATCCGATAGTCCCGGCGGCTGCGAGCCAGCTTCTTGGCCAAGGCTTCGCTATGGCAAAAGGCTTTGCCCAACACCAGCCACGGTTCAAAAGGACAAGCTATTTCTTCCAATAGGTCCAGCGCAAAAAGAGTCAAGCCGGCTGGATCGCTGCCGCCGAAGGTCAAGAGGAACCGTGGGATTTCGTTAGGCCGCTCGCGGCGGGGCGGCAGGTTGCGGAAGCGTTCTTGCAGCAGCACCCATTCCCAGCCTGTATGCAGTTCGCCTTGAAAACTTCGCCAGTCCATCGTCCGCACCTGCGGCACTGGGGGATAAAAGGCCAAGTCCGCCAATAAACGCCGCTCGCCGGGATCGTCAAGCGTCACAATTAGGATGGAGCGCTTTTTTAGTTCTTCCAAGCAAGCAGAAGGCAAATCGTCACGGATGTCTAAAATCACGACCTCCGCCTGCCATTTCTGCGCCAGCTGCAGCAGCCAAGAGGCGCCTCCCGGATCGTCCGGCAGCCTAATGCCATGTTGATAGGCAAAGCCGTCTTGCTCCACCAGCTGCACGCCCGGCTGACTTTCGCGCAGCGCGAAGAACACCTCGACCCCTGCCCGTCGCAGGGCCCGCGCCAAGACCTGGCAACGCACCACATGCCCCAAACCGATTGCTGCATGGCCGTCACAACGAATAAGAACTCGCATATATATGTCCTTTCTTACGCCAACCGATAAAAACCGCGCCGCGCCACTGGCCCTTTCAGGCGAGCTACGGCATCCTGGCGCTCCGCCGCCTGCGCTAACAGGCCAAAGACAGTGCGGACTTCTTGGAGATAGGCTTCCACATGAACCTGCGTATGCGCCAGGGATGGCTTAAACTGCGGATAAGCCAAATAGCCGCGTTCCAGCATTTCCTGCGTAAAAAGAGTGCTGAGCGTCAGCTCGTCCGGATGGTCAATGCCAAAATGGGTCAGGCTGTCAAAACCGTCCACATGCAGCGGCAGACCTGCTTCTTGGGCAGCCTCCCGCCAGCCTTGGGACACCAGCGCTCCAATGCGCCGAATATACGCGGCGACGTCCTGCTCTTGATGCTTGTGAATGGTAGCCAGCGCCGCCACCGGCCCGATACGCTCCGTCCAGTTGGTGCTGCTGATAAAGGAATCCTGCGCCGCCTGCATGACCGACTCCGCGCCAATCACCGCCGCCATAGCGTAGCCGTTGGACATGGCTTTAGCAAAGACCGCCATGTCCGGCGTAACCTCATGCAGCAAGTGAATGCCGCCGCAAGTCATGCGAAAACCGGTAGTAATTTCGTCAAAAACCAGCACCGCTCCCGCCTGATCGGCGATGCGGCGGACCGCCTCTAAAAAGCCAGGCGCCGGCTGACTGCTGCGCTGCGGTTCCATAACAATGACTCCTAGTTTTTCCCCGTGCGCCGCGACAATTTCTTCCAACTCTTCCAGACAATTATAACGGAAAGGCCAAGCCGACCCTTGCAGCCCTTGCGGCACTCCCGCCGGAGGCAAACCAGGCATCAAACTGTCTTCCAGAGCGTCTTCGCTGCTCAAATTGGCCGCCAAGTACCAATCCATCCAGCCATGATAGCCGCAAAAGGCAATGCCGTCTTTACCGCTTTTAGCACGGCCAATACGCACCGCCAGCGCCATGGCTTCGCCGCCGGAACGGGCATAGCGCACCATGGAGGCCCAGGGATGCAATTCGCACAAAAGCTGCGCCAGTTCTACTTCTTCCGGCGCATTCAGCGTGCATTGCACGCCCTGGCGAATAGCCCGGCAAACAGCATCGTCCACATCTTCGTCCGCGTAGCCTAAAATGCAGGCGCCGACGCCCATCATGCACATGTCAATGTAGGTCCGCCCGTCCAAGGCTTCCACTTCTACGCCTTTCGCCCGCCGGTAGTACGCCGGCCACTGCTCCGGCAAGTACAACTCCGGTCTTTTCGAAAGGAGCTGCGTGCCCCCGGGGATCTTGGTTTTCGCGTAACGATATAATTCTTTGCCATCCATGTTCATGCGCCTCTTTTCTTCTGGCTGCGCCAGCGTTACAATATAGCAAACACCTTATAAGTAGGAGGAACTTCGATGAGTCTGACTTTACATCGTCTTTGTTTAGGCACGGTCCAATTGGGCCTGCCCTATGGCATCGCCAACCGCACCGGCCAGCCTTCCGCCGCCGAAGCGGCTTCGATCCTAGATCACGCCGTCACCTCAGGGCTCACCTTGATCGACACCGCTGCCGCATACGGGGAAGCAGAAGAACGCATCGGCCATTTCTTGCAGGGCAGAAACTGCGAGGAAATTCGCTTTATATCTAAGCTTCGCCCGCACCAGCTGGCTTCCTTGGCCGCTGCGAAACGAGAAGCTAAAATCAACGAAGAACTAACAGGTTCTTTAGAGCGTCTGCACTTGCCGCAGCTTTATGCGTACCTGCTGCACACTTCCGATGATTTTTACCTGCCTGGCGTAACCGCCGGGCTGCAAGCCTGCCGAACCGCTGGTCTTACCCAGCACATCGGCGTATCGATTTATGAAACCCAGCAAGCCTTAGACGCCGCCAATGCAGGCATTGATTTTATCCAGGTTCCTTATAATCTTTTTGATACACGCCTGGACCAGACAGAGTTCTTTCGTCTAGCCGCAGCCAACGGCGTAACCGTCCACGCCCGTAGTCCGTTTCTGCAAGGCTTGCTGCTGCTCCCTGCCGAAGAAGTACCTGAGCATTTACAAAAAGCCGTACCGCTTTTACAAAATCTGGATGCGCTCCTGGAAAAATATGATTTTTCCAGAAAAGAAGCCGCTTTCTTATTTTCCTATCTGCATCCCGGCATCGAGGCCGTTGTCTTTGGCACGGAAACAGTAGAGCAGCTAGAAGAAGACCTTACTCTGTCCAGACGTGCCGGTGAGTTCGCTGCCTGCCGCGAAGAGCTGGCTTGGAACTTCTCGGATGTCAGCCGGGCGATTATGATTCCGAGCTTGTGGGCCACACCCACCCCGGCACTACGTGCCACCCCTCCGCGGGAGGGGATCCCCTCTTGAGAGGGGTGCCTCCGCTAGGAGGCGGGGTGTGTTGGTGGATTTACCGCCTGTCGGAGCAAAGCAAGCACGCCTGCCATATTGCTCCGCACATCTTTCTCCCGAATGCGAATAACCTGGATGCCAAGCTGTCTTAGCCTAGCATCACGTTTTGCATCGTAGTCTTGCCTTGCATCATGGCTCTGACCGTCAATTTCAACAGCCAACTTCAACTGCGGCGCAAAAAAGTCAACAATGTAATGATCAATCGGTATTTGGCGGTGAAAGTCAACGCCTAGCAGTTGTTTATGCTTCAACTGCAACCACAGTAAGACTTCTCCCAAAGTACCATGTTTGCGCAGTTCTCTTGCACGTTCCTTCAGGTTTTTGTCATAAGGCAATCTATGCAAGATGCTTTCCTTCTTTCAGCCAGAGGCCGGAGTCCACACCCCGTCACTGCGTGCCACCCCTCTCAAGAGGCCACACACCCCACTGCTTCGCAGCACCCCTCTCAAGAGGGGATTAGGGGATCTCTACCGCAGGTGCAGCAAGGGGCGCAAGCCGTCGCTCGGATCGGCGCGCCATTCCCGCTCGGCCAGTTCGCTGGGAGCGGGCTTTTTTTGTCCGTTGCCTTGCGCTTTTTCACTGTCGCGGCACCATTGAATTACTTTAGCAATATCCGCAGGAAGCCAGCAATGTCCGGCGGCAAATTCTTCGCCTTGCCCATCCAGATCCAAATGAAACTCCACCATGGACGCTCCCCAGCGCTGCGCTGCGCTTAACACTACGCCGGGATTGACTGTATGGTCGGACCAGCCGACCGGTATCTGGCAGGTTTGACGCAAGGTATCTATGACCGCCAGGTTGCAGTCTTCCGGCTGCGCCGGGTAGCCGGACACGCAGTGCAACAGGGTCAAATCCTGACAGCCGTTTTGCCGCAGAACGCTTACGGCATGCTCCACTTCCGCCAACGTCGCCATGCCCGTGGAAAGCACAACCGGTTTGCCTGTGACAGCACAAGCCTTCAGCAGCGAATCCCAGAGAAGCTCATAGGAAGCAATTTTATAAAAATCCACGTACGGCTCCAACTGCGCTACTGCCTCCAAATAAAACGGCGTGCAGGCAAAGGCAAGGCTGCGTTCCTTACAGGTTTTCGCCAGCTCCGGCAAAAAGGAAACAGGAAGCTCCCAGGCTTCTCGCCGACGGTGCCGTTCGCTTTGGGCCAAAATCTCCGGCGCAAATAGTTCGCGCAGACGAAAGAGCTGAAATTTCACGGCGCTGCAGCCGCAGTCCGCAGCCGCATGAATGAAAGCATGGCAGCGTTCCAAATTTTGGTTGTGATTACTGGATACTTCCGCAACAAATTGAACTTGAGACATAAGGACTCCTTTCGCTCCACCTCGCCGCCATAGGCGACACCCTCCAGGAGAATGGTATTATGAGCAAACCTAGCACTTTGTTTCTCTACGATATAACCAATTGCGAACCCCTTGGTTAATCGGCAATTCCACACATTGGTAAGACAAATAACTAATTAAAGATACGCCAGAAATTGTTATTAATAACGCTATGGCATAGGGAAGATTCATTGTAAGCACTAAGGTATTTAACAACAGTCCGCCCAGTACGCCATGATTTAAATACAAAGAATAACTGATATTAGAATAGAATTGAACCACCGCATTCATTTGTATTTTTTCATTATACAACATACACAAAACAAAAATGAAATATGCATATAAAAAAGATACTCCATATGAGTTTGGCGCATAAAAAGTGGTATGAATCGTTAAAACACCGTTCATGATTGTAAAATAGTCAAACAAAGTTAAAAGAAAAAAAGTTCTACCCGATATCATTTTATTGCTAAAAAAGTACAACAACTGTCCCATAACCAAATACGGAATAAATGAGTAGGACGCAACAAAAAGAAAAAAACGATCCCCAAAATCACGGCAATACGTTGTAAAAAGCCAAGATATCGCTAATAATCCCAAAACAAACAGCACTGGCTTTTTCTTTATAAAAGAAAAGCCAATAACACAAGAAATGTAGAACATCATTTCAATCACAAGCGTCCAAGCAACACCATTGACCGGATTCTGCGGAATCATAAAATAATTAATTAACGCAGAAGAGTATACTATATCTCTCAGCGTATAGGAGTGCTCGGTAAAAACAAGGATCAGAAAAATCGACACAATCAATGGCGGATAAATGCGAAATAATCGTTTTATCAAAAAAACAACCCGCGTTTCTCTCTGCATAATATAGGTAATAATATAGCCGCTTATCAAAAAGAATAAAACAACGCCAAACCAGCCAAAATCCTGAATAATCCCTAGCGGTCGCGTAATATACGCAGAAACAAAGTCATAGACCTCCCAACGCATCCCATTATTTTTTAGCCATATGCCAACCAAATGATCCCACATGACCAGCAACGCCGCAATGCCACGCAATAGTGCAATAAAATTAATTTGATTTGTTTGTATGCTCAATGGCAAACCCCTTTCTTATACCCACACAGCCTCCTAGCAGAGGAACCTCTGCCTAAGAATAGATTAGCTTACGCATGGTATTTACTACATAGTCTTGCTCTTCATAGGTTAGATCGCAATATAAAGGCAAGGTAATCGCCTCTTTATAGTACTGCTCGGCTTCTGGGAAATCTCCTTCTTTAAAACCCATGCGCCGATAAAAAGGCTGCAGATGAACAGGAATATAGTGCACATTGACTCCTATGCCAGCTTGACGCATGGCTTCAAAAACTTGCTTGCGCAAACCTTGGGACAGCCGAATGACATACAAATGCCAGGCAGAGCTCCCATAAGACAGCTGCTGCGGCAAGATCAGAGGCAAACCGGCTAATAGTTCATTATACCGAGCTGCCAATTCCCGGCGACGCTCGACAAAACGATTTAGCTTTTTTAACTGGCTTCGTCCCAGAGCCGCCTGTATATCGGTCATACGATAATTAAAACCAAGATCGATTTGCTGGTAATACCAACTGCCTTCGGAGGCACCTTCCATCTCTCCTTCGTTTCTTGTAATTCCATGAGAGCGTAAAAGCCTCAGCTTTTTATACAGGTCTTTCCGATTGGCAAGCACCATACCACCTTCGCCGCTGGTAATGCTCTTAACCGGATGAAAGCTAAAAATCGTCGCATCACTGTATTCGCAGCAACCAATCGACTTTCTCTTATAAGTTCCGCCCAAGGCATGGGACGCATCTTCAATGACTGCAAAGCCGTATCGCTTCGCCAGCTCACTAATGCGCTCCATCTCACATGATTGTCCTGCAAAGTGAACAGCCACTAAAATTTTCGGCAGTTGTCCTTTTGCCTCGGCCTCCGCCAATTTTAGCGCCAATTTTCCCGGGCAAAGGTTATATGTATACGGATCCATGTCAACAAAGTCTACTTTGGCGCCGCAATAGCAGGCACAATTAGCAGAAGCCACAAAGGTATTGGGAGTAGTCCACAAATAGTCTCCATGCCCAAGTCCTAGTGCCTGGCAAGCGATATGGAGTCCCGCCGTCGCATGACTAACTGCAACTGCATAGGCAGCAGCACAATGCGCCGCTACTTCCTTTTCAAACAAATCCAACTGGGGTCCCTGGGTTAAAAAAGGGGACTGCAATACCTCCTGAACCGCCTTTATATCTTCCTCGTCAAGATGCTGCCGTGCATACGGAATCATAACAAATCCCTTTCTACTTCCACCTCATGCAACATGCAAATCAACTCCTCTACTTCCAGAACTTGCTCTTGATTGTCGCTTGTATACGCAAAATCTTCGGGCACAGCCTTGCCGTGCCAAGGCTGATAGGCCCAATAAACAAATTCAGGCTCTACTACATAAAACGTCCCCAGATCTTTGGTCCGCCTTGCTTCATCGATGGAAATCAGCATTTCATGCAGTTTTTCGCCTGGCCGTATCCCAATGATATTCTGTCGGCATTCCGGACAAATGGCTTGCGCCAAATCACCAATGCGCATAGTAGGAATTTTAGGAACGAATACTTCGCCGCCCCGAGCATGTTCAAATGCAAACAAAGTAAGTTCTGTCGCTTTTTCCAAGGTAATCCAAAAGCGTGTCATGCGCTCATCGGTAATCGGCAATTCGCCTGTGTGCCGCAGCGACTGAAAAAGTGGAATTACGCTGCCCCGGCTGCCTACCACATTACCGTACCGCACCACAGAGCATTTGGTTTTGCCGCCGCTATAAGAGTTCGCCGCCACAGCAATTTTCTCTACACACAGTTTAGTAGCGCCATATAAATTGATGGGATTGACTGATTTATCCGTGCTCAAAACCACGATACTTTTTACCTGCCGGTCAATGGCCGCTTCAATCACGTTCTGCGTACCTATAATATTGGTTTGAATGGTTTCAAACGGATTGTATTCTGCCGTAGGCACATGCTTTAAGGCGGCTGCATGGACTACATAATCAACGCCTTCTAACGCTCGATACACGCGATTCTTATCGCGTACATCGCCGATAAAATAACGCAGGCATTGATACTGCGCCTCGGAAAAAGTTTGCTGCATGCGATACTGTTTATATTCATCCCGACTAAATATAATCAGTCTTTTGGGACTATATTGCTTTAATATTTGCTGCACCAAACTCCGCCCGAAGGAACCGGTCCCCCCGGTAATCAGTACACTTTTTCCATTCAACATTTGTATTCCTCAGCTTCCTTTTCTTTTAGCTTATCTAACTATCTATTATAGTATTCGTGATTTAGCCTCACAGCTCCTCTCTCAGCGCATTATTGCGTTTTTCTAGCTGAGCTGCGCTTTTTCTCCATGCTGCATCCAAGCGGGCCAACGCCGTCAAAGAAGCCTCGCCCCATTGACACATAGCTTTTAACTGCTGAGTCCGACTACCGCTGAAGGAACGTTTCACTTTTGCAGCATAACTGCGCAGTGCCCAGGCTACCTGTTTGTAAGCAGGATCTTGCAATATCGGCAAGAAAAAACTCGGCCACAATGTCTGTTCGGTCTGTTCTAGCTCCCCGAGTAAGGCAGCAATGCGGCTCCTACAAGAAAACAAATTACTGCGCCAAGCCAATGTTTTTGCTAAGCCTTGCCATATATCCTGTCCCGACCTGACAATTCCCTGCGCCTGCAGCAGTTCTCCCGGACACAGATCCTGCACTGGCAACGCTGCTAACGTCTCCTGCAGCGGCTGCTGCACAGCACCTTTAATTTGCGCGCCTCCTTCTGTGGCATTAATCACTCGTCCTGCCGGCAGTGCCGCTAAATAGTGCGCAAAGTATTGCAAGAGGTTATAAAAATTACGGATAGTCCGCACCTGTTCGCCGTAATATCCAGGAACCCATAGCATCTCTTCCTGAGGATTGTCAGAGTAGCCATGAGCCAGCACGCCCTCTGCGTGGTCCGCATCCTCAGACAGTGCACAATCCTGACCGATGAAAATAATCGGCCAACAACCAAGCTTTATGGCAATATCCAAGGAAAGTGTAGCTACACTGGCAGTACCGCAAAGTTTTTCCGTTTCCGGCACAAGGGTTTCCATCCCTGGATAGGGAAATGGCAGAGGATAATCGACAAAGTCAAAAAACAGCATCTTTCCCTTATGCGCAGCTACGGCTTTCTCCATCCCGTAATAGCTGATCGCCAAAAGAACCTCTTCATCAAGCGACGGTTCCAACTCAATAAAGTTTCGGTTAAAAGGATCCCCTACGACTAGTATATGGGGTGTAATACCTTTACGTTTAAGAGCACCTATCGCCGAACCGGATGCAATAATCAACACCCTACTTTGATACTGCTCCAAGATATCAATATTTTTATTCAAAGAAGGCCCTGCCGCGACCAAAATTGCCGGAATATTTTTCATTTTAGACTGCAATTCTCGCAAACCTAATTGCGACAATACAGCTGGAACATTATGCACTGCATTCTCAACAAGTTCCCATGCTTCGTTTTCTTCTTCTTGCAATTCTTGCAACGCGTCTTGCAACGCAGAAAACCAAGAACCGTTGTTAAAAATAGCAAATTCCTTTTCGTGCGTTTCCACAATGGGCTCATAGGGCAGACAGCGCACTTGGCCAAGCCCGTGTTCTTGTAAAAAAAGAGCCACTTGCCTGGCGCTGCTGCGAATTTGAGACGCAAAAAAGCGATCTATGGATGTCTCAGTTTTATGCCTCTGAAAAAACCAAAAATAATCTGCTTCCGGCGAAGCTTCTACTACCATTATTTTGTCTTCGGCCGGAAGAAGTTCCTGCAATGCATGCACATGATACCCTAGACCGCAACCCAAAACTATCCACAAGCAGCCTCCCTGCGGCGCTTTAGCATCATTGGCCACTGCAGGAATCTTCCAAGCAATGTCTTGTTTGCGATTTTTTTCAGCCCATTTCCAACCTCCACGCTCCGGGTCGTCTGGGTCGTGCAGAAAAGCATCTCGCCCATAGTTACGCAAGCGCAGCGTAAGCAAGCCGTTTGGCGCAGGCACAAGAACAAGCTCGCTTCCTCCGTCCGAGCGAAAGCAGCATTCTTCAGCATTTGCCAATAGCTGTGGCGCTGCGATTGCCACCTGTCTAAATTTTTCTTCCGCACGATCTAACGCACCTTGCCGCAGTTGCTGTACTGCTTCTGCAAGGATTTTTCCTGCCTGTTTTTTTTTTCTTTTTATCACCAAATTCTCTCCCTCATAAAAAAACCGCCGTTTACTGCAACGGCTCATAAACTGCTAATTTCAAAAACAAAACCCCATATGCTTGCGCCATTTGCGAATAATCCGGCAGCCTTCCCAATACCTGCTCGCTGTTAGCGGCAAAGTTTCTGCGCAACTCCGCATCCCCCAGCAAGCGTTCCAAATTCCGTACCAAGACATCGATATCACCGGACTGATAAAACAACGCATTTTCTCCTTCTGCTACTTGCTCCACGACCCCATGCACCGGCGTGGTCACAATCGGCAGGTGGCAAGCCATCGCTTCCAAAATGACGCGCGGAAAACTTTCATTGCGCGAACAAAAAGCGAAGATATCTGCCGCCGTATAGTATTTCGCAGCCTCAGGAGTTTCTGGTATGATATGAAAGCGGCGCCGCCGCGCTTCCGGTAACAACTCTCGTGCAGCTCTCACCCGCGCTCCATAAGCATCTTCCTTTGCTCCTACCAGCACGATATGCGTCTGCTGCGCCGCCGTCCCGGACAGCTTCTCCATCGCCAGCACCAAATCCAGCTGTCCCTTGCGCTCCCCCACCGTTCCTACGGAAAGAATCAAGAGTTCCTCTGCCGCCACGCCCAGGCTTTGGCGTACTCTTTCCCGCTGCCACTTAGACATATTGCGTTCCAAACGCTTTCGATCTAAACCATTATGTATAGTATGATAATTTCCCTTCATTTGCCATTTGGCAAACAACCTTCGCGTCGCATCTGCAACAAAGACAACCGCACCGGCCAAGGCAAAGGAAGACCACATCTCTTGAGCCAACTTTTCGCCGTACTGCTCCGGCCACGCAGTTCCGTCTTCGCTGTCGCGGATGTTCCATAAGGAAGGAATGCCGCAACGGGCCGCCGCCTGCACGGCCGGAAACGCCTTGGACGTATTCGCATATACCATTTTTATCTCGTGCTTCGTAATCTGCGCACAAAGTTCAGCCAGCAGTTCTGCGTATTTTTTTCCTTTTTCTTGCAGCACGTTGGGAAATGCCGAAAAGAAAATCGGAATTCGGGCTTCTTCATAAAGCTTTCGCACCGGACCGTCATGCCCGGCAAAGACAACGGGTTCGAAAATGCCGTTATCTCTCAACCAGCGAGTCAGTTCAAACTGGCTGTAGGCCGCTCCTTCCAGTTGAAAATTATCAACATACACCAGCGTTTTTATCTTATGCATTATTAAGAATCCCCTTTCGCCTGCAGCCAAGCAGCGAAGCCCTTCAGTCCGGCCTCCAGATCAGTATGCGGTTCATATCGCAGCAAGCGTCGCGCCTTCGAAATATCGGCATAAGTTTCCTGCATATCACCAGGCGGTATGGGTTTATACTGAATGACTGCCCGTATCCCTAAAATCAGTTCTAGCAACTGAAGCAATTCTACTAACGACACAGTTCGTGAGTTTCCCAGGTTGATTACTTCGTATTTGGTTTTATCATACTGCAGCGCCCCTTGTATGCCGGCTACAATATCATCAATGTACGTAAAATCACGTCGCATACTGCCGTCGCCATGCAAAGTCACTGTCTGCTTATTCAGTATCTGCAAAGCAAAGCGATGTATCGCCATATCCGGACGCTGCCGCGGTCCATAAACAGTAAAAAAGCGCAAACAAAGCACTTGCATATCATACAAATGACTATAGGTATAACCAAGCAATTCTCCTGCTGCTTTGGTCGCCGCATAGGGGCTGATGGGTTTTGCTACCGAATGCTCTTCGCAAAAAGGGACCTCCTGGTTACCCCCGTACACGGAGCTGGAAGAGGCAAAAATCACTTTCTTTATGCCTGCCTGGCGGCAGCCTTCGAGCAAAATTTGCGTGCCGCCGATATTAACCTGCTGGTATACTACCGGTTGGCGCAGAGAAGGTCCCACCCCCGCCCGAGCCGCCAAATGGATCACCGCATCATAGGCAGTATTGCGCAGCACGCGCTGTAAAAACGCTTCCTCACAAATATCGCCTTCCCAAAGTCGAAAATTTTCTTGCGGCAATGCACCGCGAAGATTGTCCCGTTTTCTCTCCGGATCATAATAGTCGTTAAAATTATCAATAACACTGACCTGATGTCCCTGGGTTAGCAGCGCTTCTGTTAAGTGACTGCCGATAAAGCCTGCGCCGCCTGTAATCAAAAAATGCTTCACACTTTTTACTCCTGTACCTTTTGTTTGCTTCTAAGATATTTCTCATCTTCAATTAGTGATTTTTGATAACCTTCATTAATGGGAATATGAGCATTGCCCTGCAACCACTGCGGATGCTGCTGCAATAGCGACCACACGTCCGCAAATCTAAACTGCGGGTTCCCGGGATACAGCTTTTGAAAGATGCGCTCTGCTAGTTGAAAATCTTCCGGCTCATCTACAGAAAGCCGAATGTGCCCCAATTTTTCCGAGCAATGCACTACACCACAGCGATAATTTTGAGGCCGCGTAAAATGATAGCTTGTTACATGCTCTCTTTCAGAGGGCAGTTCCGCATTTTCCCACCCTTCTGTTAAGGCCTTCATTGTTAAGGCCGTCACGTCCAAACCGTCCGGATAGGTATCACAGGCTCCGGATGCGGTAATATCATAGGGTCCTTGCAAAAGAAGACGCACGACTTCATCAGTCAGTATCGGATCCAACAAGGGGCAATCGCCGGTAATGCGCACCACATGGGTCGCCTCGTATTCTTTTGCTGCTTGATAATAGCGATCTAGTACATCTTGCAAACTGCCGCGATAGCAGTCCATGCCCAATGATTGCAAATAAGCGGCTAACGGTGCATCGCTTTCTTCGGTACTGGTGATAACAGCCAAGCGATCTATCGTACGGCACCGTTGCACCCGCTCCAAAAGGCGTCCGATCATAGGCTCACCAAAAAGCGGTTTCATCACTTTTCCCGGTAAGCGCACCGACGACATTCTCGCTTGAATTAATGCAACTACCTGCGCCATATTTCCACTCCTCATTTTGCCATTTCTATTATTGTACCAAAAAACAAGCAATTTTTCATTTGGCCGATTGTAAAATGAAGTTGAACACTTAAGAAAAAAGTCCATGGTGACTTTTCCTCGTATGGTAGAATGGAGTTCTCACACAACCATCACCAACGAG
>SAAJ01000007.1 GCA_009929485.1 Negativicutes bacterium
TAATTGGACTTGCTTTGGATTAGATTTTCAAAATGCCCGTGCCAAGGTTTAGTTGTGGAATTTTATTCGATGGATTTAAGGACTTTATGAGAACACTCCCTATACTCTTGTTCAAAACCCGTCACTTCTCTGGATTTAGGTGACTGGTTCTTCTTTTTTTGTAGAAGCAATCAACGTTTCCGCCAGCTTATTCGGAACCTCTTCATAATGCGAGAACTCCATATCGAAGGAGCCGCGTCCCTGGGTCATAGAACGCAAATCAATGGCATAACGGAAGAGCTCCGCCTGGGGCGCCTGCGCCTTAACCAGGCTTTTTCCCTGCCCAATTGGCTCCATGCCAAGCACGCGCCCTCGTTTGCTGTTCAAATCCCCGATCACATCGCCCATGCAGTTCTCCGGCACCTTCACTTCTACATTGCAAATAGGCTCCAACAAAACCGGCTTAGCCTGCAATACGCCTTTTTTCAAAGCCATGCCGCTAGCTACCTTAAAAGCCATTTCCGAAGAATCCACTGTATGATACGAGCCATCATACAACGTTACTTTTACATCCACAAGAGGAAAGCCAGCTAATACGCCGCCCATCATGGCGTCGCGCACGCCTTTTTCTACTGCGGGAACATACTGTCGGGGCACAGAGCCGCCAAAAATCGAATCAACGAATTCAAAATTCCGTCCCGGCGGCAAGGGATCTAATTGCAGCCACACATGACCATACTGCCCATGACCGCCGCTTTGTTTTTTATGTTTTCCTTCCACTTTTACGGTGCTGCGAATAGTCTCCCGATAAGGAACTTTCGGCGTTTTTACCACAACCTCTACGCCAAATTTCCGTTTCATCCGCTCGGCCATAATATCTAAATGCAATTCGCCAATACCGCTAAGAAGCAATTGACCGCCTTCGCCGGTTTTAGAGGTGCGCAAGGTAGGATCCTCGTCGCGCATCCTGGCTAACGCGCCCCCCAGCTTATCTTCATCTCCTTTGTTCTTAGCCGCAATCGCCACCGTATACATAGCCTTGGGATATTCGATAGGCTCGAATAAAATAGGCTGTTCTTTACTGCACAGACTGTCCCCTGTAGCCGTTTCCTGCATCTTGGCCACCACTACGATATCGCCGGCATACGCCGTGGTCAGTTGCTCTTGCTGTTTGCCGCGCATGGTGAAAATATTGCCAATGCGTTCACTTTTTTCCTTGCTTGCATTATACAGAGTGCTGTCCGGTTTCAAAGAACCCGAAAAAACGCGCAGGAAACTTAAACGACCCACAAAAGGATCAGCCGTCGTTTTAAAAACTAAGGCCGAAAACGGATCGTTCGCCACACGTTCCACCGGCTCCTCGTTGCGCGGATCGGTTCCCAAAACGCTGCGCTGCGCTCCGGCCGGAACATACTTAGTGATACCGTCTAAAAGCTGCTGCACCCCCATGTTGCGCTGCGCGGAACCGCAAAAAATCGGAAACAACTCCGCTTTGGCGATGCCACGTTGCAACGCTCCATACAATTCTTCAGACGTCAACTCGGTACCTTCCAGGTATTTATTCAGTAAGGCGTCATCGGTCTCGGCAATCGTTTCCAGCGCCCCTTGCCGTACATCTTCAAGAACGCTTGCCAATGCGACAGGAACTGGCCCTTCTGTCAATTTGCCTTCTATAAGCAAATAAGCCTTGCCGCTCAACACATCGATGATGCCGGAAAATTCATCTTCAGCGCCTATAGGCCAAAATAAAGGTATAGCCCGTTGGCTAAGTTTTTCTTTAATCTCCGCAACCGCTCCTGCAAAATCTGCATTCTCGCGGTCCATTTTATTAACAAATAGCAATCTCGGCAACCCTTCGCTGCCAGCAAAACGCCAGACTTTTTCCGTGTCCACTTCCACTCCGGATGCCGCACAGAGAACTACTACCGCTGCATCCACCGCACGAAGAGCGCCTTTCACATCGGCAACAAAATCTGCATAACCAGGAGTGTCCAAAAAGGTAATTTTCCCGCCCTGCCACTCACAAGGCGCCAAGGCAGTGCTGATCGTAACTTTGCGCTTGATTTCCTCAGGTTCATAATCGGTGGTGGAATTCCCCTCATCTACGCGGCCCAGGCGAGTTACTGCACCAGCGGTGAATAGGATTGCTTCCGCCAGAGACGTCTTGCCTGCGCCGCCATGTGAGATGAGGCTAACACTCCTGAGCTTGTCGCTTTGATACTCTTTCACACAAATACCCCCTTGTTTTTTGCGTTATCGTAAAAACAGTACTAAACAAAGGATTTCATGGTACGAGCAATTACCTTATGTTCCAACCATCATACTCATAGAAGATATTTTTTAAATTCTCTGTTAAATGCAAATTTTCCTGCTGCGCTTTTCCGATTTTATGGAAAATAAAGACCCTGCTTGCAGAATTATTTTCTGCAGGCAGGGTCTTGCGTCCTTAACTAACTAAAGCTATTTTCCGGCTACTTCCGCTTCAAAGCGAGCCATCACAAAGCATAAATCAGAAATCCGGTTCAATACAATACCAATCGTTTCCGATGCAGCTTCGCTACGCCGCAAACGCACAAACTGGCGCTCCGCCCGCCGCGTAACGGTCCGCGCCAAATCCAGCGCGGCGGCGGCTATCGTGTCGCCAGGAATAATAAAAGAACTCAACGGCGGCAGTTGCGCTTGAAAACGATCAATAGCCGCCTCCAGCTTACTGACTTCCTCCGGTTTCACATAGACAGCGCCATCGACGCTGGCCATTTCGGCCATCACTAGCATGAGCAGCTTCTGCACCGCCAGCGTAGTTTCCTTCACTTCCTCCGCTACCGCCTGCGCCCGCGCCAAACCCAAAGCCGAGCTGATTTCGTCAACCGAGCCATAGGCCTCCACGCGCAAACAATCCTTATCCACCCGCTCGCCGCTCAAAAGCGCTGTCGTACCTTTGTCCCCAGTTTTCGTATATACGCTCATCGTACTATACCTCCTGCTTTTTATATTCTGTAAAAAAGCGCGCAATCTCTACACTAGCGCTGTTCGGACTATCCGAAGCATGCACCGCGTTTTCCGTTACATTTAACGCATAATCGCCGCGAATTGTCCCAGCTCCCGCTTGCAACGGATCGGTAGCGCCCACAAGGCGTCGCACTTGTTCTACGGCCCGCGGCCCCGCCAAAACAATAGCCACTATCGGCCCTGACAGAATGTATGCGGCAAGCTCTGGAAAAAACGCTTTTTCCACATGTTCCTGATAATGCTCCCGCACTAAAGCTTCGTCAAAGTTCAGCATGCGCAGAGCCGCTACTTGCAAACCCTTTTGCTCAAAGCGGCTCAAAATAGCGCCGCAGAGTCCGCGCCGCACCGCATCAGGTTTTAAAAGCACTAGTGTCTTTTCCATGCGCGCTTCACTCCTTGCTATGCATATATTTTGCCGCCAACTCTACATAAGATTGAGCCGACGCCTGCAAAGCGGCAATATCTTCTTCTGTCAGAGAACGAACCACCTTAGCCGGTGAGCCCATTACCAATGAACCAGGAGGAATCACTTTTCGCTCCGGCACCAAGGAACCAGCAGCAACTATACAATTATCGCCAATCTCACAATAGCTCAACAAAATAGCGCCCATACCGATAAGACAATTATTCCCCACCTTGCAGCCATGCACAATCGCATTATGACCTACGGTAACATCCCGGCCAATAATGGCCGGATAATCATGCATAACATGCACGGTACTGTTATCTTGAATATTGGTATTGGCTCCAATAAAAATAGGGTGCACATCGCCTCGCAGCACGGCATTGTGCCAAATATTCACATTGTCTTCCAAGGTTACATCCCCAATTACCCGCGCGCCATTCGCCACAAACACATTCTGGCCCAATTGAGGCGTCTTGCCTGCAAAGGCTTCCAGCGTATCGTTTTTACTCATCGTTCTAACAGCTCCTCATATTGTTTCTGGTCCAGCTTGCGCAGTGCGGCGCAAAGCAATTGCACCGCCGACTCATAGTCTTTGCGATGAATAATGCCATGGTGACTATGAATGTACCGCGTCGGTACGCTCAACACCAAACTAGGCACGCCGTCCCCATAGAGATGTACCTTGCCGGCATCGGTACCGCCCCCTTCGGAAAAGCCCAGCTGAAAGGGAATCTTCTCCTTTTCCGCCATCTCCATTACCCAGTTGCGCAATGGAGTGTGCGGGATCATGGAGGCGTCATAAAAAGTAACCGCCACGCCCTGCCCCAATTTAGTCGATGCTTGTTCCGGCGTTACCCCCGGCGTGTCTCCGGCTACGCAGGTATCAATGATAAACGCGAGATCCGGTTTAATAGCCGCAGCGCTCGTCTGGGCGCCACGCAAGCCCACTTCTTCCTGAACTGTACCAGCGCCATAAACTTCATTGGGATGCTTCTCTTTGCTCAGCTGCAAAAGCACATCCGCCATAATAGCGCAGCCCACCCGATTATCCCAAGCCTTGCCTATTAAAAAATCCGGGTTAGCCATAATGGCAAATTCACCCTGCGGCACGACCGGATCTCCCGGACGAATGCCAAAGATTTCCTTGGCTTCTTTTTCATCAGCAGCGCCTACATCAATATACATATCCTTGCGATCTACAAGCTTTTTTCGTTCTTCAGGGCTTAAAATATGCGGCGGTTTACTGCCCACCACGCCGGGAATGCGAGCGCCTTTAGAGGACAGCACCATAACCCGCTGTCCCAGCATGACATGATCCCACCAACCTCCCAGATTGGTAAATTTCAAAAAGCCTTCTTTCGTAATATGCTTTACCAAAAAGCCAATTTCATCCATATGCGCCGCCAGCATAATCTTTGGACCGCCTTGACCTCCATGGGCTCGAAAAAGAACGCTCCCTGTTTTATCATAGAAAATCTCGCTGCATCCAGCCAATTTTTCCTTCAACAGTTCCTTTACTTCACCTTCAAAACCGGATACGCCATCCGCCTCCGACAACTGTTTCAACCACTGTACTTGCTCATCCATAACTGCTCCTCCTTACAATTGCTCTGCGTATACATAGTATTTGAACATAGTCTCGCAAAAATCCTGCCATCCCGCAGCTTCCGGCAGGAAAATTCCTTTGCGTAACCGAAATGGATAGTGTTCAAATTATTATAAAGCCCACTTTGGCCAATAATAGGAGATGTTCAGGTTTGAATAGATATCGCTTCCAAGTCATTTGCTGCCTTTTTCTCTATATTGCGGCGCTTGGTTTTGCCTATGCTTACTGCAGCTATGATATCCAACGTTATCAAAGCGCCTTAATGGCTCCTGCAGCGCAGCCGCCGCCAACGCCGCAGGAAGAAGAATACTGGCAAGCGGAGCAACTACGTCTGCAAGCGCAAGTTATCAGACTGCGCGGCGAATACGAACGAGTGAAAGGCACCGTAGACGTCAATCGAGACTTTATTGAATGGTCCTTAAAAAAAGCGGAACAACGGGAGCTGGAACACTTCTTTTCTCCCAATCCCAAGCACACTCCACCGTTGCGAGAGCTGCAGCAGCGGATCGCCGACGCCCAGCGACAACGATTGGAGGTATTGACAAAAACCGCACTCTGGGGCGGTTTGGCACTCATCCTCGCCTTGGCATGTATGTTTGAGCACTACCGCAAGAATCGGCTTGCCTAAAGATCCCCCCTTTGCTAATGCATTGGGGGATTTTCTCTTGACAGATACCTTTATAAGAGTTATCCTTATATCGTAATAATCAGATATAGCGATATGAAAGGAAAAGCGGCTATGGATACAAATACAAAAGCCTATCTCGATTTGGCCGAGCTGTTAAAAGCCCTAGCCCACCCTTTGCGCCTATGCATAGTCCGCGGCCTGCTTCAAAAAGGCGGCTGCAATGTCTCGCATATGCAAGAATGCTTAGGAGCGCCGCAATCTACAATCTCGCAGCATCTCCAGAAATTGCGCGCCGCCGGTATTATCACAGGCACTCGCAAGGGCCTGGAAGTTCAATACCAAGTCAGCGACCCTATAGTAGTACAGCTTATCCATGTTTTATTCCCCGATTCCAAATAAAATCGCCCACCAAGTGCGATTCTTAGTATGATAATCAACAAGGAGGTCTATTTTATGAGTAAAAAAGTTCTAATTGTTGGCGGCGTAGCCGGTGGCGCGTCTGCCGCCACCCGTTTGCGCCGTTTAGACGAGCATGCGGAAATTATCCTTTTCGAGCGGGATGAACATATTTCCTTCGCGAATTGCGGCCTGCCCTACTATATTGGCGAGACCATCCAGGAACGTGACAAGCTCCTGGTACAAACCCCAGCAGCCATGCAAGCTCGCTTTGCCATTGACGTTCGCGTTTATAGCGAAGTTACCGCCATTGACCCGGCCAAAAAGACAGTTACCGTCTCCAGCCGCGACAAAGGCGTCTATGAAGAAAGCTATGACGCCCTCGTTCTTTCTCCCGGCGCCAAGCCGATACGCCCTAATCTTCCCGGCATTGACAGTCCTCGCATCTTTTCTCTGCGCAACATCCCGGACACGGATCGAATCAAAGAGTTCGTCGACCGCGAAGACAGCCGCCGCGTCGTCGTGATCGGCGGCGGGTTCATCGGTATCGAGATGGCGGAAAATTTACGCGAACGAGGCCTGGAAGTCAGCTTGGCGGAAGCAGCCCCGCACATTCTAGCGCCCTTCGACAGCGAGATGTCCATGCTGGCTGAAAAAGAGCTACTTGAAAATGGCGTTCAACTGTATTTAAACGATGGCGTCGCCTCCTTCGAAACCACAGATACAGGCATTACCGTCTCCCTGCAAAGCGGCGCCCGCTTAGAAGCCGATTTGGTTGTCTTGGCCATTGGCGTCATCCCGGACACGGCCTTTTTAAAAAGCAGCGGCATTCAACTAGGCTCGCGCGGCCATATTGTTGTTGATGAACACCTGCGCACTAATCAGCCAGATATTTACGCCGTCGGCGACGCCATCGAAGTCATTGATTTCGTCAGCGGCCAGCCCACTGCAATCCCGCTTGCAGGTCCTGCGAACAAGCAAGGCCGCATCGCAGCGGATAATATCGCCGGTATCTCCAGCCGCTTTGCCGGCAGTCAGGGAACTTCCATCTTAAAAGTATTCAGCCTCACTGCCGCCGCTACTGGGAATAACGAGCGCACCCTGCAACGCCTAGGAAAGAGTTATCGTACCGTCTATGCCCACCCCAATTCGCATGCCTCTTACTATCCAGGCGCCCTGCCGCTGACGATGAAGCTGCTTTTCGATGACTCCGGCCGCATCTTGGGCGCCCAAGCCATAGGAATAGAAGGCGTAGATAAACGCATCGACGTTATTGCTACTGTAATACGCCTCAAAGGCACCATAACCGATCTGACCGAACTGGAGCTGGCTTACGCGCCGCCATATTCTTCCGCTAAAGACCCGGTCAATATGCTGGGTTTCATAGCTGAAAATATTCTTGCCGGCCTTACGGATGTCTTTACGCATGAACAGCTTCCTGCCTTTGATCCTAGCCAAACCATTTTACTCGATGTAAGCACTGAAGAAGAGTTTTTGATTGGCCATCTTCCCGGTTCATTGAACATTCCTGTCAACAACCTGCGTCAACGCATAGAAGAATTGGACAAGAACAAACTTATCTTAACCTATTGCCGGGTTGGCCTGCGCGGTTACATCGCCGCCCGCATTCTAGCCCAGCATGGTTTTCGCGTGAAAAATATGATTGGAGGCTATAAAACAGCTACAGTACAAGTTCCTAACAAGCCTGCCGCCCCTTGCGGCGTCGAAATTGACGAAGAAACCCAAACCGTCCGCGAAGTAAAAGCGGAGCAAAAAAAAAACTATCGCTCCCTTAATGCCTGCGGACTCTCCTGCCCCGGCCCGCTGATGAAGGTCAAAACAACCTTGGATGACATGGATGAAGAAGAAATTTTAGAAATAACGGCTTCCGACCCAGGCTTTTCTGAAGATATTCGCGCCTGGTGCCACCGCACCGGCAATCGGCTCTTAGAATTAAAGAAAGAAAAAGGTATCATCACGGCAGCCGTTCAAAAAGGCGGTGTAACCGCCCCCGCTTCTGCGCCGTCAGCAGCTGCCAAAGATAACAAAACCATCGTTGTCTTTAGCGGCGACCTGGATAAAGCCCTAGCCTCTTTCGTCATCGCTAACGGTGCGGCCGCCATGGGTAAAAAAGTGACCATGTTTTTCACCTTTTGGGGACTCAATATCTTGCGCAAGCCGGAAGACGTCCCTGTCGTTAAAGGCTTCATTGACCGCATGTTCGGCTGGATGATGCCTCGCGGCAGTACCAATTTAAAACTGTCCAACATGCATATGTTGGGCATGGGCACGCAGCTTATGCGCAAAGTAATGAAAGATAAAAACATCGCCTCTTTGGAAGACTTAATGCACGCCGCCCAAAAATCCGATATTGAAATCGTCGCCTGCCAGATGTCTATGGACGTTATGGGCATCCAAAAAGAAGAATTGCTTGACGGCGTGAAAATCGGCGGCGTCGGCTACTACCTCAACGAAGCCGAAGACGCTAATGTCAATCTCTTCATCTAACTTTATAACTATAAAATTGTAAATAGGAGTTGCTGCACATGGAACGCTATATTCCCCAAGGAGTTTGTCCTAAAGAAATACAATTCAACATCGAAAACGGCACTGTAAAAGACGTCAATTTCATCGGCGGCTGCCCTGGAAATTTAAAAGCCATCAGTACTTTGATTGACGGCATGCCTGTTGAGGAGGTAATTTCTAAATTCAAAGGAAATATTTGTCGCAACCAAACCTCCTGCGCTGACCAATTGGCCAAAGCGCTAGAGGAACGAATGCTTCAAAACCCCTAAACCCTTAAAATTTCAACGCACCTTGTTCTTTCTAGGAACAACGGCGCAAAAAGAAGGAGGCTTCAACCGTTTCACGGTCGAAGCCTCCTTCTTTTTGATTTTAGCGATATTCTGTTTTTACAAATTTGTCCAAAGCTACCAAGGCCCGTTCTACTTTTTCCGTATCAATGCAATAGGCCATACGGAAGAAGCCAGGACAGCCAAAGCTGTCGCCGGGAACCAAAATTAAATCGTATTTCAGCGCTTTTTTGCAGAAAGCAGATGCATCCTCCTCCAATGCTTTGGGGAAAATATAAAAGGTCCCGCCCGGACGGACGACAGTGAAGCCCAGTTCAACCAGTTTGTCATAAATTAAATTCATGTTTTTTTCATAGACAGCCATATCAGAAGTCATATCAATCACTTCGGCTACAGCCATTTGAATCAAAGACGCCGGACAATTATGCCCTGTTCCTCTGGATACTTGGCCACAAAGCAGAGACATCAATGCCGCGTCCTTGCATGTAGGATTGACCGCTACATAGCCAATGCGTTCCCCAGGCAGCGAAAGGGACTTGGAAAAAGAATAGCAGGACAAGGTATTATCATAGAATTTCGAGACGTACGGCGCTTCTTTGCCGTCAAAAACAATCTCGCGATACGGCTCGTCGGAAAGAATAAAAATCTCATGTCCGTATTCTTCCTGCTTGGCCTTCAAAATAGACGCCAATCGGCTAAGAGTCTCAGCCGAATAAGAAATCCCAGAGGGATTGTTTGGCGTATTAATCAAAATAGCCGATGTTTTCTCCGAAAGAACTTCCTCAAATTTTTCAAAATTAATCTGGAAGTCTTCGGTATTAGCCGGTACCACAAGGAGCTTAGAACCCATATGATTTATATAGGGAATATATTCCGGAAAAAAAGGAGCAAAGGTAATGATCTCGTCGCCTTCGCCGCTCACGCAGCGCGCCGCATGAGCCAGCGCGCCCGCAGCGCCGCTGGTGGGAAAAATATGTTCTGCCTTATACTCCATGCCAAAACGCTTATTCAAAGACTCGGCAACCGCCTTTTTAAACTGAGGATTTCCAAGAGTAGGACTGTAGCCATGCAATTTGCTTGCCGGTTCATTTTGCAGCAGCCGGATCATCGCTTCCGTAAACTCTTTCGGCGCCGGCACCGACGGATTGCCCAGACTAAAATCAAATACATTCTCATAGCCGATCTCAGCGCCGCGCTTTCCCGCATACTCTGCAAATTCACGAATAACGGAACGCGCATTCAACATATCTTTATACATCTTAGAAATCAAAGCAGCTACCTCCTAAATTCCATTGTGCTAAACAAAGGCGCTCTTTCCCAGGGCATTACTGGCGCAATGTATTTCAGCAGAACCTCGAGAAATACACCTATGTACATTTTATGCACTATGTATATAGTTTAGCACGTCCTGCATAGCCTTCACAACGCCTTTAAGAGCCTTTTCCTGAAAATTTATAGGGGCAATGGGATAATTGAGCAGGAGTAGAGTGAGGGCACGAAAAAATATTGAACAAGAGAACCGACATCCACTGAGGGTATGCAGGAGAAGAGCAGAATAACAGCGTTAATTTTTTGTTAATAATTGTCTTTTTTTATAACAAAAGTCATCAAACAGAGTATACTATAAGTAGGAAATGATTTTATCCAAAGGAGGTGCACACCATGAAAAGATTATTTCGCATGATCTGGGAAAGCTACAAAAAGTATGCCGAACTCTTTGGCATGGTGCTCAAACATGTTGAATAGCTCTTACTGTCCCTAAAACGCCCTCTAGTGAAGGTTAACTAGAGGGCATTTTTATTTTTCATGTTTTCTAATCTCACCGCAATTCCTTCATAATCTCTTCTGTCGCAACTCCATTCTGCTTGGCAATGTCCGCAATCGTCTGATTGCCTCGCGCCTTCCAGCCCTTACGCGCCAGCTTTTCCACCAGGCCTCTTACATCCTTATGATTTTCCGTGGCAAATGCCGCTAAGGTCATGGTTACATTTATATCATGTCCGCCTCTTTCTCTTACACCTCCGCCTCCTGGCCCGCCCCAACTCTCCTTCACGGTTTGCCCAAAATCCATAACCGCAGAAACTGGCCACACATTCGCCACCGTTCCCGCCATAAGCAAAACAACCATACCTGCCGCCAGCAACGGCTCGCTCCTCCATTTCTCCTTGCTTTGCGGCAGTAAATATTCTTTTAAAGCCGCCCAATTGAACCATATATGCCAAATCCCCACAAGAAAAAAGCAAAGGGAGGCAATCGTATGCACCCGCACATATTCCCCTTTACTCAAGCCTAAGAAAGTCCAGGCCAAGGTATTCGCTACCCGCGTAGGCGGCACTATATAAAGCACAATCCCTGTCAACACCGCGAAAACAAACAAAAACAACGATAGTAAAGATGCTACTCGACGCCAAGCTATCTCCTTCATGCCGAATTCTCCTTTCTATCACCTATATTGATTGTCTCCTCTTTAATCGGTTTATCCAAACAACTCAAAATACAACAGCGGCACAACTACCAAGGTTAACGCCGTCGCCGCCACAGCTCCAAACATCATGGCAATGGCTAAGCCTTGGAAGATGGGATCAAAGAGCATGACAAAAGAGCCAACAACCACCGCGGCGGCAGTCAGAACAATGGGCCGAAAACGGACTGAGCCCGCCTCAACCAGTGCTTGCCGCAGTTCCTTGCCCTCACTGCCTTCTTCCTGCACAAAGTCAATCAATAAAATAGAGTTTCTGACGACAATCCCGGACAGGGCAATAAAACCAATCATAGAGGTAGCGGTGAAAAAAGCGCCAAACAGCCAGTGTCCCGGCAAAATACCAACAAGTGTCAACGGAATCGGCGCCATGATCACCAAGGGCGTCCAGAAATTTTTGAACCAGGCCACCACTAAAACATAGATAAGCACCAGCACCGCCGCAAAGGCCACTCCCAAATCCCGGAAGACTTCATAGGTAATATGCCATTCTCCGTCCCATTTCATGGCGTAGCTGTCTTCCAGCCAAGGCTGAATCGCCGAGTACTGCTGCAGCTTCGGTCCTGAAGGCACTTGAATATCGCCGACTTTCTCCTTCATCCCCAAGATGGCATACACAGGGCTTTCTATGCTGCCAGCAACATCGCCCACCACATAGGTTACAGGCTTTAAGTTTTTGTGGTAGATGGTTTTGTCCTCAATACCGGTTTTCTGTACCACCAGTTCTGACAAAGGAACCGCCCTGCCATCCTTCCCGAGCAGAGTCAACTGCGCCAGACGTCCTGTTTCCAAATAAGACCGTTCCGCATACGGAAGCCGCAGAAGCAATTCTACCGGCTCCTTTTCTTTTTCCAAATGAGCTTGGCCCACAACGCTGCCGCTAATGGCCATTTGCAGCAGTTGTGCCACGCTTTGCGGACTCAGGCCATGATAGGCCGCTTTTTCCTGATTCACCTCAAAAAAGGTTTTAGGTTGATCTTCTTCCACATACCAGTCGACATCCACCACTCCCTCGGTGCGTTTAAAGATGTCGCGAATTTCTGCAGCTACTTGTTTTCTTCCCTCTGGAGCCGGTCCATACACTTCCGCCACCAGCGTACTAAGCACCGGCGGTCCGGGAGGAACCTCGGCCACTTTCAAACGCGCCCCATAAAGCAAACCGATCTCCTCTAGTCGCGGACGCAGCTTTTTCGCTAACTCATGGCTTTGCTCGCTCCGTTCTCCTTTGCTTACAAAGTTAACCTGAATATCCGCGCTGCTGCTGCCGGAGCGCTGGAAATAATGCCGCACCAAACCGTTAAAATTATACGGCGAAGCCGTCCCTACATAGCTTTGAAAATCCGTAACTTCCGGCACAGTACGCAGATACGCGCCAAGTTCCCTTGTCAAGGCGGCCGTCTTCTCGAGGGAGCTGTTTTCCGGCATGTCAATAATAACCTGCAGCTCGCTTTTATTGTCAAAAGGAAGCATTTTCACTTCTACGCCTTTTAAGGGAACTAGGGCCACCGCCAGTACCAAGAGTAGTCCAATAGCGCCTATCGCTTTCCGCCGCTGCCCTTTCTCCTGCAAAAGCCGCTCCAACAACGCCTCATAGCCCTGCTGCAAACGCCCTTTACTCCCAGCCGCTCCATGCGAAACTCCCCTTAAAAGGCGATACCCCAACCAAGGACTTACAATAAACGCCACTAACAAGGAAAAAAGCATGGCCGCCGACGCTCCTACCGGAATGGGCTTCATGTACGGCCCCATGAGCCCGGAGACAAAGGCCATAGGCAGCAGCGCCGCGATAACCGCCAAAGTCGCCAAAATAGTCGGATTACCCACCTCGTCAACAGCGGCGGCGGCAATCTCCTCGTCTGCTTTTCCTGCCAGTACGAAACGCCTATGAATGTTTTCCACCACCACAATGGCGTCATCCACCAAAATACCGATCGAAAATATCAACGCAAACAAGGTGACCCGGTTCAGAGTATATCCCAGCAGATAGGTTACCAAGAGCGTCAAAGCCAGCGTCGTAGGCACCGCCACGCCGACAACCCCAGCTTCTCGCCAGCCCAGGGTAAAGCCGATCAGCAGCACTACGGATACCGTCGCAATCAGCATATGCTGCAGCAGCTCATTGGACTTTTCCTTCGCCGTCTCTCCATAATCACGCGTAACCGTCCACTGCACATCAAGCGGCAGTACCTTGCCGTGGAGAGCTTCCAATTTCGCCAGGGCCCTTTCGGTAATCACTGTCGCATTGGCGCCTTTCTTCTTGGCTACCGACAAAGTCACCGCCTCATAGGGTCCATTAGCTGCCTGCAGCTTGGCGGCGCTCCCAGCGGCCTGATCCATAAATACGTATTGCTCCGGTTCAGCCGGGCCATCTGCAATCGAAGCGACTTGCTTTAGATAAATGGGCCGCTGCTGCGTCACTGCAACCACGATATTGCCAACATCTTCCGCGCTTTTTAAAAAGCGGCCGCCTTCCAGGCGCTGCTCTTGATTTCCTGATTGCACATTGCCGCTTTGCAGCTGAACATTAGCCTGCTGCAGCTTGTCCGCTAATTGGGCAAGAGGAAGCTGAAACGCACGCAATTTAGCCGGATCCGGTTCCACGCGAATTTGGCGTTTTTGGCCGCCGATAATGGCTATTTCCGATACGTCCTCATCTTTTTTCAGCTCTTCGGCAACCTCCGCCGCTACTCGCCGCAGCTCGTACCCGGAATAGTCGGGACGAGCGCTCCAAAAAGTAAGAGCTAAAATGGGCACATCATCAATCGAGCGCACTTTCACCACGGGCTGCGATACGCCCGGAGGAATCCGGTCATAATTGGACATCAATTTGTTATACACCCGCACCAGGCTGTCTTCTGCGTTTTCCCCTACGCGAAAGCGCAAAATAGTCAGGTTACTGCCCGGTTTCGCCATGGAATAGACGTATTCAATGCCCGGAACTTCCCATAGCAGCTGTTCCATCGGTTTGGTAACCCGATTTTCCACTTCCGCCGCCGAAGCCCCTGGATAGGTTACGGCCACGTCAATCATCGGCACAACAATCTGCGGTTCTTCTTCGCGCGGCGTCAACGACGTGGCAAAGCCGCCCAGCAACAACGAAGCAAGCACTAGCAGCGGCGTCAATTTGGACAAAATAAAGGCTTGGGCTAGCTTGCCGGCAAATCCTAATTTTTTCATAGGCCGGTCACCTCGCCGGCCACCGCTCCGTCACTCACCGCTTCCACGCCGCGAACTACAACGTATTCTCCCGGCTGCACGCCGGAGACAATCTCCACGCGGCCATTTTCTTTGCGTCCAGTACGCACCAGCCGATACCAAAGCTTCTTATTCGTATCCATAACATACACCCCGGTCAGTTGACCTTTAGCAACCAGGCTTTCCTGGGGCAGTAAAACCGCCTGCCGCTCTCCAAGGGGAAAGCGGATTTTACTGTACATGCCTGTTTTAAGCGCCGCTCTCGGCAGCGCAACCTTCATTAAAAAAGAACGGCTGGCCGCATCCACCGCCGGAGTCAATTCGATAATTTGTCCCTGTAGGCTTTCTCCCTCTCCTTCTACTTCAGCCAATGCCGTACCGCCCGCTTGCAACTGCGAGCTTAGCGCTCCGTCCACATAACATTCCACCAAAAACGATTGATCATCCTCTACCACCAACGCCCAGACTCCCGGGAGCGCCATCGAGCCAAGCTCCAGATTTTTTTCTGTCACAATCCCGCTTACCGGAGCCACTAATTTGCTATACGCCCGCGCTTCTTTCTCGCTAGCCATAGCTCTTTCCATCGCCGCCTGCGCCTGCTCGCTTAGTAACGAGGCCACATCGTTTTGCGTGCGGACTTCATCCACTTGCTGTTGGGAGATGGCCCCTTGACGATATAACTCTTCATAGCGCTCGCTTGTATTTTTTTGTAAAGACCGGTTCCGCACAGCCACTTGCAGCCCTTTTTGCGCTTCCCGCACGCCTGCCTCGGCAGCCGATATTTTTTGCAAAATTTCTTCGTCCTGTAATTCTGCCAAAACCTGCCCGGCTCTAACGCGGTCTCCGGCCTTAACGTACAGCGCAGTGACCTGCCCCATGGCTTTCGGCGCTACTTTACTTACCACGTTGGCCTTCACCGTTCCCGAGGTTTCATAGTATTGAACCGCATTGCTGAGCTGTACGCGTTCTACCGCCAACGCCTGCTGAACTATCTGCTCCCGCTGTTCTATTGGCTTCTTTGTTTCTGGCCTGTTCCAAACAATCAAGATAACCGCCGCAACCGCAACTAAGGCAATTATACCTGCAAGCTTTTTCTGTGTTTTCATCAATGCGATCATCCTTTCTTTAAGCCGCCAAGACACTCATTCTCTATTTTGAATAATTCTTATAAAAGACATTCATTTCCTCTATTTTGCTGACATTAAAAATAAATAAAAGCCTTAATTCATCAAGATTATTGACGAAATTAAGGCTTCTATCGTAAGCATGTCAACTTATCTAGATTTTGAAATTACCAAATCATAATAAATTAAACACAGAAATATCTTAGGTACACATAAACATGAGAAATCAAAATAGAGCCGATCATAAGTGGGAAAGCAATTTTCAAATAGTGCTTAAATGAAAGCAAAATGCCATTTTTTTCAGCAATCCCTGCCACAACAACATTAGCAGTAGCCCCGATCAACGTTCCATTTCCTCCCAAGCAAGCTCCCAACGCTAAAGACCACCATACAGGTTCCAAATTCCCTCCCGATAATTGAGCCATTTCTTGCAACATCGGAATCATCGTTGCCACAAAAGGAATATTATCAATAAAAGCCGAGGCAATCGCTGACAACCACAACATTAACAATGCAGTTTCCATGACTTGCCCCTGTGTCACTGACAACCCCCATTGCGCAAGCGCTCCAACAACCCCGCTTGCTTTTAGGCCTCCAACGAGAACAAACAAACCGATAAAGAAAAAAATAGTTGGCCATTCTACATTCAGCAGTATCTCTTCGGGCTCTTCCTTACTAATCAGCATCAAAAATATGGCGCCTGACATCGCTACCGTTGCGGAGTCCAAATGCAAAACACTATGGAAAACAAAGCCGCTTAACGTTAGCCCCAAGACCAGCAATGACTTTTTTAAAAGTGCGCTATCTTTAATCTCGTCTTTATAGTTCAACTTCAACACTTGAAGCCGATCTTTTTCTTCTACTTGCAAATCATTTCGATATAGAAAGAGTAAAAACAGCAGAGTTACCAATAAAATAATAATACTCACAGGCGCTAAGTTACTGGCAAAGGCATTAAAGCTTAATCCAGTAGCACTGCCAATCATAATATTCGGCGGATCTCCAATAAGTGTAGCTGTTCCTCCAATATTGGACGAAATAATCTCCGAAATCAAAAAGGGAAGCGGGTTAATATTAAGCTTGTCCGTTAGGGTAATGGTAACCGGCACAATTAACAAAACCGTAGTCACATTATCAAGTAGAGCCGATGCGCCAGCTGTAATTGCAGACAAAAGAGCCAACAGACGAAGGGGGTAGGCTTCAGTCACGGTTGCGGCCCATATGGCTAGGGCTTCAAACACGCCCGTCCTCCGAGTAATGGTTACCAAAATCATCATGCCAATCAGCAATCCCAACGTATTGAAGTCTATTGCCTCTTTGATTGCAGTATCCTGATTTAGGAAACCAAATAACAGCATAATACTCCCGCCGCTCATAGCTACAACCATTCGATGATATTTTTCCCAAATAATCAAGCCATACGTAACCACAAAAATCAAGATCGACCCATAAAATAAAACCTCTTGCAAAAATAACGCCTCCTCATAATACCTATAAAAAAATAGGAGAAGCCCTTGGTGACAGGCTCCTCCTAACGATACACATATTAAATTTATTCTTAGTATATCCGCCCCTGTTGAATTCGTCAAACAAATTAGCAAATGCCTATTTTACATTTCCATATCATAATCTCTTTATTTAACGCTTTCTGCCGCCATTTTTTGCAAGGCTTCCACTTGCTCGTTTTTCACTGCCACGTATAAATAATCTCCTGCTTCTATCCTTGTTTCACCTTTAGGCACAATTTCGGATTCTCCGCGACGAATAGTAAATAACAAGCACGAAGACGGCCAGGAAATTTGTTTCACCTGCTTGCCTGCCAGCTTTGAATTCACACAGACAAGCACTTCCACAATACTGCGCAAAGCTTGGACGCTTTCGGCTTTTCTTTTACCCTGCTTAAGTAATGCTTTTTCTAAAAGAACTTCATATATAGGCTGTACACGCAGCAGATCCGCCGTTAAATACGCAATCACAGACACAAAAACCAATGGCAGCATATGGTGAAAAGCCCCAGACATTTCCATAATCAAAATACTTCCGGTAATAGGAGATTTTACAACTGCTGCAAAACATGCCGCCATAGAGAAAATTATTATATTGGCGCTATAAAACGAATCAAGAAGTCCAAACTGAACAAACCCATAGCTAAATAAGCTTCCTCCTAGCGCTCCAATAACCAGCATGGGCAAAAAGATGCCCCCTGGAACACCAGAACCATAGCTAATAAGCGTAAAGAAAAATTTAGCCGCCAACAAAGACAGCAAATACAAGAATCCAAAATTCGTTACTGTCAATTCATTTACCAGACCGTTGCCGCCTCCCAAAACCTCAGGCAACAGCAGCGCAAATACTCCGGCAAAAGCCAAGGGAAGCAACGCTTTGGAAAAGACGGACACCGGCAACAGCTTTTCGAATAGACTTCCCGCCACCAGCAACCCTTTATTAAATGCCGCGCCGAGAATACCCATCCCCACGCCTAGCACCAGCAGAATCCCAAAGCTTGCCACTGGAAACACTGGAACTCCAGCAAATGTAAAAACAGGGTTCTCACCATAAAAATATTGCGACAACACTGTCGCTGTCAATGACGCCGTAATCGCGGATACAAGCACCGCCGGTGAGAAATTCTTATGTAGCTCTTCTAAAGAAAATACAACTCCTGCCAGGGGCGCATTAAATGCCGCTGCCAAACCAGCGCTAGCCCCGCTGGTCAACAAATAACGCTCCTCCATGCGACTTCTTCCCCATAGACGGCTAATCCCTTGTCCAACCACCGCGCCCAACTGAATGGATGGCCCCTCTCGGCCTAAAGAAAGCCCTGCCCCAATAGCCGTCACGCCGCCTGCAAGCTTAGCAACCAGTACGCGCAGCCACGGCATGCGCATAACACCGCCCAATACTCCTTTCACCTGTGGAATACCACTGCCTGACGCCATCGGCTCCCAAGCAACTAGGGCATGAAGAATCCCTGCGACCAAAAGGGATAAGCTAATCCAGCCGCATATCGCTAGCCAAGATGTGTCTTTTATCGCCATCTGATATAAAAAACTTCTCAGGACTTCCGCGTTTTCTAAGGCGTATCGAAAGAAGACTACCACTCCGCCTGCCGCCGCACCAACCAAAACGCTCTCCGCAAACAGCTTAAAACGAAAATTACGCCACTGTAACAGTGCTCCATAGGCGCTACTCACTCGATACTTGCGCATAAACTAATCTCTCCCTAGTTTTCTATTTTCTTATTGTACCACGCCTCTCCTCCCGCTCACGTTTATTTTTAATTTTCTTTTCAAAATTAATTCTCCATTGACAAATTTGACTAAAGAACAACCATTGTGTTATCATGGTTACAAATGGTATATGTGTTTTTTAGGAGGAGCCTGTCACCAAGGGCTCTTTTTGTTTTCTTCGCTGTATTCCCGCAAGTCGGGTAATGCATATAAGAAGCGCCTAATTCCAAAATTGGAAGCGGGGGACCCATTCTCGGGGTGAATCCTGAACATTCAGGTAGGGCGTATCTCTTTTCGCCCGAATCCGTCAGCTAACCTCGCCGGCGTAAAAAAAGGAGGACTTCCATTGAAACCAATCCAAGTAGGACTCTGGGGCTTTGGCAAAACCGGCCGCCTGGTGGCCAACGAATTTTTAAACGACAAACGCTTTGACTTGTCCTGGGTGGTGCGCAAAAGCACCGCCGATCACCATAAGTATGCCAGCCGCTTGTTAGGACAGGAATGCGACACTGGTGAAATTATTTCTATTGAAGACATCGGACCTTCTTTCTTTCGCGAGCATCCTGTCGATGTTCTTGTTGATTTCTCCAGTTCGCGCGGCGTTCACGCCTATCAGCACGCCGCCGAAGAAGGCATTCCTATTGTCTCGGCTATCTCTCAATATGAAAAAGAAGACCTTGCTTTATTAGAGTCTTTAGCCCAAAAAACGCCAGTTCTCTACTCTCCTAACATCACCCTGGGGATCAACGTTTTATTGATTGCAGCCCAAATTTTGCAAAAGATCGCACCTCACGCCGATATTGAAGTCGTAGAAGAACATTTCAAAAAAAAGCCCGAAATATCAGGCACCGCCAAAAAGATCGCCAAACTGTTGCAGCTAGACGACGAACATGTTAACTCGATTCGCGTAGGAGGCATCGTAGGACGCCATGAAATTATTTTTGGCATGCCGAACCAAACCATTCGCCTCAGCCACGAAAGCATCAGTCGCGCTTCCTTCGGGCAAGGTGCTATTTTCGCAGCCAACTTCCTGGTAAAACAGCCTCCTGGTTTGTATTCCATGGAAGGGATCATCGCTGACATGTTCCGCGACAATATCCCAGTTTATTAGGGGTGTGAAATCAACCAAATAAAGAGAACCCGGCATCCCCTCAGGGGAGTCCGGGTTCTCTTCGTCTTATGGCGCTTGCGGCGGAGCTTTTTCTATTTCTGTCCTCGAAGGCGGAGAAGTTTTTATACGCAGTTGGACTTCTACTCTTCGTTTCAAACGCTCCTCTAGTACCGCCTGCAGCGATTTACGTACACTTTCTTCCAGCGGTTTCGCACTCACGACAAAGGCTTCGATCTGATAGGTGCTGCTTCCTCGCTGGTAAGAGAAGCGATAATCCTCCAATTCCACAGCAGGCAGCAACGACAGCTTTTCCCTTAACGCCTGTTCGATGATTTCTTCAGGCGTCCCGCTGCGCACAACCTCCACTATTTCTTTTTCTTTTATCTTAGGAAGCAGTGCTTGAAAGGAATCAATGTTTTTTTCATCGTTCACTTTTTGCACCAATACAACATCAGCGCTTACCTTCACCGCTTTTCCCAGACGCAGCTCCAGCAAATTCTCCATTTGCCGTATATTTTCAGGGCTAATCACCTTCGTGGTCCGAAACGCCGCCTCGACATCATAGCGTCTGTCCGCTTCGTTAAAGGTGGCAGACAACAAAGTAGACTGCGGCGCAATCATATCCAGTGACTCTTCAAGAGAGGTTTGAATGATCTGCTCCGTATGCGCTTTAGCATATGTCTTATACATAATGAAGGCCAACGGCACAGAGATTAGCACCAGCAGCAACACGGGATAAAAGAGACGCCGAACCGCCGATTGAGCCCCTGCTTCTTTTTCACGCCCGTGCCCGTCTGCAAAGCCCGCTAATTCAAAGACAAGTACAGCAGCAACAACGATGGCTACCATATTGGCAAGAAACAACAGAAATGCCCCGCCAGCAACACTCATATTCTGCTGCGCCAAACCAATGCCTACGGTACATAACGGCGGCATCAGCGCCGTAGCAATCGCTACCCCCGGAAGGGTCGCACTCTGCGGCTTCATACAAATTGCATAGGTTCCCGCCGCACCAGAGGCCAGTGCAATAACCAAATCTAAAATAGTCGGCGTAGTTCGCGCCATCACTTCACTGGTCAACTCCGCCCGCGGCAACAGAAGGGTCAACACCATCGCCAATAGAACCGCCGCCACCCCGCCAAGAGCCTCCGCTTTCAACGCCAATAAAAGCAGCGACCGGCTGTTTGCAGCCACCGCCAGCGCGCACCCTAAAATTGGACCCATTAACGGCGCAATCAGCATCGCCCCAATTACGACAGCCGTACTGTTCGACAATAGCCCGTATGTTGCTACCGTACAAGAAAGTACGACCATGATCAAATAGTAGCGGCTCATGCTTGCATCAGTGAAAACGTTATTAAAAATAGCGGTTCTTTCTTCTTGATTCGGCCACGCAGCCATAGCCAGTTCACTCCTTTTCACGGAAGTATTAAAAATCCTCTTTGAAAATCAAACGCTTACTTTATACGAGTTTAAGTATTTCTGTTTTGCCCTCTTAAATTCGACAAAGTTTCAATAAAACATTCTCGAAGCATCATTAAATGCCAAAAGCCGATGTATACTTATTCCGGCATTTATCATTGTGTCAGCATTATCAAGTAATGGCTATCGTTTGTTTTGCTCTATAAGGTATACACCCCCTCATTTGACGCTAACTCCCAAAATCAGGACAGTGAAACAAAAGACCTCCCGTTGTAGAATGAAAATTAAAACAGGAGATCTTGCTATGTCTAGAAAATATACCAAAGTAAAAGCTTTAGCAGCCGATATATTTCACCGCAAAGCTACTGACGAAATACCTCCAAAAACCAGAAAACCTATTACTTTACTTCAACCTTCACAACATCTATAGTTTTACTCAATAAAGAGCATATATTGGGAATCGCTTTTGTTACATTGATAGGCTTTAATGCTTTATCTGTCCATGCATGCATGGTTTCACCATTGGCTAAAAGCTTACGATTTATAGCATTTATTACTTGATATGAAAAACACAAACGAACGCGAGAAATTTGTTTTAGACTTGTTATAACCATAATTTCATCTTCAGATCTTGCAGGACTCTTGAATTTACAGCTCATTTCATACAAAGGAAGCAAAACCCCTTTTGCTTCTATGTCTATATTAGAAATTCCAACTTTCTTTAAAAACTCAATTCGCCCTGCTTCAAACCATACTGCATAATTTGAGTGATGAATTATCCCCATCTGATCCGTTTCCGAATACCGCGCTATTAACCTAGTTTCTATTTGCATCCCCAATCCCCCTCAACAATAGACCCGCTAAAAACTATCAATCCTCGCACAATTAAAATCATTACCGGTTTCCTATACAACTATTATCTGATTCTAAATAATCCATATACCGTTCTACTTTTCTCACACTATGACTAATATGTTCTAAATTAAGTAATACATCTTGAGTTTTTATCGCTTGTCCTTCCCTGTGATGCTGATTATATTCAATTGATTTATTAATTGAATCAATTGCTTCACTCATTTCCTGCAAGGTTGTCTGAATGTTTTTTACAGCCTCCTGTGATTGGTCGGCCAGTTTTCTAACCTCTTCAGCCACAACCGCAAATCCTCTACCCTGCTCGCCTGCACGAGCTGCTTCAATCGCCGCGTTTAGCCCCAATAAGTTTGTTTGAGCAGCAATACTTTTAATAAATTCCAATATTTTAGCTGTATGTTGGTTTTTTTCTATCAAAACCTTAGATGCGCTAATCGTATGTTGACCACCAAGGGATAATTCGCTAGCACTTTGAACAATCTGCCCTACTAGACCTGTAACATGCTTGATAGAAATAGCCAACTCTTTGACGTCGTTTACCACTTCAACATTACTCATTGAATGCTTATTCTCCATATAATCCTCCATGGTTCATTAAAAACTTCGTTAATTTCAATATGAAATATTTTTTAATACGTTTCCGTAAAACTATGAATATTAGAAGCATTTATAAACCGCTTAATCTCAGAACCGCTTTCTACAACAAGTGTAGGGACGCTTTTTATCCCATATTTCGCTACCATATTTGTATTATCTTCTGCCGCAACTTCACTATAGACAATGCTTGCTTTTTTCAAAAACGCTTTAGCTGCGATACAATCCGGACAACTTTTAGTAGTAAACAGCATGATCATATCCGTATTCTCTATAGTCCTTTGGGGTGCTTGCCTACTGTTGCTTGTCTGAGAACTCGTTAATAATTTCTTATCAGAATTTACATCTTCACGTAAGTCATACAACTTGCGCTCCCTAAACTCTTGTGTTTTTCCTTCATTCCAGTTTTGAACAGGACGGTAATATCCGGTAATACGGCTATATACTTCAGTGGGTTCACCACATTCATCACAACTATGCTTCTCGCCATTAATATAGCCGTGGTTTTTACAGATGGAATAAATAGGCGATATGGTATAATATGGCAAAGAATAATTATCTGCAATTTTCCTTACTAATAACGCTGCAGACTTCCAACTTGACAGTTTCTCACCTACAAAAGCATGAAAAACCGTGCCCGATGTATATAACGGCTGCAACTTATCTTGAATAGTAAGCGCCTCGAAAATATCATCCGTATACCCAACCGGGAGATGAGAAGAATTCGTATAGTATGGCGTCCCACCGGCTTTAGCAGCGGTAATGATCTCTGGCCAACGTTTCACATCGTGCTTCGCCAGCCTATAGGTTGTGCTCTCTGCCGGTGTTGCTTCCAGATTGTACAAGTTGCCGTACTCTTCCTGATAGTCAGAAAGACGCTCACGCATGTGAAGCAATACTTCCTGCGCAAACGCAATCGCTTTCGGCTGAGTCAAATCCTCTCGTAACCACTTAGCATTCAATGCAGTCTCATTCATGCCGATCATTCCAATAGTTGAAAAGTGATTTTCAAAGCTGCCGAGATAGCGTTTAGTATAAGGATATAACCCTTCAGCCAGTAATTTCATTAAGATGGTGCGTTTCACCTTAAGACTCCTGGCCGCGATATCCATCATCTTATCTAAACGAGCATAGAAATCAACTTCGCTGCGAGCCAAATAGGCAATACGCGGCAAATTTACAGTAACCACCCCAATAGAACCAGTACTTTCGCCGCTACCGAAAAAACCTCCTGATTTTTTGCGCAGCTCACGCAAATCCAACCGCAAGCGGCAGCACATGCTACGCACATCACTTGGTTCCATCGTGCTATTAACATAGTTCGAGAAATAAGGCGTTCCGTACTTTGCCGTCATTTCAAACAATAAACGATTATTTTCGGTATCGCTCCAATCAAAATCTTTTGTTATGGAATAAGTAGGAATAGGATATTGAAAACCACGTCCATTGGCATCTCCTTCTATCATGATCTCAATAAACGCTTTATTAACCATATCCATTTCTTTTTTGCAGTCTTTGTACTTAAAATCCATTTCTTTACCGCCGACAATAGCCGGCAATTCAGCTAAATCGCTCGGAACTACCCAATCCAGCGTAATGTTAGAAAATGGCGCCTGAGTACCCCAGCGCGACGGAGTGTTTACCCCGTAAATGAAACTTTCAATACACTTTTTCACGGTAGCATAAGAAAGATTATCTACTTTAACAAACGGAGCTAGATAAGTATCAAAAGAAGAAAACGCTTGCGCCCCCGCCCATTCGTTCTGCATAATACCCAAAAAGTTAACCATCTGGTTGCACAACGTGGCCAAGTGACTCGCAGGCGATGAAGTGATTTTCCCCGCGATACCACCCAATCCTTCCTTAATAAGCTGCTTTAAGCTCCACCCAGCACAATAGCCGGTAAGCATCGAAAGATCATGCAAGTGGATATCTGCATTACGATGTGCTTCTGCTATTTCCGGATCGTAAATTTCGCTTAGCCAGTAATTAGCAGTGATAGCGCCGGAATTACTTAAAATTAGCCCTCCCACCGAATATGTGACGGTAGAATTTTCTTTTACTCGCCAATCAGTCACTTTAACATAACTATCTACCGTTTCTTTGAAGTCAAGAATAGTAGACTTCATATTACGTAACTTTTCGTGCTGCTTGCGGTACAAAATATAAGCTTTGGCTACATCAGCGTAACCACCTTTTATTAGCACCGTCTCTACACTATCTTGAATGTCTTCTACCGAAATGGCGCCGTTAGATACTTTTGGCTCAAAGTCTGCCGTTACCATCAGCGTCAAGAAATCAATTGTTTCTGTATGATATTTCTTATTCAGTGATTCAAACGCTTTCGTAACTGCTTTGCTTATTTTGGATAATTCAAAATCGACCTTTTTTCCATCCCGCTTGATAACCTGATACATAATTAACCTCTCCCTTTTGGCAAGGTTTCAAAAGACATTATCAATATGTATGATACATTACAAAACCATGTTATACACCGCGAAGTTCAACTGACGGAAGCAATGGAAGAACCAAATTTTTCAAATTCATCATAGTCTCTTTTGAATAAGAAGAAAGTCCTCTTTTTAATATATTTCCAGAATCAACAAATTTTTGAAGATAATAACGTTGAGCCCCTTCAATCCATTGAGCAATTAACAAAATATCTTCACTTGTATGAAGCTCACGCACCACAGTAGTTCTAAATTCATAGGGTATTGTTCCAGAAAGCAAAAAAGCAACACTGTCTTTTACAGATTCAAGATCATAGTCTTTAAGACCGATAGCTTGTCCATACTTTTTAGGTGCATTTTTAATATCCATGGCGACATAGTCAACTAATCTTTTATCGACAAGCTGTCTCAGTTTCTGAGGGTCGCTGCCATTAGTATCAATTTTAACAGCAAATCCAAGCTCCTTAATATTTTGGAGAAATAACTCCAACCCCTTTTGCAACAGAGGTTCACCACCACTCACGCAAACTCCGTCCAAAAGCCCTTGACGTTTTCTCAAAAATTTTATTATTTTCTCCGAGACAATACGTTCTCCAGAAAAAGCCCCTTGAACAAGAGACGCATTATGGCAAAATGGACAGCAATAATTACACCCAACTGTGAAAATAGTACAGCACGTCTTATCAGGATAATCTAATAAGGACAACTTATTAATTCCACCGATGTACATGCCACGCCCCATTTCCATATGTTTATTTCCAAAAACACAATAAGCGCCCATAACTATGAAATAGCAAGTTTATCGATGACTCCCCGCTTCACTCAATTTTTCCAAAAATGCCATTAAATACTCATTTGTAATCCGAACATAGGTCCCTTTCATTCCTAAAGACTGACTTTCCAGAACACCTGCGCTTCCCAGCTTACGCAAAGCATTGACAATAACCGAACGAGTAAAGCCTTTCTGATCGGCAATGCGACTTGCAATCAACAGTCCTTCATTCCCCTCAATTTCCCGCAAAAGATAGCGCATCGCCGTTTGCTCTGAGTAAGAAAGAGTGCCAAACGCCATTTGCACAATCGCTTTTTTACGCGCAATCTCTTCTGTACGGTCATTTTGATCCCGTAAGAATTTTAAACCGACTACAACGGCTGCATACTCCGCTAAAACCAAATCTGCTTCAGTGAATTCTTTCTCAAACTTTGCAACAATCAACGTGCCGCTTCGTTCTCCGCAGCCATACATAGGCACTATCGTAGTAAATTTATCACTAAACTTGCAAAGCAAATCCCCGCTAAAAGCACAACGACTCTCTTTCAATCGTACATTAGGAAGTGTTTCTGTAGCTCGTAACAACCACTCCACATAGCGTTCGGGAAAGCAGCCCACTTGAAGAACCTTTTCCAGCATTACATCGCATTCAAAGCCTTTTTGTAATGAAAACCCCAGAATTCCTCCCTCACGATCGCCAATATAAACATTGGCTTCTAATACCTGGCCCAAAATGGTTGCAACTTCAGCATAGGTAACCTTTGCAGCAGTTTGCAACATACGATTCATTGCGCGCATGCGCTCTAAGATCATCTTTTCCGCTCCTTTCGTATAAAAGAGTCTATTCTTTAGAAAGAAAAGCCGTACAGACCTCCGTCCACACGACTCTTCAAAAAACAAAAGCTTATAGTTTAATTTACACCTGACCCTCCGGCAGTATGCCCAGCTTCCTGCGCCAATACCTTGAATAAATAGCGCCCAAGGGATTATGGGCCATAACGCGATCCTTAGCCACTAAGCATGATACAGGCGCTGCGGAAGCAGAAGTAAACAGCATATCATGTCCTACGCAGAGGCCTACTGTAAAGTTCAATTCTGTTTTCTCTTTATTCAATACCGCAGCCTGCACCTTCGGATTACACATAACCTCTTTAGCACCGGCTTTTATCGGCTCCAATCCCAGATGGTTTTTCTCGACAGCGCAAACCTTGCAGCAAACCGAATGAACTTCAAAAAACTTGGCAAAATACGCCTCGATCAGCTTAGCTTCTTCAGCTAAACCGATACAAAAGGCCAACCCAATTTTCTTAGTTCCTAAGAGTTTGGCAAATTCTACACTTTCTTCCAGACGGGTCAGCTTCAGATAATAGCGGCCTTCCGTGCAGGCTGCAGCCTGCATCATTTCCAAATCTCTTCTGTGGTACTGTTCTTTCACGTCCTCTACCGACCAGCCTAAACAGTTTTGTCCGATTTTATAGCAATTTTTATGTCCGCATTGTGCACATTTCATAAACCTTCACACTTCTTTCAAAAGGTCTTTACTCTTGCATCAATTTAGCAATAACTTGCTCCCATGCTTCTTCACAAGCTGGAGAACCGGCCTGATCCGGAAGACCTTGATCGCCTCCCAACATAACCAACGGATCTAATGGCAAGGCGCCTAAAAAAGGAATATTCTTTTCAGCCGCCAGCTTTTCTCCGCCTCCTTGACCGAACGGATAATGACAATGTCCGCAATCAGGGCAAATAAAACCGCTCATATTTTCAATCAAGCCCCGCAAAGGCAGCTTAACAGCCGCCGCAAAATTCAGCGATTTTCGCACATCCGCCAATGAAACCTCTTGCGGGGTTGTCACGACGATTCCTTCACATTGCGGCACATCTTGAACCAAGGTTAAAGGCTCATCACCGGTGCCAGGAGGGCTGTCCATCAAGAGAACGTCCAAGTTTCCCCAATCGGTATCGCCAAGCAATTGCTGTATCAGACCAATCTTCAAAGGCCCGCGCCAAATTAATGCTTCGTCAGGTGTGTTGAGCAGCCCCTGCATCGTAACGACTTTTACATTCGGCCCATGAGTAAAGGGCTGAATTCTATCCCCTACAGCTGTATGCTGCTGCCCCCGCATGCCAAAAATGCCGCTTTGGCTCGGTCCGTGCAAGTCCGCGTCCAACACGCCCACTTTCCAGCCTTTAGCCGCCAGACGGACTGCTAACTGCGCGGTTACCGTGCTTTTACCCACGCCTCCTTTACCGCTCATAACCAGCCAGCGGCGTTTAATGCCTGCAAGATTTTTCTCGATCTTCGTCATTTCACTCATAGTTCCTACTCCTTCAATTTTTCTATAATATTTTCTTTATCACAAGCCGTGCTTGCTGCTATAACGCTTTTTGCACGTTCTGCCATAATAGTTGGATTGCTGTCTGCAGTTCTTTGCCGCCGCTTTCCCAAATGCTGCAGCCTTCGGAAGACGCCTTGCGAAAGGCTTCATGATAAGGAAGTTCGCCTACCGGCACAAGCCCCGAATCCGCAATCCATTTTCTAGCAATGGCTGTTTGCCCCTCATGCAAGGTCGCCTTATTAATACATGCCAGCACCGGAACTTCAAAGTGTTTTGCCAGCGCCACTAAGCGTTTCGCATCAGCCAAGCCGCTTCCTGTCGGTTCTAATACCAACAGCACAGCATCAGCCCCGGTTAAAGAAGCAATCGTAGGACAGCCTACACCGGGAGGACCGTCGACCAAAAGCCATTCCGCCCCCTGCAGCAGAGCCCGTTCTTTAGCCTCCCGACGCACCTGAGAAACTAACTTCCCCGAATTTTCAATTGCAATGCCCAATTCCGCATGTACCAAAGTCCCAAAGGGACTTTCCGATACCAGCCAACAGCCTGCCTGCCGTTCCCTCATATCCACCGCTTTTTGCGGACATACCAATGCACAGGCGCCGCAGCCTTCACAAGCAAGCTCGTCTACTACTCCGGCGCTAGTAATAGCACCAAAGCGACACACTTCTTCACATTTCCCACAGCTCGTACAAAGAGCTTGATCGACAAACGCTTCCAGCCCCGCAAAAAAAGGTTGCCTTTCAATTTCTTTCGCGTTCAGCGTCAGATAAAAATTAGCGGCATCAACATCGCAATCCACCAAAACCTTTTTTTCTAAAATGCGCGCCAACGCAGCACTCACCGAAGTTTTGCCACTGCCGCCTTTGCCGCTTAGCACAACAATTTCTTTCATACTTTATCCCCCTTGGCCAACGCTCTCACTTGCAGCCAAAAATTCGGCCAATCCACCGAAATCTGCGTATCGATATTCCCAGCAGCATATTTTTGGGCAAATTCCCTAGAATAAGGAATCCGCAAAAGGAGCGGCACGTTCATAGTCTGGCATAGTTTTTCTACTTCTTTTTCCAGATGACTTCCATCGCTTTTATTGAGCACAACTCCCGCCGGAATGCCAATCCTGGCTGCGACAGAAAGAGCGCCTCTCAAATCATGAATGCCAAACAAGCTTGGTTCCGTAACCAAAATGCAGCAATCGCTCCCTTTGACAGCCGCTACCATGGAACAGGTAGTTCCAGGAGGACAATCAACAAGGGTCAACTCCGGCTTTCCTGCAGCTGCCGCTTTTTTAGCCGCATCAATTACGACTGTGCTTGCTACGCTGCCAATTTTGAGCAGTCCTTGGATATATACATGTTCCTGCCCGTCTTTTCGCCAAACACCACAGCGCACCTGCCCCACTTCTTCTGGCCGCTCCCGCAATACCTGCGCCGGACAATGTCGGACACAAACACCGCAAGAATGGCATAATTCCGGAAATACCATTGGTTTTCCCCCAGCCATAGCCAGGGCTTGAAAACGACATAGATCCGCACAAGTACCACATCCAATACACTCGCCGAACAATTCAGGAACTTGCCTCGTCACTACTTGTTCCTGACGCCACTCTACCTCACCAAAAACATCGCCATCAGGCGCTTCTACATCACAATCAACCCAAATAATACTATCGGTTGGCGCTTTCTGCATCATCAATGTCGTCAGAGTAGTCTTTCCAGTACCGCCTTTGCCGCTGGCAATGCTAATACGCATAAGTTCACTCCTTTTAAAGTTTTCTAAAAGTTCATTAAGAAATATGTTTCTTTTATATAAATCTATCCTACCACTTGAAGATTTTTTCGTCAATTACGAAATAAGTTTCTTTTTTCTTGACAATTCCCAATATGTATCTTATGCTCAATTTGAAACATATTTCTTTTCAGTTTTCAATCAGCCTCATCTTATACGGATTCAAGCGAAAGTAATTCAAAAGCCTGCGCAAATCCATCGTTCACGCAGGCTCTTCTTGTTCAAGTTACGCAGTGTGTTCTTGTCTTTTTTGCCATTCCTCTAATGCTTGCGCTAATTGATCTGTACAAGAAGTACCATTGCGACATAGATTGCCTCTGAATTTATCAATAAATTCTTGTACGTCCATTCCTTCCACCAAAATACCAATAGCCCGTAAGTTCCCGGGACATCCTCCTTTAAAAGAAACCTGACTCAATTTCCCCTCATAAATTTCAAAAGAAATTTCCTTTGCACAAGACCCGACTGTCTTATACTTCATACGAATCACCTCATTAAGTGTACTTTGTCCTTCTCAGCTTAATGAAACAAATTTCATTTGTCAATAATTATCAAGGAGGAATTAATATGAACCCGTGCAACACTCGCCCTGATATCGTTTTAACCAGCCGTGGCTTGCATCCTGAAGCAGCTTTAGACCCTCGCTTTCGCGGCGCTTCTTTTTTAGCCGCATACTGGAAGCAGCCGGAAAAGTGGCTATTCATTTCACTAACGACGGATCAGCCCAATAGTAAAGAGCAGGAAACTGTTAAAAAAATTTTAGACTGGCAACCTTCATGTATTGTCACTGGTTATATTGGTTTACAGTCCTTCCGTTCTTTAGCCAGAGCAAACATCAAAATTTACACTTACGAAAAAGGCTCTATCATAGACTGCGTGCATGCAGCCTTAAACAATACTCTTCCATTATTAAACCATTCTAACGCCCTTGATCTTCATTAAAACTTCATAGAGCTGCAGACATCTGAAAACGCAGAATGTCCGCAGCTCTTTTCTATGCCTGACATTCATACCACATCATCAGCAGCAGATGATGTTTTTCCTAAATATTCTTCCACTGCAGCATGCAATGCCGCAGCTCCCAAGTTGGAACAATGTTTTTTAACTTCCGGCAAGCCCCCTAAAGCCTGCAAAATATCCTCTTCGCTAATAGCAAGGGCTTCTTCCAAGGTTTTCCCTTGCGCCAAAACGGTTGTCATACTGCCAGAAGCAATAGCCGGCGCACAACCAAACACAAGAAAACTGCAGCGTTTAATCCGTCCTTCGTCAACTTTAATAAAAATAACGCACTGATCCCCGCAATCGCCGTCTCCCATTACACCAATACTGTCCGCATCCTTCATCAGCCCCACATTTTTCGGTTCTGTAAAATGCTCCATTACCATTTCAGAATACATAGCACACCTCTTTACTAATCACTTGCTTTCGCACCGCAGAATCTCACTTCTTATTGAATCCACTTCTTTTTAATATTTTGAGTACTATACCAAAACAAGCCCATTGAAAACACACACAATATTAGAAATTCATCCATTATAGAAAACATAGTCGTACCATTTATAGCCCCGCGCAGCATGTCTGCTCCATATGTCAAAGGCAAGCAATACGATACCGGTTGCAGCCAAGCCGGAAGATTCTCTACAGGAATAAAAAGCCCGCACAAAAACATCATCGGAAAGCGAAAGAAATTGGAAAAAGTTTGCGCTTCAAATACTTCACTGGCGGAAACCGCAATATAAAGACCTAAAAATGTGGAAGTCGCCGCAATAAGAACTATTGCTAGAAATAGAACAACCCAATCTACGCCGGATAAGTCGATCAAAAAAGAAGCAAAAAATACCGGCACCAACGCATTCACAATCCCAAATAAAATTGCGCCGCTCGTTTTAGCCAGCATTAATATATTTAAGCTAATGGGGGCCAGCAAAAGCCGCTCAAAGGATCTGCTTTTCCGTTCAAACGTAATAGTAACCGCCAACATGGAAGTGGCGCCGAATAAAATAGACAAACCCATCACACCAGGCAAAAGCTCTTTAATGTCAATAGCACTTTGTGTACGGATAAAAAACATCAATGTCCACGATATAGGAAACAACAAGCCCCAACTAATATTAGGCGGCTTTAAATAATATGTTTTCATATCTTTACAAAGGATGGCCCAAAAAGCAATACTTTCCCTCATCGCTGCGCACCTTCCTTTTCCTTGCGCATCTGTGCCAACCCAATGCCTGTAATATTTACAAATACATCCTCTAAAGAAGGCTTAATCCATTTCGCCTCGTACACCATAACGCCGCGCTTTGAAAAAAAGCTCATAAACGGCATAAGTTCGACTCTTTCGCTAGTCAGCACTCGTACTGTTTTCTCATCCGACATATCTACTTGTACAGGTAACATTTGGGTTAGTTCTTGCTGTAAAGAAGGAGCCTTTCCTTCCACTCGAAACTCAAGTACATGCTGCCTTTGCCCTTCTTGCAATAAGGCTTCTACCATTCCCATGCGCACCAATTTCCCTTTAACTATAAACGCAACACGGTGGCATAACTTTTCCGCTTCTTCAATGTGATGCGTAGTTAGAAATACTGTCACTCCCGTACGGTTGAGTTCCCATATAAGGGTACGTATTTGCCGAACACTTTCTACGTCAAGTCCTGTTGTAGGCTCGTCCAAAAATAATATTTCCGGCTCATGAAGCAATCCCGCAGCAATAGTCAGTTTCCGTTTCATACCTTTTGAATATGCCTTGAAGGGTTTATTCCCCGCTTCTGACAATCCGAACACTTCCAGCAATTCTCGTGCTCGACGCTCTCTTCTTCTTTTCTCCATTCCATACAAAGATCCGCAAAAAATCAAATTATCAAAGCCATTCATTTCATCATATAAATTACTTTCATCCGCTACCACGCCGATACGGCGCTGTGCATCTTTTACCCTGGCAACACAATCTACGTCGCCTAGACGAATCTCTCCGGCTGTCACCCTTGCCAGCCCTATCAACATATTGATTGTCGTTGTTTTTCCGGCTCCATTAGGTCCTAAAAAGCCGAATATTTCGCCTGCTTCTACAGAAAAATCGATTCCATCTACTGCTGCAAAATCTCCGTACTTTTTCCGCAAATTCTTCACTTCCAGCAAGGCCATCACTTACACCTCCTGAAACCATAACGCCAAAATAGGACAAAAGCGTCAGAGCTCTCGCTCTAACGCTCATTTTTAGAATTCTTCCGGTATAAATTTAGGATACGGGCTACCGCAACGGCAAGATTTTTCTGCAAACCGCCCTGCCCAGCCAGTTCGCATGCGGATCGCTGGAGAACTTCGCCGCCTCAGCGCGGTCAGCACTAGCTCGCCTGCCTCACCAGGCGCCGTCAACTCTTGCGTCTGCGGATCAATGAGTTCCGGCCAGAAGGAATCAATAGGCAAGTGGAACCCGCCCCCTTGCGGGCACTCCCAAGCGACAAGAGACGCCTGCAGTCCCGGCAAGCCCCACTGAAGATACACAGGATAGCCTAAGTACTTTTGCCAAGCTTGTCGTTGTTCTTCGGACACTCCCGCAGTCAAACAAAAGAACGTCCGACAAGTTCCCGAACCTTCGCCACTATTCATCCACGCATCCAACAGAGGCGCCGACAACGCACAGGCGCTAGCGCCACATTCGCTGACGGTTTCCCACGGACGCTCACTTAAGGAAACAACAGTAGTCTGCATAGTTTTAGCGCCTTCTAATACACCCCATGCAGGACCTTCGCCATCCAGTCCATCAGCCACTAATAAAATAGAGGCTAGCGTCATACCGCAGGAGCGAAGCCAAAAAGCGCTTTTCTGCGCCCAATCGTCCACTTCCTCTACCAAATACGGAGTTGAATTCATTAACCGTGCAACACCGCTTAAAGGCAGCGTCAAACGCGCAAAAGGAGACGCGGAGGGTTCGGGTTTAGGCTGCAAAGGCAAAGCCGCTAACTCTTTTAGAGGCAGCTTTTCCGAATTCACGCCCGCAACGCGGCAACGTTCTTTAAAATCATTGTCTTTTTCCCGGGCCCAAAGCAGACAATCTTGCCAAAGCTCTTCGGGCGAATCTTTCTTAACTTCTTCGCTCAAAGCTCCACCTCTTTTTTACTTATGACCAGTGCAGGGCTGTCCCTCTTCATGAGAGCAAGGATTATCCCCTTGTACCAGTTGTCCGGCCAAATACAAACGAACCAGTTCTTGCGGATCTTGCGCCGAAGCGCCGCAGACTACTTCAATACCATGGGTAGCGAAAATCATCTGAGCCTTAACCCCCATGCCTCCGGCAATAACTTTATGCACGCCCTGCTGCGCCAGCCAGTTAGGAATAACGCCCGGTTCATGCGGCGGCGGTGTCAGCATTTCCATCCCCTGTACCTGTCCATTCTCTACAGCAACAATAGCAAACTGCTCGCAATGACCAAAATGAGCGCACAACATTCCCTGATAGGTTGGTACTCCATACTTTTCCATTAAAATTTCCTCCTCCAAATTATACCGTTATTATTTTTCGCAATAGAATTACCAATGACCTTCTACATCCGCCTGCAACTGACGCTGCAGTTTGCCAGCTTTCCAGGCTTCCATGGCGGCTTCTACAGTTAACCCTTCTTGAGCCAAATACACTTCCGCCTGATTGGCTTCCAATACCCGAAATGCTTTTGGACCGACGTGGCCTGTAATAACCACTTTTGCCCCCAAACGTTCGACGGCTTGCGCCGCTTGAATCCCAGCTCCTTGAGCTGCATTCATATTAATGGTGTTATTTACACTTTCCCATTTACCGCTTTCTGTATCATACACACAGAAAAACGGCGCCCTGCCAAAGCGCAACTCCATTGCTTGACGCGGTTGCTCACTTTGAGCGGTAACCAATACTTTCATATCCATTCCCCTTTCCAAAACATATTTCAAAATCATTTTCAAAAAAAGACATTCGAAAATGCCTTTTTGAAAACTGTTTCACTATGATGATTGTATCGCAAGCATGCTGCACAGTCAAGCCTTTGTATCTAAGCTTATTTCCTCGCCTCCGCATACAGGACAACGGTTCTCGCCGCCGCAGCGCCCTCGTGCGCAGCGGCCTATCCATTGATTCCCGCAAGAAGCGCATTTCCACAAACTCCGTCCGCGTGAACATCCTTTTTCCAAACGAAAATTTCCACCTTCCACTTGCAAGCATTTCGCCTGCCAAAGAGCGCGAGCCACCTTTTGCCGCGCCTGCATGAGCACCCGGCAGAAAGTCGGTTTCGAGATATCCATGCATTGCGAGGCCTGGTCCTGATCCAGCCCGTCCAAATCAGCCAGCCGCAAGGCTTCCATCTCTTCCACAGTAATGATTTCATCTTCCAATTCATCTATCGGTATCCCTGCCGGTTTGAACCGCGCCCAAGGCGGCATCATCCCAACTGCGCGTTCTTTTGTCGGTCTTGGCATCTAGGCTCCTCTTTTCCGCATATGATTTCTTTTTCAGCATACTGTTTTATTTTTCATCCGTCAATATAGGAAATGACTTCCAACACGAATCTAGAACCGCCAAAAGTGGCAGCCACAAAATTTGCAGCTGCCACTTTCCATTTTAAGCTATTCCGTTTTTCATGCTTGAATTACTTTCCCTACCATACCGCTAATAAACACCTCACCCAATCGACGTTCCAGCTCTCCCATCATGACAAAGCCTGTACAATGACTAGCCGCTATAAATTGCGGCTTATACGCTTCAATTTGAGCCAACGTCTTTTCTTGCTGAATTTTGGATACAGGGCCTAAATGCGTACCTCCTACCCAGCCAATCAGCTTATTAACGCCAAGCACCTTGAAGCCATGTTCCACTGTATTTACAAACCCAGAATGAGCGCAGCCGCTTAACACCACTAACCCCTCTGGATGTTTATAATATAACGACGTATCGTCCACCAGTTCATCTTGAACCTCTTCACCGTTTTCTCTCAACAAGACCAGTTTCTTATCGCCTTCTTCATACTCTGTGGTCTTAGTCACCGTACCGCTGAATACTAATCCGTCAACAATCTCCTGAGGCTTCTCAGACAAGCAAAATTGAGCCCCAAAGGTTTCTAATTCCTCCTGCGAATTAGAAATGCCGATATACCGCCGCTTTCCTCCTGCCACTGAGTATCGTTCCGTAAAGATCGCAGAATGTCCATACACCGGCACAGGCTTAGTACGATGCTTCAAAACATGTATTAATCCGCTGGCATGGTCGTAATGCCCATGACTAATAGCAATGGCATCCAATTCATCAGGATGCACTCCCAGCAAGCTCAAATTATGCACTGCCACGTCAGACTGTCCTGCATCCAACAATATTTTTTTGCCTCCAATCTCTATAAGCAGCGCATAACCATGCTCCGCCCGCAACGGACGCGGCATAGAATGGGACACCATATTATCCACAACAACAGTTAATTTCATTACACATGACCTCCTTGTTTACTTCGTTTTACTTATCATCCGACAAATTGACTAAAAATCAACAATGTTATTAAACCCAAAACAGAGGCAATCGTCGTCGATAACGTATAGGTTTTAAATAAATCGCCCATTTTCATGCCGAAATATTCCTTAACAAACCAAAAACCAGGATCGTTTACATGGGAAAAGCCAATAGCCCCTGCTCCGATCGCAACAGCTACCAACGCCGGGTCTACGCCTGGATACATCGGCAGCACAGGATTCACCAACCCAACGGCCGTAATCATGGCAATCGTAGCGCCCCCTACTGCAAACCGCATAACCGCAGCTACGCACCAAGCCAAGATTAAAGGATTAATATGCCAAGAGGTAAGCACCGATTTAATAGCCCCGCCAATACCGCTGTCCATAAGCACCTGATTAAAAGCGCCGCTAGCGCCAATAACTAATAAAATCGCCGCCATCGGCCCGATAGCCTTTTCACTGAATTTCTGCAGTTTTTCCATATTCATGCCGCGATTTAGTCCCAATGTCCAATAAGCAAGGAAAACTGCTAACAGCAAGGCCATTACCGGCGAACCGATAAAATTAATATAGCCCATCAACGGATGATCTTTGCCTAAAGAAAACTCAAATACTGTTTTAGAAATCATCAAGACCAACGGAAACAAGATCGTTAAGAGTGTAACTCCAAAACCGGGAAGCTGTTCTTCCGGTGTAGGTTCTTTTTTCAGCATATGTTCTGGAGGATTTAAAGTAAATTTGCTGCCCACTAATTTGCCGAAAATCGGTCCAGCAACCATAGCCGCCGGCAAGCCGACAATTAAACCATATAAAATTACTTTGCCAATATCCGCCTTCAACCCAATGGCAACAGCGGTTGCCGCCGGATGAGGCGGAACAATACAGTGCACAGTCAGTAAACCAATAATCATTGGAATACCAATCATGACTAACGACATGCCTGCTTCAATGGCTACACAAAACAATAAGGGCATCAGCAAAACAATACCTACCTGAAAAAATACCGGAATGCCACAAATATAGCCAACCACCATCATGGCCCAATGCGTATTTCTCTTTCCCATAACGCGAATCATTGTCCGCGCCAGACGCTCCGCACCGCCTGAAATCTCCATCATTTTCCCAACAATAGCACCTAGCGCCAATATCGGCGCCAACATTCCTAAAAAGCCGCCAATTCCTTTTTCAATGGATTTCAAGATATCTAACAAGTTCATATTTGTTGCAAAACCAATAAAAAGACAAGCTAATAACAACGAAACAAACGCATGCACCTTGACGCGAATTGTTAAGAAAATAATAAGAGCAATTGCTACTAATAATACGATTATCATTCCCATACTGTCCATTTCTTAATCTCCTTTCTCTGCCACGCTTTTTGTATTTGTTACTTTTTCTAAATTCACCTCTTTTATCGCAAATACTCTTTATTTATCAGCGCAGCTTTTATACAATAATCGTATAGCATTAGCTAAATTCAAACAATTGCATATTTGACGAATTACTCAGATATATCATCTGCGTTTTTGTGCAAATAGTACAAAGAGGTGTTTATATGATTATTCCTGATGACTTAGCCCAAAAAATTGTCGATAGCACGATGTGCTTAGTCCAACGCAATATCAATATCATGAACCGTGAAGGAATCATCATTGCTACTGGTCATGCTCACCGCCATCATACCTTCCACAAAGGCGCTAAGGATGTGCTCGACACAGGCAATATGGTTGAAATCTATCCATCCGAGCTGTCCTTATATCCAGGAGCGTTGCAGGGCGTCAATTTGCCCATCGTATTTGAGGGACAAATCGTCGGTGTTGTCGGCGTTTTCGGGCACCCTGACGAAGTCCGTTCCACCGGAAAATTAGTAAAGACCATTACGGAACTCATTTTAGATCGTGAACTTTTACTACAAAAATTACGAACAAAACATCTGTTGCGCGAACAATTTATCGATTTGGCTCTACAGAACAATCCTGTCGACTCCCAAAACAAATTACTGCGCATTGCCAAAAATCTTGGAATAACGCCTACATTGCCGCGTGCGGTAGCTGTATTTGACACAGCAGCACTAATTAACAAATCCATTGTTGAATATGGTTCCTCCGAACTAGTAGTTGAACGCATCACCGACTCCATCATCGGAAAATTATTTCAAGCCAAGCTTCTTACCAAAGAAGACATTGCAGCCATTCCCGACGAAAAACTAATTATCATCAAGCATATCCCCGCCAATGCAGCACCAACGCAGCTACTTTCCTGGGGCCAGGCTGTAACACAAACTTTCGACAGAACCGGGCAAGCTATCTTTTGCGGCACTGGCGCTATTGTCTCCGAGATAAACGACTACTATGCCTCTTACCGCCATGCACTCTACACCCTCAGTCAATGCACCCTGGCTAAACCACTTCAAAGTATATACGACCATCAGCAGCTTGTAGATTTCGTATTTCACGAAACCGCTCTAGCCCATCATGCACTAGCCCTAAATGCGATTCTTAAACAATTGAATCATAGCCATTTTTCCAACAACGATATGCAGCTAACCCTTAGCACGCTTTTAGAATGCAACTTACGCGTCAACCAAGCAGCTAGTCTCTTACATCTTCATCGCAACACCTTGCTCTATCGCTTAAACTGCCTAAAAGAAGAAACCAATCTGGATCCTCTGCATTCCCTACATGATGCAATCTTATGCAAACTCTTGCTTGCTCTCAAGCGCAAGTAACTCCAGATTTGACATACACTGCATAGTATTATATAGTTATTTCGAAATATAATTCATATCATTTTTAAAATCCTATACTAAGGAGCTATACGATTTTGAAAACACAACTTGATAAAATTGAGGATAAAGTATTAGCAAAAGAACGCTTAAGCTACGAAGACGGCCTCTGCCTGATGGAGTCCTCCGACTTGTCCCGTATTGGTTATTTAGCTGATTCCGTTCGCAAACAGCACAGTGAAAACTTTGTTTATTTCAATGTAAATCAGCACATTAATTTGACAAACATTTGCACTTCCCGCTGTCGTTTTTGCGCCTTTGGTTGTGATGCGGATTCGTCAAAAGCATACGCCATGGACCTAAAGGACGTTTTAAGCATCGCCCACAGGGCAACACAGGACCCTGATTTGCGAGAATTACACATAGTCAGCGGTCTTCACCCCGATTGGCCTTTTGAATACTATGTTTCGGTATTACATCAGCTAAAACAAGAATTACCGCATTTGCACCTAAAAGCTTTTACAGCTGTAGAAATCTGTTACTTTGCCAAAATAGCAGGATTCTCTGTCCAAAAAGTATTAACAGAACTCCAAAAAGCAGGGCTTGATTCCATGCCAGGAGGCGGCGCTGAAATTCTGTCTTCTCGAGTTCGCTCTGAACTTTGTCCCAACAAAGCCTCCTCCCAAGAATGGCTGGATGTCCACCGTACCGCTCACGACTTAGGCATTCCCACCACCGCTACCATGCTGTACGGGCATATTGAAACAGCAGAAGAACGCATTCGCCACTTTCTATCCCTGCGGGAACTGCAAGATCAAACCAATGGTTTCCAAACCTTCATCGCTCTTCCATTCCATCCCTTGCACACGGAATTAGAGGACACCATTACTCGCACCTCTCCTTGGGAGGACCTGAAAACCTGCGCCATCGCCCGCCTCATGCTGGACAATTTCCCTCATATCAAAGCCTATTGGATTATGTTGACACTGCCTATCGCACAAATGGCCTTAAGCTTTGGCGCTGATGATTTAGACGGCACAGTCCGCGAAGAAAAAATCACCCATGCCGCTGGCGCTAAAACCTCCCGAGGCCTTACCAAAAACACCTTGGTAGACGCCATCCGCGAAGTAGGACGAATTCCAGTAGAGCGAGACTCTCTCTATCAAAAAATCCGCGTCCTCTAAAGACAAAACAGCCTGCAATCGGTTTCACACCGTTTGCAGGCTGTTTTTTTACCTATCTCATCATCTTCTTTAATTTATGCACGCCCAGCGACGTTTAGTATTTGATAAACTTATCGCCAGGCACACCACAGATACTGCATTTTTCTGGAATACTCTTTTCAATATTCCCGCATACCGGACACAGATAGTAAAAGATCTCTTCTGTTTGTTCCAGATTCTCCAAGGCTTCTTTATAGAGCCTGGCATGCACCTCTTCGGCTTTCATGGCAAAGGTAAAAGACAAAGCAGCTGCTTTGTTGCCTGTCGCCTCAGCCTCCTTGAGAAAATCAGGATACATATCTTTATACTCGTGTGTTTCCCCCGCCACAGCGTCTTTCAGATTGTCGGCTGTCGAAGCAACTTTTCCCGCCACTTCAAAATGCTTTAATGCGTGAATAGTTTCCGCGTCAGAAGCAGCTTTAAAAAGCTTGGCCGCATTTAGCTTTCCGTCTTTTTCTGCCTTCTTCGCATATGCCAGATACTTTCGGTTTGCCTGAGACTCTCCAGCAAAAGCCTCCATCAAATTAGCGAGTGTCTTGTTCTCTTGCATCTTTTGTCCTCCTTCATCTTTACGAATACCAGATTTGTCCTGTTCTATCATCCTTAGCAGTTTTTCCACACTTTCTTTCGGAAATCCTGCCGGCTGTTCATTTTCCAGCAAGGATTGCAGGAACTTCTGCACAAGCCTTCCTTGAGGCAGCATATAGCCCGCCTCACGCCAAAGATCCTCTGCCTGCAAGCGGTTCGATACGCTAAAAGCCTTGGCCAGCTTACGCAAAACAAGATTATCCGTGGTTTTATGAATATAATCTGCAATTTCTTCTTGTACTATCTTACTTTTCATTAATGCCAGCAACGCATTTTTAACACGAACATCTTTATCTCGCTGCTGCGGAAATATCTCAGGAAGCAAAAAAATAGCATGGGAGGGGCAAGCGTCAACGCAAGCGCGACAGCCCTCCAGACATTTGGCAGCATCAATCTGCCCGGTTTCCGTATTGGTTGCTCCAGTTGGACAAACATATAGGCAAAGACAATCTTTTGTGCACAAGCTTATGTTTCTAACTGCATGCATGCTGCGCCCCCCCTTTAAACCACTGCTATCTTTTTATTAGAAACCTTGCAAACCGGACATACCTCCGGCTTTTCCTCTCCAACATATGCAAAACCGCATACCTCGCATACATAAAGATGCGTTGTTTCCAAAAACTCAGCCTGCTGCTTTTCATAGCGGTTCAAAAGGGACTTTAATGACTTGGTAACCTTCTCACCCCAAACAAGCGCTCGCATCGCTCCCCGATCCGCCACAGCGACAGCGACAGCGAGCATACTATCCTGCTCATACGCTTTCAAATTCTTATTCAGGATATCTTGGAACTCCGTCACAGATCGCTCTTTTTCTGCACCGACATTCTGGTTACGATAAAATGCTTCGAGTTGTTTAAACAGCTCGGCCAGTTCCATTCGATACTGTTTTTCACATCCCTTGCCAAGATTAGAACATAAAGCGCTGATTTCCTTGTACGTAAACCCCTCCACATTAGAAATATCCTGTTTTAAAGGTGTTGGATCTTGAGAAACAGGCACGCTTTGCACCTTTTCTTCTTCAAAGTCACTTTTCATAGCTCCACACAAAGGGCAGCTCCAATCCTCCGCTATGTCCTCCCATAAGGTCCCCGGAGAAATGCCTTTTGAAGGTTCTCCCGCCGCTTCGTCATAAGTATAACCGCAAATAGAACAGATAAATTTCCGCAATGAAAATCCCTCCTTCGCATAAAACTGCAACACAAACAGCAAAGGGAATTCTTATAAATTACTTTATTTTATTCTATTCTTAATTTTCGAATTTGTAAATCTTTTACTTTGCAGATTTCAATGCCAACACCAACAAAGCCTTACGGAAGTCACATTTTTGTCTTTAGAACGTGCAGCGAAGGCTTGCATGAACATAGGTCCCCATTAGCGGCAAGTCTTCATCCTGTTTATTAAAGAGATTATCCACGCCTAAAACAACCGTATATTGACTGGAAAGCTTTTTCGACATGGCAAGATTCCATAGGACGTAGCTTTTTTCTCCTCCCGGAGAGGCCAGGTAGCTTTCCAGCAACTGCCCTTGGAAGCTCGCGGTAAAGTCTTTGTTGTTATGGTAGGTCAAGCCGGACGTAAGCATATGGCGCGCACGGTTCGGCAGGCGCTGCTGCGTAACGCCGTTGACTGCTTCTAAGTATGTATAGCTATTGGTCCAATCTAGAGTCGGAGAAATCATGCGGGTAAATTCGGCTTCGGCGCCGCGAATGATCGCTTTGCTGATATTTTGATACTGCTTGTTAGTCCCCGTTGTAGTCACCAAATCAATCAGATTACTCACGTCATTGGTAAAAAAAGTGACTTTCGCCGCTTTTTTATGCCACTCTTTTTCAAAGGAAAGGTCATAAGAACGAGAAGTCTCCGATTGCAGGTTAGGATTTCCTTGCTGGGTCGAAGCGCTCTGATAAAGCTGATTCGGAGTCGGACTGCGGAAACCTTGCGCCGCGTTAGCCTTAATGCGCGTCGTATCATTTACTTTATAGGTCAGGCCCAGTTTAGGGCTGACATTGCTTTCGAATTTATTGCTGTCATCGTAGCGCAGGGATGTTACGGCCAGCAATTTATTAGATACCTGCCATTCATCCTGAACATACGCCGCCCGATAGGTAAGATTGGCGGTAGAGCCGGTTTTGGTCGCGCCGCCCGGCCCGGTCGCCGTAAAATAGCCTTCGCCGGTGTTAACTGCGGTCCCCCGGAAGGTCTCCGGCCGGTATTCCGCTCCAAAGGTAAGGCGATGCTTTGCGTTTGCTTGCTGCGTTACACGTCCTTCATACATATCAATGGTCCGTTTAGCCCGCACCCAATTGACCAGCCCCAGGGTCGCTGCGTTATTTTGATCCAAACTCTTATCCATCACCGAATGGTAGTACCTCAAAAAGACGTCTTGTTTTTCGGTCTTCTTCTCATAGGCTAACGCCAAGTCTTCACGTTCCACTATATCATGCGCTTTTACGCGCACAGCTCCAGGCTTAACAAATTCATATGTATCTTCTTTCGCATAGCCAGCGGTAAAACTCAGCTTTTCCTTGTCCGACAGCTTGTAATCTACGCCGGTGTTCCAGTTTTTACGGCTTCCATAGGGAGCATAGGTCAAAGCGCCGCTTTTAAACATAGCGTCATTTTCGACTAACGAACCGGAAAAAGTGAAGGATACCTTACCCTGCTGCCCTGAGTTATATTGGAACGCATAGCGATCGCGGCTGTCGCCGCCGCTGTAAAAGCCACTGCCGACATCCAGAACTACGGACGGTTTATCGCTTTTACAGGTAATAATGTTAACGACGCCGCCCATCGCCTCGGTACCGTAAAGAGAGCTCGCCGGACCGCGGACAATCTCAATGCGCTCAATGTTTACGATGGAAATACGATCCAGCTCATAGTTTTGATCGATTTCCGACGCCACCCGCTTGCCGTCGACTAAAATCATGGAAAAGCGCGAATCAAAGCCGCGGATCGAGATCCCTTCGCGAGTCGGCGAAGCACTTGTGCGCACTAAATTGACTCCCACCGCATAACGCAGCACATCTTTTAAGGTTTGCGCCCCTTGTTCATCCATGGTTTTGCGCGTAATCACCTGCACCGCCGAAGGAGAATCCTTGACGTCCTGCTTCGTTTTAGAAGCGGTTATGACCACTTCGTCCAAAGCGAAGGTTTCTTCCTGCGCCGCCTCAGCGGCCTGCCCGTTAGCACTCACAGCCAGCCAAAGCGCCGCCGCCAACGCAGCTTTCTTTTTTTGTTTCATTTCAACGCCCCCTTATTCTTAAGCTCACTTTGCGAGCTAAAAAATAACTCACTGCCGATATAATAACAATCAAAGCTCCCGATGGAATATCCATTTCATAAGATAACAGCAAACCACTCACACAAAGCAAGCCGCCAAGCACCACTGCTAAGGCCATTCTAGACTCTAAACGCCTTAAAAACAGCGCCGCAATCGCTGGTGGAGCCGTAAACAAAGCCAACACTAAAACAATACCAACTACACGAATCAAAACCACAATCGACATAGCTATTACTATCAACAACAGATACTCGAAAAAAGCAACTGGCAGCCCAACAATCACTGCAAACTCATCATCAAACAAATACGCTTTCCAATAATTGAACAATGCGCAAACAACTAGCAATACGCAAACAGATAAACTTGCGATTAAATATAAATCAAGTGTTGAAACCGTTAAAATATTACCAAACAAATAAGAAGATAGGTCTGGAGGGTAACCAGGCATTAATGAAATGCACACTACACCGATTGCCATTCCTAACGACCAAAAAAGCCCAAGCACCACATCACTTCTTGTATTGCCGTGACGTTTCAAATATCCAATTCCTAAGGCCGCGCAAATCGAAATAAAGAAAGCGCCAATAATGGGGTTAATTCCCAATAAATACCCTGCCCCAACACCACCATAAGAGGCATGGGCAATTCCGCCCCCCATCATCACCAACCGCTTCTCCACAATAATTACGCCTACAATGCCACAAACAATGCTTGCAAAAACGCTTGCAAGCATTGCGTACTGAATAAACTGATATTCCATGATCGCTTCTAGCATGCTACTCATCCTTTATGTTCTTTTAATACGCGATGCGGCACGCCATGGGCAATTAAATCAACAGGACAATTATATAAATTCTGTACAATCTCTTCATTGATTTCCGCTATGCCATGATATACCAATTTTCCATTAATACAAGCCAATTCTTTCACATGTGATGAAACAGCCATCAAATCATGTGTTACTAAAACAATTGTCATTTTCTGATTCAACCGATTTAATAAAGAAAAAATAGCATCTCGCGATTGCGCATCTACGCTCGCCGTAGGTTCATCCAGCAGCATAAGTTTAGGTTCTACTGCCAATGCTCTAGCTATCAGCATCTTTTGAAATTCTCCACCAGAAAGATCTGAAATCATTCGATTTCTCAAATGTACAATACCAACCGCCTCTAGCGCCTGCTCTGTCTTTTCCAGGTCTTCCTTGCAATATTTATGAAACAAAGATACTTTTGATTTCAACCTTCCGGTCAAAACAACTTCACTGACTGTAATCGGGAACAATTTATCTACCGCTGTTATCTGCGGCACATAGCCAATTAAGCGATCCGTTTTTCCCGCTTTTTCGCCGTATATATCAACTTTGCCCGCAGTTACAGGCGTTAACCCTAAAATTGATCGCAGCAATGTTGTTTTCCCACCGCCGTTAGGCCCGATAACGCCAAGATATTCTCCTTCTTTTATTTCAAAGGATACATTTTCAATTGCAATATTTTCCCCATATTTGACAGTAAGGTTCCGAATACATACAGGAAGCTTGCTATTGACATTATCGCTTTCGCCGTTGCATATACTCATTACAATGCCTCACCCATAAGCTTTGCCATTTTTCTTAAATTCCCAATATAATCAGCCGCTAAGGGTTCTAATTGCACTGTCTTTCCTCCAATTTCACGAGCCAATGCTTCAGACTGCTTGCTCGCAATCTCTGCTTGATAAAAAACAGCTTTAATCTCTTCTTTCTTAGCCAATGAAATAACATCTTGCAAGCGCTTCGGCGTCGCCTCCTTTCCATTTTCCTCTAAAGCAATCATTTCCAAACCATAATCAGCAGCTAAATAGCCAAACGCCGGATGAAAAACGATGAATTTTTTAGTTTTTGTCTGTGCAAAAGCCTTTTGCAGTTCTTGATCTACTAAATCCAGTTTTACTTTATACGCTTGTGCGTTTTTTTCATACTTTTCTTTATTAGCAGCATCTATTTTGCCCATTTCTTTTGCAATGATATCTACCATCACCTTAGCGCGTTTGGGAGAAAGCCAAATATGAGGATCTCTTTTCCCATTCGGCAAAACAACATCAGGATATTCTTTTTTCGTTTCCTCTTGCAGCTTAACAAGCTTTAATTTTTCCAATTGTACCGCTTTAGGCAAAATAGTAGCTGCCTCCGTAGGTACTCCCACTGCAAAATAAAGCTTTGCTTTATTGAATTTTTCCATTTCCTTAGGGGTTGGTTCATAATTAGCAGGACTATTCCCAGGCGGAACCATTACCACTACATCAACCGCATCACCGCATACCGCTTCCACAAAGGTTTTTTCCGGAACAATCGTAACGGCTACCGTCAATTTTTGTTCCGCTTTTTTCTCGCTAAACCCGCAACCAGCAATTACAACCATCAGCATCATCATAAAAACTATAATTCCAACTTTTTTACTCATTAGACCACGCCCTTAAAGTAATTTTCATTCTCGTTTATTAGTTCAAAACAACCTTGTTCCTCCAAGACTGCCTAAAAGAAAAAGCAGACTCCCCTGTCCGCTTCTTGCCTATTCTTTAAAATTCATATTGTTCGTATATTTTTCCCTTGACCATGCTGCCGACGATGGCACCTTCCACAATTCAGAACCGTTTCTTCGCCTTCGCACAAACGATACTCCCCGCCTTCTATGCGAAGCATTCTCCCTTCCACTAATGCTAGGCCTAATTTGCGCCGAGCTTCATTATAAATTTTTTGCACGGTTGTCCGAGCTACTTTCATGCGCGCTGCGCATTCTTCCTGCATTAGCCCTTCTACATCAATCCATCTAATAGTTTCATATTCATCAACTGTCATAATAATGCCTTCCTTTGCTGAAGCTACCGCCGCAAGCGGCCCAAAGGAATCTACTCGCGGAAGTTCACAAATTCTACGCCATTTTCTAGGTCTTGGCACAACCTTCACCTCTTGTTCTTATTTATTAAAGCAGGCAGCAGGAAAATCCTCCCTGCCGCCTGCTTTATTTTACCTCTTTTCCAGGTCTTTGTTAATCGTTTCTAGCCTTTGCTGGAGCATCTTTTTTTCTTGCAGCAATTCCTCTTCTGACAAAGAAGAATTGTCCTGCCCAGCAAACGCCCCCCGATTACCTTGTCCAAGTCCTTGACCAGCTCCACGGCCCGCTCCCTGTCCAAACCCTTGACCGGCTCCACGGCCCATTCCTCGCCCTAAGCCGCGTCCTTGGCCCATCCCCATGCCTTGTCCACCGCCACATTGTCCCATTTTACGACCTGTAAGCGGCCCTTGGCCCATCGGTCCTGTTCCATCTCCTCTAGGCATTACAAATTCCTCCTTCAATAAGTTAATGACATATGCTTTATATTCATAATATGCCCTTTTGGAACATATGTCAATAACCACTTTTATCTTTTTAGCAAATTTTGAGATTCTTCCGAGAGCAAGTAAGTCCGCTGAACGAAAAATACTAGCAGAATTGGATAACAATCTCAAAAAAAAGCTCAACAGGAGCCTTCTCGATTGTTCTTTTTTTATTCCGCTCTAGATAACTGGGCCGCGCATAAAAATATCCATGGAATTCACATAGCCAGACAATTCGGCCTTGGTCATGGCGCCAGAGGCTACCCTTACAAGTTCCTCTAAAACACGCTGCCCTGCATCAGGAATGGTGTCACCGCCATCGATAACCGCGCTCAGGTTCATATCGATATGGTCAATCATTTTTTCCGCAGCCGTACGACTGCCGGTAATCTTCAGTACCGGCACGAAGGGAAAGCCCTGCGGTGCGCCACGACCGGTAGCAAAAGCAATGACATTGCACCCAGCGGCCGCCAAACCTGTCAGAATTTCCGGCTCCCGCCCGGGAGAGTCCATGACCACCAGGCCCGGCTTATCCGGGCGTTGGCCGTATTCATAGACCGCCTGAATGGGAGCAGAACCCGCTTTGGCAATCGCGCCCAGGGACTTTTCTTCAATCGTCGTAAGACCGCCCTTGATATTGCCCCCTGTAGGCTGGCCGCCGCGAATATCCTCGCCTACCGCCATAGCCCGCTGTTCCATGCGTTCTACTAATTTGAAAATCCCCTGAGCCACTTCTTCGTTTGCCGCATGCTTCGCCAGAATATGCTCCGCACCGATAAACTCTGTGACTTCCCCCAAAACCGACGTACCGCCAGCGGCCACCACAAAATCCGAGGCCACGCCGATGGCCGGGTTGGGAACCAAGCCGGATGTCGTATCCGAACTGCCGCATTTCATGCCCAATACTAATTTACTAATGGGAAAAGACTTACGTTGTTCCAGCGAAGCCTCGCGCACCATGTCCTGAGCCAGCAAAATGCCTTGAGCCGTCGTACGCGCCGAGCCGCCTACTTCTTGAACAACAATGTGCTCCACCCGTTTGCCTGTTGCAGCAATGGCTTCAATGACGCCAGAAAGGTCAGTGCTTTCACAGCCCAGGCTGACAAGTAGCACAGAATACAGATTGGGGTTCTTCCCTAAGTTGATCAATGTATCATTGACAATATGAATATCTAACGGCGTTTGGCAACAGCCTTGGTGATGCGTAAAACGCGCCGTTCCCTGCACCTGACGCACAATATTTTCTACCACTTCATTCACACATACCACCGCCGACAAAACGCCTACATAATTGCGAGTCCCCACCGAACCGTCCGCCCGGCCATATCCCATAAATTCCATCATCTTATTTGCCTCCCTTCAAATCGCCACGACCGCGCAGGCTTTCAATATTCTGTACATGAGCGTGGCTGCCGCCGGCAATGCTCTTTGTCGCGCGGCCAATGACCTCGCCGTATTTCAAAATATCTTCGCCCTCTGCAATATCCCGTACGGCAAACTTATGCCCATAAGGAATATCTTCAATAATCGCAATCTCCACCTCTTCGCGATTGCGTCTTACCTTTGCCGTCTGGCCCTTAACCAGTACTTGCACCGCCGTTGCTACATTGTCCTTTTCGTTAAGAATAATACCGTCAATCATTGCTATGCCTCCTTTTCAATCGTTCCCTACTGTACAATAACCGCCACACCATCAGGAATCACCGTGATTTTGCGTCACTACCTACCGCATCTTCCGCTTTAGCCAGTGCTTATTCAAAGGTTTCCACTACTGAAAATCCTATGTGCAGCAGCACTTCATGCTGGACTATAGCAATTACAAAACGAATCGGTTTTCCTTCTAAAATGCCCTCCTTCGCTTTTTTATATTCTACTTTTCTTCCATCGGCGCCTTTGTACTGCAACACGACTCTTTAGTAAAGCCCAACCTCTATTTTGGCCACAATGCACAAAAGAATGCTGTAAAATAAGCTTTTAGCTCTATTTTAGACAGCATTCTTTGTATATTAATGTCTCAAATCCCCTTAATTGTCTTCTCGAAAAGCTCCGTTTGGTTTATCTTTTTCTTTTTATAAACTTTCTTCTTGTTTTAGTTGCAATTTTCTTTCTTCAAAGATATGAGCTGGGCTTTCTTTATCAGTCACAATTACTTCAATATTGGAATTGGCAAATACATATTCCGGTCCCTTGCTGTGAAACCCATTTTTAACCACAATAAAATCAACAGCTTTTTGAGCTAAAAATTCCGCAACCAGAATTCCTTTCCCTTTTTCAATTGTAACAAAAGGGTTTTCAACAATTTCTACTTTTTTCGCAACATTGCAACCAGCAGCAAACGTTACAAACAGAAAAGATAACGCTTCGCCAAAATGCTCGTTCAACATGGTCTGATCATCCGTCAATGGCAATGCATATATAACCTGTTCTTTACGAATCGGTTCATAATGAATAAGTATCCGATCAATATTCTCAACTTGTTCCTTAACGAGAGTTTCAATTCGATCTGCAATATAATGCGCTTTATCCAAATTATGTGTTTTTATGAGTATACTTGTTTCAATAAATTTGAATTTTCCTGAATTTCTACCAGTTAAAGACTTCACTCCAATAACCTGCGGCATTGTGATAATAATTTTTTCCACTTTACTAAGTGTTTCATAATCCAAGGAAGCATCTAAAAGAACTTTCAAACCGTCCCTTAGTATTTGAAAGCCAATTTTAATAATAAAACATACAATTACTATAGCCGCAGCCTTATCCAATGGATATCCCAACATACTAGAAATAATCGCAGCTAAAACAATTACATTGCTTAATACATCCATGCGAATATGAGCAGCATCCGCTATTAAAATAGGAGAATTAATTTCTTTACCTATTTTCATTTCATACTTTGAAAATGCGAATGTCAAAATAATCGAAATCAGCAAACTCACTATTGCGATAAAAGAATTTTGCAGTTCCTCTTGGTTATTGGATATAATCTCCATAACAATTTCATAGCCAGAATAAAATATCACCAAAGAAATCAAGATAGACATTACATTTTCGACTTTGTATAAACCATATGGGAATGCCTTTGTTTTTCGATTGGCAATTTTCACTCCCGCTAAAACGGTTATAGCCGCAATAAAATCCGCAAAGCTATGAAACGCCTCCGCTTTTAACGCAATACTATCAGAAACATCGGCTGCCAAATACTTCATGCCAAATATTGAAAAATTCATTATCATGGAAAGTATCGCTACTTTTTCACTTTTGTCCATTCTTCCTTCCTTTCAACCCAAACTACACTCAATCAACAAATTTCCCAAGAACCGTAATCCCAGCTTTTACATAATCTCCTTTTTTTACCAACACCTCTACGCCTTTAGGTACAACAATCTCTGTACTAGAGCCAAACTTAATCATTCCATATACCTGCCCTTGCTCTAATTCAGTTCCCAATGTCACGCTTGAAATAATTCGTCGCGCCAAAGCTCCTGCAATTTGAGTAACCAAAACACGAACTCGGCCGTTTTCTATTCCAAGGGCATGCCGTTCATTTTCTTGTCCTACTGACTCCCTATATGCAGGTTGGAAGCGTCCGCAGCAATATTCCTGATACATTATCTCGCCCTTAACAGGACTACGATTCACATGCACATCAAAGATAGACAAAAATATAGTAATTTTGACTCCTGTCTCGTTTAAAAATTTCCCCTCATAACATTCTTCAATGCTCATTATCTTTCCATCTGCTGGTGAAAGAACATTACGTTCATCGCAGACTATTGACCGATCGGGATTACGAAAAAAGAAAATCAAAAATAAGCATAATATACCCGGAAGCATTCCCCACAACGGTCCAAAAACAAGGCAAACGATAAAAGCTACGCAAAGAGCCGCTAAAATATACGAGACTCCCTCTTTTGCAATCATGATTAGAATCCTTTCCCCTATATTGTGTCCGTTAAGCACGAGCTTATCGTAAGCGATATGTCCTATACCCTTTATAATCTACTACGTTTACTTCAATATCGCTCTCCAAGCGATGCAAAAAAGCAGCTGCATCTTCGTTTCGCATTTTCAAAAAACTTTTAATTTCAAACTGATTCATTGGATGCCGTTTAATAATGCTCATAATTGCCTCATACGAATCATTCAAATTGCTTTGAAAACCTTCTGATACCATAAAATCCAATGAAATACCGCCCAAAACCTCCACCGCTTGGCTCATTTTTTCTTCACTTATTTGTTTTACATATTTTTCCGCTGGTGGTCTTATCGGCGTATTAAGATATAACCGCTGATAGTTTAACTCTGCCAACATCTCCGCATACTTGTGCAAGGACACATCGTCGTCATTTACTCCTGCAATTAACATAATTTCTATCCACAACTGACCTAAGTATTCTTGTGAAAAAATTTTTAGGCCCTCAAAAACTTGGGGGAAATGGATTTCCTTATGCGGCCTATTAATTGAGTTTAATGTTCTTTCATCATATGCGTCCATTGTCGGCAAAACAATATCTGCAATTGCCAATTCCCGCCGCAATTGCGGCTCATACAAAAGCGCTCCATTCGTAATAACAGCAATCGGCTTGTTTGTTTGTTCCTTAAGTTGCTCAATAAGCTCACCCATTCCTAAATACAAGGTAGGCTCGCCTTCCCCGACAATCGTGACAACGTCAAACGCAAAGCCCGCTTTTAGGATTTCATTGAAATCATCCATAATTTCATTAACTGGAAAAAACATCTTTCTTTCATTACTCATGCGGTTCGTCCGCCCTAACTGACAATACACGCAAGAGTAGTTGCATGTTTTCTTAGGAATCGGACTGATTCCCAAAGAAATACCAAGCCGTCTTGAAGGAACAGGACCAAAAACAAATTTCATTTCCTTCATCTGTTCTAGACCCCTTTATCAATTTTTGCCGCTTGTATCATAATTGCACATTCAATCCTCTTTCTTTGCAATTTACAAGCAACCTCATTAGGTTCCAAAATAGACCCATTAGAAAAGAATGCATTAGCGTGACATCCGCCGGAACAAAACAACTTTGCCCAGCATTCGCTACAGGCTTCTTTTTTCAATATATTCGTTTGCTCAAAATATTCACAAAGGCTTTGGTTTACAATACCATTATTTATATCTCCCACTGAAAATCCATCTTGGCCCACAAACTGATGACAAGGATATAAAAGTCCCTCAGGCGATACCGCCAAATATTCATATCCAGCACCACATGCAGTTACTCTTTTATAAAGACAAGGCCCTTTAAATACGTCTATATTAAAATGATAAAATCGAAGCTGCGGTTCTTCAATAATACGTTCAAGATATAGCAAAGCTAACTTATCATACTCGCTCATTATCTCTGAAACATCAGCTTCTATAAAATGAAAATCTCGGCCCGCTCCAACTACAGGTTCGACAGATACTTCGGAAAATCCCTGATCAAAAAGATGCATAACGTCTTTAGAAAAATCCTTATTACGAGCAGTAAAAGTTCCGCGCACAAAATAACTTTTTCCATTTCTGCCAGCAACAAGTCTTTGAGCCAAAGGCAATATTCTAGCATAACTGCCTCGGCCTTTTTGATCATGGCGCACCGCATCATGTATATCCTTACGTCCGTCAATACTTATAACCACATTGTCCATGTTTTGATTGATATAATTTATTTTTTCGTCGTCTAGTAAGGTTCCATTTGTTGTAATTGTAAAATAGAAAGACTTATCCATCTTCTTTTCCAGACTTCTTCCATAAGAAACAACTTCTTTCACCACATCAAAGTTCATCAGCGGTTCGCCGCCAAAAAAATCGATTTCAATCGAGCGACGTCCTTTTGACTCCTGAAGCAGATAATCGACTGCCTTTAACGCAACCTCAGTACTCATAAGAGTTCTGCCGCACTGATAGTCTCCTTCGGATGCAAAACAATAGTCACATCGCAAATTACAGTCATGAGCTACATTTAAACAAAGAGCCTTCAAGGCATGATTTACCGGTTTTTCTCGTATGGCCGCTTCTAAATTTTCAGCCTTTGAAAACAGCATTTCATCATTATGCAGTTGCTCAATCTCATGATAAACTTCCTCAAGCTCAGCAACGGCATATCGCTCATTAAGTTTATCTTTTATATTTGCGAGTAGCGGAAATTGTGTTTCACCTTGCAGCATATCAAACGCCACTTTATCTAAAAAATGGATTGCCCCGCTGTTTCCATCCACTGCAATATAATACCCATTTAAGCTGTATGTATGAACCATTCTTACCTTCTCCTTTATATATCACCATTTTTGATACACTATTTCATTTTTAGCATATGTCACTTATATTTCAATTATATCAGGTTTATAACATATGTCGACAAAAAACACGGCATTATAGTATCTTCTCAAAAAATCTAAAAAAACAGTACGAATCCTCGGAAGGATCCGTACCGTTTCATTAGGCTTCCTTGATTTTCAACAAAGCAACCAAAAATACAACCAAATACCAAGCTCCTATTTTTTACTCATAGACGGCTGCATAATTTGCGCCTGCAACAATTGATAAGAATAGGCAATAATTTCATCACAGGAAACGCCTTTTTTCTTCAACTCAATACATTCGTAAGTGCCATATTTCTCTTTAATCTGACGCATCAACCCGCGTGCATATTGCCTTGATTCATTTTGTTCACTTGCCTCTTCCCTGCCGCAAACAGCGCCAACCGCCATTATGGCTCCTGTAATCGCGCCACAAGTAGAGCCAACCGTCATTCCGCTTCCAAAAGGGCTGGCAATCGAAACAGAAATATTAGCATCCGTCTCGTCATTAAAGGCTTTAATAATGGACTCTGCACAATTATACCCTTGTCCATGATACTTTACCGCTTTTGACATATTACATTATACCCCTTATCTTTCACCTCATAGTATTTAATCGGCATAACCAAGAAACTCTCATTTCATTTTCACCAGCGCATCCAACGATGCCGCATTAATCGGATATGCAATCGGCGACGATGTCAGCAATGGATGCGTTGCCACCTGGAAGGTGTTAAGCTCATTAGCAGTAATGCCTTTTTGCACTGCCAAGCTAAGAATATTAATCATCTCGCCAGCGCACTCGCCTCCGCAAATCTGAGCTCCAACCAAAACCCCTGACGTTTTAGCAAACAACAAAGTAACATCCAGCTTATTCGTTCCCGGCAGCGACCCGGGATGCTTGTCCATCGTGCTAAATTTTCCCGCTACGATTTCAAAAGTCTCTTCCATCGCTCTACGTTCCGTGATTCCTGCTGCGGCAACGGTCTTAGAAAATACCTTGGTCGAAAAAGCGCTAATTGTCCCTCTGTTTTCTCTCACATATTTCAGTCCGTACAAGTTTGTAGCAGCCACTTTTGCTTCCATAGCAGCAGTGGATGCCAACAAAATCGGAACATTCTTATTCGTAAAAAAGCATCTTTTTTCAGCGCAATCCCCTACAGCAAACACATCATTTTCGCTAGTACGCATATACTCATCAACAAGTACCGCGCCGGACTCATTTGTTTTAATCCCCATTTCTGCTGCTAAAACTGAGTTTGCTTTAACTCCGATGCTCAATATAACTGCGTCCGCTTTAATTTTTTCACCGGACTCTAATTCTACGGCTTCAACCACGCCATTGCCTGCCAACTTCTTTACCTTTTCGCAAGTTCTGACAGCAATACCATGCTCCTCCATTTCCTGTTCAACAATACTGCTGATGTTATCATCAAATGCCTGCCATAAACAATGTTGCGCAGCCTCTACAAGCGTAACTTTCTTTCCCGCCATGCTCAATTGCTCCGCAAACTCTACGCCAATAAAGCCGCCGCCAATAACAACAACATCATTCATATTTTCTAGCTTATTCAACAAATTTGTCAAATATTCTTCTTCTTTAAAAACAGCAAATACATTCTCCAAATCGCACCCGCCAATAAAACGGGGAATGATCGGCAAGGAACCCGTAGCCAGGATTAGTTTTTCATAAGAGATAGCTTCTCCGCCAGATAAAAAGGCGGTCTTCTTTTCTTTATCAATCTTTACAACCTCGTCAACAACCAATTCAACGCCAGCATTCGCAAGCATAGCGTCAGGAATCCTGTTTTTGGCTGCATCCTTCAACGTACCAAAAATGTAAGGTATACCACAGGGAACCATCACAGTCTTACTTTTCCTGACAAGTACAACCTTTTTTTCTGGATAGACCTTTTTTGCTGTCGTAGCCGTCAAAATCCCACCTGCACTACCGCCTATCACCAAAACATCCGCTGTCATCATTCTGATCCCTCCATTTATTTAGATTTCAGAGCACCAACAGCTCAACTTACTGCAAACACCCATTTGAAACATATATCATATTCATCATACTTTGATTGAATCTTCATGTCAAAGAAATTATTTGTCAAAATAAAATACTCAAAATAAAATGATGCGTTTCCTTCATAGGACTCGTAGCGTTTTAAAAATCATTCTTGCTCATTTCTACTTTATTTTTGTCAACCCAGCTAAGCAATTCATATTACTTCCAACTTCAACTACGTTTTGGCTAATTATTTGCAATGCATTCGCTTGTTCACTCGTTGTCAAAGCCGTTTTCTTAACACCTTGTGAAATTTCATCTGTTGCCATTTGTATTTCTTTCAATACTTTTGCCGTTCCTTGTAATGACTCTTGAGAGTTGGCAGCTAGTTTTCGCACCTCTTCCGCCACAATACTAAATCCTCGCCCGTGTTCGCCCGCTCGCGCCGCTTCAATGGCGGCGTTAAGACCTAAAAGATTTGTTTGATTGACAATATTTCCAACCAAATCTAACACGCGCTTTACTTCACGTACACTCGTCTCAATTTTGGACGCCATATCTTCTAACGATTGGCTTGTAGCAGCAATTTCCTGCGCTCCTGCGGATACCTCTTGTATACTAGCCGAAGCATTCTCTACGTTGATGACTAAAGTTTGCAAAAGTTCTTCTTTTCCTCGGTTTTCATAAAACTTAACAATTTCTTCACTCAAAATCATTACGCCCAGCTTTTGCAAGGGCATAACTTCATTAGGATTTCCTGTTATGCCTATACAGCCAATACGCTGGTCTTTATAAAGAACCGGCCCCATATATCCCGGGAGCACGCCTTGCATAGTTTCCGCCATTTCCTTCGTAACGGAAACAACGTCCTCTTCTCCAGCAATAACTCTGCGTCCTCCCTCGTGAACGCATCCAAGTCTTTCTGGCTGTTTAGTCGCGATAATTTTCCCGCCTGCACCCATTACATTAATATTGCACCCAATTGCTTCATAAAGTAAATCCACTGTTTTTTGCGCGATATGCTGCGGAATCTGATAATCTTCTCCCATCCCAATCACTTCCCATTTCATAGCGAAATATGATCCGGCGCTTATTTTTCATAATTACAAAAACAAGCGCCGGAATTCAAAATATCCTGCTGTATTAAGGCAGCATCCAGCTTAACCCATAAGCCTGCAAATAGGTCATACCTGCGATAAACAATAGCATCGCAAAACTATGCACAACCGTAAATCGCAAAATAGTGCCTTCCTCTCCAACCATGTTCGTCGCAGCCGTCGCAACAGAAATACTTTGTGGAGAAATCATTTTGCCTACTACGCCGCCACTAGAGTTTGCAGCCAAGGTAAGATGCGGATCCAATCCCAATTGTTCCGCCGTTGTTTTCTGCAAATTCCCAAATAGCGCATTTGACGACGTATCAGAGCCCGTAAGAAACACACCCATCCAACCCAAAATCGGGGCAAAAAACGGATAAAAGCTTCCTGTTTTAGTAAATGCCAAACCCAACGTAGAACTCATTCCGGAATAATTCATTAAGAAAGCCAACCCTAAAACAGTTGCAATGGTTAAAATTGAAAGCCTTAATTGATATACCGTTTTTGCATAGCAGCTACAGGCTTGACCAAAACCGTACCGGGGAATTACAAAAACAGAAAGTACGCCAGCCAAAAAAATGGCAGTTCCCGTACTTGCACCAAAAGCAAAGTCGTAAATTGCCCCATAAGGCGTGTTTTGAGCTACAATTGGCGCCGTCTTAATAATTAAATTATGCAAGCCAGGCCAGGCAAATTTAAATCCGACATGTGACAACAACACTTTCATAAAAGGGAAACTCCACAAGAAGATGAGTATACCGATAAATGCATAGGGCATCCAAGCCCGAACCACTTGCCCTGTCGTATACTCAACTTTTTTAGAGTGGTCTGCCGCAACTTCGCCTGGAAAATGCCAAACCTCTTTAGGTTTCCATACGCGCAGAAATAATCCCAGCGCTAAAATAGTGGCAACTGAAGACATAATATCTACAAGATAGGGACCATGATAGTTAGAAAAGCCAAATTGCGTCAAAGCAAACGCCAAGCCAGCTACTAATAAAGCCGGGAAAACATCCACTGTCTTTTTCCAGCCAGCCATCGTTATACATATCCAGATTGGCACGATACAAGATAAAAAGGGAAGCTGTCTTCCTACGATCTGACTGAGTTTCATAATATCCAACCCAGTTACCTGTGCAGCTACGATTAAAGGAATACCGATACCGCCGAAAGCAACCGGCGCCGTATTGGCTATAAGACAAATTCCTGCCGCATATACCTTATCAAAGCCTAAACCTGCCAACATCGCTGCAGTAATTGCGACAGGTGAACCAAAACCAGCTGTCCCTTCAATAAATGCCCCTAATGCAAACGCAACAAAAACAGCCTGCAGTCGTCGATCATCGGTCAAATTCGCCAACGAATTTTTAATGATATCAAATTCTCCCGATTCCACTGTCATATTGTAAATCCAAATCGCATTAATTACGATCCATACAATGGGAAATAGACCAATTACCAAACCATACACTGTTGATTGAATAGCTAATGAAACCGGCATTTGATAAGCAACTATAGCTAATACCAAGGCACTTCCTGTAGCTGTCAAAGCAGCCAAATGGCCTGGAGATCGGCGAACCCCTAACATGTACAATAAAAAAATCAAGGGCAGAGCAGCTACTGCTGCTGAAAGCAGGATATCACCAAAGGGATCATATCCTTGCATCCACTTCATTGTTGCGCCTCCTAACCTTTGATTACGAAAATACACTTAAATCACTAATTACTATCAAAATCAAGAGTATGCCGTTTTAACCGGTTTTAACTACTTTTTTTACAAGGCTCCCTAATCTTCATTGCAAGCCTCCTTACTTTATCGGAATTATTTATATATTCCTTTTTGTTGTAAATATCGCCTTTGTACATCAGTACGACTTTATTTATAAAAATAATTGTTTTTTAGGCCATCGTGCACAATTATAGAGTATAATTCAAACTAAAAACCATAAAATACATTCAATTTTAGGCCATGTTGAACATACAACAGAAAACGCCCGGCATAAAAAGCCGAGCGTTTCCTGTTGTATATTCTCCTTTAATCCCTTCAAACAAGTTCAAAGCGATCCGCATTCATCACCTTGTTCCAGGTCGCCACAAAATCATGCAGGAACTTCTCTTGCGAATCCACGCAACCATACACTTCTGCAATCGCTCGCAGTTGTGAATTAGAACCAAATACAAGATCTACACGCGTACCGGTCCACTTAAGCTCGCCGCTGCTGCGGCTGCGTCCTTCAAATACATTAGCGTCGCCGTCTTTCGGATTCCAGACCGTCCCCATATCGAGCAGGTTCACAAAGAAATCATTGGTGAGCTGCCCTGGTCTCTTAGTAAAAACGCCATGCTGAGACTTGCCAAAATTGATGTCCAACACACGCAGGCCGCCCAAAAGCACCGTCATCTCCGGCGCAGTGAGAGTCAGCAGTTGCGCCCGATCCACCAGCATTTCCTCCGCAAGTACAGAGTATTTTCCTTGCAGATAGTTGCGGAACCCATCCGCCTTAGGCTCTAGCACCGCAAAGGAGTGAATTTCCGTCTGCTCTTGAAAAGCATCGGTACGCCCTGGTCTGAAAGGAACTACGATCTGGCTGCCCGCATTCTTTGCAGCTTCTTCAAGGCCAGCGCAACCGCCAAGAACAATCAAATCCGCCAAGGAAACCTTCTTATTCCCCTTTTGCCCTTTATTGAAGTCTGCCTGAATTTTTCCCAAGGTCTGCAACACATGTCCGAGCTCTGCAGGTTCATTGACTTCCCAGTCTTTCTGGGGCGCCAAGCGGATACGAGCGCCGTTCGCGCCGCCACGCTTATCCGAACCCCGGAAGGTAGAGGCAGACGCCCAAGCCGTAGAAACCAACTGAGAAATCGACAGCCCAGAGGAAAGAAGCTTATCTTTAAGCGCAGCAATATCACTTTCATCAATTAACTCATGCTCCATCCGCGGTACCGGATCTTGCCAAATAAGCTCTTCTTCTGGCACTTCCGGTCCCAGATACCGAGCGCGCGGCCCCATGTCGCGGTGTGTCAGTTTAAACCAGGCCCGGGCAAAAGCGTCTTCAAACTCCGCCGGACGGGCCAGAAAGTGCCGGGCAATGGGCTCATAAATGGGATCATAACGTAAGGAGAGGTCCGCAGTTGTCATCATGGGACGATGCCTCTTCGACGGATCATGAGCATCCACGATCATGTCTTCATCATCTACGTCTTTAGCCAGCCACTGATTCGCTCCCGCGGGGCTCTTAACTAGTTCCCATTCATATTTAAAGAGCACCTCTAAATAACCCATATCCCATTTGATCGGATTCGGCTTCCACGCTCCTTCGATACCGCTGCCAATGGCGTCGCCGCCTTTGCCGCTCTTATAGCTGCTTTTCCAGCCCAGCCCCTGTTCTTCGAGTCCAGCAGCTTCCGGCTCCGGGCCGACAAAGGTCGCCGGTCCCGCTCCATGACATTTGCCAAAGGTATGTCCTCCGGCGACAAGAGCCACCGTCTCCTCGTCATTCATCGCCATCCGGGCAAAGGTATCTCGCACATCCTTGCCGGAAGCAACCGGGTCCGGATTGCCGTTCGGGCCTTCAGGATTCACATAAATTAGGCCCATCTGCACCGCTGCCAAGGGATTTTCCAGGTCCCGTTCCCCGGAATACCGTTTATCGCCCAGCCATTCGCCTTCGGAGCCCCAATAAATATCTTCTTCCGGCTCCCATGCATCTTCACGCCCGCCTGCAAAGCCAAAGGTTTTAAAGCCCATAGATTCCAAGGCGCAATTACCGGCCAGGATCATTAAATCGGCCCAGGAAAGCTTCTGGCCATATTTCTGCTTAATCGGCCAGAGCAGTCGACGCGCTTTGTCTAAGTTCACATTATCCGGCCAACTGTTTAAGGGAGCTAAGCGCTGCGTACCGCTCCCCGCGCCGCCGCGGCCGTCTCCCAGACGATAGGTTCCGGCACTGTGCCAAGCCATGCGAATAAACAAAGGCCCGTAATGACCATAATCAGCAGGCCACCAGTCCTGCGAGTCGGTCATCAAGGCATACAGGTCTTTCTTTACCGCATCCAGATCCAGAGTCTTAAATTCTTCCGCATAGTTAAAAGACGCACCCATTGGATTGGAAAGAGAGGAGTTTTGATGCAAAATCTTAAGGTTTACCTGGTTTGGCCACCAATCACGGTTAGAGGTTCCACCTCCTGCCACTGCTTTACGGGTCATACCGGTTACCGGGCATTTGCTTTCTTCGCTCATGAATTTCTCCCCTTTCGCTCAATAACGTTCTCCTTTACTCTGGCAAAACCATACATTCTTGTATTATATTTTGATAACTTTATTATTCTTCTACAAATTCTCGGAAAATTCCTTCTCTTTGCCCATCTCTAACAAATGATTTTTCCACTTATGTAATGTTTTCTTTTGATAAGATATAATAAATTTTGCTAGTTTCCATATTGACAACATCAGCAAAAGCTTTTATGATAAAAATATAGCGTTGTGAAAATTCTCACTATATCGCATCGCATTCTACAATTCGGTTGAAGGAGGGTATCTTATGGCTAAGAATTTGGGGATTTACCGTTGTGCCGCTTGTGGTTATACCCTGGAAGTAGTTGAACTGGGACAAAAGAAATTCACTTGTGGCGAAGCTTCCTATGCGCGGACTTGCTTCATTGCCGATGCCATTGTCACTTGCTGCGACAAACCCATGGAGCTATTGGAACCAAACACAGTAGAAGCTTCTACCGAAAAGCACTTGCCTGTAGCTACATTTACGGATGACGGCAAACTAAACGTTAAAGTAGGCAGCGTTGCCCATCCTATGTTGACAGAGCATTTCATCCAATGGATTACCATTGTCTATAACGACACAGTACAGCGCATTACTCTGGAGGCTGGTCAAGCGCCGGAAGCAACTTTCTGCGTCTGTAACGCCGCCGAAGTTGACGTCTATGCCTATTGCAATCTCCATGGACTTTGGAAAAGCACTATCAAAAAATAAGTCCAGAGCAAATCTTTAAAAGCTAACTCCAAGGACATAAGCTAAATCCCGAGAAAAGCCATTACGGTTTTTCTCGGGATTTTTATTTAAAACTAGCAATTTGATTTTTGAGTTCCTCTTAGCTTCAGCCTTCTCCCTCTTCAGGTACAATGCAAATGAAGCGAAATACGTCTTCGCCTCGATTGATCATCTTATGCAGCGCATTAGATGGGATATAGGCAAAAGAACCGGCTTTTACCTCATTGGCCTTGCCGTCCAAGTAGACGGTGCCTTCCCCTTGCAGAAAATAATTGATATGCGGCCACGGATGCGTATGCTCCGGCGTGTTGCCGCCTGCTTCCAGCTCAAAAACCCGCATTACATAGCCTTCCCAACCTTCTTCCGGCGAGATGCAAACTTTTTTCCAGGCTTTTTCGGCACCAGGAATCTTCATGGCTACGGCATTCACGTTGTCAATATGAGAAATCATGCTCACTCACTCCTACTCTTTTTTGTTGCCCCTGCTAAACAATTCAGCTTATATTTTCTCTCTTTCTACAACAAATTCCTTTGTACACCTGCATGATTTTTATTATAAACAAACTATTTTTTAGGCCAATATGCACAATAGCAGAGTTGAATTTGATCGTAAAATTAAAACCGCCATTCAATTTCAGGTCACAAAATACAAATTCGCCATAAAGAAACCTAGCTAGTGTTTCTCTAGGTCTCCTTATGGCGATTTTCAATGCAGTCAAAATGCGGATTTAGCCTTTAAACCGTCCGTCATCTTTTACAGCATGCATTTTATGTATGGATTTCTGAAACCAGCCAATTTTTTCAGTTATTCTATGATCAAATTCACCTATATAAGGCTTTATGTCCAATACAGGCGTTTGATCCAAAATATCAACATCTTCAACATAAAGAAGGTTTTCGTCAACCATCTTAAGACGAACAACCGAAAAGCCGATAGGGTTCGGCCTCGCAGGCGAACGCGTAGCAAAAATCCCGTGCGTATGATCATCTAAAAACGGCTTTACAGTTAATTTTGCCTTCTTTATTTGATGAAAGTGATATAGCAAAATCAAATGAGAAAAGCCGTCTATATCTTTTAGCCCTTCAATATACTCATCATATACTTCGATAATAGCCTTGCTGCCAATGGATGCTGCCGCTTGAATGGGCGTTCCTTCGGGCTCACAAAAAGTAGAATGGACAATGCCGATTGGGCTTACTTGCATCGTTTCAGCTCCCTCTCTTCCTATACTTCTTATTGCTCGATATTCACTTTTTCAATATCCTCTTCTCTTCGTAAAGCATCCCAGCCGTCCTTCAAGACAAAAACCTTCTCAAAATTGCGGCATGCCAAGACCTGGGCAATGCGTATGCTGTATTTATCTTCCGGGCAAGCACAAAAGATAACATAGGCTTTTTCCGTATCAGCCGTCTTCAAAAAAGATTCCAAAGCTTCCTCGTTTTTCGGATTGAGCCAAATTTCGCCTGGTATTTCTTGCCGGCTCAGGCTTCGACTTTTTACGGAACGTACGTCAAGAAGCATTACATTGTCCTTAGCCGCCAAATACTGATCAATATCAATAAACCGCACCTCGTCTCCTTGCGCAGCAGCGGAAACCGCAAAAAGGAAGAACGCCAAAAAGCAAATAATATGTTTCTTTACAGCACCTTTCCCTTACCTTTTTGAAATTTATTTCTTATTATATCATACTACTGCACTGTTTTCCTTATGACCACCAGCCTATATTCTCCCATAATCGTTCCATCATCCAATTGCAGGGGCGCTTCCACGGCAGCTGCAAAGCGTCCATCCTTGCTAATCGCCGCTCCTGCGCAAGGCCCTTCCAAAGCCAAGCGATCAAGCACGCTTCCGTCGCGAAGAGAAAGCAAGGTTAAGCCATGCACAGCCGCATTTTTCGTGCGGCTATTTCGTCCCACCGCCACCGCCGCAGCCCCTTCGGATAACGCCAATTGCTCCGCCATGCCGCCCAGCTCTTTTTTTTCGATCAGCCGTCCTTGATAATCAAACAAAAAGACGCAATTAGAGCTAGGATGCTCCATGGGCGTAGTCATCTGCCAATTAGCCCGGTTATAGGTATTGCCAGTTGTAAATACCAAGCGGTCTGCCGTTGCCTGCCCGTATAGTCCTGTGGCATTGACATAGATCCCGTTTACAAGCTCCGGTCGACTCAGCGTTCTTCTCCAAACAAGCGTTCCGTCTTCACCGTGGTGCAAAAACGCCCTGCCATCACTGGCAAAAGAAACGACCCACTTTCCATCCTCGGTCACTTCCGGACTGGAGCGCAGCGTAGTTCTTTCGTAAGGAGGAACCGGCGCCATAGCCACGCTCCACAATACTTGTCGCAGACCCTCGTCCAATTTATAGATGGATTGATTATCCTGGCACTGCAGCTTAGCATCCCAATTGGCCGTCCCGAAAAACACCTGCCCCTGTGCAGCAACGCTCATCCAGCCTACCCAAGCGTCCAAATTACGCTCTTGCGGAAATTTCCCCGCCAAAGCGCCCTCCGGCGTGTACGCATATAAACGCCCTCGATACTCATACCGTTCCGCAGAACGTATCGTTCGCTGCCCCGCCGCATATACAGTCCCGGCGTCTGACTCCCGAATGCAGACAATTCCAGGGTAGGTTTTGTCGTTCAATCCAGAACCCAGTTCTTTAGCAGAACCACGACGCCAAAGCTCCTCACCTGTTTGCGCGTCCAAGCAAATCAAATCTGCTTGAGGACCGTTTTCTCCGACATATAGGCGTCGCCCATCCCGACTAAAAGCGAGGGCGCTGATCTTTCCGTTGCCGCTACGCTTGCGCCACTTTAGCTTTCCCATCTCACTCTCCAGCACAAGAAGCTCGCTGTTTTCCGTACCAACCGCCAAAGCGGCCCCGTCCGGAGAAAAGCATACAAAGCCTTTTGTAAAGCCCATGCGCTGGTAATTGTACACTTCCACCTGCCCCAAGGGAACCTCCGCCACTACCTGATATAAGCCAGTGCTTGTCTTAAGAAAGCTGTCCTTATTGGTTCCGTCGCCTGCTTGCTGAAAGATGTATCGTCCCAAAAAGAATACGGTTATAAACAGCAGCGCAATAATCACCGCTGCTTTAACTTTTTCGCGCCACCTGTCATTCATACCGTTATAGCCATCCTTTCATGCCATCATACAACGGCTGGCACCAGGAACCATAGTAAACCCCATAGAAAGCCAGCAAGGACAGTGTTTTGAAAGCAACCAACAGAACCATCAAAAAGAGCAGTAACAAGCAAAACCGCTTTTGCCATTTTGGAAGCGGCAGCGTTACCTTAAGACGCTGTTTGCGCCCGAAACCCCGGCTTTCTGCCGAAGCAGCCAGCGTAGCCGCTCGCCGCAGGGTTCTCGCCAAAATCGGAAACAGCGTTTTTCTGGCTAACGGCACTATTTCATCAGGCCGCCACCAGCGCAGCACACCTTCTCCCTGCAGCCGCTGCGCCGTTAAAACAATCGCCGTTTCCTGAAACAAAACCGGCAGAAAACGCAAGCCCGTTGTCAGCATAAACGAAAGCTCATAAGGAAGCTTCCAGGCCATTAAACTGCGCAAAAGACTGCGGGAATCTGAAGTCCAAACCAAAAGCAGCCCTGCCGCCATCATGCTGCCGGACCGCAACGCTTGCACAGCGCCATATTCAATGCCTTCCCGATATACAAACACGCCTCCCGTAAGGGCGCCAACAAGTGGAGTCAATGGCGGCACAAGGCAGGCTAAGATAGTGCGCGGTTCTTGATTGTAAAACAAAGCTTGGCTCATCATCGTCCCCCACATGCCCAAAAGGACAAAGAGAGATAAAAGCTTCCACCTTTCTAAGGACATGCGTCCCATTACGTGAAGACATAGAATAAAAGAAAACAAGCAAAACAAAGATTTGCCGCTTTCCACAACAATCACAAAAAGAGCGCAGCAGCCTAAGAAACAGAGTTTAACTCTGGCATCTAGCCGGTGCAGCAGCGTTTGCCCTGGCGTCGCTTCCCATATTTGACTGTCGTACATGCGCCACCACCTCCTCTACCGTCACATGCTTGCCGCCATACAATTTCTGCGCCAAAAGCAGCGCCGCCGGAGCGCGCAGACCGGCAGACGCAATCAGAGGCTGACTAAAAACAGCAGCAGGCGTACCATCCAGAAACACTTTTCCTTCGTTCAGCACCACTACGCGCTGCGCAAAACAAGCAGCCGCTTCCGTATCATGGGTGCATAGAATAACCGTACCGCCACCGGCCGCATACTCTTGCAGCAGTGTAACAATATCCCGAATATGGGCAATATCCTGCCCGGTTGTCGGTTCATCTAAAAGCAGCACCGCCGGTTCACGCCCCAGCACCGCCGCCAAAGCAACCCGCAGACGCTGCCCTTTGCTCAAGGCCAAAGGAAATTCTTCTTCCAGCCCCGTCAAGCCCAGTCTAGCAAGCATTCGCTGCTGCCATGGCGAAAGCTTCCCGGAAGGCCCCGCCACTTCCGCTCGCACCGTTTCTTCGAGCAGCATAAAATCCGGATTTTGCAGCACCATCCCTACAAGGCCTTCACCTACTCGCGGCGCTTTGCGTTGAACCAGAATTTCTCCCTCAGCGGGAGCCTGCAAACCGGCTATCAGGTGCAACAGCGTCGACTTTCCCGCTCCATTGCAGCCCATAAGCGCCACAAACTCACCCTTTTCAATTTGCAGATTCAAATCCTGCAATACCAAGCTTTGACGACGGCCATAACGGTAAGAAAGAGCTTTGGCTTCTACTACAGGAAAAGGCTCTATTGCCGCAGACGCTGGCTGCGGCAATGTCTCACCCCCAGCTTTCATAAGGTATGCTTCTTGAATGCATCGCACCGCTTCTTCTACTTCCAGTACAGCCGGAACGCCTAAACTGCGGCAAACATCCACCGTTTGGGGCAAGCGCAGCCCATAGCGGTCAAAACGTTCCGCCTCCATCAGCGCTTCCTCCCTAGTGCCTTGCCAAACGATTCTTCCCTCTTGCATCATGGCAATATGAGTACATAAGGGCAAGGCTTCATGTAGACGATGTTCCACCAACACCATCGCTGTATTGCGGCGGCGCAAAAGCGCCTGCAGCACCTCCAGCAGCTCCGTCGCTCCCTGCGGGTCAAGCTGACTGATTGGCTCATCCAAGGCCAAAATTCGCGGCTGCGCCGCCAGTACGGAAGCCACAGCCAAACGCTGCTTTTGACCGCCGGACAAAGCATGTACGCTGCGCTTTTCTAGTCCCTCCAACCCCACCTGCAGCAATGCTTTTGACGCTTCTAAAGCCGCCGCCTCAAAACCAACGCCCAGGTTTTCCAGGAAAAATGCCGCTTCTTCCTGTACTGACGAAGAAATCAGCTGATCATCGGGAGACTGAAACACCATGCCTACGAGCTGGCTTCGTTCGCCTACGCTCCATTCGCTTACCTCTTGTCCATCCAAGAATACCTTGCCCTGCAGCCTGCCGCCGCTCTCTTGCGGCACGAGGCCATTAAGCACTTGGAGCAGCGTACTTTTGCCGCAGCCGGTTTCTCCGGCTAACAGCAGCAGCTCCCCTGCGTGAACTTCCAGATTAATGTCCTCTAGGCTGGGCTTATTGCGCCGCGGGTAGGTATAAGTAACATGCTCTAAGCGAAGCAACGGCTTCATCGTTTAATCTCCTCCCACGCGAATCAATTTCCGTCCTAAACGAATACCGCTCCAGGCGCCAATCGCCGTATACAGTAAACCATTTACGCCAACCAGCAGCGCAATATACCATTCAGCATAAAACAAGCGATATAAAAGACACATGGCCTGCAAACTTACATACGTCGCTGCGCCATCGGCTACAGCGCAGGCGACAGCAATTTCCACCGCCTTTCTGACCTGGAAAGGCGCTCCGCCTTTCACTTGTTCCAGATAACGATACAATCCAGCGCTGTAAAAGAAGGTTTCCAGCAAGAGCGCATGCATACCAAAAGATAAAAAGCTGATAGGCGACATCTGGCCAAACGCCAACATGCCTAAAAGAATCCGCACCAATAGCGCCAGCGCCAAAACGCCTGGTCTTGGAATCAGCGCCGCCAAGGCAGCCAGCAGCATATACAAGACAATACCGGAAAACAAACCGGTTACCAAGAAAGAAAAGGGTCCCAGCAATACATGCAGCACTTCACCGAACAAAATAGTAGGCACGCTGACCACCGCAAAAGCGGCCGCTCCAAAAAGAGCCACCGTCGCCAGCCAACGCGTTTTCATCGACGCCAGCAGGGGGCGGAGACGAAAAGCGCCCCAAATAAAGGCCGCCATGACCAGCAACGCCGCTGCCAAAGTGACCCAGGCGGCTCTGGCGTCCTGTTTTACCATTTCCACCGGTCCACTCCACACGATGGTCTCACTGTCTGGCATAGTAATCTGCGCCTGCAGCAAATACGCGCCATTGCGCAGCTTTCTTTCGTCTGCATAGATTGGCAGCAATAGGGTCTGATGCCCCGAACCGTCTAAGGCAATCATGGCATGCAGTCCATCTTCATCCCCTGCCATAGCGCCGCCTTCCTTCTCTTCGCCAGAGGTTCCCGGCGTGAAAAAGCCGGGCAGAGGATTACCTGTGTGAACATCCGCCAGTTGCAGCGTAACAAGCCCCAGACCTTGAACACCGCGGGGATTGGAGATCGTCAGCGCTGCATGAGTCACAGGATGAATGGCTTCCACTTCCTGATTGGACGCGCCTTTTCCTTGCAATAAATTTTTCCAATAATCCCATTCCCGATCCCGAAGAACAACGGCGCGGGATTTCTTGCGCGCATCCCGGTGTCCATCCCGATCTAACGGCAAATTCACGTCGGTTATTTCTAACGAAGCCCCTGCTCCCTCGCCGGAAGCAATCGCAATCTGCCTGGACAGCCTATTCCCGTCCGCCTCCAGGTAAATTGCGGCCGGTCCCTGCGGCGCGTCAGCCGCTGCCTTTACCCCCAGCCAGAAGAATTTTTGGTCAAAGCCCTCTTCCAGAGGAACTTCCGTGCGCCAGACATTTCCCTGCTGCTGCCATGGCCCCTCCCATTCGTCAGGCTGTAAACAGGACGGCAGCTCCACCTGTAACGGAGTCGTCACCTTCGCACTTTCAAGATTTTCCACAGACAACAGCAAATAAGCGCGTTCCCCAGGCTGCAAGGTTTCCTTCGCTTTTCCCGCTCCCAGCACATAGGGAAATTGGCAGTTCAAACGCACCTGCGCCTGAACTGCCATTGTACTGAAAGCAAATAAAAGTAGCCCTGTTAAAATACCTATACTAAGCCTCGTTCTGCTTCGTTTCCATTTACATTTCATCATTCACCTATTCACGTTAGAAAGTAGCCGTCAAGCCCAGACGGAACGAGCGTTCCGGCATATAGTAGGCGCTGCTGTTCGTTGTAACATCACGCCGGTTGAGCAGATTGTCCACATCAAAGGTCAGGGTACGATTTTCTTTCAATTTATAGCCTACATGCAGAGAAACAGGAATCATCGCACTACGATCCACTCCATCACTATCTACACGATCGCCATAATACATCGCGCTCAAATCCGCCGTCCAAGGGCCGCTCATATAGTGTAATGCGCCATTAAAGGTCATGCGCCCCAGCGTCCTGGTCCAAGCGCTGCCATCGCTTTCCTGCTGTTCCGGATTACCAAAACTGCTTCCAAAAGAATAACTCCAATGCTTACTCAATTTATGATCATAGCTAGCTTCGATACCGCTATTACGGAACTTTGAGACATTTTGCGCTACATAATAGGTAGAGCCCCCTGAAACTATTTTTTTCCAAGTGATTTGATCGTCAACTTCCAAGTGAAACGCCGCAACTTTCCACTTTACATCGCCTTTTTCATATTTATAGCCGACTTCCTGATTAAGTCCTGTTTCCGGTTTCAAATCCGGATTGGATATAAAATTATCACTGCTTGTTTTATACAATGCAGTAAAATTAGGCATGCGGAAAGATTTGCTGGCATTTAAATACAGTGAGCGATTTTCATCTAAGCGGTGTAAAAACTGCAGTTGCGGCGAAAGAGCGTCAAAGCGCTGTCCTTCGCCTGTTTTTACAACATCCTCGCGAGCGCCGATAATCAGGCGGTTTTTACTGCTCAGTTCTTTATCCCATTGCATATACAACGCGTAATGATTACGGTCATGCGGCCCGTTTGTATAAGGCGCTTTTAAAGTTCTAGCCGTTTTATTGCCAGACAAGGTTTGCCCAAAATCATTGTACGATTCACGTTGCACCGTTGTTCCTGCAAGCCAGGTAGCCCCCCCGGCCTGCCAGGTTTTTTGCGTATCTATGCCATATACGGTATTCGTGGTATCTGTCCAATCATGCTTATTCGCTAAAGCCGGTTCGGTGCCTCGCTGATCCACATGTTGACGATTAAAGTACGCCTTGCTGCTCCAGCCGTTCTTGTCATACGCCAACTGCAGGCGATGCGATTCATCAATATAGTCGCTGGAACGCAGCAACGAATCGTCGCCAACTTTTTTATATAATACAGAATAGTCATCTTTCCCATAGGAGTAATTAGCGGAAAAATGATCATCAAATTTATAATGCCAGTTCACATTGTTTTTGGTAGCGTCCCCAAAAGCAGTGTAATAGCTGCCCCCGGTAGTCCCATAGGTAGCATTAGCCTTGGGATCTGTCATCACACCGCTTTCATTGGTTTTGCCGAAAGAAACATTAAAGCTAGACTTACCGGCTTGCAAGGACATACTATGGCTTTGACCGTCATTGCCTCCAGAAATAGTAACGCTGTTTTGCACTTTTTCGCGCGTAATGATATTAATAATGCCCCCAAGCGCCTCACTGCCATAAAGAACGGAGCCGCCGCCCTTCAACACCTCCACGCGCTCCACCTGTTCAACCGGAATGCTCTCTAAATGATAATACCCATTCATGTTGATGGGAACGCCGTTCATCATAACCAAGGTGCCGCTTTCTACGCCTCGAATAATGATTTTACTGGTCATATTTCCCCAAGACTGCCCATGAGGCCCCATGGAGCTATAAATCAGTCCGGTGGAATACTTCAAAGCATCCGCCAAATTGGTCGCTCCAGTGGCTTTAAGCTGCTCCCGGCTGTAGCTGCTGACATCGGCTGGCGTTTCCAAGTTTTTGGACTTATAACGCAACGCCGTGACGGTCACCTCTTCCAGGGCAAACTCCTCGGTCTCCACCGCAGCTTTCGGCTCCGAACCCGGTTTAGACGCTTCCGCCGCCCAAGCCGACTGCGCCGCACTGCCCACCAACAGCGAACTCAGCAGTAAACACGCCCACAACCGCTTCTTATGTCTTGCTAAATTTTCTTTTTTCACTACACACAGCTCCTCTATGTACTTCTTATTATTTTTTTACGCAGCTTTCGCCACAATAACAACAACAATTTCCATGAAAAGGCTAATCAATCCCTATCATCTTGCGCCGCCGGCTTCGCGCTGCGCCCGCCAGCCGCGAAGTATACGCACTAAGCCGTCGCTTTCGATGGACCGCAGCGGACGATAGGTTCCCTGCAGCCGCAAAGCGATTTCTTTAGCAATGCCCATGCGGACAAAATCCTCTTCCGTATCAATCACCAAGGCGGGAATGTCCTGATTTCCCAATTTTTCCGCAGCGTCCCGCGCTTCTTGCACAGGGTCTGCGCCGCCGCTGTTAGCGCGCCCGTCTGTAACCAAAACAACAACAGGCCTGGATTCTTTTTCCCGCAAACGCAAACACTCAATCTCCCGGGCCGTTGTCTCCAGCGCCGCAGCTAATGGCGTACGGCCTCCTGTAGGCAGCTGCTGCAAGCATTTTCGCGCCAAATCCAAACTGCGTGTTACCGGCAAAAGCACTTCCGCCTCATGACGGCGAAAGGCGACAAGAGCAACACGGTCCCGTTTTTGATAGGCATCCTGTAAAAATGATAAAATCGCCCCTTTGACCGCCGCCATTCTCTTTTTGGCCCCCATCGAACCGCTGGCGTCAACTACAAAAAAGAAAACGCCTCCCACGCGTGTTTCCCGCACCTTTTGGCGTAAATCCTCCGTTTTTATCACCAGCTTTACGCCTTGAGACGCTCTTTTTTTCTGCCAAGGCGCAGCCGCACGCAAGGTTGCGTCAAAAGCCAGATCGCTGACCTTGCCGTTAGGAAAAATGGCCCGCACATACCGTCCCTGCTTCAAGGAGGAACGGGTACGGCTACGCTTGCCATTACCAGCCCGTTCGCGGCGATCCATGGTCTCTTCCAATTTCATCTGCATTAAACCCTTAGGCAGCGGTAAGTCCACTTTTTCCTGAGGAGTCGGCTCCGAGTCCGGCTCCGGCGGTTTTTCTTGCTCCTTTTGCTCGTTTTCCGGCGTTTCGTCTTGCTGGTTTTCATTTTCCGCCGGCTTTTCTGCGTCTATTTCCGGCTCTTGCGGCTGCTGCAGATCATCCTGCTCGCTTTGCTCGTTTTCCGGCGGTTCTTCCTCCTGCTGCGAATCCCCCTGGTTTTCTTCCGACATAGGCGGTTCTTGCTGCTGCCGCACTCGATGCGGCAATACGTAGAGAGCCGCTTTTTCCATGTCTTTAGGCAGTACGTATAAACGCTCATCTAATGCAGCGGCGCTCTTAGCCGCTTCCAGTAAAAACAACTCACCCCGATGTCCTGCGCAATGTCCTTGCGAGCACCACGCCGCCGCCAATTCCATCATTGCCGCGGAAACTTCGACCTGACACACGCATTCTTTAGCTTGCAATATTTTATCTCGCAAGTATTTTTCCTCAGCTTCCCACGCCTCAGCTACTTGCTCCGGTTCCCGCTCCCAGCGCAGCACTTGTTTGACGATTTGCGCGCGCAAAGGGGCCTCCTTTTCCGCGCTTATGGATACCATAAGTCCAAAACGATCCAAAAGAGCGTCAGGCAAGGTTCCTTCTTCCGGATTCATAGTACCTACCACACAAAACGAAGTTTTACTCACCTGGGACAAGCCTTCACGCTCAATACGCACACAACCGGACAATGCGGCGTCCAGCAGCGGACCAATCACTTCGCTGCGCAGTAAATTCACTTCATCTACATACAGCACACATCCGTCCGCTTCCGTCAACAGGCCTTTTTGCAGCCGTTCTTTCCCCGTCTCCAAGGCTGTTTCCCAATCGAGGCTGCCAAAAAGTCGGTCCTCCGTAATATGTAAGGGCAGCGTACGCAAGCCTAGTTCCGGGGCCAAAATTCCTAAAGAGCGAACCAAGGTCGATTTTGCGCTGCCCTTATCCCCTGAAAGCAAAATCCCTCCGGCTGCGGGATTGACCACAGCCAAAAGCAGCGCTTCTTTAGCCTGTTCTTGACCCACAATGGCCGAAAAAGGCATTACTCCGCCGCTGCGCATGTTCCATTCTCCTCTGCTGCGCCAAACAGTTCATCTAGTACCTGAACTGATAGGCTCGCTTCTTCAAAAGGCCGCCGCCGCATGCGGTGCGGCAAAGCCAAAGACGCCGCGCGGCGCACATCCAGCAGCGTGGCTTCCTTACGCTCCTCCAGGGCCGCCAAAGTTAAAGCCGTTTTAATGACCGTAATATCCGCCCGATGTCCGTCCACGCCCAACTTTAAGGAAGCCTCGGCTACCCGCAAGAGCAATTCATCCTCAATCGCTACCTGGGGCAGCAGCTTCCTCGCGGCGGTAATTTTCCGCGCCAATTCCTCTTCCGCCGCCTCCCAAGCGCCGCGAAATTCCCTTGGCCCCGCTTCATAAGCCATGCGCCGTTTAATGACCTCCACCCGAGAAGAAGCTTCATTTTCGCCAGCCACTTCCACAGACAGCGCAAAACGGTCCAATAACTGCGGGCGAATATCCCCCTCTTCCGGGTTCATCGTACCAACCAGCACAAACCGGGCCGGATGCGAATAAGAAACGCCTTCGCGTTCTACCGTATTGACTCCCATCGCCGCGGCGTCCAGCAAAACATCCACTACATGATCGTCAAGCAAATTGATTTCATCAACATACAAAATATTGCGATTGGCTTCCGCCAAAATGCCGGGTTCAAATTTCTTTTCCCCTTCTTTAATGGCGTACTCCATATCCAAGGTCCCCACTACCCGGTCTTCCGTAGCGCTCACAGGCAGTTCCACGACGCGCATAAAGCCTGAAACGCCGCTAAGGGCGCCATTCTTCGCCAGTTTGGCGGCACAAGCGTCACATAAGCGTCCCGCATCCGTCGGGTCGCAATGAAAGGGACAGCCAGCCGCCATTTCAACAGCCGGCAAGAGCGCCGCCAAGGCCCGTACGGCCGTTGACTTTGCAGTTCCTTTTTCCCCTTTAACCAATACGCCCCCTAATGCCGGATTCACCACATTTAAAAGCAGAGCCAGCTTCATGTCCTTCTGCCCGACAATAGCGCTAAAAGGATATACTTGGGTTCGTTTCATAGTTAACTCCTCCATCTATCTTTATTGCTTATGCTCTTGCAGCCACCAGCGCGCCGCCGTGCGTTTCAACGCACATTCCCCTTCGACGTTCTGCGGCGCTCCTTGCGCATCGTACCATCTGGAAAAACAGCCGCCGCCGCAATGCGGCAGCCATTGGCAGTTGCGACACATAGCCATACCGTCGCAGATTCGTTCCGCTGCGCGCTTGCGTAAAAGCGGCTCCGGTCCTTCCTCTACGCGCCCCAGGTAAAAATGCGCATCCCCAGACAACGAGGCGCAAGCGTATAGCGAGCCGTCTGCAGCCACATACAAGGCTTCGCCAGTCATCGCATGACAGTGTCCAAAGCAGGTTAGCTTGCTTTGCTGCAATTTATCGACTCTGGCGACTTGCGCCATCTCCAGAGCCCCCCCGTTAGCCTTGCGCCAAAACTCATTTCTCTCCAGCGCCTGCCAAAAGCCCTGCTCCACTTGCGCCGCCTGCGGCGCTTGCACCTGATCGCCTCTGCCTCTTGGCCGCAGCAGATCAAAGCCTAACGAGCGCGCGCACCCGAAGTAGCACGCCATATCAACCGTCTCCGACAGCTTAAGAACATTTTCCGCCGTAACCACGCAAGTAACTCCTGCGCCGCATTTTTCTTCCGCCAAATTCTTCATACCCAAAGCCACGGATTGCATAGTTCCTTTGCCGTCCGGAAAGCAGCGCATTTGATCGTGAACCGCAGGCCTGCCGTCCACACTAACCCCCACGCCGACTCCGCATTGACGCAGCTGTTTCGCTAGCTCCGCCGTAAGGAGCGAGCCATTTGTCTGCACCTGCAGCACAGCCGGCCATTTTCGTTCCCGAATCCAGGCCGCCGTCTTGAGCAGCGCCTCCGCCGCCAGCAGCGGCTCTCCTCCTGTAAATTGCACTAAAAATGGCTCTTGTGATTCTTGTGATGCCGCTACGGAGGCTACCGCCTGCTTAGCGACCGCCAGCGGCATGGACAACGGCTTTTTCCCGGCGGCATAACAGTAGCGGCAGGCAAAATTACATTGCCCTGTCAATTCCAAAATCAAAACGCGGCAGCCTTGCCAGCTATGCATCGCTTCGTTCCTCCAGGTCTCCTTCAATATCCAACTGCAACCGGCGCAACTGCTGCAGCATAGCTTCGTCTGTCTGCCACAACTGCCGCTGTGACGCTTCCAAGAGTTTCTCCGTAATGCGCTCCAACGCCCACGGATTGACCTCTTTCATCCACTCCTGCATAGTCGCGTCAAGAGCATATTTTTCCGCCAAAGTTTGATACATCCAGTCTTCCATGACCGCGCTGGTGGCATCCCAGCCCAAGCAGCGAGAAACCAAGCCGGCTAAATCTGCTGCGCCTTTATAACCGTGATGTTTCATACCTTCAATAAATTTAGGATTCGCCATCTCGCCACGAAAAAGACGCTTCACTTCCTCCTGGAGCGACCGCACCTTCACCTGGCCGCGATCCGAGGTGTCGCCGCAATAAGAGCGAGGAGCTTCCCCTTTCAGCGACCTAACAGCGGCAATCATGCCGCCATGATAGGAGTTGAAATCATCCGAATTGAACATGTTGACTTCCCGATTGTCTTCGTTTTTCACCGTTACATCCAGCATCTGCAAGCGCTGCGCAAACAAGGCAGGCACAAAATCCCCCTGAGCTTTTGCGCCATAAGCATGAGCGCCCCAGCGCACATAGGCTTTCGCTAAATCGTCTACCGACTCCCAGTTGCGCTCTTCAATGACGCTTCCCACACCGGCGCCATAGGCGCCCGGCGGACAGCCAAAAATACGAAAGCTCGCCTGACGCCAAGCGTCGCTTGGCGCAGCACCGTTTACCGCCAGCTGCGCGGCATCCTGCTGCACATGCTTGCGCACATAGTTATCCTCGGCGTCTTCTTCCAAGGCAGCCACCATGACAACGGCTTCATCCATCCATTGAACCACTACCGGCATGGCATCGCGAAACATGCCGCTGATGCGGGCGGTTACGTCCAGGCGCGGACGTTTCAATTCCGCCAGTGGGATCACTTCCAAGGCAATGACCCGCTGACTTCCTTTTTGCCAAACCGGCCGCACTCCTAAAAAGTAAAGAAATTCCGCAATGCATTGCCCTCGGCTGCGCATATTGGCGCCGCTCCAAAAAATCATGCCAATATTTTCCGGATACCGCCCTTCTTCCGCAATGTAACGGGCAATCACGCCATCACCTAGTTGGCAGCCCAGCTCCCACGCCGCCGGGGAGGGCAGCAGCTTTGGATCGACGCCATAAAAATTGCGCCCTGTGGGCAGTACGTCAGTCATACCGCTGGTAGGCGAGCCAGCAGGGCCCGGCTCTACATAACAGCCGGATAAAGCGTCCAGCAAATGGCCCATTTCCTGACTTGTCGCCTGCAATGCCGGAACCAGCACTTCGCAAATATGCTCCGCTAACCCTGCCAGCTGTTCCCGCAACAAAGCATCACAATCGCCAATACTAGCCACCGCGCTTCGCCGCGCCGCTTCATTAAAATTCCCGGCTTGCAAAATGCCGATAAAGCGCCTGGCCGCTTCTTCCACTTCATCCAAAATCCGCCCCTGCGTTTGCAGGCCGTCTGGCGTCAGCACGCCGCTTGCCGCCAGCAAAGCCTCATACTCATAGCCGCGGATGTTAACCAGCAGTTTCGGCAAAGAAGGCTGCTCCGCCTGCTCGACGCGAGCCAGCGCCAGCAAGTAGCCAAGAAGAGTCTCCTGCTGCGGCGCCTGCCCGAGTATATGCAAACCTGTACGAATGGACATGTTTTTAATATCTGAAATATAGGCGTGCAGCTTTAAAGCATAAGCTGAAAAGTCCGCCTCCGGCGGCACTTCCTTTTCCAAGGATGCAGTCGCCGCTTTTTCCCGAATTCGTCCAGCCGCCACCTCCGCCTGTTCCGGTTGAAAGGTTAGGAAATGCTGGTACTCTTCGAGCATTTTTTCTAATTCTTCCAGTTCTTCATACGCTTCCGCCCTAGCCATGGGCGGCGGCAAATGCCCGATTAGGCAGGCGGCGCTGCGCCGTTTAGCCTGTACGCCTTCGCCAATAACCGTAATCAAGTACGGATATACGTTCGGCAAGTCCGCCAATGCCAAATCCGGATAGCACGCTTCGCTCAGTCCCGCGCCCTTGCCTGGCAGCCATTCCAACGAGCCATGAGTGCCAATATGTACCACCGCATCCGCTTGAAAATCCTCTTTCAGCCAGCGATAAAAGGCCAAGTAATGATAGGTGGGCGCACAATCCGGCGAATGATACAGTTTCCCCGGATCTCCTTCAAAGCCTCGCGGCGGCTGAACCGTAACCACCACATTACCCAGGCGTAAACCAGGCACCAGCAAGCCTTCTTCATAACAAAAGGCTTCTCCCGGAGCCTCTCCCCAGCTTTCCTTCATATGCGTCCGCACTTTTGGGGGCCACTGTTTCGCCCATTCTTGAACCCGTTTTGACTCAACCCAGCCCAAAGCAGTCTTCTTTTGTTTGTCTGTCAAAAAACGTCCGTCATTGGTCGCTTGGGCCAGCATGGCTTCCAGCAGCTCCGCCCCATTCGCGGGCAGCTCGCCAACTAGATAGCCGGCTGCCTCCATTCTCTCCAGCAGCCGCTGTACGCTTGCGGGAGAATCAAGACCTTCCGCCGTACCGATATTGAAATTGCGAGGCGGATAATTATGAAAAATGATAGCAATTTTCTTTTCGCTATTCTTCTTCTGACGCAGCCTAGCCCACTTTGCCGCCCTGGCAGCCATAGCCTTGCACCGTTCCGCGATCGGTTCAAAATGACTTGCCCCGTCTTCAGCTGGATTTTTCGCTGCCAGAGGCGCTCCATGAATCACACCGTCAAACTCTGGAAGCACAACACAGCAAGAAAGTTCTACAGGGTTTAGACCGGTTACGCTTGTCTCCCAGCTCTCCTCTGTTTGCAGCAAGGTAACGCCTTGTAAAATCGGCACATTCAATTTCTGTAAAAACAAAGGATCCACCGGACGGCCAACAGTAAGGGAAAACTTGAAGCAATTAATAACAACATCCACTAAGCAGCGTCCTGTTGCATCAAAGAAAAAACGCCGTACCGCCTCATCTACGCCCGGCGCCCCTAAAGCCTCGTTCTTGGCCCAATGGCTAAAAACCGGAATGACCTGCAGCCCCTGCGCCTCCAGCTCTCGAATCAAGCTTTCCTGATGCCGCAAATCGCGCCAAACCCACTCATCGCGTGGAAACAAGACGCCCGCAACTAATTTAGCCCCGTGTAAAAATTGCTCTTTGTAAATTGCAATATCTTGTATTGTTCCTTCCTGACCAGGACGAAAGATTCCTTGCCAGGGCTGAGGCACAGGTTCCTTCCATAACTCGCCGTTACCTTCAGCGACATTGCGAAGCCAGAGCCAAAGATTGCAATAATTTTCTTTTCCTCCATAAGTCAAATATCGCCGCAAACGAGTTTGCTCTTCTTCTTCAAAGCCTTGTTTTTCTCCACCTTCCGCCAAAGGATTCGCCGGCAGAACTATGTACTTTTTTCCTCGATACTTTAAATAGTCTATTGTTTTTTTTAGAAAATCCCATTCTTTACCATGTCCCATCCAGGAACAGATAAAGCAGTCGCAGTTATCTAACTGCCGCTGCCATTCTATATTCCATCGTAAATTTTCATGTAAATCCACGACACGACCTAGGTTTATTGTCTCATCACCGCTGCGCAATTCCTGTAACGCTTGTTGCATTTGGCGATACTGACGATCAATATTACTGCTGAAGATTATGGGCTTCACAATCATTCTCCTTTTGGCAAGATCCAATATAAAAAACCACTGGCGACAGCGCAGCCGCAGAGTCTTCTCGATCCGCAGCGTTACATTGCCGTTGCGGCTTTTCCAGCGCCTTTTCAATACTTTGTATTTGCTGTGCTTCACTAGTAAATAAAGGCAGCAACAACCAAGGAATTCCATATTCATGCTGCAAATAACGAGCCATTGGCGCTCCCAATTCTTTATGCACAACTACATTCAAGGAAACTTGTACAGACTCGGCAATTTCTTCTAAAGAGCTTCCCATTCCCGGTATCGCTTTTACAACAATACTTTTTTGACGCAATAACTCGCGAAGACGCACTATACGCACCAAATCACCTGCATACGCAGGTGAACCGCCAAGTAAAGCAACCCTTGCTTCCTTGCTCTGCTTTCTCTTTGGTATCGGTAAAAGCTGGAATAAAGTAGCCATAGCACTGCGATATCCTCTAGCAAAAGCATCTTGCCCTTGGATATCTCCCCAAAAATAATTTTGGTTTTGAAAAACCATTTTCTTCCTAGCATCAGTTTCTTTTAAAGCGTTGCTACGCAAAAATCCTTTTTGCGTACAACTTCTTTCAACTCCCTGGCGCTCCAGCAAAGAACATGCTTGCAAATAACACTGAAGCGGGGCATTTTCGGTAGAGTTTACGTCTGGTATTCCAGCAAAAAAAGCTGCCGCACCTTGCATTAATGCTTTTTTCTCTTCCCATTCTTGACAAGAACGCTCTACCGCCATTTCCCTCGCTCCCTTCTGTACAGCACCAACAGTTCTATCAAATCAGGCTTCTAAGCGTTTGCTCTTTTACCTGGATTAGAAAAAAGAAGCCCCTACCCCTGGGGCTCGTCTCTATGCGAGACTTATAGTGAGCAATGAAATAAATCTATCTTAAAACTCCCATCACACTCCAGACGGAAGATTCAAGATCCACTTTTTCTTCTGTCTAAGACAAAAGAAAACATCCCACCTACAACGATGGAATGTTTTGAATTACAACCAAATAAAAGCTCTATTTGGCGAATCCCCTTCCCATCGTTCGTAGGTCTAGCGGTGATTGTCAAACAGGCAGTTCTCCTGGCTCTGGATCTTCGCTCTTCCAAACCTTCCCAAGGCTTTCACCCCAGTGGCATCTCTTGGATTCGCTCCCCATTACAGTGGCGGGACCGCGCCGGTTTTTCACCGGTCTTTTCTATTAAGCCCTTCCGGGCACCTGTTTCTTTTATTCAATTTTAAGCTATCCCTAGGATGTAGAAGTGGAATCAAAGAAAAGTTTCATCGCTTCTGCTGTTGGTATGTGCAGAAAAGAAAATCCCGGCCATAGGCCGGGATCGAAATACAAACAAAACTGTCTGAATCTCCATCCCTATCCTTCGTAGGTCTAGCGGTGATTGTCAAACAGGCAGTTCTCCTGGCTCTGGATCTTCGCTCCTCCAAACCTTCCCAAGGCTTTCGCCCCAGTGGCATTTCTTGGATTTGCTCCCCATTACAGTGGCGGGACCGCGCCGGCATTACACCGGTCTTCCCTATTAAGCCCTTCCGGGCACCTGCTCCATCAATATTCACTTGTTTGTATTGACTTTACCAAAATAAGTTGAAAAAGTCAACACAGTTCCATGGATTATTCCCACTTTTCAATACTTAGGCAATAATCCATCACACATCACATTTTTTTACTATAATTGCAATGTTTTAAGTCAACTCAGCGTAACCGAAAACTAACAGACAAGGTTGTCCGGCAACGCACAGCGCCGCCGCCTTCATGCCTTGCCGGCACAAATTGCCATTGTCTAACCGCGTCCACTGCGGCCGCATCCATTTCTCCATATCCCGAAGAAGATACCACATCTGCATCGCCTACGCTTCCATCTTCCAACACCAACATGCGTACCGCCACGCGGCCCTCAATACGCTGCTGACGCAGAGATTCCGGATAGGAAGGCTCAGTCTGCCGTAAAATGCGCGGCGGTAACACCCTAGTGGAAGCAGGTGCTGTCCCGCCGCCTCCGCCATTACCAGTTCCTGCGCTTTGTCCGTCCGACGGGCTTCCTCCCTCTGACGAACCTCCACCAGCCGCCGCGCCCTCACTGGAAGGACCAGCCGCAGCTGCGTTCCCCATAGCCTGAGGCGCCGCTTGTGTATTGGTCGGCACCGCTGCGGCAGCACTGGCTGTCGCTTGAGCTTGCTGCTGCCTGGCAGCAGGTGCGCTTGGCGCCGCTATCGCCGGCATAGCCGAGGCTGCTGCATTATTCCCTGGCAAAGGCGCAGCCGTCAGGGAAAGTTCCAAATACTCTTCCGCAGCTTGCGCTGGCAACGGAAAAATGCCGACGTATCCCAACACTAGCAAAATCAAAAGATGTGCGCCTACCGCTACAAGCAGCGCTTTTTTTGAATGATTTCTCATGGCTGAGCAGCCCCTGCTTCCGTAGCTACGCTAAGGCGCTGCACCCCGGCAGCTTTCAAGGCATCCATGACAGCCACTACACGGCCATACTCCACGCGCTTATCAGCGCGCAAGACAAAAAACACTTCCTGCTGCCTAGACATCTCTAACTGAACACGTTTTCCCAAAAGCTGCAGCGGTACGTTTTCTTCGTCCACATAAGTCTGTCCCTCAGCCGTCACCGTAACGGCCACCTGTTTTTTCATATCCGCCTGCGCCGCCTGCGCCGCCGGCAACTGCACTGGCAGCGTTTTCTGCTCTACCATATATAAGGTGCTCAGCATGAAAAAGACCAGGAGGAAAAAAATAATGTCAATCATGGGAATAATCATCAGCCGAGGCTGACGATTCACCCTCCAGTCACGCAGTTTCACGGCTGCGCCTCCCCGCGGCAAAAGAAGATCCTGTCAAAAGAGCGGCCCCGCATTCTTCCAAGTCTCCTGCCAAACGATCCAGGCGCTGACAAAGCCAGGAGTGGCACAACAAAGCCAGCACAGCCACGCACAGGCCAGTAGCTGTAGCAACCAACGCTTCTCCTACCCCGCCAGTAATAGCCTGCATTTGCCCTGTTTTCACCGCCAACACCTGAAAGGACTGAATCATTCCTACTACCGTTCCCAGAAGGCCCAAAAGCGGCGCCAAGGTTACAATGGTCTCCAAATAGCTAATACGCTCCCGAAAACGCCCCATAATGGAAGCCGCAGTATTCTCAAACATTTGCAGTTGCACGGACGTTTCCAGGCCGCGCCAGCTATAGGCATCTTTCAGCAGTTTGGCAATCGGCCCTGACGCCCCTTGCGGCTCAAGCCAGCGACCCTCCAGCAAAGCTCGCACAAACTCATCCTTACCTTTCCGAAACTGTTCCGCCTCTTTATAGCTCCAATGCCGCTCTAAAGTCACCGCCAATACTAAAATCGAGCAAAAAACCAAAGGGTACATTACGATCCCTCCAGCTTGAAACAACTGCCAAATCCGTTCCAAATCCATTTTTTAACTCCTTTCCCGGCTAGTGCCGCACCTCAACCTTATCATTTCAAAATGTTATTTATGAACCGCAAGTTATCTGCAAGAAGCTTTATGACTGCAACGAATATTTTTTGGGAAATAATATTGAGCCTGTTCCTTTAATCCTTCTTCCTTAAACAAAGCTATTTTAACCCCTGACTTTACTGCATCTGCTATCATTTCTCCTAATTTAGACTGCGTCCCTACATCCCGACAAGCCGTTCCAGCCATGTGACTTACCAAGATGATCCCATCGGTTCCAGTACCAGTTGCCGGAAGCAAACTATGCGGACTGCGCACTTCTAAATCTTGCAAGGCTGCGCTTTTCGCTTCCGTAGCCGTAATCAATGCTTTAGCCAAAGCGCCCGGGGATAAATTCGCTTCTACAAGAAGCAAAATGTTAATGGTTCCTGAAACAGGAATATATTCTCCATGATGTTCCCAATAAAGCGCATCCTCTCCGGCTCGAGCAGCATTATGCTCCACTCCGGCAGTCACAATGGCTTCCACTGTAATCCCCTCATAAAAACGTCGCTGGTAGGACATACACTCCATGTGCGCCGTCGTTAAAAGACCGCTAGTTTCATCTTTGGGTAGTCCCTCGCGTTCGGCAATAGAAGCCAAATACCCGTCCAAGCTGCCGCCAGGCAATGTTGCTTCACTCTCGGCAAAAAAGGTCAAACGATGGTTGAATACGGCGGACAACTCTTGGATACCGCCGTTATATTGAGAGGTGCTCAAAGCGATACGCCGCTGTGGAAAGCGGCAAAGCAGCAAATCCGCTTTAACCTGCAAAACACCTCCTGCCGCCAGCAGGCGATTTTGCTCCATGCCAACCCAACCTTTCTCCTCCTTGACGTTTATCGTCAAGTCTTATCTCTATTATTCACAAAACACGGCCGCTGTTACTACGGTTGATACAACCCTCGAATCGCATCGCGAGCATGTTTCATATAGAGGGAACGATATGCCGCATTTTCGCCCAGGCCCTTTAGTTCGACTTCTACTTGAAATCCGTCCTTCTCTAAAAGATTCTTCCAAGAATCCGGCTCGTCGCCAGCCATATCATTTTGCACATGATCGCCAGCTACCAACATAAACGGCATTAAGATAACCTTCTTAACCTGATTCTTTTTCAATTCCGCCAGCGCATCTTCAAAATTAGGATGATCGTTTTCTTCCACAACTCCCATATAGGCCTTGTGACCTCTCGCCTGCAATACACGCTGCATTTTGCCATACGCCGGATTCGGCTGATTTGGGGAGCCATGTCCCATGAACAAAACAGCTTCTTCTGCGGCGAGCCCGGGCATTTGTTGCTCAACCGCCTCCGCCAACGCCGTAAAGTCATCCGGCATTCCTCTTTGTCCGTCAAACATTAGTATTGGCCTTCCTATAGTAAGAACGTCAAAAGACTTATCCGAAACATACTGTCGATACACGCTTAAAATTTTCTTTTCGTATTCCTCTCCAGGAGTCAAATGAAGCGGCTGAATGACCACCTCCTGGTAACCTTCTTCCTTCAGCTTGCATAAGGCTTGTTCTAACGTATCTATCTGAAGCTTTTCTTCCGCCGCTATTTTCGCAATCACTTGGCGAGCCGTAAAAGCGCGACGAATTTCATACTCAGGAAAAATTTCTCGCATATCATTTTCAACACTCTCAATGCAAGCCTTACGCGTTTTGGGAAAAGTAGTTCCAAAGCTAGTAACTACAATTGCTTTTTTTCTCTGCGTCCTCATGGAGCCGCTTCCTAAGCCCGTTGTTACTAAACAGGCCGTAGCAAGTAACGCCAGCGCTTTTTTCACCCGCAAACTCATCCTTATTGTCGCTCCTTTTTTCTTAATGTCTTCAAAAAACAAAAATCCCGATCGCTATGACCGGGATTGAAAATAAACAGAACCCTGTTTAAATCTCCTTCCCTATCCTTCGTAGGTCTAGCGGCGATTGTCAAACAGGCAGTTCTCCTGGCTCTGGTTCTTCGCTCCTCCAAACCTTCCCAAGGCATTCGCCCCAGTGGCATTTCTTGGATTTGCTCCCCATTACAGTGGCGGGACCGCGCCGGTTTTTCACCGGTCTTCCCTATTAAGCCCTTCCGGGCACCTGCTCCAAATAATATGCTTTTATCAATGTTAAATGTAACAAAAAGAGCCCTAAAAGTCAACCTAAGCCTAGATTTCAGCCATTCACTTTTGTTAACTCCGCAAAATATTTCCATATTCATCAATAAGCTCAACACTCTATTTCCCCTTACCTGCAGGAACGCATAAAAGGCTGCCGATTTTCGCGGCAGCCTTTTGTTGCATTTATAGCCTATTCAATTTATTCAATAACTGGAATTACAGGTTTATCCTTGCCACGTTCTTTATAATTATTTTCAATCGCGTCTTTCACATGCTGTACATAAATATCCTGAATCCCTTTATTTTCTCCCAAACCGTGAATATACGCTTCTACTTGAAAGCCTGCCGCAGTCAACTGCGATTTAAAAGAGTCTTTTTCGTCGCCTGCCATATCATTTTGCGCATGGTCGCCAGCTACCAGCATAAAGGGCATTAGCGTGATTTTCTTAATTTTATTGGCCTTTAACGCTGTGACCATATTCTCGTAAGTAGGATACCCTTCCACCGTGAAAACAAAGACGTTTTTCAAACCTGCATCCTGAAGCTTTAGTTGCAGAGCGGCATACGCCGTATTCGAAGGATTTACACCACCGTGGCCCATCAAGCCAACGGCTTCATTTTTTCCTAATTTCGGCAATTGGTCTTGCAACGCTTTAATTGCGATAGCATAGTCATCGGGTTTTTCCCCTTCTTGACCGGTATAATAAAGAATCGGTCGACCTACGGAAACCTTGTCAAAGGATTTTTCGTACTTGTCCACAATACGCATCAATTTAGAATACTCATCGCCTGCTTCCACATGCAGAGGCTGAATCACGATCTCTTTGTAGCCTTCGGCCTTCAACTTTTCCAACGCTTGTTTTTCCGTATCAACAACAATTCCGTCACGTTCCGCTAATTTTTTGATGATAATACGGGAAGTAAAGGCATGACGCACGTCATACTCCGAAAAAGCTGCCTTAATTTTCGCTTCCACCGCATCGGTCGTAACCTTGCGCGTATCCGCATAGGTTGTACCGAAGCTGACTACTAAAATGGCTTTTTTAACAGTTGGCGCCTCGGCTGCCTGGGAAACGGAAAAACTTGTCGCCATTCCCATCAGGGCAAATAAAACCGCCGTCATCAAACATAAAATACTTCTTTTCAAATTCCCTCACTCCTTATATAGTGTTTATTCTCTTCAAGGAATCGCTGCTTTCTTATAAAACAAGCGGCGCCTCCTCAAATACTATGAGTAAATGTAGCTTCCAGCTTTGTGTTTTTCAAACCGCTGTCCACTTCCTTTTGATCTTTATAGACCAATTCCAGCGAATTATCTTTGTTTAATTGATGTTTAACGCCATAATAAAAGCCCTTGTTGTTGTTGTCAAAATCGCTTTGTTTTCCCATATCTCCATTGGTTTCCACTTTGAACGCAGTAATATACATTGACGTTTTATCATCAAAGCCATAATTCCAAGTTACCGCATAGGCGCGATTGTCTTCGCTACGATTGGACTGCGTATATTCTGCCGTCCAGGTATGCTTGCCTTGTTGATAGCTGCTGTCCAGCGCCCAATGGTTCGTATTTCCATTGACTCGATCTTGATAGCGACCTAATGTCATCCCCCACTGCAACTGCTTATTGGGATGAAAGCCAGTCCGAATCGCATAAATACGGTTGTCTTCATCGCCGGCATTATCCTCTTGTACAAAGGCTGCGTTGATGTCCAAGCCCGCTGCGGCCCCATTTACAGTCACCCCGTCTACAAAAGCCCGCTTCCCAATATTGGACTCTGAGCGGCTGTAAAGAAGCGACGTTGCGCCAATAGTCAAATCTTGACGCCCAAGTTTAAATGCCAAATCTCCTGCTTGTTTTGTCACGCCAAACTGATCAAGGGTCATTACCGTTTTTTTGTCGCCATATACCGAACCATCTGTATTGTAGTCCGCTAAGGCCGGATTCGTAGCATATTGCGCTCCCAAGCGAGCGAATACAGACCAGCCGCTCCCCAATGCCGCTTCTCCTGTTAAGCGTAACGAACTCATGGTACCAGAAGCATTTGCTTCTCCGTCCTTCGTATCTTTTTCATACTTTACCGTCACGTCGCCGCTGAGTTTAACCCCAGACTCCGACTCCGGCTCCGCGGCTAACGCCAACGATGACGTAGAAAAAACAATACCTGCGATGGCCAATGCCACTACTTTTTTCATATGCATGCCCCCTGTTATACTTCTAGCAAGCCCATAGAAACTTCAAACCATTAACCAAAAATAAAAACCCCGTCAAAACGACGGGGCCACGGCAAAAACAAAACCAAACGGTTTTAAAATCTCCTTCCCATCCTTCGTAGGTCAAATGGCGATTGTCCAATAGGCAGTTCTCCTGGCTCTGGATCTTCGCTCGTCCAAACCTTCCCAAGACTTTCGTCTCAGTGGCATTTCTTGGATTTGCTCCCCATTACAGTGGCGGGACCGCGCCGGCATTTCACCGGTCTTCCCTATTAAGCCCTTCCGGGCACCTATTCCATCACTATGCACTTGTTATTGTCAACTTTATCAAACGCGCTAAAAAAAGTCAACATTATACAGCTTCTTCCAAATGCAAGATTTTATCCAAACGAGTCCTTCTCAAAAGCTCTTTCACCATACCTTGCATTCCAGTAAGGACAAGCAAGCCATGCCGCTTCCGGCTCACTTTGTGCAAGGTAACCAATACGCCTAAGCCAGCGCTATCAATGTAGGTTAGACCTGCCAGCTTAACAATGACTTGATGGTAGCCTGCTTCAATTTTCTCAATCATTTCTTCGCGAATAATACCTGCATCATGAACATATAGTTTACCTGTCAAAGTTAAGATTACTTGATTGTCTCTTGTTGTTACCATATATTCCATGAATAACGCATCCTTTCTCGGTCAATGCAAAAAAGCTCTAACTTCTCTCTTTGCTACCCTTTTTTTCCTTTAACGCATAACCCAAAACGCTTGCAACACTACGATCACTATCGTCAGCAAGCTTACCGAAACAACCCCCATAATCAAAGCCGACTCTGTACTTTCCGAAAAAATTTGCACCAATTCGCCAGCATACTTTTCAACTTTTTCCATTGTACATCCTCCTCTTAAAAACCATAGTTCCCATAGAATCATCTATGCTTGTCCGGCATCCCCCCTTTAAATAAAAAACCGCTTCCGCCATCTACTGCGAAGGCGAAAACGGTTTAGCCGAACTAAAATTCCCAGCACAAAAAAGCCAGGACAACGGATGCAGTCCGGTAATCGCCTTCCCATCGCTCGCAGGTCTAACGGTGATTGTCAAATAGGCAGTTCTTCTGACTCGAGTTCTTCGATATTCTGCGCCTTCCCGGATCGCTCCAGTGACGTATTGCAGAACCTCTCCCTCTTACAGCGGCGGGACCGTGCCGGTTTTTCACCGATCTTCCCTATTAAGCCTTACGGCACCTATTTCATCCTTATGAAATTAAAAACGCCTCTACTGCCAAGCAGTAAAGGCGTCTACCATGCAATCTTTACCCAACACAAATAGGCCGGGACAACGGATGCAGTCCGGTAATCGCCTCCCCATCGCTCGCAGGTCTAACGGTGATTGTCAAATAGGCAGTTCTTCTGACTCGAGATCTTTGATTTTCTGCGCCTTCCCAGATCGCTCCAGTGACGTATTGCAGAATCTCTCCCTCTTACAGCGGCGGGACCGTGCCGGTTTCTCACCGGTCTTCCCTATTAAGCCTTGCGGCGCCTATTTCCAAAATATTATTTTGTAACTTTTTTCACAAGCAAAGCATAGCACACTTTACAATTCAAAGCAAGAAAGTATACAAAGTTCCCGTTTGCAACATTCGAAAATCGTTTCTTGTGAAAACTATTCATTGCTAACTTACATTGACAAGGCTTATAGCAAAGGCAATAATGAGTATATACCTATAGTAGAGTTTGGGGGACTATGATGTCTGATAAAGCTGCTTCCTACTTCACCATCGGCGAATTCGCGCAATTATTCGGGATATCTAAACAAACTTTATTTTACTATGAAAAAAACAACATATTTTCTCCTGAATTAATTGAAACTAACGGCTATCGCTATTATTCTCTCGAACAATACTTCATTTTCGAAATCATTATCACTCTGCGCAAACTAGGGGTATCCCTAAAAGAGATCGGCGAGTACGTTAAAAATCGCAACATTGACTCCCTTGAAAATCTTTTATCCTATAAAGCCCTGGAATACGATATCCAACTCGAACTTTTGCAGCGCAACAAGAGCAATCTGCTTATAAAAATAGAGCAG
>SAAJ01000081.1 GCA_009929485.1 Negativicutes bacterium
GTCTAGCCAAAGAATCTACAAAAACATATATCGAGAAATACTGCGATTAAAGAAGAAAATCGAAGCTACTGCTTGTTTATTAAGGGAGTAACAGAGAAAGGCCAGAGGAGTAAAGCGAGGGATCAATGAGGCTGTGGCGGCCGTTTATACAGCGGCTCCTAACCCCAAAACCCCTTTCGCGTTTTTCGTGTATTTCGCGGTTCGTTGTCCCTGCCATTCCTCATCTCTCAGCCTTTAAATTCCGGTAAATTTAAAAAGGATTTGCAAACGGCCTGTCAACCGTCAGCAAATCCTTTTTCCATTTACCTTCGCAAGGGTTAGGCATGTATTTTTTGCAGCAGCCAGGCCATATTTTCTCCCAAATTGGCCATATTCGCCATTCCTTCTTGATCTTCCGCCACTTCCCCTGCCGCATTTCCATAGCCCATATTCCAATACGTAGAACCTACCAAAAACATTTCTTTACTATGCAAAAAATGATTCAAGGTGTCAAAAGCGCTTATAGCGCCGCCGCGGCGGGCCGCTACGATGGCAGCGCCCGCCTTATGCCGCAATAGTCCTCGGTTGGCGGCCAGCACAATACTGGCGCGGTCAATAAACGCTTTCATCTGCGAAGTAACTCCCGCCGAATAGACCGGCGAGGCCAAAATCAAACCATCCGCCGCAATGATTTTCCCCAAGCATTCATTAAATGCGTCATCCTCCATAATGCAGCGTCTATCTTGGCGCGCTATACAAGCGCGGCAAGCGATACAGCCTTTTACAGGATGCTGCGCCAGCGAAATCGTTTCGGTTTCAATGCCCCGGCTGTTTAGTTCTTTATAAACCGTCTGCAAAAGCAGCTGGGTGTTTCCCTGCAGCCGCGGACTGCCGTTTATGCCAATTACCTTCATCAAAGTACCTCCTCTTGCCAAATCATCGCTCTTTTATAGTTCATGAAACGGCACATTCAACAACGGGTAGCTGCGCCACGCTGCATAATCAAAATGCCACCATTCTTCGGGATACACCGCAAAGCCTTCACCCGCCATCAACAGCCGCAAAAGCTCCCGGCGTTCACGCTGTACAGAGTTTCCCCCGGGATACCAGGAAAAAGCCCGCAGCGAAAACTCATCATAGCCGCTGCCCATGTCAACGCTTTGTCCGGTTTTCCGAGAATACAGCCCAATATCAACAGCACCGCCGCGGTTATGCCGCGAACCTTTCGCCGGATCTGCCACAAATACTTTTTGCGCTTCAGGCGTCGCATCCCAAAACATCTTGGTGACATACCAAGGACGATAAGCGTCATAAATGATCAGGCCATAGCCGTATTTCTTAAGCGCCTGATTTACCCGCACCAGCGCTTCCGCTGCCGGGCGCTGCAAAAAAGCTCTGCCTTCTTCATACAAAGGCATCCCCATGAAATTATTATCCGTAGCATAGCGAATGTCTAATTGCAGCGAAGCATCCATATTTTTCAGCTCCACCAAATCAGGCTTTAAAAACGCCCCCTCTTCCACAGGCATCTTCGCCTGCAACGCTTTTTGGCGCAAGCCAGCTAGCGGCAGTTGGGGCTGAATCCGAAACGTTTTGCCTTCTTCCTGCGCGAAGCTCTGCTTGCCATATCGTTTTTCTCCCAGCAGGACACCCGTCACCCGCTGCGCAGCATCATAAAAGAAGCGCACTTTAGCCTGCGTTTGTTGAGCCGGACCGAAAAGTAACAATTCATAGCTTCCATCCGCCCCTTTTCTCAACGGATAGCTGCAGTAACTGGCAAATTCCTGGCCTTCTTGATTTTCCGCTTTGTATAAAAGTTCTAATTCTCCGCTCCGTTCACGAATGAGAAACTGCGCCCCCTCGCGCCCGTAAACTCCCAGAAGATTCTCCTCCGCAGCTAAGCCGCTGCTAGACCATACTAGCAGAAAAAGAAAAAGTACCGCCGCGCAACTCCTGTTAACAAATTTACCCATGCTGATCGTCCTTTCGTGTACATTATCGCCTAACTTTACACCGCCGTTTTAGTTGTCATTCCTTATTTTTTCTAAAAACCCTGCTTAACCAACTAGTCATTCTTGGTTTTCCAATGGTAGTTTTCAAAATGAACATTTGTAAATATTTCACAATAACAAGGACTTAGTTCTATTCCTACAGAATATAACGAAAAGGACAATATCCCTACTCAGGTAAAATGGAAGGAGCTCCAACCTATGAAAAAGACAAAAATGGCCGCCTTAGCTGCCACCCTCTGCTTAACATTAGCGCTGCCCCAGCTTGGCTTCGCCAGCCCGCAGACCGATTCGCCAGAAAAAGCGCAACGCTTTGAATTCTCCAATGCTCTCACAGGCATGGACTATATTCAGCAATATTTAGGCAGCTTCAAAAAGCTGACGAAGCTTACCGCCGGTCAACTTTCTGCAGAAGACCAACAGCAAATCGGTAATTTAGGCTGGGAAATGCAAAATCTTGGCTTCCACAACTGGACGCAAACCGTAGAAGGCGCTCTGCGCAAGCAAAATTGCGACATTCAGCGTTTGGAATATGAATTGGCTCAAGAACGCTTCCAAAGCGGCAAAATCACTAAGACTGCTCTTTCCGAAAAAGAAAGACAGTTTCAACTTGCTCGTCAGGAATGGGAACAATTTGCCAGTAAGGTCCATATTGCCGACTAACTCAAAAAGGGGCTGTGTTGAAACTTAGTTTCTTCACAGCCCTTTTTTGAGTTTATTCCAAAGACGCCATACGCTTTACCGCTCTAGAACGCTACGCACTTTTGACTGCCCATGGCACAAGCTAATTCTCCTGTTTTTTGCTTTCTTTAGCCGGCGCCGCATACATAGTCGCCGCCATAACAACCAAGGTCAATAAAATCCCAGTCGATTGGGCGTTCAAAATCCAAATCCCTTTGCCGGCATTGCCGAATTGCAAAGCCACTGTAGAAACAATACCAATGCCAGCGGATAAAAAGGCCGCCAACGTACTGGGCCGCCGCGAAAACAAGCCAAACAACAGCGGCGCCGTCAAAGAAACCGACATGAGCGAATAAAAAATAGACAATGCCGAAATGACATTGGGCAGCAAAATCGCCAAGCCCACCCCCACCGCTCCCGCCGCCAGCGTTACAAAACGACTGTGCCGCAACAGCTCCTCATCTGCGATGTCCGGATTGATGAACGTCTTATACAAATCTTTGGTAAAGGAAGAAGTAATCATATACAGCACCGCATCCGCCGCGCTTACTTCTGCTGAAAAAATCGCCGCTAACGCCAAGGCAGAGGCCCAAAAGGGCATACATTCCTTCATCACAATAGGCAAAGCCAAATCGCGTTCCACAAGGCCCGGCGCCACTACCGAAGCCGCCATGCCCAAAACGGCAGGAATCAGCGCAAAAGCCAGCATCACCAAACCGCAAAGAGCCGTACTTTTCCGAACCGTGCTTTCATCTCTGGCTCCGTAGATCTTGCCAATCAGTCCTGGCGAGATAAAAAAAGACGGCGTCAACATCAGAAAAAATCCCAAAATCGTAGTCAACCCTGCGCCATCTAAACTAAAATACGCCGCAAGCAGCTCCGGGTCGCCCAGCCTTTGCGCCACTTGCGTTTCCAGACCATTCCAACCGCCGACAAAATTCATAACTAAAGGCACGGCAACAAAAAAACCAACCAGTTTTACCGTTGCTTCTAACGCATTGACATACGCCGCCGAAACCAAGCCCCCAGCGCCAAAATACAGCACAACCACTGCGGCGCCAATCAAAATGCCTGTCGTCTTGCTCACGTCGGCGACAACCGATAAAATCCAGGCTATGCCCATCAGCTGCCCTGCAAAAATAGCAATGGTCCCCACTGCCATCAGCAAGGAAATCAAGCCGCGAAAATTCCGATGATACCGAAACTCCAGATAATCCCCAAGGGTATAAAATTGATGTTCTTTGGCCAGACGCCAAATGGCCGGCCCCACCCAAAAGGCTAAAACAAACGTGCCCAACGCCGAAGCTACAATCCACCACATCGCGGAAATACCGAGCTTATACCCTAGCCCGGCGACGCCAACGGTAGAACCTGCGCCGATATTGGGAGCAATCAAGGTGATAAAAAGAAGCAGCGTCCCAAAATTCCGCCCCCCAACAAAAAAATCCGCCGAACCTTTGACTCTTTTGGTCATAAAAAAACCAATGGCAATCAACAAAAGCGAATATAGCGCAATAACCCAAACATACCCGTTCATGAGGCGCCTCCTTCAACAATTTGCGCAAAAAAAATTTGCTGCATATCAGCAAACCTTTTATTGAATTTCTTCTATTATAGCATTTGCAAACCGAGGATTGAAGGAATAGACAAATAAAGGGTTTTCTCCGCCTCTCTCGAATTTTCATTTTTAAAGACGTAACACAGGAGGCCTGTTATGAATCTGAAAGTCATCTGCGCTTCTCCCTCCTTGCAGTATATGGAGCTTCTCAAAGCATCCTGGAAATTACTGCGCGAGCATTTTTCGCCTATTGTACTTCTTGCCGGCCTAGGCGCCTTGCCGGGAATCTATCTTGTCCACACCATGCCGGAAACAGCCTTGGAGAGCCCTCCTTTTCTTCTCATTTTAGCAAGCGCCCTAATCAGTATGTTGTCCTATATGAGTATTATCATTCTTATCGATGACGTCGTAGCTGACCGCAAGATTTCCTTGGTGCATATTTTCGAAAGAGCTTCGGCTCGCTTGCCCTTAGCCATCACCACCGGCCTTCTTTGTCTGCTGCGCCTTTTCGGTTGGTTCTTGCTGCTTTTTATCCCAGGGATCATCAAATCAGTACGCTATTCTTTTTCCCTTCAAGCTGTCGTCTTACGGGAGAAAGCGCATGGTGAAGCCATTCATTACAGCATTAACCTAGTCCGTGGTCATTGGTGGAGCGTTGTTATTGCCGGCATTTGCATTTCCTTGCCACAGTTCATTTTAAGCTTGCCTTTTGCCGCTTCGCATCCGGCAAGCGGCTCTGTAACATCTCTCTTGCTGGCCGTTGTCCAAATCCTCACTACGGCATTTTGGTACGTCGGGGAAACGGTTCTCTTCTTAGCGTTAGAGGAGCTTAAACAGCCGCAGACCATACTGCCGCCTCCTCCGCCGCCTGAAATAAACGAATAAATTACGCCAACACCGGAAGAAGTGCCGCAACCGCGCGCAGATCTTCCGGTGTTTTTTTAAGCATTCATTTTAGCTCCCGCAAACTGCTTTCCTTTATAGCTCGGCTCTCTTCCTTGGCAGCTTCAAGATTACAAGCATGTAATCTTGATGTCACAAATCCGACACACTTTAGGAGTAGAATAAAGACATTGCATAGAAAAAGCAGCATTAGAAGGGAGTCCTAGCACATACAATATCAGATTGTAGAAGCCAACTCACAAGCAACGATCTATTTAACCGGCAAACTATACCTCCAAGATATCGAGCAGCTCCGTTGCGATCTTGTACAAGCCCTTGAAAAAGGATCCAAATGGTTGACGGTCAATCTCGCTGGAGTTACCTATATAGACAGCTCCGGCTTAAGTCTTTTCGTTATGCTTCACAAATGCGCCGAACAGCTCCATGGCGGCTTAACGCTCCTCGGCGCTCATGGGATGGTCCAAGAGATTTTCAAACGCACTCGCTTAGATACATTGCTTAGCATCCGCTAGCATCGAAACAAGGGAAATAAAGACTATGGCCTTTACGAAGTAAAGGAGGGCTGCAGCCAGCTTGATAACAAGCTAGCTACAGCCCTCCTTTTTCACTTCGCCTTACGTAGCCACCGTCTTGGTGACTATTGTTTCACCTTTTGAAATTCTTCTTCCCCAATATGGCAATACCCTTGAGGATTCTTATCTGAGTGATTTTCATATTCCAGAACCCTAGAAAAATCAACGGGTTTTTAGGCAATAAAAAGGACTTCACCCCCACAAATGCGAATCAGTAAGTGCAACCC
>SAAJ01000125.1 GCA_009929485.1 Negativicutes bacterium
GGTCAGGAATTAGTGACCTACCTAAAAGGGCAAAACTTGTTAGATCAGCGTGCCCTGGTACATACCTCCTTCTTAAAAGAAGACGCGCCTCTGCCGGGCCGCGGTATTGCCATTGGTTTACGTGGACGTTTTTAATTTTGATGGAATTTGGAAGCATAAAAATGAAAGTTAACACCTCTATAAAATTTCTGGCTGTCGCGGTATCTATGGCCCTGGTAAGTGCCTGCGGTGACACTAAGGTCAATATCAACGAAAAAGATCCTATAGTGATTGAAAACCCGGGGCATGATCACGATCATGACGACGTTAATAAAAAGGGGCGTTTAGTCTTAACCGCACTGGATTCTGCTTATGTGCAAGTGTTAGAGCTGCCAGCCAAAACGGAGTTAAATAGTTTTCTGGTCACTGCGACTCCCAACTGCTCCATCCGCAAGGGACTTCACTGTCAAGAGCGAACCTTCTCCCGAAGTTACGGTTCTATTTTGCCTAGTTCCTTCACCCGAGTTCTCTCAAGCGCCTTGGTATTCTCTACCCGACCACCTGTGTCGGTTTGGGGTACGATGACTTGTAATCTGAAGCTTAGAGGCTTTTCCTGGAAGCAGGGCATCAATGGCTTCACCACCGTAGTGGCTTCGTCTCGTGTCTCAGTGTTGTGTCTCCGGATTTGCCTAGAAACACCACCTACGCACTTTCACCAGGACAACCGTCGCCTGGCCCACCTAGCCTTCTCCGTCCCCCCATCGCAATTACAAGTCGTGCAGGAATATTAACCTGCTTCCCATCGATTACGCCTTTCGGCCTCACCTTAGGGGTCGACTCACCCTGCCCCGATTAACGTTGGACAGGAACCCTTGGTCTTCCGGCGAGGAGGCTTTTCACCCCCTTTATCGTTACTTACGTCAGCATTCGCACTTCTGATATCTCCAGCATACCTCTCGATACACCTTCGCAGACTTACAGAACGCTCCCCTACCACTCACACATAAGTGTGAATCCGCGGCTTCGGTGCCTGGTTTGAGCCCCGTTACATCTTCCGCGCAGGCCGACTCGACTAGTGAGCTATTACGCTTTCTTTAAATGATGGCTGCTTCTAAGCCAACATCCTAGCTGTCTGAG
>SAAJ01000008.1 GCA_009929485.1 Negativicutes bacterium
ATGATGTAGTGGAAACCGAATGCTGGAGCCTGGGAGATGAGCGTTGTCGCTTTGAGGCCAAGGTGGGACAGGGGCTAGGGCAGGCTTTTTGTGATTCCAGTCTGGTGCACGGATAGAAAAAAGATTGCGGTAAAATGAGAACTTGCATTTTACTGCAATCTTTTTTGTCTTGCGGACCGTCTTGCTCCAATAAAAGTCTCAAATACAAGCAATGTCGCCATAGCCTCTGCGTATCCTCTGTTACTCAGTTACTCTGTGTTTCGTGCCTTGTGCAGGTGTAATGGAGTTGTCATGCCGTTGTCATAGCTCTGTAACATGGAAAAAGGTATAATCAAACTAACAAAAGGCAAAGGAGGATGCGTCATGAGACATAGCGGTTGGATTTTAGCCTTAGCGGTACTGGTTCTTCATGCCTGGAAACCAGACTGGCTTTCTTTTGAAGGATTTGGCGCTCTTTTGCCCTGGACGGAAACCATGCGCGGCGTAGCCGGAACGCTGTTGCAGACATTTTAAATGCTGCCATAGCGCGCCTTCTTGGCAGAAAAAAATTTTCGCAGTATGATATAGAAAAGAGATAGGTCCAGGAGGGATGGCTGTGGAAGAAAATTGGTGTTTGGTTGTAGAAAAAGGAGTGCCCTATCCTTCCGGCAGCCGAATTATGCTGGAAAAAGGGGAATGGCTATTGGGACGCAGCGGCCAGGGAGAGGCAGGGATGTATTTTGCCAGCCCTTTCGTCTCGCGGCGTCATTGTCTGGTTTGTTGCGATGAAACGGGTGTGAGCATAAAGGAGCTGGGCAGCCGTCATGGTACCAGCGTCAACGGCGAGCCATTGCAACAGGAAGTACGTCGGCTGGCGCCGGGAGACCGTTTGGAATTGGCGTCTGGTCTTGTGGCGTTACGGTTGGAGCATGGGGGCGACGAAAAAACGCTCGACTTGAGCCGCACGCTAATGCTGCGTCAAGGCTTGGAGCTGCCGCAACCCTTAGCGCTCTTTCCAGAACGGCAGGAATGCCAGGTGTACGGGGAAAGTGTTTCTTTGAGCGGCAAAGAGTGGCATTTGCTGCAGCTTTTGTGGGAACGCGCCGGTACGCTGGTGGACTATGAGACGATCAAACGGGAGATCTGGCCGGAGCGCATGCAAACTGACGGGCAGGGCGTTGTGGACGTGGGCACAGACGAGTTGAATGTGCTCATCTATCGGTTGCGCAAGAAGCTGGGCGATGCTTCGCGGCTTTTGAAAACCGTCCGAGGCAGCGGCCTACTCCTTAGAGGAACCAAAGATTGATTCACATCTCGCGCTAAACAGGCTCTTTTTCCGTCCTGCTTCGTCAGAAAGCCTCGGAATAGCGATGCTATTCCTGCTTTTTCTTTCTCGTTTGGCGAAAAAATTCCTATGTTTTGCGGAGTGTTCATTCAATCACTGGCTCCTCAAGTGGCTAGGAACAGAATACGAAAAAGACGGGTGAAGCACATAGAAATTGAATTCCTCCGCCGCTGTGGCGGCACCTCTCTTTGACGGGCGGCAGGAGTTTTTGCCTTAGTCTATCGAGAATGCTGTGGCTAAATGTCCCCCTTGCCAAAGGGGGAATGCCCGCAGGGCCAGGGGGATTCTTCGGAGAGACGTGGTAATCTCTCCGCGTTGCTGATTCGTATCATACCAGGCTAAACGAAAAATCCGGTCTAAGAAAGTAAATCTTTCTAGACCGGATTTTTGTAGCTATATAGGAATTTATAATAGTTACTCTGTATCTCGTTCCCTCTGTCGTACCCTCCATTTACTCCATTTACTCTTGTTTTATATTGTCGTTTTTCATTTTTCGCCACAGCTGCCAGGGACCTTGCTCTTTTTCAAGGCGGTACTGGGCGAAGAAGGCGTCAGCTCGGTCCGGCGCTTCACCGCGGACCAGCAGCCAGGGAACTTCAGGATACAGATTTTCATAGCTCCAACGCCAAGAAATCCATTCATCATAGCGGGGCAAAGTGGCTTCATCAACGTGGCGGCGGATGGTGCCGAAGCGGTAGTCGATGAAGGCGTTGACAGCGAGACCGCCGTTGTCCAGCGTTTGATAGTTGGCAAAATGAAGATACACCGGGCGTCCGCGAAAAGAGTTGTCATAAAAGAGCGGCGCTACGAGGCCGCTTTCCGCTGCAGGCAGCAGGGAAGCATTGAAGCTGGCGCTGTCTTGGCGAAAGGACCAAAAGTATTCACTCCAGGCAGCGCCGTGCAGCAAAGACACCAACAGCATGGCAGCCACAGCTCGCTTGCCGAGGGGACGGACGCTGCCGGCGCCGGCAAGGAGCACTAAACCTAGAAGCAAGAACACGCTGAAACGTTCGTAGATAATACCGTGGCCGTCGATTTCCCGTGGCAGAACGAGCACGCCGCCCAGGGAGAGGAAGAGGAGCAGCCATACGGAAAAAAGACGATGTTGTTTCCAGGGCTTGTGGCTGTACCTACAGCGATTCCAGGCGAAAGCGCCTAAGACCAGGGTGAAAAAAGAGGCCGCAAGATAACCGGCAGCGCCTTCGTACAGGGCGCGGTTGTCCAAGGTCACCGCGTCGGCCAGACGTTGCGGCCAGGCGGCTAGAAACTCACCGCCTAAGTAGTAATCTTGCAGCAGGTGACCGGTGTGAGAACCGGGCTGAAAGCCGCCGCCAGCGGTGAGCCAAGCGGTGACGAAGAGCAGTACCGGCAGTGCGGCAGTTCCCAACGGCGCAAGCGAAGAAAGATGTCTGCGCCGGTTGTAGGCGGCCTGCAGGCTGAGAAAGAAGAGTGCAAACAGCGTGGTCTGTCCGTGCAGGAAAAAGAGCAGGACTAGGAACAGGCTGAGTGGTACGAGATGCTTGCTTCTGCCATCGCGGAGCCAGGCTAGTTGGCAAGACCAGGCGCCGCAGAAGGCTGGCAAAGAGGCCGTATAGCCCACAAAGCCCCAAGTGACGCTGTAATGGTAGAGCAAAAGCAGGGAGAGGACTGCGCCGCGGCCATCGCCGCCGAGACGGCGCAGCAGACTCCAGACAGATAGAGGCAGCGCTAGTATGTACAAGCCATAGAAAACGCGAGCGCCCTGCTCTACGTTAGCAAAGATAGGGAGACTGCAAAACCAAGGGAAAAACGTATTCGGTTGGAAGAGACGCTCCAGCAGCACATAATTTCGGTACAGGCTGTCTGGGGCGTCATAATCCCGATAAATGGCGGCGACTGCCAAATGATTAGGCAGGTCGGTAAAGGGCCAAAAGGGCAATGTAAGCATCCAAAAACACTGGAGTAGGCCTAGCATGCCTGCGAGGGTCCAGAAAATGCGCGAGGAAGAGAGCGCGGCAAAGACGTTTTTCATGGCTAGCCTTTCAAGGTAGCGACAATCGCGGGCAGCTCGGTGGTGAACAAAGCGGCCAGACGATCATAAGAGGTGCTCATAAGCCCTCCTTCGGGCGGAGTCAGTTGTTTGTCGATGACAAATTGCTCATCTATAGCGGTGAAGGCCTTGCAGTCTACTACCATGTCTAAGGGGTTGACGGTAAACAAAATGACGTTTTTGACCTGGCGGTCTACGCAATAAGAGGTGAGATTGGCTGATTGGGCGCTGGCGGCGTTAGTGACACCGTGGCGATTCAGATCCCGGAGCACATCGGTGCCGACATAGACTTCGCTGCCCAAAAGAAGGGAGCTCATTTGCATGCGCAGTACTTGGTTCAGGCCTTTATTGAGAAGATCCAGGCCGGGAATGTCCCGGTCTCCAGCATCAATGTAAAGGGCTGTGGCCACAAAAGCGCTGTCGCCAGGCAGTTCCGCCGCTTGGGCGGCAGGGGTTAAAACGAGCAGAGCCAGAAGCAAAAACGGTAAAAGACGACGTAACATAATAAATTCCTTCTTTCGTTGATATTAGGTAGGAGCACGGAGATTGAACAAGAGTCACGGGAGTCGCGAGAGGGTACGCAAGAGAAGAACGGGGTACGGTTTTTTAACAGGAGTATAGGGAGTATAGGGAGGGTATGAAGAGTCCATTAAATTAAACACCAAAGGCTCAGCTGATTTAATGAGTGCACCACCAGGGCAAGAGATTTTTTCGCCTGGCAAGAAAGAAGGGCGCGAGAATAGCGGCGCTCTTTTAAGGCTTTCTGACGCAGCCAGGCGGAAAAAGAATTGTCGTGGCGTGTGATACGAATAAATTAGCAGGGCCAGCAATAGCGGCGCTCTGCCGAGGCTTTCTGACGAAGTATGACGGAAAAAGAACCGCTTTGGCGTGAGATGTGAATAAATTATTGATTCCTGTGCCGGAAGTACCACTGAAAAAACGGCGGGATGACGAGGAGGATGAACAAGAGCCGGAAGAGCTGGTAGGAGATGATGATGGAAAGGTCTGCGTGGACCATCATGGCGGTGAGGCCCATTTCCGCCATGCCGCCGGGAGCGGTGGCGATGAAGGCCGTAGCCAGGCTATAACCATGCAGATTGGAGAGAACCAGGCCAATGCCTAAGGTGGCGGTGAGCAGCAGGGCGACGGACAGCGCTGTTAGGGGCACTAGGCGTTTCCAAGAAGGAAGCGCTACCAAAGGAATGTTAAGGCCCATGTAAGTACCGACGCACCACTGGGCGGCTTTCAGCAGTTCCGAAGGCAAAGGCGGTGTTGTGTATCCTTGCAAAGACCAGATGGCTGTGCCTAGAATGGGACCCAGCAGCTGCGGCGTGGGCAAGTGCAGCTTTGTGGCGATAAGCATACCGCCAATAGCCAAACCCAGCGGCGGCAGATAGGCAATAAGCAGTTCTTCGGCGCTGCCGGACAGGACAACGCCAACGACATCCACGTGATCCGCCAGGCCGTGCAAAACCAAAAACGGCACCGTGAAGACCGTAGCCAAAAGACGAAAAGTCTGCAAGAAAGTAACGACGCCAGGAGCTGTATGCGGCATTTCTTCACTTAACGCGGTCATTTGCGTCAGTCCGCCGGGCGTACTGCCCAGAAAGGCGCTGGAAAGGCTGATGTCGGTGTAGCGAGCCGTTACAGAGGCCATCCAGAGGCTAATGGCGATCACCAAAACGGTCGAAAGGCAGATGGCAGGCAACTGCTGTAAAATGGCCTGCGCCGTATGCGGCGTGAAGGGAGCGCCCATGGCGTAACCCAGAAAGAGCATACCGCCGTTACGAACTTGTATTGGCCAAGCAGCCGGGCGGTGCAGCAAGGCTCGCCAGAGGAGCACCGCCGCTAGCGGACCTAGAGTCCAGGGGAGCGGCATGTTCAGCCAAAAGAATAAAAAGCCTCCGCAAGTAGCGATAAGGCCGGCTTGAAACATGAGAAACATAGTGAGTAAAGGACCCCTTTCAAGCGATAGGACGAGAATACGGAGAAGACGGAACACAGAGGAACAGAGGGAATGCCAGAGGAAACAGAGAGAGGAAAGGATATTGCAAGAGATTGCTTCGCTTTGCTCGCAAAGACAAAAGTTAGGAGAACGGCAATAAATTTGTTTGGTAGCGACAGCCAACTTATCACGTCGTTGCGAGGAGCGCAGCGACGCGGCAATCTCTCAGGGGCCGATAAAATTTCTCTGCTTACTCTGTGTTCCGTCCTATCGATTTCAGCAATCTCCTTGAGTATAGCGCAAGGCGGTGGAGATGTCACCGTCCTATGAGGAAACTGTAGGGAAAAAGTCATTTTGGTTTCCTAGTGCTAGCAGGGACGGTATAATAGTAATAATAAAGAAGTTTGCAGAGTAGGTTGGAATAAAAGGGGGGGCTGCGGATGTTTCGGATATTGGTAGTCGAAGACGATAGTAAGCTGCGGGACTTGATCCTGTTGAATTTGCGCAAATGGGGCTTTGAAACGAAGGGCGTAGAAGATTTTTCCAAAGTTATGGAAGCGGTAGAAGAACAGGATCCTCATTTGGTGCTGCTGGACATTAATTTGCCGATGTATGACGGCTTTTACTGGTGCCGCAAAATTCGCAGCACCAGCAAACGGCCTATTATTTTCATTTCCTCCCGAGGCGCTAATATGGATGTTGTTATGGCCGTAAATATGGGGGGCGATGATTTTGTACAAAAACCATTTTCCCTAGATGTCTTAGCGGCTAAAATGCAGGCCCTATTGCGGCGCACGTATTCCTATGGCAAAGAAGAGGGAGAAATCGTAGAGCACCGGGGGGCGGTGCTTCATTTGGGAGAGGGAGAGCTTCTTTATCAGGATAAAAAGATCACACTGACGCGCAATGAACTGCGTATTTTGCATCTTTTGATCAAACATGGCGGCGAGGTGCTCAGCCGGGAAAAGATTATGCGCGCTCTCTGGGAGGATGAAAATTTTGTCGATGACAATACCTTGACGGTCAACATCAACCGCCTGCGGCGCAAGCTGAGCGACGCGGGCCTGGAAGACTGGGTTGAAACCCGCAAGGGACAAGGGTATGTGCTTCTATGAATTGGCGTGATTATGCGCGCGATCAAGCTGGGCTTGCGGCGTGTCTGGTTTGCGTGACTTTTTTTGTCGCTGCGATGACGGCGCTTGATAATACGCTGCATATGGATTCTGGGAATGTGGTATATATGATTGGCGTGTGCCTGTTCCTTTTCCTGCTCTACTGGCTGTGTGACTTTGCTGTGCGGCGGCGGCACTTGCGCCGCCTGCAGGAGGTACTGGCGGACGAAGAAGGGCTGGCGGATGCGGTAATGCCGCCGCTGCCGCGGCCGGCCAATCGAGAGCAGGCGCTATATCATGAGCTTTTGCAACGCATTTTTGCGGCGCAGGAGCGTCGTTATCGCCGCTTGCATCAAGAACGGCAGCAGCAGGGAGAATTTCTGGCTACCTGGGTGCATGACACGAAGATGCCGATTGCCGTATCGCGCCTGCTCTTGGAAGGGGCGGCGGATAAAGCGCCGGAAGAGTTACTGTCCAGCTTGGAAGAAGAGCTGGATCGCATTGAAGCCGGCGTGGAAAGGGTGCTCTATTCGGCCAAAATGGAGTCCTTTGCTAAGGACTATTTGATCCAGGAAGTGTGCCTGGAGCAGGTACTCAAAGAAGCCGTGAAGCGTCATTCGCGAACCTTCATCGCCAAGCGGATTCGCCTGGATTTGCGCGAATTGCCGGGGTTGGTGTTAAGTGATCGCAAATGGCTGAGTTTTATTTTGGATCAAATTTTATCCAACGCTCTGAAATATACGACAGTGGGAGGCTGCATCCGCGTGTTTTCCGAGGGCAAAGGCCGTCATTGGCGGCTGCTTTTGGAGGATAACGGCATCGGCATTCCTGCTGAGGATGTGCCGCGCATTTTTGACAGGGGTTTTACTGGACGCAATGGTCGAGAATTTCAGCATGCTACCGGCATGGGGCTTTATTTGGCGGCGCAGTTGGCGGACAAGCTGGGGCACCGTTTAGAAGTGGAGTCTAAAGAAGGAGAATATACGCGCCTGATTATTGATTTTTCTTGGTAAGGTGCGGGAAAGGAGGAGGCCTGTGATTCCAGTGTTGGAAATGGAGCATGTTACTAAGATTTATGGCGCTAAAGGCGGTGCAACAGTCGCGTTAAATGATGTGTCGCTGCGAGTGATGCCTGGGGAGTTTATTGCGGTGATGGGGCCTTCCGGCGCGGGTAAGTCGACGCTTTTGAACCTGGCGGGAATGCTGGACCAGCCAACGTCGGGCAGCGTGTTTTTGGAAGGCCTGGACATGCAGCGGATGAAAAAAGAGGAGCTGGCGATGCTGCGCAGGAAAAAGCTGGGCTTTATTTTGCAAGAGGCCAATTTATTGGCTACGCTGACTTTGAAGGAAAACATGCTGTTGCCGTTATTACTGGCGAAGATGCCTGTGGAGGAAATGGAAAATCGGGTGGCTTACTTGGCGGAGCGCTTGGGTTTGCAGCGGGTATTGGAGCATTTTCCGCAGGAAGTCTCCGGCGGCGAGCGGCAGCGAACGGCTGCGGCGCGGGCTGTCATTCACAGGCCCCGGCTGGTGTTGGCGGACGAGCCTACTGGCGCGCTGGACTCCAAGGCCACGGCGGATTTGCTGCGCGTGCTAACCGAACTCAATGAAGAATATCAGACAACCTTGCTTTTGGTGACGCACGATCCTTTTGCAGCCAGCTACGCTAAGCGTATTTTGTTTATTAAAGATGGTCTGATTTTTACGGAGCTGCGCCATGGCGGCGACCGACGGGAATTTTTCCAGCGCATTTTGGATGTGTTAGCCATGCTCGGAGGTGACGGGCGTGACCTTATTTAAGCTGGCGCTTTTAAATGTGCGCAACAATCTGGAAAACTATACGGTATATTTTCTTTCCATGGCTTTCAATATTACCATTTACTATCTTTTTGCGTCTTTGCGCTTTTCTCAGGCGGTTCGCATGGTCGTAGAACGCGAACAGGAATTAGAACTTTTTTTTAATCTTTCTTCTGTAGCGGTGGCTTTATTTGCTGTTTTGTCCATCTGGTTTTCGACCTCTTTCTTTTTGCGTCGTCGTCGGGGCGAATTGGCGATTTACGGTATTGTAGGCATGACGCGCCATCAAGTGGGAAAGCTGATTTTTTTTGAAACGTTTTTGGCGGGAGTGGCGGCGCTATTGATCGGTATTGTCTTTGGCGTGGTTATGGCTAAATTCTTTCAACTCTTGTTGATTTGGTTTCTTGGCTTTACAGGCGCAGTGCCTTTTGAAATTAGTTTGGCTGCTATTGGGCGGACGATAGCGATTTTTGGCGCATTGTTTATGGTTGCAGCTTTGTATGGCTATGCTTTACTGGCAAAGGTGACTCTGGGAACGATGCTGTATAAACGTAGGGAGACGCCGTCGCGGACGGAACCGTGCGGCTGCAAGGCCCTATGGATGCCACTGTTGCTGCTTTGCGGCTATGGTCTTTTGCCTTGGCAGCGGGGGCATGAGATTTGTTGGCTCCAAGTGATTTTGGCGGTGCTTTTTTTATGTCAGGGAACCTACGCGGCATTTCGTTATTTTTTGCCCTGCTTGCTGCAGCGGTTGAAGAAGCAGGACCGCTTTTTTCATCTCGTGCCGTTTTTAGCAGTGAATCAATTAAACGTATTTTTGCGCGGTCAAGTAAAACTGTTGACGCTGGTTACCCTTTTGGGTGCTGCGACCTTAACGGCTGTGGGCTTAAGTTATCATATTTACCAGGAGTTGCTGCAGGAGCGTATGGCGCAAATGCCTTTTTCTTTTGCTTATATGAGCGACGACCTTCAGGTGGATGCCAAAGTGCGCGCTATTATCGACGGTTATCCGCAGCATTTTATTGAAAGAGAAGTCGATGTGCGGTTTCTGCTGCTGCCGTTGACAGAGAAAGATCTGCCAGGGTGGCATGAAAAAGCAGAGTTGCAGGTAGTGTCGAGGGAAGCCTTCGCCCGGGCAGCGGCGGCCAAGGGCTTGGAGGTGTCATTGCCGGCGTTGGGCCCTCAAGAGGGCATCTATCTTTCGTATTATCGGGAGCCGGAGGAGCAGATGCCTGCCGGGAGGAATTTGGATTTGGGCAGAGCAGGCACGATTTTACTGGTGAAGCATTGGCCGTGGCCGGTATTGAATGAATCGGCGCGCGGACCGGCGTTAATCGTGTCGGATGAGACCTATGCCCAATGGAGCCCTTGGGCGCCGTCTTTACGGGGTAAGGCGTATATGGTCGATAATCTGCGGGAAAGCCGGGAACTGACAGATGACATATACCGCGTGGTGCCGGCAGAAGCGCAGTTGAGCTCTTTTTATGTCGATTTTCACCAGGCCGTAAAGCTTTGGGGCGTTTTTCTGTTTATGGGACTTTTTATCGGCACCATTGTGATTTCTTCCAGCTGCAGCATTCTTTCCTTTCAGTTTCTCAGCCAGATACAAATGAATAAGGAGTTTTATGAGCTGCTGCGGGGGCTGGGGGTAACCGCGGAAGAGGTACGTCTGATTTTGGCGGCGCAGCTCTTTCCTTGTGTGGCGTTTTCCTGGCTTTTGGCCATTTTTCATGCTTTTGTCGCCTTCTTTTTGTTCGGCAGCGTGTTTCAAGTATCAGTGCTGAGCTCCTCCCTTTTGAATATGGGGATTTATACGGTCGTGTACTGTGGGTACTATTTTCTTACCATTCATTCCTGCATCCGGGGGTTGGAAGCAGAATAAGCTTGTGCCCGATAAAAAATCGCACCGCGAAAATTTTTCGCGGTGCGATTTTTTGACGTAAGGATACTTACACTTTAAGCTATGGAACGAAAACTTAACTAAAAATTTACGGGAAGTTCACCTTTGCCGGGACCGGACCTTCTACAATAAGAATTGCAGGATCAGAATAAATAATAGCAGGTGTTGCAGGCATGAATAAACTTATAGAGCCAGCGGTTCGCTGGATGAACCGCTTGAAATACGCCTATAAATTTGCCGTGATCGGCGTTTTAATCGTTTTGCAGTCAGCGGTTTTGATGTATTTGCTGGTATCGGAGCTGAATAAAAATATTGAATTTGCCCGACAGGAACGTCTGGGCGTGCAATATGCGCAGGCGTTGGGGACTGTATTTGTGGAAGGCGCGGAATATCGTCGGCTGCATTATTTGTATATACATAATGATCCGTCTTTGCAGGGGCGGGTGTTGGCGCAGCAAAACCGTGTGGATGTGGCGCTGGAGCGGGCGGAGGAACTGGATCAGGGAGCTGGGGCGAACCTGAATGTATCATGGAAGCTGCAAACGCTGCGTCAGGACTGGCTGGCGCGCAAGCAGAACGCCGCTTCGCTGGAAACAGAGGCGCCGCAGGTAGCCTTTGAGCTGGATGGTCGCTGGCTGCGCAGCGTAGGGGATTTGATGCAGCAAATCGGCTATGCTTCCAATTTAGCCTTAGATTCTGATTCCGATACGTCGTATTTGGTAGATATGGTTCTGCGGAAAATGCCGAATTTGTTGGAACGTTTGAATGCGGCGCAGACCTTGGAGGTAGAACTGTTCAGCCAGGCTCTCTCAAGAGAGAGAAAAAATCAGTTTTTGCAGTATGTAGGCTTGATCCGTTCGGATTTGGATCTGGTGGACTACAATGTCAAACAGGTATTGCGGCATAACGAGCCGGTACGCAGCCGTCTGCAGCCGGTGACAACCGCGCTGGTTGATGCGGCGCCTATTTTTGCCTGGAATTTTGAGCAGAAAACCATTGGACAGCAAGGCCTCCCTATATCCCGGGAACTGCTGAAAGCTACAGGGACGCGAGCCGTTCAAGAAGCGATCCGGACGCAGGACGAGACCTTTCAAATGATTGACGAATTGCTGGCGTTGCGCATTGATGCCTACATAAGCTACCGTAACGCCGTTAGTGTTTTTGCCGGCGGCATTCTGCTCTTGTTGGGATATTTATTCTGCGGCTTTGATATGTCAGTGCGCAAACGGATGTATCAGTTAAATTCGCTGATGGCCTGCGTAGCCAAAGGTGATCTGCAGGCGCGAGGGCGCAGTGATGCAAATGACGAAATGGGCGAGCTGACTTGCGAAATCAATCGCACTTTGGATTCGCTGCAAAGGATGTACGAAGAAGTGCAGCAATCTCACGCAACGTTGGAGCGGTGGAACCTGGAGCTGGAAGGAAAGATTAAAGAGCGGACGGCGGCGCTGCAAAACTTGCTGGATTACGCCGGCCAGGGCTTTTTGTCTTTTGGCGGCGACCTGCAAATCGACAAGGAATATAGCGCCGAATGCACCGCCATCTTCCGCCGGGAGATAGCGGGAGAAAACGCCTGTGCGCTTCTTTGCCCGGAGGCGGAGGCGCAGCAAGTGTTTGTAGCTGCGGTGCTCGCGAAGATCTTGGCGGAAAACAGCGCTGCTTTGCAGGAAACGTACTTTTCCCTTTTGCCGGAAGCTATTTCTCTTGGAGCAAGGTATATCAGCGTTACATACAAGGTTATTGAAGGAGGGCAGCAAGGAGGGTCACGTAAAATCATGCTGATCCTGACCGATCGGACGGTGCAGAAGGCCCTAGAGGAACAAATGCAGGCGGAGCGCGACGTGCTGGCGATGATTGTGCAGGTGGTGACCCATGCGGCGGATTTCTTTGCCGCGGTCAATCAATATACTCTCTTTTGTCGGGAAGGTATGGCGGAGCTGCTGCGCAGCAAAAAAGAACCGGCCGACGTATTGGCGGATTTATTTCGCGTAGTTCATACCTTCAAGGGCACTTTCGGTCAATTGCGGCTGCGTCAAACCATGGGCTTCTTGCATGAGATGGAGGATCGCTTGGCGGCGATTCGGACGCAGGAAGGGGCGGATATGGAAAAAAGCGAGCTGGAAAAGAATCTGGCTGGCTTTACGCCGGAGCGGATGCTGAGCTGGCTCCAAGAAGATGTGCGGGTATTGGAAGATAAGCTGGGACAGGATTTTTTCCAACGGAAAAATGTTTTGGTTATTGACAATGAGAGGTTGCTGGAACTCGAAGAGAAGATGCAAGCGGCGCTGCCGCCGGAAGAATGCGGCATGCTCTTGACCGCTATTCGTCGCCTTCGCTATAAGCCGCTGCAGGAGCTGCTGCAATCCTTTCCTGAATACACATGCGGCTTGGCCGAGCGCCATGGCAAAGCGGTCCATTCTTTTACTGTCAATGGCGGGACGATGATGGTGGATCCGGCGCGGTACTATGATTTTGTAAAGTCGATGGGGCATGTTTTTCGCAATGCCGTCATGCATGGCTTGGAAACGATGGAAGAACGCTTGGAAAGCGGCAAGGATGAGCTTGGCGTTATTGCCTGCTCTGTTCGAGAGGAAGAAGGCGGGGTTTGCATTACTGTCGCCGACGATGGCCGAGGTATGGATCCCAAAGTCATTCGGGATTTGGCGTTGGAAAAAGGGCTGTGCTCCTTGGCGGACGTGCAGCGGCTGGGGCCGGAAGAGTGGCTGCGGTTTATTTTTGCTGACGGTTTTTCCGCAGCCGAAGAGGTGGATGAACTGGCTGGACGCGGCGTCGGTTTAGCGGCGGTGCGTATGGAGCTCGAAAAGCTGGGCGGGATGGTTACTGTGCGCAGTGTTTTGGGTGAAGGCACGGAGTTTTCCTTTTTCCTGCCCTATGAAAAGGCGGAAGAAGCCGAGTCGCTTTCCATACGAGATTTGGCCAAACCGCTTCTCCAGGCGGCGGAAGGGCTGCTGCAAGAGCAATGCGGCCTAGAGGTAACGCGCATTCATTATTTGGACAGTGCGTCCGAAGGAAATCTGCAGCTGCGCAAAGTGTCCTCCTTTTTGAATGTCAAAGGCGGTCTTGCGGGCAAGATCCTGCTGAGCGCCGACGAAAAGATTGTGCAGGCTGGAATAAAAGCGAGAGTTAGGACGGCGGCGGAAGACAAGCTGGAGAATGTGCTCTCGCAGTATGCCCAACAGCTTTTTCGCCAAGCCCTAGAAGCCTGGCCGCAAGGTCCGGCCGAAGTGACTGTAGAGCCTTTGCTCAGCCTGTTGGCAGAGGACGCTTCCGCCAAGTATTCGCACTCGCAGACATCTACGTGGGTGCTGGAAACACCGGCGGGCAGTCTGTCCCTAAGTTTGATTTACTAGTAAGACTGCATTTTAAAGAGACAATAAGTGCACAGGGAGCTGCTGATTTAATGAGCGCTCTTTCAAAGTGAAAGCTTTTTCTGTCAGGCGAGGAAGAAAAAGCAGGCATAGCGGCGCTCTGCCGAGGCTTTCTGACGACGCCTGACGGGAAAAGAACCGCTTTGAAGGAGATGCGAGTAAATTTGCGGTTCCCTTAAAGAAGGGAAGGAAGAAGCACATGGCCAGAGTGATGATTGTGGACGACGCCCTGATGATGCGTAAAACCTTACGGAGGATGTTGGAGAAGATTGACTGTGAAATCGTAGAGGAGGCCGCCAGCGGCGAGCAAGCGTTGGTAAAGTATGCGCAATGTTGTCCGGATTTGGTGACCATGGACTTGACCATGCCGGGTATGGGAGGCTTGGAAGCCATTCGGCAGCTAAAAGCGCAGGAGCCGGCGGCTAATATTCTCGTCATCAGCGCGCTGGGGCAAAAGCATGCGGTGTTTGAAGCATTGCAGCTGGGAGCAAAAAACTATATCGTCAAACCGATCAATGAAGAAAACCTGCAGTCGGTGGTGCGCCTGCTGTTAAGTGAAACTACAAAAGAGGCGGCTCATGGCTAGAAAAGGATTTCTAGGCCAAGCAAAGACTTGCAGTCCTGGCGAGGAGAGAGTATGTTAAATCAATTTTTTGGGCATTATTTGTTAAATAGGGGCTTGCTGGCGTCGGAAGAGCTTTGTAACGCCATCCGCCAGGAAAAGCAGGTCAAAGTTAAATTGGGAACCCTCGCGGTCAATCAGGGGTTGATGACGGCGGCGCAGGTGGAAGAGGTGCATGCTCTGCAACAGCGCTGCGATCAGCTATTTGGCAAGCTGGCGGTAGAGATGGGGTACTTAAACCAGGAGGAGGTGGAGCAGCTTTTGGCGCAACAGCAAGAAGAGCCGCTGGCGTTGCTGCAGGCTATTTCCGATCAAGGGTATCTGCCATTAGCAAAGCTAGAGCAGGCGTTGCGGGAATTTCGCAGCGAATACGGCATGGAACCCGGCTATGACGCGACGCTGCCGTATCCGCTGCATTTGTTGTTTCCTTTTTTAGTGGAAGAAGATGCAGCTATCTATTTAGAAGCCTATGTGGGGCTGCTGCTGCGTAATATGGAGCGGTTTTTAGATGTGCCGTCGTATTTGCCTTGTGAAGAAGAAACGAAACTGTCGGTCAACAGCGCCGGGTATGTGGTTACGCAAAAAATTTATGGAGATAAAAGCTTTTTTACCGGCCTGAGGCTGAGGGAAAAAGCCTTGCTGGAGTTGGCCAGCCGTTTTTACGGCGAGCAACTGAACAAAGTAGACGAATTGGCGCTGGATTGTGTCGGAGAGTTTTTAAATGTACATAACGGTGTTTTCTGCGGACTTCTTTCCGGCAAAGGCGTCTGGGCGGACCTGGAGGCGCAGCAGGCTAACCCCTTTGGCTGTGAATTGCAAAGCCGTATTTATCGTTTGGACATTGGCACCTCCTTTGGACCGTTGGAAATGTTGTTTGCCGTACAATAACTTAGTGATAGTTTCTGATATAAAAACAAATGAAAACCGGCATTCTTGGTTCCTTGTGACAAGAATGCCGGTTTTATTTGTTGGCAGACAGGATTTAGCGCCTAAAGCGAGAAAGAACATAGAAGCAGTAAAATGTAAATAAAATACAAAGCTATTTACTGAATTGAGATGTGTCCAAAATTAACAAGAGGAGAGAATTAAATGAAAAAAGTGTGCCTTATGTTTGTATTGATGATGATTTTGGGAATGGGAACGGTCTGGGCGTCAGAAGACGCAGGTAAAGCGATACAAGAGCAAAACAGCAAGCTGCCGCGGGTGGCTTTTCTCTATGTAAATAATGCTAAAACTGATTATGATGCCGAAATTGACGCGAAAATCCTGGAACATATGAAAAAAGTAGCCGCAGGCCGCTGGACTCTGGTGGCTGGCGATGCGTATAAGGACAAGCTGGCGTCCATGGGCATCCAAAGCGTTACCATGGCGGAGCGGGCGGATATTTTGGCGGTAGCCAAAGATTCCGACGCCGATGCCTTGTTGGTAGTGGAAATAGAGCCGTTTACGGTTCGTGATGTGATGACCTTCTTTACGGTGGGCAAGAAAGTGACTGCTTCCATTCCGGTAAAGGCCATTGACAGGCATACAGGGCTATACTTATATAATGGCAAATTTGTTGAAATGGGGCAGGACAATACCATGATCGGAGCCCTTGGCAACAAGTCGGTCAGCATGAAGGCGTTGGATCAGTTTTTTAGCAAGTTTGATGCCGTGGTACCGGAGAAATTTGCTAATGTGAAACGACTGGGCACGCCTGTGGAAAACAAATAGACAAGATTAACCGAAAAAAGAAGAAAACCAGGCGTTTTTTTAAGACGTCTGGTTTTTTCTTTACTATACCAGAATTCATAAGTTTTTACGGCTGAAAATCTAGGGTTATCAAGGGCAGGGAGCTTCTGTATAAACGGCGGCATATTATGGTGCCAATACAGCCTTCCGGAAGTGTATTATTTTCAAGAGGCAGGATTTGGAAAGTGCAAAAAGAATACTTAACTCAATAGAATTCATTGGAGGGGTAGCTATGCGTATTCGCGCGAAGCTGACAATTTTATTTGCCGGGTTAACGGGAATATTGCTGGTAGTGGCTGCTTTTTTCGGATACTATCTTGTGCAGCGGGAGCTGACGGAGAAGATTGAACGGGAACTTTCAAGCGCCGTGATTATGCATGCAAACGACTTGAACAATAATCTTTTGAGCAAGAAAAAGTTGCTGGAAATCAGTTGGTACAATTTGGAGTTTGAGGCGCAGTACGGTAAGATTACGCCGGCGATGCTGTCCGGCTACAAGCAGGTAGATCCGGAATTGACCGATATGTATTTCGCTTTTGTAAGCGGCGAATTTATTGATGGCAGCGGCTGGACGCCTCCTGCAGGCTATGATCCCAGACAGCGGCCATGGTATAGACAAGCAATGGAGGCTGGACGCATTACGGTGACGCCTCCTTATTTTGAGTTTGTAACGCAGCAGATGGCGCTGGCCATTGCGATGCCGGTACGCAATGCGCAAGGACAGATATATGGTGTTGCCTCTGCGGATGTACTGCTGAAGACGCTGGTGGAGAAACTAACTTGGGCGGCTGCGTATGATGGCGGTTATGCGTATCTTCTTGATCGGAACGGAACGATTCTGCTGCATCCCGAAGAAGCCCTGCTGGGCGTTAATGTTGTTCAATCTCCTGACTATCAGAATGATTTAAAAGAGGTCATTCAACGGATGCAGCGGGAGGAGCAGGGGTGGGGACGCTATTTTTACAAGGAGCATCAACGGCTTGTGTATTTTAAGCAAGTGCCGGAGGTGCAATGGACGCTGGTCATGTCGGTGCCGGAGGATGTGGCGTATGCGCCGCTGCGGCAATGGGCGCTTTTGTTTTTGGGAATTCTTTTTGCGGCGACCGGTTTGATGGCGGGGGTGTCGTTTTGGGTGGCTAAGCGAATTAGCCGTCCGCTTGATGAGCTGGTAGCGCAAGTCAAACGTATTGGAGAAGGGGAAGCCGTGGAAGAGGTCCAGGCTTCCGGCTATTATGAACTGGATGATTTAGCGGTTGCCTTCAACCGTATGGCCGAAGGGCTGCAGGAGTCGTTTGCGGAACTTTCCCGCCAAGGGGAGGAAAATGCGGCGCAGCTGCGTTCCTTCCAATAGGCAGCTGTTTAGGATTGCCGTTGCAGATTGGCGGGGCTGCTGTTGGCGTATTGGTGGTGGCGTGGTCGCAAAAGATGGCGGTTATTGACGTCAGAACCGATTCCATCTTGCGGCAGTACGCCAACATTGTGTCGGCGGCGTTGGCTAGAGCGCAAGACCATGAGTATATGTATGAGCTGGCCTATATTGACGAATTGACCGGGCTGCCCAATCGGCGAAATTTCTATAAACAGCTGCAGGAAAAGCTGGCGGCAGGGGAAACTCTCTTGGGCGGTTACGTCTTTTTGTTGGATTTGGACAACTTGAAGCTAATCAATGACTCCCTGGGGCATAGCCAAGGAGACCGTTTTATTTGTGCTGTGGCGGCTGCGCTCAAGTGTCGTGTGCCGGAAAGCGGTATTGTGGCCAGGCTGGGCGGCGACGAATTCGGTCTATGGCTTTCCGCTTCGGACTGTCAAGAGGCAGGACTAGTTGCGTCAGAGTTGCTGCAGTCGATTGAGGATGGTGAAACCGAGGGAGAGCATCCTTTGCATATAACGGCCAGTATGGGCATTGCCGCCTATCCGCGGGATGGTCTGACTGTGGAAGAATTATTGCAAAATGCCGATGCTGCATTGTATGAAGCCAAAGACAGCGGTAAAAATGCTTGGCGTATGTGTACAAGGGAATTGGTGCAGGAAAGCAGAGAGAAGCTGTTTTTGTCCAACGCCTTGCGCAGCGCCATTGTTAATCGCGAGTTTAGTCTGGCGTTCCAGCCGATTGTTGATGCTGCGAAAAATCTCGTGGCCTTTGAAGCGTTGCTGCGTTGGCGTAGTGCAGAATACGGGCAGGTGCCGCCAGGTAAGTTTATTCCGCTGGCGGAGCAATGCGGCTTGATGCCGCTCATTGGGCAGTGGGTGATGGAGCAAGCTTGCTGGTTTGCAGACCAATTAAGGCAGCAAGGCTTGGGCCAGATACGAGTGCATGTGAATGTATCGGCGCAGCAATTGGAGGATGAAGGTTTTTGCAGCATGGTCGATGGACTTTTGCGCGAAAAGCTGCAAGACCGCAATGCCATTATCTTGGAGGTTACAGAAAGTGTGTTTATGGCATCGATCGGGCAAGCGGTAACCAGCTTGCATGAGCTGAAGCAACAAGGCCTAACGCTTTCCATGGATGACTTTGGCGAAGGGTTTTCCTCCTTGGCGCAGTTGTTGCGGTTACCCTTTGAGTCTTTGAAAATTTCTCGTACGCTGGTGCAAAATTTAGGCGACGATGAACGTCATATGCAGTATATCGCGGCCATTGTGGAGATGATGCATGCGTTGAATATGGAGGTAGTCGCCGAAGGAGTGGAAACCGAGCTAGAGTGGCAGAGTGTTGGAATTTGCGGCTTTGATTTAGTGCAGGGCTATTATATTGCGCGCCCTTTGACGGCGGACGCGGCGCTGGAGTGGGCGCGGGAGAACAAGAATCAACAAAGTGTTTAATGATTACAAAAAATGTTGACAACAGGTGTGCCTTCTTTTAAGATGGAAGTATTCCATTTTGAAAGAAGGCTGTTGTTTTATGAAACGGATTTTGACGGTGTTGGCGGGCTGTCTGTCTATAAGTCTGGGCATTTTGATTTTTAAGTATGCGCATATCACCACCGGAGGCACGACAGGCTTGGCCCTTAACCTGGCCTATTGGCTGCAGATTCCTTTTGACGGCCTGTTTTTTGTGGTGAATACGCCGTTTTACATTTTGTCGCTTAAGCGGCTGGGTTGGAAGTTTACGGCCAGCACGTTGCTGTCGGTTGTGACCGTAGTCTTGCTGACCGGCGTGGAGCGTATTGCTCCAGCAATGCAGCTAGATCCCTTGTTCGGAGCTCTTGCGGGCGGCGTACTAGCCGGCTTAGGCCTGTCGTTGCTCTTTATGGGGCAAAGCTCGCTGGGAGGGACCGGCGTGTTGACTGTGTATTTGCAGCAGCGCTATGGCTGGGATCCGGGGAAGCTCAATTTTTGCTTTGATGCCGTGATTGTAGGTTCCAGTATGTTAGTGGTCGGTGCTGGAGAGGCTTTGTTTTCAGCGCTGTCCATTGTGGTGGTGTCTAGCGTGATCAGCTTGTTTCGAAAGCGCATTGCCAGTTCCTATCGGACGCCGGCGGCGCATGCCGAAGCGGCGTAGACGCGTTGGACGAACAAGATAGCTGGATACCATGATATTATAAACAGGAGTATAGGGAGTAGAGTGAGGGTACGATGGAATAGAAAGAGTAATCCGGTTTATAGAGATGGAAAGCCGTTTTTTTAGCGGCTTTTTTTATACCATGATTTGTGAACGGCGTCTCCTGTTTTTGCGTCCTGCGGACCGTCTGGCTCCAAAAAGTATAAAATACAATCACTGCCACCGTAGCCTCATTCGTTCCCTCCATCTACTCACTCTACTCTTGTTCAATTTTCGTTTCGTACTTTTGTCTTGAAATGATATGATAGAGACAAAGGCGGTGAAGGTTTTGCAAAAAGAAGCGGCTCTGGAATTTTTGGATCGCTTGGCGGCAGGAATGGCGCAGATGTTTGGCCCGTCCTGCGAAGTGGTAATTCATGATATGAACAACAAAGAAAGCTCCATTGTGTCGATCTATCATGGCGAGGTGACTAAGCGTCAGGTGGGCGACAGCTTGTCTATTTTGGGCGTGCAGAAGCTGGACGAATTTTTTGAGGGCCGGGACTTTGTGAACAGCCAGGGGAAAACGAAGGAAGGGCGGCTTTTAAAAAGCTCCACTTTTCATTTGCGCGGCGAAAATTATCATTATGCCATAGGCATCAACTACGATTATACCCATCTGGAATTAGCCAAATCGGTGCTGGCGGAACTGACGGCTGTGGGCGCGCCGATTGAAGAGGAGCTTCATGCCTCGGCGCCTACGTTGGATTCCATTTTTGAGGCTTGCTTGCAGCGTTTGGGAAAACCCGTAGCCTTGCTCAACCGTGAGGATCGGCTGCAGATGATTGCGCTTCTGAGTGAGCAAGGGGCGTTTCAATTTGCCAAAAGCATTCCTGCGATTGCGGAAAAATTGAATGTGTCGCGCTTTACTATTTATAAGTATTTGAAAGAGCGGTCTTGAGGAGAACGGCACACAGAGGTCGAATCCCACCGCCGCTGAGGCGGCACCTCCCTTTGGCAAGGGAGGCAGGGGCTCTGGCCTTAGTCTGTCGAGAGTGCTGAGAACTAGAGTCCCCCTTGTCAAAGGGGGATGGCCCGCAGGGTCAGGGGGATCTGAGACGCGGAGAATAAATCGGTCCTTCTTGGCGCAGGCGGCAGGATTTTGAGAGACAACGTATAATATCACAGTAGAGAGAAATGCGGGAAAGCAGCGTGGCGGCGTTGGCTTTCCTTTTTTTGCATAGCAAGGAGTGTTGGGGATTGTCGGAGCAGCGCAGGCAGTTGGTGGCCCGCAATTTTTGGGAAAGCGTACCATTAGAGAAACGGGCTTTTGTCGCCGCTAGGCTGCCGGAGTATTTAGCCAAACTTTCAGGGCCGTTGTTTGCCCAGACGAAAGGGATGTATGTTCGCTCACTACAGGGCGGCGCGCGGACGGTTTATAAATTTCGCGTCAACAGCGGCGACCGAATTTTGTTTTTGTATGCTAGAGATATTCCCGGTTTGCGTCGGGAGGTGGCATCGGACAGCGTGGTGCTTTTAGAATACTGTAAGCATGATACGCAGGTGCGGCGAGGTGTTTCGCTGCAAGCGGCTGCAGCGGCAGTCGGAGCGGAGGATGCGGCATTTTGCGAAGAACCTTACGAAGAAGTCGGAGAAAGTGAGGCTTTGCGCCGGAGTCAGCAATACTGGGGCAATGTGCCGCAGATTCTTGATGCAGCCGCCTGGTATTTAACTACCGATGAAGGCTTGGCTCGCTTGGTAGAGGAAGGCCGGGGCGACTGGCAGCTATATCTCAGCCAAGAGCAGTATGACTGTGTGCTTAGCGAAGGCGAGCCGTTGTTTCTTGCTGGCGGAGCCGGTACCGGCAAGTCGACCGTGGGGCTGCATAAGCTGATGGCGCGGAGTTCTCAGGAAGCCAAGCTGGGCTATTTTACGTATGCCAAGCGGCTGAGGGATGATACGCAGGCCTTGTATGAAGCGTGGTGTGAGGGAGCGTCGGAATCGGTCCGAGCGCAAACGGAGTTTCATTGTGTAGCATCCTACTGTCGGGAACGGTTGGACGTCAGGGAAAAAGCCGTAGTCTCGTTCCGGGTTTTTGAAAGCCAATTTTGGCGGGTCTATGGGAGCGCCAGCAGCTTCTCTGCTGCCGACGCCTGGCAGGAGATTCGAGGGCTTTTAAAGGGTGGCATGGGGCGTCACTGGCTGCGGCAAGATTTGTTGCTGCAACGCAAGTATTCAATAGAGGAAGAAACGGCGCGCTGGCTGGAGGACATTGGGTTTTGGCAAGAAGATGGTCACGGCTGGTGGCGCATTTTGCGCCGTGACGGCAGCCAAGGTTTATTTCAAGGCGCTGTCGGAGCTCCTTCAAAGGCGGTAAAAAAAGAAGCCTTGGCGCTTTTGGCGCGGCTGCAGCAGGAAATATATCAGATGTCTTTGCTGCCGAAGGATACGTATTTGCAGCTGCCGCTGGACCATTCTCTCTTTGGGGCGGAACAGCGCGAGCAGCTTTATGAAGTGGCGCTGCAATATCAACAGTGGCTGGAAAGCCAGCAGTTGCTGGATGAAAACGACATGGCTCGGCAAGGTCTCGCCAGGTTGGCGGCAAGGAGGCTGCAGCCGGAGTTCGATTACCTGGTGATTGATGAAGTGCAGGATTTAAGTGAGCTGCAGCTCTACTTTTTACTGGCCTGCAAGAAGCACAACGACCATGATTTTCATTCCTTTTTATTCAGCGGTGATGTGCAGCAGACAATTAACCCGACGTATTTCGACTTTGGCCGTCTGCGCATGCCTTTTCATTATCGCGGGCATCTGCGGACGCAGCTGCGGGTTTTGACGAAAAATTATCGCTGCCGGGAGCCCATTGTGGCTCTAGGCAATGCGTTGGCGCAGTTTCGCAGCCGTTGGTGCGGCGCTTCAGACCAAGAAGAGACGCAGTTGCTGCAGCCGCTTTTGCCGGGGGCGTTCAAACCGCAATGGCTGCAGGCGCAGCCGGATAATGCCAGAGAACTCTTGGCGGCGGCGGCGGACGTACAGCGCGGCTATGTAACGGTGCTGGTAGCCAATGAACAAGAAAAGAAGCGTCTTTTGTCCGGCGGTTACGGACGGCATAACGTCTATACGGTTCAGGAATTTAAAGGGGCGGAAGATGATTATATCATTGCTTATCGCTTGCTTAGTTCGGCCAAGGACGCTTGGGAGGAGCTGCTGGGCGGCCAGGGACGGGGGCTGCTGCGCCTTAGGTATCAGGCTAATCTTCTCTATGTAGCTATTACCAGAGCCAAGGAACGCCTGTGTTTCTATGAAGATGACGCACCGGAGGGGGTGCTGGCGGCGTTGGCGAACTGGCTGGAAGAGGTAGCCGTGTTTGATGCATCCCGTCTTGGCTTGCAGGGAATTTCGGAAGCGGCGGCGCTGCTGGAAAAGGCGCGGGAGCGCGAGCGCGAAGAATACTATTTGGATGCCAGCGATTTGTACGCGCAAGCTGGCGATAGCGTTTCCGCTTCTCGCTGCTTGGGGGCGGAAGCCGAGGCGGCAGGGCAGGCGGAAGAGGCCTTGACGCATTATGAGCGGGCCGGCGAATGGGAGCGCGTACTGAACTTGGCGAAGGATACGACGAATGAGCTGGCGGCGCTGCGGGCGATGCTGCACTTGCAACGCTCCTATGAAGAGGTGGAAGGGTATTTTGAGCCCCATGAAGAACGCTTGCCTTCAGTCATGGCGGCTATTTCCCGGGAAAAGGATATGGAGGATCTGGCGGTGGAAGTCTATTGGCTGCCTAAAATGCAAGCCTTTACACAGGCCTGCGAGGAATGCGCCTACGAATTGGAATTTCTTTCTCTGGCGAAAGCGGAAGGAGGTAAACCCTAATGGAAGAAACGGAAATTCAGGTGCTGCTGCACCAATTTAGTCAAAGCAGTAATGCTTTGAAGAAAGTAACCAAACGGATTATTGCCTTGCAGACCCTGGCGCAAGAGCTGCAGGACGCGGCCAGCGCTTTTGAAGAAGATCAACCGATGGAAGCCATGGTTGAGCATTTGGAGCGGCAGTTGGGCAGCTTTGTTTCGGTCCAAAGCGAGATCAAAAGCTTGCGCCAAGATCAAGACGAATTGCAAGTTCAAGTGCGGTTGCTGGAAGAAAAGATAGGAGAACTGAGCCGAGGGCAGGAGGCGCTGCACCAGGACGTGAAGGAGTGCAAATCGCTCTTGCAGGAATCCTTGGCCGTGCAGCGGGCTCTTTTGGACCGCCTGCCGCCGGTGGCGGAAGAAGTAGAGTAAGAAGAAAGAAGGAACTCGATTCATGACAAACGCAGCAGACTGGCTGCTCTATAACGCCCGCATATGGACGGGCGAGGCGGAGCAGCCTTGGGCCCAGGCCTTGGCGGTTCGCGGCGAGCGCATCGTCGCGGTGGGCGCAGACGAAGAAATAAAGAAGCTGGCCGGCTTGAAAACGTCCTGCGTAGATGCTGGCGGCAAGCTGGTGCTGCCGGGCTTTATCGACAACCACACCCATTTTTTGATTGGCGGCTTCCAGCTTTTGTCGCTGGACTTGCGGGCTGTAACGTGCAAAGAAGAATTCATCGCAGCTGTGCGGCAGCGGGCGGCAGAATTGCCGTCCGACGCTGTCTTAGGAGGCGGCGGCTGGAGCAATGATCAGTGGACGCAAACAGATCTGCCGCATCGCTCCTGGGTGGATTCCTTTACACGGGAAAGACCGGTTTTTTTACATCGCAGCGATTTGCACATCGCTTTTGCCAACAGCGCGGCGTTGCGGCTGGCGGGCATTGATAAAAATTCGCCGGACCCGGTGGGCGGGCAAATTCTACGGGACGAGGACACAGGCGAGCCAACGGGTATTCTTAAGGATAATGCGGTAAAACTGCTGCAGGAGAAGCTGCCCGCTCCGTCGCCGGAAGAATACGATCAGGCGCTGCAGGCGGCGATGGACTGCGCCCTTCGTTCCGGTGTCACTTCGGTGCAGGACGTGACGGCCTGGAGAGATTGGCTGGACTGGGAGTGCCTGCTGCGCTTTCAGAAAAAGCAGGCCTTAGCGGTGCGCATTTATGCGCGTACCCAGATTCATGAGTGGGAAAAACAGCTGCAGCTGCGCCAAGACGGTTTCGCAGACGATGCCTGGCTGCGCCTGGGCGGTCTCAAAGGATTTGTGGATGGCTCGCTGGGGTCCGGTACGGCGTATATGTGCGAGCCTTATGACGATGCACCGGAAACCTGCGGTTTGTTGACGGAGCAGATGCTGCCGGAAGGCATGATGAAAGAACGCCTTGCCGCGGCGGATCGCGCCGGTTTGGCGGCGTCGCTGCACGCTATTGGCGACAAGGCCAATCAGCTCTTACTGGATATTTTTGAAGAAGTTGAGGCGGAAAACGGGCCGAGGGATCGACGTTTTCGCATTGAACATGCCCAGCACTTGCGTCGCGAGGACATCGGACGCATGGCGCGTTTGGGCGTTTTGGCGTCGGTGCAGCCGGGGCATGTGGCGGATGACGGTTGTTGGGCGGAAAAACGCATCGGCGCGGAACGCTGCCGTACGACCTATGCCTTCCGCTCGCTCTTGGAGGCTGGCGTGCCCCTTTCGTTCGGGACCGATTGGCCGGTAGTGCCCTTAGACCCTTTTCAGGGGATCTACACGGCCGTTACGCGACGGACGCTGGATGGCAAGCATCCAGAAGGCTGGGTGCCGGAAGAAAAGCTGACTCTCGAAGACGCTTTGCGCGCCTATACCTTGGGCGGCGCCTATGCGGAGTTCGGTGAGCAGGAAAAAGGCTCGCTAAAAGCAGGAAAACTGGCGGATTTAATTATGGTGTCACAGGATGTTTTTCAGGTTCCCGTGGACGAGCTTCCGCAGACCAAGGTGCTGCTGACCATGGTCGGCGGCCAGGTTCGCTACTGCGCCGAAGAGTAAAAATACGAGAAAGAGCTTGAACAAGAGTCTCGGGAGAATCGGAGGGTACGCACGAGGCTTAGCAAGTGCGGCGAATCCCTCCGCCGCTGAGGCGGCACCTCCCTTTGGCAAGGGAGGCAGGGTTTTGGCTTTGGTCTGTCGAGGTGCTGAGACAAAAGGTCCCCCTTGCTAAAGGGGGATGGCCCGCAGGGGCAGGGGGATTTAAAAATCGAGGCGATATAAATGCATCGCAAGCATAATAAGAGGCTTACTGTTTATGCTCGGCAATTGAGAAAAACTATGACGAAGGAAGAACGAAAGCTTTGGTATGAATTCTTGCGTGAATGTCCAGTGCGGTTTTTGCGACAAAAAGTAATTGGTCAGTATATCGTCGATTTTTATTGTGCTCAAGCTGGCTTGATTTTGGAAATAGATGGCGGCCAGCATTATGAAGAAGAAAATCTTATTCAGGATAGACTGCGTAGCATGGTTTTGGCCCAATACGGTCTTGAAGTGCTGCGGTTTACTAATTTAGAAGTTAAAGAAAACTTTTTCGGAGTCTGTGAAGCGATTGAATTACGGCTTAAAACACGCATGGAAGAAAAGAAGCACGAATCCCTCCGCCGCTGAGGCGGCACTTCCCTTTGGCAATGGAGGCAGGTTCTGTCGAGGTGCTGAGACAAAAGGTCCCCATTGCTAAAGGGGGATGGCCCGTAGGGCCAGGGGGATTGAAATATTTGACATACTCCCTTTAGAGTGCTATGCTAATTCAAACAAACGATTGTTTGAATTAGGGGGCGGATAAAAGATGGAAGATAAGGACAGCCGCGCCAAGCTGCTGGCGATAGCGACGGATCTGTTTGCATGCAAAGGCTTTGCCGCTGTATCGGTACGAGAGCTGACGCAGCAGGCTAAGCTCAATGTGTCGGCGGTATCCTATCATTTTGGAGGCAAAGAAGGCTTATATCAGGCGGTATTGGAGGAGCAGTTCCGGCCTATTCGCGAGAGCATGGAAACGATGCAGGCGCAGACGCCGTCGACGCCGATTGCCAAGCTGGAGATGTATGCGAATCGAGTAACCTACATTCACGGGCAGCGGCCCTATTTGTCTCGTTTTATCATGAGAGAGCTGCTGAAGCCCACTGCCTATGGCGGACCGATCGTGGAGCGCCATTTAGGCGAAGTATATCAATTTGTCATGGAGACGCTGCGCGAAGGCATGGAGCAGGGCCTGTTTCGGCAAGGTCTGGATGTGGCCCATGCGGCAATATCCATGGCGGGCATTCTTAATTTTTATTTCATCACGAAGCCGCTGGCAGAAAAAATGGTGCCTTTGGGGGAAGATTCGGATGCTAAATATGCGATACAGGCGTTTCAGCTGTATTTATACGGCATTGTGGATTCAAAGACAAAAGGAAACGAGAATGGGTGAGCGCAATGAAGGATAAAAAGAAACTATTTCGGATTGCCTTGCTTTTTTTACTGGCCGCGGCTGTAGCCGGCGGCTGGTATATCTGGCAGGACGGCAAGGTTACGACGGACAATGCGGCTATTGAAGGTACGATCGTGACATTGAGCCCCAAAGTTCAGGGCTATGTCAAAGCGGTACATATTAAAGATAATCAAGTCGTGAAAGCCGGCGATGTGCTGGTAGAAATCGATCCTGCGGACTATCAGATTAAGCGGGATCGGGCGGCGGCGGCCTTGTCGGCAGCCAAAGCGGCTGCTGGTGCGGCGCAAAGCAGCCTGGCCACGACGTCCATTTCCGCTCCGTCTGGCTTAGAAGGGGCTCGGGCGCAGGTGGCATCGGCACAGGCGAACTGGGAGAAAGCGGCGGCTGACCGGCAGCGTATGGAAAGCCTTTTTCGCGAAGGCGCCTGCTCGCAGCAACAGTGGGATCAAGCGGTAGCTACGGAAGCCTCCTTACGGGCGGCGTTGGAAAAAAGCCAAGCCGACGCTCGTTCGGCGTCAACGGCGCCCAGCGTTATCGCTACGGCTCAAAGTACAACAGAGCAGCTGGCGGCGCAGGTGCGTCAGGCCGAAGTGGAGCTGGCGCAAGCGGAGCAGGATTTAGCAAATACGAAAATTATTGCTCCGGTGGACGGGCGGATTACCAAACGCAGCGTGGAACTGGGAAACTACGTCCAGGCGGGGCAGCAACTGGGCTCTTTAGTTGGGACGGAGTTGTGGGTTGTGGCCAATTTTAAGGAAACCCAGCTTAAGCGCATGCACCCGGGACAGACGGCGGAAATACGCATTGACGCTTACCCCGGCGTTACGCTAAAAGGGCGCGTGGACAGCTTGCAGGCGGGAACGGGCGCGCATTTTTCCTTGTTTCCGGCGGAAAATGCCACCGGTAATTTTGTAAAAGTGGTGCAGCGGGTACCGGTCAAGATCGTTTTGGAAGCGCAGCCGGAAAGCTCCATCCATCTGGGGCCCGGCATGTCCGTAGAGCCCACGGTATTTACGGAAGGAACGGTTCTTTAAGATGGAAGCGGCCATGCATCGTCCCGAACGGCCTTTTCTGGTTTCCGTAGTGGTCAGTTTGGCGGCGTTTATGGAAGTGCTGGATACGACCATTGCCAATGTGGCTTTGGCGTATATCGCCGGTTCTTTGGGGGCGAGCTCCGAGGAGAGCACCTGGATTTTAACGTCGTATCTTGTAGCGAACGGCATTGTATTGCCCTTATCCGGTTGGCTCTCGGCGTTGATGGGGCGGAAGAATTTTTTCATTGTCTGCATTCTTGGTTTTACGGCGGCGTCGTTTTTGTGTGGCATTGCAACTTCGCTGTCCATGCTGATCGTATGCCGGTTGTTGCAAGGCTTGGCCGGAGGGGGCTTGCAGCCGGCGCAGCAAGCCATTATCAAGGATAGCTTTCCGCCGGAGAAGCTGGGCCTGGCTTTTGCCATTACCGGCGTTACTACGGTGCTGGCGCCAATCATCGGTCCGGTGCTGGGCGGCTATATTACGGATCAGTTCAATTGGCGCTGGATTTTTTTCATGAATGTTCCTGTGGGTATTTTAGCGGCTTTTTTAGTGCGTATGCTGGTAGAAGACCCGCCGACGGCGCGCAAGCAGATTGTGCCCTCGATCGACTATATCGGCTTAGGATTGATTGCCTTAGGCCTGGGAGCGCTGCAGATTGTTCTAGATAAAGGGCAGCAGGAAGACTGGTTTGACAGTTCTTTTATTCTGCTGTTTGCCGTTATTTCGGCAGTGGCGTTGGTCTTGGCCGTCATGTGGCTTTTGAAGCAGGAGAAGCCGGTGGTGGAACTTCGATTACTCTCCATGCCCAGCTTTGGCTTGCCCTGCGTGATGATGTTTTTTGTGGGCTTTGCCTTGTATTCCGGGACGGCGCTTTTGCCCATGCTGGTGCAGACCTATTACGGCTACGACGCCACCTTGGCGGGTTTGCTCTTATCCCCCGGCGGGCTTGTAGTATTTTTCCTCATGCCCCTGGTGGGCAAACTGGTGAATCGCGTACAGGCGCGATATCTTGTAGCTTTTGGCATGGCGACGATGGCGGGCGGTATGTGGGCTACCAGCCTTTTGACGCCCCAAAGCGATTATGAAATGTTTGTGATGGTTCGTATTCTGCAGACCATTGGCTTGCCTTTTTTGTTCATACCGGTGACGACGCTGGCATTTTCGCGCATTCCTCCAGCGCAGAGCAGTAATGCCTCGGCGATTATTTCTCTCATGCGCAACTTGGGGGGCAGCGTGGGCATTGCCTTGGTGACGAACGAAATGATTCACAGTCAGCAGCGGGAACAAGCGTATTTGGTACAGCATTTGAGCGCCGCAGAACCGGTCTATAACCAAGCGTTAGCGTCGGCGAAACAGGCGCTGCTGCAGTTGGGCGTTTCGCCAAACGACGCCGGGCCGATGGCGATGGGTAAGCTGTACCAGGAAATGCTGCACCAAGCAGGCATTCTGGCGTACCGAGACGCTTTCCTGTTTTTGGCGACCTTGCTCTGTTTTATGGCCGTAGGCGCTCTTTTCATGCCGAATAACCTGAAAAAGAAAGAAGTTGAAGCCGATAAAGCGGCGGCTAGTGAAGCCTAGGCTGGTACTGGCGGAACAAAGGAACCTACAGAGAAGACCGTATCCTTTTTGGGAGTACGGTCTTTTTCTTTACGCCAGCATTTATAAGTTTTTATGGCTGGAAAACCTAAAATTATCAAGGGCTGGGAGCTTCTGTGCAAACGGCGGCCATGATTGTATTTGAGACAAGATTTGCGCGCGCCTCGCAAAAGCAGGGTAAGGCGGCAGTTTCTTAACTCGCTGCGCTCAAACAGGCGAAACTGTCATCCGCCTTACCCTGTTTTTGCGTCCTGCGGACCGTCTTGCTCCAATAAAAGTCTCAAGTACAATCACGGCCACCGTAGCCTCATTGTTCCCTCACTTTACTCCTCGGTCCTTTCTCTGCTTTCCTGTTGGAGACCGGATGCTACGCCATCCATGGACTTTCAGAGGAGACCGGCAATTAGGCCATCCTTGGCATTGCCGGCATTAGGTACATCACGTACCGTCAGGCACTTCACGTGCCGTCGCTGTGTGACGTTCTCTTCTAAAAGATCTCGTAGCGGTCTTTTTCTGTTTAGTGGCGTTATAAAAATAGCAATTTCCCAGCACTTTGTATACTTATTTCAAATTGCGCAAAAATTAAAAAAGGAAATATCCTTAATGTGGCGAATAACGTACTGTGGTTGCAAATGTGCGTATAGAAAAAACATTTTTTAAGGAGGCGAATTGGTAGATGATTTGGGTGGGAGCTATTATTGTCTTGCTTACTTTCGTTGCTATTGTGAAACGCTATGAAACAAGATTGGTGCTCTTTTTAGGCGGTTTAGCCATGGCGGCGGCGGCAGGGAAGCCCTTGGCGGCGATGGACGCGTTTGCCAAGGCCATGGTGAATGAGGGCCTGGTGACGACGATTTGTACGGTTATGGGTTTTTCCTATGTCATGAGCGTAACCAATTGCGATAAGCATTTGGTGCATTTGCTGGCGGGGGGGCTCAAACGGGTGAAGCCGATCTTGGTGCCTGGCGCCGTGGTGGTGACCTGGGTGCTGAACATCGCCCTGCCTAGTACGGCTGGCTGCGCCGCTGCGGTAGGGGCGGTGCTCATTCCCACGCTGATTCGCTCCGGCGTGCATCCGGCTATGGCTGCGGCTTGTGTTATGTCGGGGACTTTCGGCAGTACCATGAGCCCGGGTCTCAGCCACAATCCCTTTGTGGCGAAGCTGGCCCAGGTGGACGTCATGACGGTCATTGCCAACCACGCGCCGGCGGTGCTGGTGGTGCTGGCTATTGCCGCGCCGATGTTGGCCATGGTGGCGTATTGGCGCAAGGAAGGACCGGACGCGGAGCGCGCCGCTGCTTTCCAGGGGGATGGGCAGGATTTCAAGGTCAATCCCTTAAAAGCCATTATTCCGGCGCTGCCGCTGCTGCTGCTGGTATTGGGCAGCAAGCAGCTTGGCGTGATTCCGACAGTAACTGTGCCGCAGGCTATGATTATCGGGGCTATGCTTGGATTTTTGGCTACTTTCCAGAGCCCCCAGGAAATTTCCAAAGGCTTTTTTAAAGGTATGGGCGATTCTTACGGAGATATTATGGGGATTATTATCGCGGCTGCTGTGTTCACCCAGGGGATGCAGATTATTGGTCTGACCGGTGCGATGATTGAGAAAATGAAAGCATCCCAGGATATTGCTATTTATGCGGCGACTTTTGGACCGTACTTCTTAGCGATTCTAAGCGGTTCCGGCGATGCAGCGGCGCTGGCCTTCAACGGTGCAGTGACGCCCCATGCGGCGCAATTTGGCTGGGCTATTAGTGACATGGGTTCGCTGGCTACCATTTCCGGCGCCTTGGGACGCACCATGTCGCCAGTAGCGGGCGGCTTGATTGTCTGTGCGACCATTGCCAAGGTCAATCCCTTTGAGATTGCCAAGCGGACGGCGCCGGGCATGGTGCTGGGCGTAATCGCGGTGCTTTTGGTTTTCTCGGTACGCTAACCGTAGAAAGACTTGGTGAATTCTTGTTCTTTAATAGGAGCGTGCTATTGCCTTGCCGCCTTCTGGATTTACAGGGGGCGGCTTTACTTTTACCATAGAGAGAAAGAACGATGACGCAGGGAGAAGGCGGACTATGGATGCCTATAAGATCTTCAGCTCGGAGGAAGCGGCGGCGTACGTACGGCAGGCGTTGCCCGAATTTAGCAAGAAGGGGCCTCTTCGTGCAAGGCGTCTTGCAGGAGACAGCCGCAGCGTAGACGGTCATGTGAACGAGATTACCCGCGTGGAGGCGGCTGACGGAAGCTCGGTCATCCTTAAGCAGCTGATGCCGCATGTCCAATTGGCGTCCCACGGGGAATTTTATGAATTGCCGTTAACGCGCATGGCTGTGGAAGTGCATGCGTTGCGTTTTTGGGAGCGTCTTTGCCCGGGTACGACGCCGCAGATTTATCGTTGGGATGATGAGCGAAAACTGCTAATCATGGAAGATTTGGGGCGGCTTCGTTTATTGAGCGAGAGTATTCTGGAACGCAGGCGGTTTCCGGAAGTTGGCAAGCAGCTAGGCAAATTTCTGGGGACGACCGCGTTTTATACCTCAGAGTTTTTTCTTGATCTGGAAGAAAAGAAGCTGCTGCAAGCGACCTTTGCTGATGGGCAAACCAAGCCTTTTTGGAAGCGGTTGTTTTTTCAAGGCGCCATGCTGACGCCGCCGCTGGAAGCGGTCAATCCGCTCATCAAGAAAGAAATGGCGGAGCTCTGCGCCTTATCGCCGGTGCGGCGGGAGGTGGAACGCCTGCAGGAGCGCTATGCCTGGCAGCGGCAATGTTTGATTCACTCTGATTTGCATACATCCAATATTTTTGCAGGTGAGCAGGAAATCAAAGTCTTTGACGCCGAGTATGCTACCTACGGGCCGGTGGCCTTTGATCTAGGGCGGCTTCTAAGCAGTCTGGTTTTGAGTTATGCCGCTCTGCAAGCCAAGAACGATGTGGCGGCTGCGGAGAAACGGGAGCACCAGGCATACCTTTTGGATGTAATAGAAGAGATTTATCAAGAATTTGGCGATTCTTTTCAAACGGCCTGGGAAGAGCATTTTGGGGAGAGCAATCCCTTTCAAAGTCCTTACAACCGTTTTTCCCGGCAAGAACGTTTGGTCGATACCCTTGGTTTTATTGCCTGCGCTTCGGTAGGACGCCTGTGCGACGCGGGGTTGCCTTTTGATTTCAAAGAATTGACAGATCCACAGGTGCGGGCGGCAGGGCAGCGATTGGTGCTGCGTTTAGCGGAAGAACTGCTGCTGTGTGGAAAGAAGATGACGGAGATAAACGAGCTGACCGCTTGCTTGCGGCGGCTGGTACAAGCTTGAGTGAAAATAAAAAAACCTCCTTTGGCAGCAGTCCAAGAAGCTCTGCTACCAAAGAAGGTTTTTTGTTTTTAAGGCTTGCCTGGAGAGATTACAAGAAAATCTTAGCTCCGGGGCCTAAGGGGAGATTAAAGACTATAAAGAGAACTAGCCAAAGAGTCCAAGAGACTAGAAAAGCGAGGGCGTAAGGGATTTGGGTAGCCATGAGCGTACCCATGCCTGCTTTCGTGTCATCTTTCATATAATGCGCCATAATACCCAGCATGACGGGCACGTAATAGTTTAAAGGCGTTACCGAGTTGACGGAGCTTTCGCCAATGCGGTACGCTGCTTGCGTTAAAGCTGGCTCATAACCTAATAGGCCGAACATGGGTACAAAGATTGGGGCTAGTACCAGCCATTTGGCGGAGCCGCTAATGACAAAAAGATCGACAAGGGCGGATAATAAGATGAGTGAAACAACCAAAGCTATACCTGTAAACTCCATGGATTGAAGAAAGTTAGCGCCTTTGACGGCAACAACCGTGGCGATTTGGGTCTTATTGAACCACGCGACAAACTGCGAAGCTGAAAAAGCGGTGACGATAAAGCTTAAAGAGCCAGAAAGGCCGCTAATGAGGGCGCGGGTTAGGTCACCTTCGTTTTTGATCAAGCCTTTGCCGATGCCAAAAGCAGTACTCATAGAAAAGAAGAAGAAAAACAGAATAGGGATAATTCCGTCTAAGAATGCGGATTTCGGCAAAAGCGTGTGGGTTTTTGGATCGCGCAGCCAGCCCCATTCAGGGACGGTGGAAGCCAGCAAAAGCAGCACATAGACTAACGCGGTCCAACCTGCGTATTTAAGACCTTTGTTTTCTTCTGGCGTCAGTGCATGATCTTTGGTGTCGTCGCCGAACTCTTTTAGTTCAATTGTGGCGAGACGAGGAGCAACAACTTTTTCAGCCACAAGCGTGCCGACAATAGTCAGGATAATAACGGAAGAACTCATTAAGTAGTAGTTGATCAGAGGGTGTGTTGGGGATTTGGCGGTAACGGCAACGCTGCCTATGGCTGTTTGGGTTATGCCGGCAATTAAGGCATCAGTGCCGGCTGGGAGAAAATTGGCGCTGAAGCCAGCTGCAGTAGCTGCAAAGGCTACGGACATGCCTAAAATTGGATTGCGTCCCATGCCAGCGTAAACTGCTGCGGCTGCTGCGGGGACAAAAACCATTGCGGCGTCAGAGGCGAGATTGCCGTTGATACCGATAATGAAAATGGTAGCGGTAATGGCCCAAGAGGGAACTCCCAGAAGCGCTTTTCGAACCAAGGCGCTGACAAAGCCGGTTTTTTCCGCTAAGCCCATCGCAATCATCATCACGACAACCAGTCCTAAAGGAGGGAAATTGATAAAGTTTTTAATCATATCGGAAATGATGTAGCGAAAGCCGTCGGCGCTAAGCAGGGTAACGATTTTTGCTTCCACCATCTTTCCGCCTTTGCCCATGTACGTGACGGAAGTGCCGTCTAGAACTGCCGAGAGAATAAGCACCGCTACGCCGAGTAAAGAAAAAAGAATAAACGGAGAAGGAAATTTATTGCCGATAAATTCAATGACATCCAGAGTTTTTTGAAACCAGCCTTTGTTAGTTGCGACGGTAGATGCAGACATGATGGTACCTCCTTTGATTTAATAAATAATGAACCTACAAGTGCAAGATACTACGGCGAAGCTATGCGCGCACCTCCTTTTGAGCAGAAGAAGCAAGACTATTTAACGCCAAGCGGCAGAAAATGCGAGCGCCGATAGCGAGGGCTTTTTCATCGATGTCAAAATGCGGGCTATGCAGGACGGCGCCGTTGGAAGGCGAACAGCCTAGCCAGAAAAAAGCGCCGGGGATGTGCTGCAAATAGGAAGCGAAATCTTCTGCTCCCAAGCTAGGGGGGAGCGTTGAAAGAATATCTTTTGCGGGTAGGCACTGGCGAGCGGCTTGCAGAACCGATGCAGTTGCGGCGGGCTCGTTGCAAAGAGCCGGGTATCCGCGGCGGTAGTCTAGCTCATAAGAACCATGATACCCTTGCACGATGCCTTTAGTTAATTCGTGCATTTGCTGAGGAATGCTTTCGCGAACGTCATGGCTTAAGGTGCGTACGGTCCCTTCCATTACGACTTGACCGGCAATAACATTGTATCGGTCGCCTCCGTGAATGGTGCCAATGGAAATGGTTGCCGTTTCCATTGGGTCCATTCGGCGGCTGATAATGGTGCTGAAGCTTTGCAGGACAGAGGCGCTGAGTGAAATCGCGTCAACTCCTTGATGCGGCAAGGCTGCATGCGCGCTTTTTCCGTGGATTGTAAGACGAAAACGGTCGGAAGCGGCCATGAATGCGCCTTCGCGGATAGCGATTTGACCGCAAGGAAGCTCCGGCCAAAGATGCAAGCCGTAAATGCTTGTGACGTCTTTAAGAAAGGCGTCGTCTAGGAAAAAGCGGGCGCCTCCCAAGGGGGCGGCTTCTTCGGCAGGTTGAAAGACTAGCTTGATCGTTCCGGCCAGCAAGTGTTTATGCTGAGCCAACCATGCAGCGGCGCTTAGCAAAATGGCCATATGTCCGTCATGGCCGCAGGCGTGCATGACGCCGTTTGTTTGCGAACGATAGGGCGCATTCACTTCTTCTTGAATCGGTAAGGCGTCCATATCGGCTCGCAAGGCGATAACAGGACCGGGCCGATCTCCTTGGATATAGGCGCCCACTCCATAATGATGAGGAAACGTCATCGCAGGAATGTTCAAACTTTCTAGAACCTCGAGGAGTTTAGCGCGGGTTTGTTTTTCTTGGCCGCTAAGCTCAGGATGTTCATGGAAGTGGCGTCTCAAGTCGATTGCAAAGGGTAAAGAAATTTGAGGCTCAAGAATCATGGGAATCTCTCCTCCTCTTTTTCAATAAAGACCAAATAAAAGACATTTCCTAAAATGGGATAAAAAAAGCTTTGATTTAATAAATCAAAGCTTCATTGCTTACAACCAATATACTAATATGTGAGATCATTATAGCATGAGGAGAAGAATAATAAAAGAAGATTTTAACAATCTTGCAAAAAAAGAAAATGAAAAAAGATAAAACGGTAATGATGAGATCGGTGAAGATATCATGAACGGCATAGCCCAAGCTAAGCAGGATATTTTTCATAAAAAAGGAACTATTGCAAGAGTACGCATTCGGAGGAGGAATGGCAGAATGAAGCTAGAGACCTTGCGGCAAGAGTGGAAAACAGACGGGGATTGGAAAAAAGCCCAAGAGTTTTGGGATTTGCGCGCGGCGGAGTTTGCCGGGAAGGAGCGCGACAGCAGTCGGATGCGTTCTACTCTGTCCTATTTGGAAGGGAAAGGCGTGTTGGGCGCTGGCGCTGCCGTACTTGACGTCGGCTGCGGCCCGGGCGCGTATGCCTTGGAGTTTGCCCGACGCGGCGCCAGCGTGGTAGGAACGGACATCTCCGGCAATATGCTGCGCCATGCTAAAGAGCGTGCTGAGCAAGAAGGCGTGTTGGGAAAAACCGACTTTGTGCAGGCGATTTGGGAAACGGTTGATTTGCAAGCGCAAGGCTGGCAAGGCGCCTTCGATCTGACCTTTGCTTCGATGTGCCCAGGGATCAGCAGTGTGGATGCGCTGTTGGCTCTTTGCCGCGCCAGTCGCAAGGCGTGCTTTTTGACTACCTTTGCCAGGCGGCGCGATATCGTCCGCGAGCAGTTGGGGCGGCAGTTTTTCGGCGATTCCTACCAAGCGCCGTGGGGGAAAACGCTGTCTTATACCGTGGCGACGTTGTTTGCCGCTGGTTATTACCCGGAAGTAACCTATCAGCAAGAGAATTGGCAGTGGGAAATGTCTCTAGATGATGCGGTTCGGACGTATGCGCCATTTTTTAAGGATGTTTGCCCGTCAGAAGAGGAGCTAGCAGCCAGGCTGCGTGCAAGCTTATTGGCGCTGGCGCGGGCCGGCAGCGTGGAGGAACGCTCCGAGTCGTTGATTGCGAGAGTATATTGGCGAGTGGATGAAAAATGAAAATAGCATGGGATAGCCTTCCAGCGGTAGCTTAAACAAGGCTGATCTGCTACAATTTCTAAGGGACTACCTTGTGAATAAAACAAGGATTTTCTAAGGAGTGTTACTATATATGCAATGGATACATAGAGTTTTTGCTTTGGCGGCAGCCTGCTTTTTTCTAATAACCGGTGCGGTTGAGGCTGCGCCGGTAGTGGAGCCGCCAGCGGTGGTCATTACGCATAACCGTATTATCGGCGATTCGCCGGCTATTTTATTTTCCGGCAGCGCTTATATGAAGCCGTTAGCGCCGGTGGTGCTGCATTTGCGCGCCAACGAGGAAAGCGAAAAGGTAGCTTCGTTAGAGGCTGGCGAAGGGGCTAAGGTCGTTGGCTTTGAAGTGCATTCGTTTCCGAATAACGGACGCATTCAAATAACAGGTGAGCTGCCGATAGCGCCAAATTTGGCGGCTAATAAAGGGAAAGAGCTTCCTAAACCGGGGGATACCGCGTACATTCTTTTTTACGCCGGGGAAGGTTATTTTTATGCTTGGTTTAAGAATAACCTGATTTACCTGCCCGGTTCCGGTATTTCTTCGCTGCCCTTTAACGGCGATTTAGGTATTGCCCGCTTGTGGGCCGGTTATAAGGGCGTGGAAAACCGCGGCGAAGAAATGTGGTTTTGTTTGCAAAAAAGCACTGGCGAAGAGGGCTGGGTTAAATTTGCGGATCGTGCTCAGTGGCAGCCAGGAACAGCCGGCAATGGCGTTTTCTTAGGGCAGCCGTAAAGCGAAAGGTAGAGGAAAGGGAGGGGATTTCATGTTCAAGGGAGCTATTACTCCGGCGATTACGGTGTTTGACAAGCAGGGGAAAATCGATGAGGCTGGCAATACGCAGCACATTAACCGCTTGATTGACGAAGGCATCAACGGCATTCTGTTCTTGGGCAGTATCGGCGAGTTTTTCGCGCTTACGATGGACGAGAAAAAAGAATTTATCGATTTGGTTTTACGAGTTGTGGATAAGCGCGTTCCCGTATTGATCGGTACCGGGGGAACCATCTTGGCGGAAGTCATTGAGCTGACCAATTATGCGCAGCAGGCGGGCGCCGATGCGGCAGTTGTCATTTCTCCCTACTATTTCCAGCTGGGCAACGAAGCGCTGTACCGTTACTACGCGGAACTGGCGAAAAACACCACCATGCCGATTATGATTTACAATTTCCCGGATCGGACGTCGGTTAATCTGGACCCGCAGCTGGTGCTGCGCCTGGCCAAGGAATTTTCGCATGTGATCGGGATCAAGGATACGGTTGACGGTATCAGCCATACGCGCAAGCTCATTCAGATCGTCAAAAAAGAGCGGCCTGATTTTTGCGTCATGTCCGGTTATGATGAGTACATGGTTCCTAACTTGCTCGCCGGAGGCGATGGGGGCATTGGCGGTCTGACCAATGTCATTCCCGGCGTTTTCCGGGATTTGCTGGCGGCGTATGAAAAGCAGGATTTTGCCGCTGTAGCTGCCGGACAGGCTAAAATTTCCGTGCTGATGAACCTCTATGATCTTTCGTCCCCCTTTATAGCGGCTATTAAAGGCGGCGTAGCCGCCCGAGGCGTGAAGATCGCGACGGTAACCAAAGAGCCATCGTTAGCGCTGCAGCCGGAGCAGATCGCAGCCATTGAGAAGCTGGTGCAAAGCGTCAATAAGATGTAAGAATTAAAAAAATCCCGGCAGGCTTTTATGCTTGCCGGGATTTTTTGACGATACCAGAATTTATAAGTTTTTACGGATGAAAAAGCTAGGGTTATCAAGGGCTAGGAGCTTCTGTATAAACGGCGGCATAACTGTATTTGAGACAAGATTTCCGCGCGACTCGCAAAAAAAGGAGGCGATGGCAGTTCCGCGAACTCGCTGGCGCTCAGACATACGAAACTGTTCTCCTTCGTCTCCTGTTTTTGCGTCCTGCGGACCGTCTTGTTCCAAAAAAGTCTCAAATACAATCACAGCCGCCGTAGTCTCAGTCGTTCCCTCTTTTTACTCCCTCTACTCTTGTTCAAATTTCACTCTCTTTTCTCCGACATGGTACAATAGAACGGTATATGACGAACGAGAGGAGCCGGTAATCGATGCGGCAGAAATTGAATTTAGTGACCTTGGGAGTACGCGATTTAGCGAAATCCCGGGAATTTTACCAACAAGGCTTGGGCTGGAAGCCCTCTTCGGCGAGCCAGGAGAGCATCGTTTTTTTTGATTTAGGCGGCGTGGCGCTGGCCTTGTATTCGCGGGAAGAATTGGCAGCCGATGCGACCATCGCTGCAGCGGGGACCGGGTTTTCCGGCTTGACCCTGGCTTATAACGCGAAAAGCGAAAAAGAAGTAGATTCTGTCTTGAAAGAAGCGCGGGCTGCTGGTGCAGCTTTGGTTAAAGCCCCTCAGAAGGTGTCTTGGGGCGGCTATAGCGGCTATTTTGCCGATCCGGACGGTCATTTGTGGGAAGTGGCCTGGAATCCGTATCTGGAATTGGATAAAAAAGATGCGTTAGTGCTTCCGTGAACTAAAAGCTTACCAGACTCGTTTGAGCATGGCCGTGGCTTGCCAGTAGTGACTGTGCTGTCCTTTTTCGCCGCTGACCTGGCTGGTTAGGCTCCAATTGTTGCCTAAGCTGCCTTCGCTGGCTAGTTGCCAGGTGAGGTAGTTGCGATCCTGGGTGCTGCCGGTGACGGTCAGCTTGTCTTGGGGATTGCCGCTGAAGGTTACTGTCATTTCTGGATTGTAGCCGCTGAGCACGTGCTTATAGCCAAGCTTGGCGCTGAGACGGCCGTGGGGCAGAGGCCGCGTGAACTTCAGGCCCGCCTCAAAGGTGCTGTAGGTGTTGGTGAGGCCGTCGGGCTGCTGATTGTAGACGCCAGCGCCTGTTTCTGCATAGCTGTCCTGGCGGTAATGGGTGATGTCCAAAGCGCCGTAAGGGATGGTGCGCCAGGAGGATGGTCCCTCCTGATAAGTCTTGTAGTTGGCTGCCAGACTGGCGCTGAAGGTGCGGCTGTGATACAGGCTGTTGGCGTTCAGGCCCAGATTTTGCAGGGTGCGCGTGCTTTCGCTGCGCTGCTGCCCATAGGCCAGCTGAGTATCGATGCTCCAGGTGTCGCTGGTGTAACCGCGATACCAGCCCAGACGGTAATCGCGGCTGTTGCTGTTGGCCTGGTCGGAGGAAGCGTCTGTTTTTTCGTAGGACAAAAACCAGCCGCTGCGGCTAGCAAGGCTTTGGGCGCGGTCCCAACCGAGAGTGAAGCCGAAGCCTTGGGTTTGAATTCCGGGAATGTCATTTTTGGCGTCCAATGAGCCGCCGCTGCGGCTGAGTTTGAACCACCAGCTGTTGCGTTCGTCCCAAGGCAGGGAAACGACGCTTTTCGCGGTGGCTTCGGTTTCTGAGAGACCATTGACAGGAACGGCGACTTCGAATTTTTGCAGCTGCCGCGTTTGGTCCAGACGGGCGGTGACGGCACTTGCAGTCAAGGGGCTGCGCTGTACTAGCAGGCTTTGGTTGACTTGGGCGCCTCCGTAAATGGAGGAGAGAGCAGTTTTTGCAGCGGCGGCGTTCAGGCTGTAGAGGCTGTCCAGTTGGCGTTGCGTCGCCTGGCCTTCCAGACGGTCGTACATAGTATTTACGGCCGCGTAGGTTTGCTGCTGCTGCGGGCTGACTGCGTCCATGTTGTTGTTCCTTGTCAACTGCAGATAGGCGCTGCTGCCGTCTTGGCTGCCGGAGGCATTGAGCAGGCCGGTAAAGGCGGAACTGGTGAAAGCGCCGCTGACGGCGCTGGCGGTCAGTACGGTATAGGGGCTGTTGCTTGCAGTGGGCCGGTAGATGCTGCCAGGGACCGCGCAGAAGGAAGTTCCGTTGATGTCGGCAGCGCCTGTGACTGCTATTTTAGAGGCAATGCCATTTTGGACGGCGATGGCCAACTGGCCTGAGCTGGCAAGATTGCCGTCGATGGAAAGCGTGCCTGGTTGGCTGTAGCTGCCTGGCTGCAAAATGCCGCGGTTATAGACGCTTTGCGCAATGCGACCAGAACCGGCCAAAGTGCCGGCCGGGAGGCTGTAGGCATCGCCGGCGACAGAGCCGTCGATTTGCAGGGTGCCGCCGGCGGCAATACTGCTTCCTTGGTAGGTATTGCTTCCTGTCAGGGCTAAGATGCCGCCGCCTTCTTTATAAAGTCCTACAGGCAGATCGAGAAGACCGTTGGCTGCTGCTTTTTGATTGTAGAAATTGATGTAGTCTTGGCCTTGGGAAAAAGCATAAAAAACGTCGCCTTGCTTGTAGTAGGCGTAAATGCTGCGCAGGTCTTCGTAGGGGCTGTCGGCAGCCAAAAGTCCGGCGCGCTTTTCGCCGATGTTATTGCTCCAAACGCTGTTATACCCTTGCGTATTAATGGCGTAGAGAGCCTGGTTTTTCCCGTAAGCTGCGGCCGGACTGTAGCTGGAAGCGTCCAGGCGGCGGGCGTTGAGCAGTCCGGGGCCGCGGACTGCGGAGCCGGCATCGAGCAGGCCTTGGCCAAAGACCATTTCCCGCGGCGTGTTTTCGTAAACAAGCTGGGGCAGAGCCAGAAACTGGTTTAGCGAAGTATAGCCATAAAAAGAAGCGAGGGGAACTTGGTTTTGCTGATAATACGCGGTTAAATCAGCAAGCACCTGTCCTGCTGCAGGACGCGGGCCGAAGTAAAATACATTAATCTTTGAAGGGTAGGTTATTGCGGAGTTGCTTTTGGGATCTTCCGTATCTTCTTGGACGACTAAGGTGAACGAAGGCAGGGCAAAGCTTTTATTAGCGCTGGAGAGTACGACGTCCGTAAGCTGCTTGCCTGTCATATAAGGGAAAGCTTGCTGCACAAGTCCTACCGTGGCCGTGACATAGGGGGCGGCCATGGAGGTGCCGCTCATCAGAAGATAACCTCCTGTGGCGGAGTTGAGAGAATTGATATCCCAGCCTGGTGCGGCAATGCTGTTTTCTTCTACATATTTCGTCAAGTCGCTGAAACTGGCTAAGGCCTGTGTATCTGTGCGGTTTTCAGCAAGGTGGAAAGCGTTTTTGTTTAAAGCCACGACATTGACAAAGTTTCCGGCGGTTTCCGGCTGCAGATAGGAAAGAAGGCTGCTGCCGCCAGCCGCAGTATGGCCATGATTGCCGGCGGCGAACACCAGTACTTTGTCGTAGTTTGTGATGCTGTTGCGCAAGGTAGGCAGGGTGTCGCTTTCGCGGTTAAGTAAGTAAATGATTTCTTCTTTACCTTCGCCAATGACGTCAATGTCATAGTTGAAGCCCCAGCTGTTGTTGATCACACGGATTTGCGGATTGGTGTTGTAGTATTGGTAAACAGTAGCAAGAGGCTCATTGGCAAAGGCATTTCCGGAGAGAAGATCGGCATCGAAAGCCAAACCATGCATGCCGATGTTGTTTTTGGCGGCAGCCATGATTCCGCCTACATGACTTCCATGGGTATATTGAACCCAATCGTAGTCAAGGGGCGGCCCGGCGATGTAGAAAGAGTGGCTTTTATTCGCAAGTTCCGGATGCGACAATAAGGCAAACTCGTCGTTAATGCCAAGGAGAATGCCGCGTCCGGTATAACCCAAGGCGTAGGCTTCAGCGGCGTTGACTAATTCCAAGCCCGTGCTGGCGTAGTATTCCGATGTTTTAAAGGCGTCGGCGTTCGTGCAGTGGCCGGTGCTGCTTAAAAGAAGAGACGCACCGATCAGCAGCGCCAAGGAGCGGCGAGAGCAGTTTGTTGACGGCATAGAAAAATCCCCCTCTTGTTGGTGCGCGGCTTTTGGTTCAAGGGGACGGTTCTCCTGAACCAAAAACCGCTCAGACTGACTCGGAAGAACCGTCCCCCTGAACCAGGTGAACCTAGCGGCGTTTCATGAGAAGTATGTTTCTCTCCATATCGGCTTCAAAACGCTGAAAATCCTCGCGCAGCTGCTGTTCCAAGGCGGCTTTGACGGAACCTTGGGGCGGGGCGGTTTTGAGGCGGTTGAAGTCGCTGTTGATAAAGAGGCTTTCTCCGGGCAGGTAAGAATACTCCAGGCTGCTGAAGGCCAGCCACTTGAGATGGCCGTAGCTCAGGCCGAACCATTGGGCGGCCCTGGCGTATTCCATGGTCAGATTGCTGCGGGAGATGCCTTCGTCGTCCGTGCAGAGCGTTACAGGAACATCGGCGTTCCAATACAAGCGGAAGGGATGCTTGTCGCCGCCAGCGACATTTAGGATGCCGTCGTTGCTGGTTAGGCAGATTTCTACGGCGGTTTTATGGTCCCGCATTTGACGCAGCAGGCCGTAGACGTCGTCTTCCCACTGAATGCTGAGGCCATGGCCGATGCGTGAGGCATGTCCCAAGGCGATGCTTTGGCTAATGCGGTTGCGCATGGGTTCATACGGAGAATAAGCCAAAGTAAGCTCGCCGGCATGAAGGTTGACCTTTAGTTTATCGGCGTTAGCTGGATTTTCTGCAACCAGGCGGCGCCATTCGCGGTCTAAAATACGCATTTGCGCAGCAAACTGGGTGCGGGAAATCCAGGAATCCTCAGGATCTAAGAAAGTGAGACTGCGGATGCCCTGGTCAGAAAAACGAACAATCGAGGTAAGCGCTTGGCGTACTTCTTGCGTGAAAAATTCCTCGTAAACTTCTTGGTTCCATGGTCCGCTTTGCAAGGAGTCCGGCAGGGCGTTGCGATTGATGGGAACGATATAAGCTACGTCCACATTCCAGGCGCCGCCGGCTTGGGAGATGGTCTCACGGCGCGCCGCCTCCATCTGCTGCAGCCAGGTGCGAATCGCTTCTTCTTCACGCGGCGGTTCGGTCATGAGTTCCAAGTAACGGATTTTCTGACTGATGGCTCGCCCTACTTGTTCGCGCAGCAAGTCTTCTTCGCTAGGTACGGCGGCGGCAAAACGCCTAAAGGAATCGAAGAAATGGTCATGACCATTCTCTTTTTCTTTCGGTTGATTGCGCAGGGAAAGAGCGGAGAGAGCTTCGCCCATTTTAGAATTGCTTTGTTTTAACTCTTGCGCGGTATAGCAGGGGTTTGTGGTTTCTTTGACAAAGGCTTTGGCCGTGCGGTCAAAAACGAGGTTTTGGGCGATGGCCGAGTCTAGCAGCGTTTCCGTGTAGACCGCGCCCCAAGGATGATTGTGCAGATCTGCGCCTTTGGGCATTTTGTGCAAAAAGGCGACAAGCTCGGCTTCGTTTTTCTTGGCGTTTTCAAAGTATTGAGCAACTTGGGGGCTGGTGTCTTTCTCGACGGAACCGCCGGCGCAAACGGTTGGGGTATGAAGGAGAAGAACGCTCAGGAGTATAAAAAACGAACATAAAGCGGTGAAGACCTTTTCCCTATGTTTCATGCTCAAAACCTCGCTTTTTCTTGTTTTTTGGTTCAGGGGGACGGTTCTCGTGAACCACGCGGTCCTGGCTTGGTTCAGCAGAACCGTCCCCCTGAACCACCCCTGAGCCGGAAATTACTTATGAACCTCAATATTCTGGAGAAAAAGCAGGATTCCTGTGCAGAAAATAAAGTTAGCAGTGTTTCTTTTGCAGGATTCTCACAGGCAGACGAGAATGTACAGGGCAGCAGGCGGAGAGAAATTTTTTCTGCGAAGGAGGAGCTTATGCGTAAGGATGCGGTTCGAATTGGTGTTTTTTGCCTATACATACAGCTGTTATTTATGTCCGTTGCCGCGGCAGATGCAGCGCAAGTGACGGTCTGGAACGAACAATTGGCGGTTATTGACGCGCAGATTCAAGCGCAGGGTTTGGAGCCGACCCAAAGTGTGTCGGGTCAGGCTGCGGCGAAGATTGTGCCGGGAGTAACGGCGGCGCTATTGGAGCAGAAACGTCAGATTCTGGTTAATGCAGGGTTTACGAAGTTTGCGTCGGTCAATTCGTACGGCAATTTCTATTCTTTTACAAGCCAAAACGGCTATACGGATACGCAGGTGCGACTTGTAGAGACGACAGCGCCTCTGCAGCTCCTGCGCCGGGGCAATCATCAAAATGCAAATGAAATTGCCCAGGGCTTTTTGGGAGCTTGGTGGTCGCCTGTATATTATTCGGTGGAGGATTCTCGCAACCGTCAGGCTATTTTAAAGCAATGGGGCTCTGATTTGCAGGATATTTACGTTATCTCTGTACCGACCGGCACAACGCTTGTGGCCGGCGAGGCGTCGCCGATGTCCCAAAACGGGGAAAGTCGCAGCGGAGGGGCCTATCAATACTGGAAGCGCAGCGGCCAGTCGGAGAATACGCTGAACTGGCTGGTGTACGCGTTGTACGCGCCTAATTATTTGAGCAGCTACAGTCAGGCTTTGGTGGGCGCGCAGCGTTTAGGTAGAGAAGCTTTGGGCGACGTGTCGCAGCATTTGCTGGAGCTGCGGACTCATAAAGCGTCTGCGGAGGGCTTGTGGATGCAGCCCTATGGAAGGAATGGCGCATATGTAGATAACGCAGGGAAGTCCTTTCATAATCAGTCCTATGGTTTGCATCTGGGCTGGGATCGTCCGTTAAAAACCGGACTGGATCAGCAGGCTTACTGGGGGCTTGTAGTTGGACAAGGACGCGGCAGTTTAAGTCAGAGCGCTGCCAATGTGACGAATCAACTGGCGGCAAACTACGGCGGCGTGTACGGTGTACAGCGAAGCGGCATTGGGAGTGCTGTGTCGCCGTATTGGCAGGGATCTTTTTTGTATGGGCATCTGAGCATTGATAATGAAGTTCCCGGCTATTATGGTTATGGTTTGCGTCAACGTTATGGAGGCAGCATGGTGGCAGCTTCGCTGGAACATGGGATTACGCTGCGACGTACGGCCGAACTGACAGTAGAACCGCAGCTGCAGCTTTTATATGTATCTGTAGATCATGCGGCGATTTCAGATAAACTGGGAGCGACGGTTTCCGTCAAGCAGGGCGCGTCGTTGCAAGGGCGTGCGGGTTTGGAAGTTCGCCATGCGTCGCTGACGGCACAACAATTACCCCAAAGTGTTTGGCTTCGCGGCGATTATATCCGCGAATTCAAGGGCGATGCGATCGCTCTTGTTTCAGGGGAAGAAGCGCATAGCTTTGGCGGCCGGCAACGGTATATGTTGAGCGTAGGGGCGCAGCGAGCGCTGCCGGGAGGATGGCTGATCCAAGGGCAGGTGGAAAAAAGCTTTGGCAGTGAACGGGGGCTTCAAGGACAATGGAAGCTGAGTAAATCTTGGTAATGTTGGAGGGAAAGATGAAACTAATAATTGATGCAGACGCTTGTCCGAAAGCGGTGTTGCAGCATTGCTTGGCGGCGGGAGCTCGCTGGGGGCTTTCGGTAGTGACGGTGGCAAGCTTCAACCATCAGATTGTTTCGGATCAGCATATCACGGTAGGGAATGCTTCGCAGGAGGCGGATTTGAAGATCGTGAACTTGACGGAAGCGAATGATTTGGTTATTACTCAGGATTGGGGTTTGGCGGCGTTGGTACTGGCTAAGAAAGCGTGCTGTTTAAGCCCCTCTGGGAGTGAGTATCGATCCGAGAAAATGGATTTTCTGTTGGAGGAGAGGGAAATCAAAGCGAAAGTACGCCGCGGCGGCGGGCGAACGAAGGGGCCGCGTAAACGCCAGGCGGAGGATGACGCTCGTTTTGCGGCGGAGCTGGAGCGCTTGTTGCAGCAATTGACAGCAGAAGGGAATTCTAAGGCTTGAGGCGAGGGCGAGTCTTGTAGTAAGCAAAAAAGTAAAATTTTTCAAGAAAGTCAAAGTGATAACCTTGACGGCAAGGATTTTAAACGGTATAGTAAAAGTAAAAATATACCATTGCTCTTTAGTTGCTAGATTCCATTGCACTACATATCCACTAAGAAAAGGACTTCAGCGAGAGTCTCTTCTTTGTGGTTTTTTTTATAGGCGGCTGTTGTTTTTGTTGTGTAGAAAGGCAGGGAGGCAAGAACATGTGTAAAGGCTGTGGATGCTCCGCGCCGGGGGAGGCGCGCCTGGTGCTGCGAATTACGGGGATTCCGAAGGGGAGCAAGCAGGCGTTGGAGCAATATTTGCTGGATTTGCCGGGAGTTAATCAAGTGCATCTGCATATGCCCCTATTCGGGCATAACGGACAGGTGAAACTGGATTATCTGCCGGAGAAGACGACGCCGGAGCAGATTACAGCGGCCATGGAGTCCTGGGAACCTTGGAGATGGTAAAAAACCTGGTCAAGAAAGCAGTGCTTTTCTTGACCAGGTTTTTTCTTTTTTATAGCAGCATTCGAATATGGTTGACAGTTCAACTTATTTTTGTTATTTTTAATGTAGTTGAAAGTTCAACGAAAAGAGGGGTTTCATGCTAACTCATCAATTTTTGCGGGAAGTTGGCGCTGTGGCTCGTTGTGTACAGTCTCTCAGCGATGTGAAATTTAAAAAGTTTGCGTTGCAGCGCGGCCAATTTGTTTTCCTGACCCGTATTTGCGAAAGCCCGGGCCTTCATTTGCTGGAGCTGTCTCATCTTCTAAAAGTGGATAAGGCAACGGCGACGAAGGCGGTGCAGAAACTGGAAGCGGAGGGCTATGTTCGTAAGGAACAAAACCAGACGGACAAGAGAATGGTTCACTTGTTTCCTACGGAGCGGGCGAAGGAAGCGTATCCGGAGCTGATTGCCGAGGAAAATCGCTATCTTGCCTGTTGCTTTACGGGAATGACTAAGGAAGAGCAAGCCTTGGCGGAAACCCTTATAGAGCGCATACGCGAGAATATCGAAACCGAGTGGCTGGCGTGGAAAACAGGTAAAGGAGGAAAGAACCATGAAAATTCGTGAATATCAGCTAGAGGATCAGCAAGGGGTATTCGACTTGATTCTGCCGATTCAGCAGCAAGAATTCGGCATTGCCATTACAAAGGAAGATCAGCCGGATTTGAGCCAAGTGAGTTCTTTTTATCAAACCGGGAAGGGAAATTTTTGGGTGGCTGAAGATAACGGCCTTGTTGTGGGCACCATCGCGCTCATTGATATTGGCGCAGGACAGGGAGCGCTGCGCAAAATGTTTGTACACAAAGACTACCGCGGCGCTAAGCAAACGGCGAAAAAGCTGCTGGATGTTCTTTTGAACTGGTCACAGGAGCAAGGCTTGCGAGAAATCTATTTGGGAACAACGGACAAATTTTTAGCGGCGCATCGTTTTTATGAAAAGAACGGCTTTATAGAGGTGGCGAAAGAACAGTTGCCACCTTCATTCCCGGTGATGAAGGTGGACAGCCGGTTTTATCGGTGTAGTTTATAGTTTGCAGAACCAGAGAAGCCGCTTATGCCAATGCTCTGGTTCTTTTTTGTATTGCCTGCGCCAGGCGGCACACGCCTTCGCGGATTTGCTCTTCCGGCGTATTGGAGTAATTGAGGCGCAGAGTGTTGGTGACGCCGCCGTTAGGGAAGAAAGAATCGCCGGGAACAAAGGCGACATTTTGTGCTAAACAATCATGCAAAAGTTCCATGGCCTTGATCGACTCCGGTAGCTGCAGCCAAAGGAATAGACCTCCTTCGGGGCGGGTAAAGGCGACGCCAGCGGGCAAAAAGTCATCCAGCGCCTGCAGCATGGCATTGCGCCGCTGGCGGTAGACGGAGACGATGCGTTGAATGCGCGCTTCAAAATCATACTGATCGATGAAGCGGGAAATCTCCATTTGCGTTTTTAACGAAGTGCATAGATCAACGCCTTGTTTAAGGAGTACGCACTTGTTCCTAATTTCCGGATGGGCGGCGATCCAGCCGATGCGCATGCCGGGGCAGAAGATTTTGGAGAACGTACCCAAAGAGATAACCAGACCGTGTTGATCGAAGGTTTGCAAGGATGGCGGGATTTTATTTTCGAAGCGTAGCTCCCCATAAGGATTGTCTTCAATGACGGGCAGATGGTATTTGTTAATAAGGTTCATGAAAGCCTGGCGCCTTGAAAGTGACCAGGTTTTTCCTGTTGGGTTTTGAAAATCGGGAATGACGTACGCAAATTTAAGGCGTTCCGTAGTTTGCAGGATGTATTCCAAGGTTTCAGGAACCATGCCTTCTTCGTCTGTGGGAACTTCAATAAAACGGGGGCGGTAGGCTCGAAAAGCACTGAGGGCTGCTAAATACGTGGGACTTTCGCAGAGTACGACGTCGTCCTCATCGAGAAATACCTTTCCTAATAAATCCAAGGCTTGTTGCGAGCCGGAGGTAATTAAAATATCGTCGCTTTGGAAGGAAGTACGAAATTTCTGCTGCATGCGCTGGGCGATCTGGCTGCGCAGCGGTTCATATCCTTCGGTGGTAGAGTACTGAAGTGCTTTTTGGCCGGACTCTTCCAAGACTTGCAGGGATACCTGTTTTAGCTCTTCGATGGGAAACAGTTCCGGTGCCGGCAGGCCGCCGGCAAAAGAAATGACTTCTTCTCGTTCGGTGATTTTTAGAATCTCCCGAATTTCGGACGCTTTTAAGGCGTCCGTGCGTTTAGAGAAAGAAAATGAAGGCGGGGAACAGGGAGCGGTCATGGTGTTCATACAAAAACCTCCTCATCGTGTATGTCAGAATAAAAGAGCGACTATAGAGTACTTTGTATTCATAATAAACACCAAAATGTGAGTCGTAAATATCCAATTAAAAATTACAAAAAGAGTCCAATTTTAAAAGTTAACGAGAACAAAATGACGTTTATTGCTCTCGACACAAACATCTGTTTAATCGCATAAGCATAAAAAGCGGAGCCCAACAAAGTATTGGGTTCCGCTTTTTGTTGTTCAAGTTTTCGTTAAAGCTAAGCTGTAAGAAGTACTTGCATAAATGTCGTTGTTTGGAAAAAAACTAACGATTTTCTAGTAAAGACAATACAGTTTGCGGTTGCTGGTTGGCTTGAATCAAGGCGGCCGTGCCGGCTTGCATTAAAACAGATAGCTTGATTTGTTCTGCCATGGTTTTCGCCATGTCCGTGTCGCGAATGCGAGCTTCAGCTGCTTGCAGATTTTCTGCGGACAAAGTGACATTATCATATAAGGTCTGCAGGGCATTATATTTTGAACCGATAAGGCCTTGCGCGGCAGAAACCGAGGCAACGGCTGTATCGATATCTTCCAGTGCTTGTTGTGCGCCGCTCCAGGTGGTCATGTCCAGGCGGTTTAGGCCGAGCACTTCCAGATTCATGACTAGCTGAGTGCCGGAAAAGAAACGGTTGCCGGTATTGGCGCCTACTTGAAAATAGAGTTTTTCTCCGCCGGTGTACTCGATGTTGTACGGACCGGGATAAAAAATGCTGTAGGAAGCGCTGCCGCCAACGCCGTCAATGACAAAGTTGCCGTTTTTTCCCGGTTCATAGGTAAGCGACAAAACAGGCATTGTTTTTTGCGGCGTAGTTACGCTTTTGACGGATGCTTGTACGTCGAGGCCTGCTTCCTGCAGCTTTTGATTGAGCATGGATACCAGCGAAGCGGGATCATACTCGCCAGCGGCCAGGGTGATGCTTTTGCGTTCTATAACGCCGTCGGTAGTCAGGTCAAAAGCTAAGACATCATTTTTCCCAGAGCTGATGGTTATTGTGTCTTCTGCTAAGTTGAGGCGTCCGTCGATATAGGTATCATCCTCACTGGGCGAATAGGCGCTTGCATTGTTATAATACGTAGTAGTTGCTCGAAAAAGCGTGTTGCTGGATGTACCCGAGACAGAGTTGAATGTAGTTCCTGTTCCGGGAGTTAGGGCTTTTAGCTGCAGATTGCTGCCGGAGGCGAGGGCGGTGATTTGGCTGCCGATTCCTTCATCAGTTAGTTTTTGGTTGAGCATGGTTAGGAGGTCTGTCTTGGTATAGGTACCGGCGTCAAGGGTTAGGGTGTGGGCCGTGTTATTTACCGAAACGGTGAGGCCGTCATTGACACCTGCGGTGATAGTGAGGTTTTCGATGTTGGCTATTCCGGTTACTCTGCTATAGGTGCTGCTGGTGCCGGTGGCTGTATTGACAGGCATGGGAGTCGTCATGAGTGTAGACAAGGCGTTGCCGGCAAAGTTATTTAGGGAATAAGGAAATTGGGGAATGCCGCCGCCAGCCATTTTGTGTGTAAAGACCAGTGCAGATCCGTTGTAGGAAGAGGTGACATCGAGACTGCCTAAGGCGCTGTTGAGGGCGCTGACCAGGGCGCCGGAGGAATACCAGCCTGCGGCCAGCGTAAGACTCTGGGGGGAGCCGTTGAGGTTGAAGGTCAGCGTATCGTTAAAGCCAGCAACGATTTGCACGCCGTTATTTAGTGCGGTGTGGCCGGAGACGCTGGCATGATTGCCTGCATGAGGTTCTGTGCTGCCTTCTACAAAATAATAGGTGCCTGGAGATTCTGTTGGGGCGATGGCAGTACCGCCAAGCAATGTGTAGGCGGCCGTGCCAGCGGTGCCGCCAATGGAGCCGCTGGCGGAGCCGGTGTAGGTCAGCTGCAGCTTGCCGCCGCTGAGTGCGGCGGTTACCGAAATACTATTAGCGGTGAACAAGCTGTTCAGATGGTCTACAAGGGTTGCTGGCGAGTAGGTTCCGGCAGACAAAGTTAATGTGTGAGAGATGCCGTCAACTGAAAAACGGAAAGTATCGTTTTTTCCGGCTTGAATATCAAGGCTGCCAGGCAGCGTGCCATAGCCGGTAAAGATGGCTTTGGCATCAGGCGGGCTGTTATTGTAGGACTCGCTAATTGTTGAGGTAACGAGTTGGTCCAAAATGACCGCTTTGGCTGTGCCGCCCCATTGGTCAAGGGTATAATCGCTGCCGCAGAGATCATGTTGGATTTTAAGGTATTTGCCGCTGGTTAGGGAAGCGGTGATGGGATAAGTCTTGGCTGTAAAATAATTGTTCAAGGTATCTGCGATCTGGGCGGCCGTATAGGTGCCGTCCAGGAAGGTTATGGTTACATTTGTATAGGTTCCGGCATCGCCGAGGCGAAAGGAAAGGGTATTGTTGGTACTGTTGATTGTTACACCGTCTGAGAGATCTTCCCGGCCTTGTATATAGGAACCTTGAATGTGGCCCTTATTGCGATTGTCGTAGATGATGGAAGTATAGGCAAGGGGAGAGTCGATTTCCATCATGGAGCCGCCCAGGCTGTCCAAAACTTTAGTGGGAGAGTGATAGACAAGACTGTCTTTTTCAAAGGAAACGGTTATGTCGGTTCCTGCAGCTGCAAATTTGTTGTTCAAAGAGGTGACGAGTTGGTCGGCGGTATAATAACCGGGATTTAAGGTAAGTTCATACTCAGCATCGTCTAAACGAAAGGTGAGATGATCATTGTTATCGGTGGTCACTGTTAAGCCATATTGGCGAATGAGAGTGTCCCCGGACAAAACGCCTGGAATGGGTGTTTTTATCTTTTTGATGTCTTGGGCAAAAATGGGAATTGTATTAAATTGAGCAGAACGAAAGGTTTGCTGCAAATGCGCTTTAATTTCATCTACTTCGTCTTGAATAGCTTGTTGGTCGCTTTGCGTTAAGATTCCGTTAGACGCTTGTACTGCCAATTCGCGTAAACGCAGCAGCGCGGGGTCTTGGATATCTGCCAAATAGCCGTCAGCTGTATTCAGGTAGCTCATGCCATCTTGGATATTGCGGGCAGCTTGTTCTAAGCCGCGGATTTGTCCGCGCATTTTTTCGCTGATAGCCAGGCCGGCGGCGTTATCTGCAGCGCAGTTGATTTGATAACCGCTGGCTAATTTTTGCAGCATCTTAGTACTGGCGGCGGTATTCTTATTTAGCTGGTTTACAGCATGTAAGGCAGAAGTAGTATCGAGAATTCTCACAAAAAAACTCCTTAGACAGTTGCTATACGATAAAATGACGGAAAACAGACAGATTATGTGATTTTTATAACTTCGAAAAAAAACAGCTAATTCCTGCTTTTAGTGAAAGAAAATAAGAAAATAGAGTTAGAAGGGTTTCTGCAAAGAAAAATGGAAGTTAATTTCACCTAAACTATTCAATAAGGGTGTGGCGTTTATGGATAAAAAAATTGCAATGTTAGCGGAGTTCTTAGAAGAAAAGACCATACAGCGGCGACGGGATTTGCACAAACATCCTGAAGCGGGCTGGACGGAATATCGTACAGCTTCCTTGGTGGTTCAAGAGCTGCGCGCCCTAGGGTATGAAGTGGCCATCGGCAAAGAAGTGCTGCACGAGGAAAGCCGCATGGGCGTGCCGGATATCGATGCGTTGGCGGCGCATGCCAAGAGGGCGGTGGAGGAAGGAGCGGACCCAGACCTTGTGGAGCAAATGGAAGGTGGCCGTACGGCGGTAGTAGGGACACTTCGTTTTTCCCGGCCCGGCCCGGTGGTGGCGCTGCGCTTTGACATGGATTGCAACGATGTCGCAGAAACGGCGGCGACGGAGCATCGCCCCTGCCAAAAAGGCTTTTCTTCTATTCATCCGGGGCTGATGCACGCCTGCGGCCATGACGCGCATACGTCTGTGGGGCTGGGCGTGGCGGAAATCTTGGCGTCCTTGCAAGAAGAACTGGCGGGGACGGTGAAATTGATTTTTCAGCCGGCCGAAGAAGGAACGCGCGGCGCTAAAGCTATTGTGGACAAAGGCGTGGTGGATGACGTGGACTACATGCTGGGAGCACATACCGGAGAAGCGCCGGCTGGGAGCATTGCCTGTCACGTAGGTCATTTCTTGGCGACAAGTAAATTTGATGCTGTCTTTACGGGCGTACCGTCTCATGCAGGGGGCGCTCCGGAATGCGGCAAGAACGCCATGATGGCTGCGGCCACTGCGGCTTTGAACATTCAAGGCATTTCTCGGCATAGCCAAGGCGCGTCGCGAGTGAATGTCGGGGTTTTAACGGCAGGGAGCGGCCGCAACGTTATTCCCGGCCAGGCGCTGCTCAAGGTGGAGACCCGGGGAGAAACGTCCGAGATTGACGATTTCGTGCGTACCGCGGCGTACCGAATCTTGCAAGGGGCTGCGCAAATGTATGATATTGACGTTGCCATTACTAAAGCTGGCGGTGCGGCCAGCGCAACGAATTCGCCGGAGTTATCGGGCCGCTTGGAGCGGCTGGGGCGGAGATTGGGTATTTTTGATAAAATTGCGCCGTCTCATGCGCTTAACGGCAGCGAGGACTTTTCTTATTATATGCAGCGCGTGCAGCAGCATGGCGGCCAGGCGGCGTTTGTCATTTACGGCGCAGCCGCAGCGGCTCCCTACCATAACTCAGCCTTCGACATCGACGAAGCGTGCCTGAGAAAAGCGATGCAGTTCATGGCCAGCGCCGCGGCGGAGCTGCTGCGGGAGCAGGAAGAAACTTAAATCTTAAAACGAGTCTAAAAAGGTAATAGCAGGCGAAAAAAGTACGAAAAATGGTGCTCAAAGTCGCCTGTAAATTCTATAAAGAAAAGAAACAGGCAAGCTGCGCTCGTGAGGGCGCGGCTTGCCTGTTTTTTGCAGTGTTCAATTATCTCAGCGCAGTCCCGTGTTCCAAGCCAAGGTGCGGGCCAGATGCGGACGGTTCATGGTGTAGAGATGGATGCCTTCGATGCCGTGCTGCAAAAGGTCCTCGATTTGCTGACTGGCGTGCTCTAGGCCAGCTTCTTCCATAGATTCCTTCTGGTGGCCGTATTTGTCCATGATGAGGAGCAGCGCCGGCGGCAGGGACGCGCCGCAGAGCGAACAGATGCGTTCCACCTGCGCGCGGCTGAAGACCGGCATAATGCCGGCGGTGACAGGGACGGCGATGCCGTGGGCGCGAGCGCCGTCCAAGAAACGGTAGAGCATGGCGTTGTCAAAAAAGATTTGGGTGATGAGAAAATCAGCGCCGCTGTCTACTTTTTCCTTGAGGTGTTTTAAGTCTTCTTCGCGGTTAGGGCTTTCCAGGTGGCCTTCCGGGTAGGCGGCTGCGGCGATGCTGCAGGGCTGGTTACGGCCGCGAATCAGACGGACAAGATCCTGGGCGTAGCAGTTTAAAGGGCTAGGCGGCGCGTCTTTAGGCTTGTCGCCCCGCAGGGCCAGGATATTCTGAATGCCGTGAGCGGCAAAGTCGTCCAAAACCGCTTGGCTTTGGGCGGGTGTGGCGCCGACGCAGGTAAGATGACCCAAAGCGGGGATGCCGTGGTCATCTTGAATATGACGGGCTACTTCCAGCGTGCGTCCTTGGGTGGAACCGCCAGCGCCATAGGTGACACTGATAAAGTCCGGCTTGATTTGCTGCAGCTCTTCGATGCACTGAAAAATCGACTCCAGCGGCGAATCCGGTTTGGGCGGGAAAATCTCAAAAGAAACAACTGGTTTTTTTTGTTGAAACAGTTCGTGAATCAGCATATAAAAGTCCTTTCTATAAGAAAATAATGAGGAGTGGCGGGGAACGAGGTGTGAACAGGAGAATCGGAGAACCGGAGGGCACGCAAGAGAAATGCGAAATTGAACAGGAGTAAAGGGAGTAGAGTGAGGGTATGGAGAGGTTAGAAAAAAATAAACGATATTGGCAGGAAGATTGCTGCGTTGCTGGCGATCCTCGCAATGACAGTGCCAGGCTGGCTTGCGGGTCATTGCGAGCGCAGCGCGGCAATCTCTTCTGGCTTCTGAAAGGCAGGTTTCGATTGGTTTGGAGTGAATAAGAGAACCGTAACCCTCCTTCGTGCCCTCCGGTTCTCCCTTGACTCTTGTTGGTTCCTTATAACGGTGAAAGCCGGACTTCTCCGATAGCGCCGATGCGGTCGCCAATGACGATAACGCAGCCCAGGATGTCTTCTTGGGCGTCGGCGTAGGCTAAGGAGGTCTCAATGTCGGCGGCGGAGCGCACCTGGTTGCCGACAGCCGTAGCGTAGGCATCGGCGACCGCGCCGCTTTTAGCCGAGATGGTGACGGCGTCGGCTTGGCCTAGGCTAAGGGAAGGGCCGACAGTGGCCGAAGAGGTGCAGAGGCTTAGGGGTGATTGGTTTGGTTCCAGTTCAAGGGCCAATTTCCCTGAGAGGGGAGACGGACCGGCCCAGATGGCGATGCGCCTGGATTCGGTAGTGGCCAGATAAATGTCACCGCCATTTTCGACGATAATGTCTTGGACTTTAAATTTTTGCATCAACTGCTGCGCTACTTCCTCGGCAAAAGCACCGGCTACGGCAGCCATGGGGCCTACGTCGGCTTTGGCGGCAGCGGCCGCCATTTTCAGGGCTACCGGGGGTGCGCCGAAATGCGGCGTATGAGGCGTCAGAGAATGTAAAAACAGAGGGTCTTTTAAAATATAGGCGTGCAACTCTTGCCAAAGAGAGGCGGCTGTTTCCTCGCAGCAGCGGCGCAAGGCTGGCGTGTTTTGGCGCGGCGGCACGGCTATCCAGAGATCGGTTTCGCGGAAGCGTACGGCAAAAGGGGAAAGACTGGAACGATGCAGCTCTTCACGGTACCAGCGCGGCTCAAAGGAGCTCATGCTTCCGGAGTTTCTTGTGCTGCCGGAGCGACAACTCCCTGGCGGATAGCCCGCATGGGACAGGCTTGCAGGCAAAGGCCGCAGGCAATGCATTTTTCAGGACGGAAGGACAGCTCCCAAGAGGGCTGCTCTAGCACCAGGGCTTTGGAGAAGCAGACTGCCGTGCAGGCGCCGCAATGAGTGCAGCGGTCGGCATCTACGCGAATCTGGCGTCGTACTGAGGTGGTTTCAATGCCTTCAGCGGTGAGGAATTCCAAGGCCGCGGCGATTTGCGCGTCTTCGCCTTCCAGGTCCAGCAGCAGATGCCCTTCCTCGCCGGGGGTGACTTCCGCCCGGAGAATGTTGATCTTCAGTTCAAAATCTTTGACCAAATGGTAAGCGATCGCTTTATCGTAAGATTCAGCGGTGAAATTCAATAAAACTCGTTCCGTAGCCGGCATGTTATTCACCCTCCTTGCGGATTTCCAGGCTGTTCAGTTTCGCTGTTTCTGGCAATGGCGCTACCGGACGGCTGACTTCAAAACGTCCGGCGGCAATCCAGTCCTTGAGTTGGCCGGCAATCTGCCGCGCCTTGGGAAGGCTGGACATGGGCGCGGTGCGGAGGGTGCGCCCCTTGAAGGAGATGCTGCCGCTGCGCAGCTGCGCGTATGTGAAGGTTCCCAAAGCGGGGCGGTTGCGCGAGGGCACGCTGTAATCGAAGAGAGAGGTTTCAATATCAGCGTTGGTCACCGAGACGGCCCTGGCCACATCCTCGTCCAGCACCGGAATAGGAATGCCTACGCCTACGGAGAGGCTGATGCCGTATTTTTCAAAAACCGCAGCGCGGATGAATTCCGGGCTCATGGCTTTGAGGTCCCCCACAAGAGACAAGGTGGCTGCGCCTCCGGTGGGGATGCCACAGGTATTACGAGGACGCGAGGGATTGTGCTGTGTGCCGTTCCAGGCGATATAGCCTTCGGCGCCGCCCAAGAAGATGCGCGTGCCCAGGCCAATGGTGCGCAGATACGGATCGTTGAGGAGCGGGCTGAGCTCGCCTGCGGTGGAATAGGTAACATTACCGCAGCGGGGCAGCAGCATGCCCATATAGGTGTAGAGAATGCGCTCGGACGTATTGGTGGCGGCGCCGTAATTTTGGTAGGCGTTGCGGGGGTTAAAGAGGAAGCATTCGTTTAAATCGTCTTTTGTAACCCAGGTGTCGATGCTGCGCCGGGGATAGCAGTCCGTGCCGGGAGACGTAGCCCGCAGATGCACTTTTTTACCGGCAATGAGCTCCTCAATGACATGGGCGCCGCCGTAGTGCTCGTCACTGTCGGAGACTTCCGTAGCGCCGATATAAGCGTCTACGGCGGCAATACCTGCATAAGCCGGCACGTCGTTAAGCCAGACGCGCTTCATGCGGATGGGAGGCTCGCTGTGGCCGAAGTTTAAGAAGGCGCCGGAGGAGCACATGGGACCGAAGGTGCCGGTGGTAACGACATCGACCTTGCGGGCTACGGCGGCTACGCCTTGCTCTTGGGCCATTTTGCTGACTTCTTCTGCGGTGAGCACGACCGCCTGGCCTTTGCGGATGCGCTTGTTGATTTCTTCATAGCTTTTTTGCGTGGACATAGTAGGCCTCCTCTTCTTATTATGCAAAAGCGTCTCTTTTCAGAAGAAAAGAGACGCGTAATGGCGGTAATGCTCTCCCTCATCTGCCGGAACGCATGCATTCCGCTGGATTTAGCACCGGACGCCTCGGGAGGCCGGTTGCCGCGGTTTCAAAGGGCCAGTCCCTCCACCGCTCTTGATAAGAGTTACTCTATACAGTTTTTTTGTAACTAGAACTAATAATACGGCGCAAATGTATTGTTTGTCAAGGCTTTCCGGGACAATTTTCTCCTGAAGGCTAGCGGGGAACGCAGAATTGAACAAGAGAATCGGAGAACAGGAGGGTACGAATGAGGGATACGGTTTTTTTAATAGGAGTAGATGGAGGGAACGAAAGAGTATAACTAATTTCGTTTTTGCGGGCAAAGCCCAACAAACTCTTCGTTCTATTTTTTCATATTATAGCCGTACTCCGTAACCCTCACTTTACTCACTTTACTCCTGTTCAAAAACCATACTCCGTTCTTCTCCTGCGTACCCTCCCGTGACTCATCGCGACTCCTGTTTAATCCCGATCTTCTCCTGGGGCTCTTCTTGCAGCCAGTCGGAGAGCTTGGCCGGATTTTCACCGGCGTCCAGGCGGTCTTGCAGCCGCTGTACAGCGCCGGAAACCTGGCGGGCTTGCAGAGTGAGGGATTCCAAGGGGCGAATGAATTGATTCGCCAAATGGTGAATGCAAAAGAGAGTTAAAATTTGTGCGAAACACGTTAAAAAGAGGTAGCGCAGCAAGAGCTCGCGCAATGGTTCGTCAAGATAGCTGCGCGGCAAGGTAATGACCAAGGTCCAGCCTGTGCTGGGAAGCTTTCCGAAATAGGCTAAGCGATCTTCATTTTGGAAGGAATATTCCAGAAAGCCTTCGCTTTTTCGCAGCAGGTCGCTGCGCATTTGCGGCGGCAGCGAACGCAGCGGTTCCGCTTGATTGATGTCCAGCGACTGCAAACTGGGGTCAGGGTGGGCCAGAATGATACCGCGCTGATCCAGCAAAAACGCATAGCCGCCGTCAAAAGGCTGGATATGACGAATATATTCCAAGAAGCGAGACAGCGGCACATCTTGGCTGAGGACGCCGGCCAGCTCTTGGTTATCAAGGCGGACCTGCTTGGCGATGGAGATAGTGTATTGATTGGTTACTAAATCCATATAAGGTTCAATGAAGACCCTGTCGGAGGATAAAAGCGCTTGGCGATACCAGGGGCGCTTTCGGGGATCGTAGCCAGATGGAGGCTGCCAGTGGGAGCCGTCAACAACCTCGCCGTTTTCCGTGCCGAAATAGAGATCGCTAATATCACTGTCAAGGCTCATTTGACGCGCCAATAATGGTTGCAAGGTTTCCGGCGAACGCGGGAGAAGCGGCAGCAAGCTGGCGGTTTGTTCCAAGGAAATCGCTTTGCGCTGCAGCCAGAAATCAAGGCGAGCTACTTCTTCTTGGGTAATGGCATTGCTTTCCTTTTGCAGGTGCAGCAGCAATTGTTGGCGGGCAAACTGATATTCCACCAAACTGGCCAACACTAAACTGGTTGTAAGAAGCAGCGAAAATAGGAGGGTTAGCTTGATGCGAATGCCCATGTTAGCTTCCTCCTTGCAGCGGCGTCACTGGCGCTGCTTCTTCTTTTAAGGGGAAGGAGAAAAGAAAGCGCGCGCCTTGCCCTGGTTCACTTTGGCAGGTAACACTGCCGCGAAAGCTTTTGGTTGTTAAAGAATATAAGATATACAGGCCTAAGCCGGTGCCTCCTTGGCCGCGTTTCGTGGTGAAGAAAGGATCGAAAATTTTAGCCAGCACCTCTGGGGTCATGCCGACGCCGTTGTCGCTGTAGATGAGTTCCAGCGATGTTTCGGCGGGGCGGACTTCTAGGGTTAGTTCGCCTGTCTGCTTATTTGGAAAAGCATGCTGCAGGGAGTTGCGGATCAGGTTGGTGATAATCTGGGAAAAGGCGGTGGGGGGGCCGAAGAGCTGCACGTGATCCGGGCAAGAGATAGACAGGTGATGCGGCGTGTAGTTCAATTCGTTTTCCAGGCTGTGGGCGATGGCGTAGAGGTATTGCTTGACATCAAACCACTGAGAAGCGCTGCTGTTTTCCACATCCACCGTGCGAAACCGGCGTACTAAATCGGCGCTGCGTCCCAGATTGTCTTCTAAAAGCTGCAGACTTTGCGCCAACAATTCCATGTGGCCCTGCAACTGTTGGCGGCTGACGGCGGGCGCATTCAGAAATTCCTGCGTTTCCTGCAGTACTTGCTGGGCATGGGACGACGCGGTAATGCTGATGCCCAGGGGCGTGTTGAGCTCGTGGGCGATGCCGCTGACCAAAATGCCTAAAGCGGCCTGCTTTTCCGCCTGCAGTACATGTTCTTGGGCGCTGCGCAGCTGTTCCAGCGTTTGCGTGAGTTGTTGGTTGCTTTGCGCCAGTGCCTGCGTGCGCTCCTGGACTTTGCTTTCTAATTGTTCATTGGCTTCGCGCAGCTGCCGCTCGGCGTTTTTGCGGTACTGGATATTAGACAGCGAGCCGACCATGCGCAAAGGGCGGCAGCCATCTTCTGTGCGCAAGCTGTCTCCTTTGAGAAGACGCCAAGAGGGGCCTTCGGCGGTAGCAACACGAAATTCAGCCCGCAGCAAAGGATATTTTCCCTTGAGATGCCGGCGAATCAATAAGGAAAGCTGTTTGCGGTCCTCAGGCATGACCTGCTGCAGGCAATGACGCAGGGGGAGAAGCTTGTCCGTCTGTTCCAATCCCAGCAGATGCTGCGCCCGACAGGACAGAAAAACAAGACCTGTGGGGATGTCCCAGTCCCACAGGCCGTCGCTGCTGCCCTCCAGCGCCAACTGCCAGCGCTCTTCGCTAAGTTTTAGGTTTTGGTTGACCTGCTGCAGGCGGCTGATGACGCTGGTAATACCGGACAACATGACTTGGTGGGCTTCCGCCAATTGGCCAATTTCGTCCTTGGACATGCTGCCTCACGCCTTTCTCTGCTAGAGATACGGGGAATGAGAACGAGGTTTTGAACAGGAGTCGCGATGAGTCACGGGAGGGTACGTAGGAGGGTTTCGGGGTACGATATTTTTAACAGGAGTATAGGGAGTAGAGTGAGGGCCCGAATGAGGAAAAACCAAATTTATGAGGAACCGATGCTGTAATGAACGCTCGGCCAAAACAAGGAGTTTTTTTGGCGGACGAGAAAGAAAACGCAGGAATAGCGGCGCTCTTCCGAGGCTTTCTGACAACGTCCAGCGGAAAAAGAACTGTTTTGGCGTGAGATGTGAGTACAACAGCGGTTCCTTTACTCAGCTAGTTGCGCTTCGGTAATGCCTTCGAGCTGGCTTAAATCTTTAAGAGCGGTTTTGGTAACAGACGGATCCGGCGATTTGATGGCGACAAAAAAGGTGGTATGGCCTTTGTCGCCTTTTTCCAGGCGCATATCCGTGACAGTCAAGCCGGCGCTGCTGAGGCAGGAAGCCACTTTGCCGATTTGCCCTGGTTTGTCCAAAGAATGAATGACCAGCACGGCTTCGCTCGGCCCTGTGGCGCGATGGGATTCAACGCGGTACAGCCAAGTCAAGGTCACCACAGATAGGACGGTAGTGACAATGGCGCCCAAGTAGTAGCCGCTGCCTACCGCCAGGCCGACGCAGGCTACCACCCAGAGACTGGCGGCGGTTGTCAGGCCTTTGATGGTGGCGCCTTCCTTCATGATGGTGCCGGCGCCAAGAAAGCCGATGCCGCTGACTACCTGCGCGGCTAGGCGGGCGGGATCGGCATTGGTTTTGCCTTCGACGCCGCCGTAAAGATTCATAGATAAAATCATAATCAAGCAAGAGCCCAGCGCTACAAGAATGTGCGTGCGCAGACCGGCTGCTTTATGGAAGTAGCTGCGCTCGTAGCCGATGACACCGGCCAGAACCAAAGAGAGAACCAAACGCAGCGTGGCGGTTAAGTCGTCAATAATCACGAGCCGGAAGCCTCCTTTTGAAAGCGCTGACCGCAAGCGGCGTAGTGGAGCCATTCGGCAATATTGGTAGTGCGGTCGGCGACGCGTTCGATGAAGCGAACGACGATTTGCAGATCGATGGCTGCTTCCAGTGTCCAGGGATGGACCATGGCGGCCATAATGATTTCCTTGTAGATGTCGCGACACAGCTGGTCGACAATATTATCTTTTTCGTGCAGGGCGGAAACTAAAAGAAGTTCGGCATCCGCTTGCCCGTAGGCTTGCATGATGTCTTGGAGCATGGACAAAGCGTGCTCCATCATCAAACGAATCAAGGTGAGCACATTTTCAAAAGGCGCCATGTCGTAGCAGCAAAAACGCCGACGCACCATTTTAGCGATGTTGTTGGCATAGTCGCCCAAGCGTTCCAGCTCGGCGATGATTTTGACGCTGGCGACGGCGCGAGACACTTCAGACGGCGAGGGGTGCTCGTTCAGCCAAGCGATGCAGGCTTCGTCGAGACGAATCGAGGTGCGGTCAATTTCTTTTTCTTTTTCCCGAACCTCTTGGGCGAGAGTGGTATCAAGGGTAAGCAGCGCAGTCAAGGCGTCGCGCAATGCAGTATGTACCATATTGTGAAGTTGGCAAACGTCTGCCGTAAGTTGGAGTTGGTCGGTCATGGCGCGGGCCTCCTTTTTATTTTCTTTATTCTTTAGTTCGACACAGGAGGCAGGCATCCTGCCTGAAAAGACAAAAGACGCCTGCGTCTTGGAAGACAGCAGCGTCTTTTTGAGTGGGAGAAGATAGAGGATCGAACAAGAGTCGCGATGAGAATCGGAGGGTACGCAGGAGTAGCACGATGATGGAACAGGAGTATAGGGAGTAGAGTGAGGGTGCGCTGGAGCAGTATAATGATTGTTTTTTGTGCTTCTGTTAATTCATATACCGTAATCCTCATACGGCCCCTCTGGTTCTCCGGTTCTCATGTTCAATCTCTTACGTAGCCCTCCATTTACTCCCTCGACTCCTGTTGAATTTTAAAACCCTTGCTTCGTGAGAATTTCCGCAGCCTGGCGGCTGACATAGGTGCGGCCGGTGTTAGGCGCATAGACGGTGATGCCGTCAAGCTGGTAGGTTTTGTCGCCGTAAAGCAGCAAGTCGGTGCTGCAGGGCAGTCTGGCTTCCTTGGCGCCGCGGCGGACGACCAAAGTGGGATCGGCCAGTTCGTTGGTTTCTAGAGAAATCGCAGCGCCTAAGGGGGCAAAGAGAGACGTGGCTTCTACATAGAGGCGCTGATCGACTTCATCCAGGTTGAAACCCATGCTTTCGGCGCATAACGTGGCCAGGCGGGTGTTTTCGATAAGGCCGCTGGGCTTGTTGGGGCCGTAGGCGTAGAGCATGACATCCTCGCCGGTATGGCCGGTTGTGGTCCAGGCCAGGATGGAGCGTTCGCTGAGAAGGTGTCCTAGCACCGTATTGAAACGGATGCCAGGGGCCTGTTGCAGGCGGTTGATTTCTTCGTCGCTCAAATCATCCACGCCGTAGTAGCGTTGAATGTATTCGCGCAAGGAGGCGGCGGAACGATCACCGTTAAGCAGAGTTGCGATTCCTTCGGCGGTCAGCGTAGCGCGACGCAACGGGGCGATGAGATTTTCATAGGGCATGTGATCATAGGTTTTGTCGCTTTTCTTGCTGCCGATAGCCAGGCCGCCGTTGCTGTGGTCGGCAAAGCAGAGAACCAGGGTCTGGCCGTCTTTTTTGGCAAAGTCCAGTGCCGTGCGGATCGCGTTGGCATAGGCGACGGAGTCGCTGATGACGCCGATGGGATCATTGGCATGCGAGGCCCAGTCTACCTTGCTGGCTTCCACGAAAAGGAAAAAGCCTTTCGGGTTTTGGGACAGCGTTTCAATGGCTTTGGCGGTCATTTCCGCTAAGGAAGGCTGTTCCGGATGCAAGGTCGTGCGGTCCATGTCGTAGTCTAAATCATTCGATGCAAAAAGACCCCAAAGGCGAGGGCTTTTGGCAGCTTGCATTTCTTTGCCGGTGGCAGCAATGGCGTAGCCGCGCTGTTTCAGCACGTTGTATAAATTAACGCCGTCTTTGCGGCTGCCGCCGGCGTTTTGGGGCAGCAAATACTGGCTGCCGCCGGAAAGGACAACGTCAATATCTAAATAAACTTGCTGTTTGCCGATTTCTTCATAGTTGCTGCGATCCGGCCAGTGCGCTGAAAAGGCGGCCGGACTGGCGTGCTGGATGTTGGAGGTGGCTACAAGGCCGACGGCTTTGCCTTGCAGCTTGGCGCCTTCCAAAACAGTGGCTACTGGTTTATGCTGCCGGGCTAGCGGCGTCGCTTCTACGCCGGGGATGGTGCTCTTGGGAGGCAGGACGCTGATAAATTTGTCATCGGTCTTATGGCCGGTGGCAAAGGCGCTGGCGGCCGGGGCGGAATCAGTAATAATCGAATCGGCTCCATAGGTGCGCACGGCTCCGACTACATACGGATCCTGCGGCAGAAGCTGGCCGCTCAGGTACCAGCGGGTGAGGGTAGTGTGGGTTGTGCCTGTGCCGTCCGTCATCAAGACAATGACATTTTTGACAGGCGCCGCCCAGACCAAAGAGGGCAGCCAAAAAGAAAGGGCAAGAGCGAGAAAAATGGTCTTGCAGGAAAAACGATCATTCATTACACGTTCGACTCCTTCCAAGGTAGATTGTATGTCCGTTAACTCCTATTTCGCTGCGGAGCGTAAGGCTCCTGCCGGAAAAAGTAAAAGACGCCCGTCTTAAAGACAGCGGCGTCTGGTGAAGGTACGACGGGAGAAGATAGGATTGAACAAGAGTAGAGTGAGTAGAGTGAGGGCTCGAAGAATTTATAAAAATCTTTAAATCCGGCTTTTCGCTGTTGCGCTGAGTTCCGTGCTTACCCTCCGTCGAGCTCTCTGGTTCTCCGGTTCAATTTCCTGCATACCCTCCATTTACTCCCTCTACTCCTGTTCGATATTCGTTCCTATTTACCAAACTCAGCGTCGGCCGTACGCAAGGCGTTGGCCAGTTCGCCGACGTTTTCAAAGATAAAGGTCGGTTTAGCGCTGCTGGCGGCTATGTCGTTGCGGGTGGATTCGCCGCTGAGGACCAAGACGCCGCAGACGCCGCTGTTGGCAGCCAGCTGAATATCCGTATAAAGACGGTCGCCAACCATGGCGGTTTCCTCTTTAGTGCAATGCAGCGTAGACATGAGGACATTAATAATTTCCTGATGAGGCTTGCCAATAATCAACTGCGGCGTTACGCCGGTAGATGCTTCAATGAGCTTGAGCATAGCGCCTGTGTCAGGCAGATAGCCGGAACGTTCATTGGTGGGACAGTTGATGTCCGGATGAGTGGCGATAAAAGGGACGCCTTCCCGCAGCAAATGGCAGGCTTCAGTAAGCTTGGCATAGGTTAGGGTCTGGTCAAAACCGAGGACGACGCAGGCCGGCTTGTCGCAAGTCAGCGTCAAACCATGCTGCCGAAACTCATCCTCCAAGTCGGGCGTTCCCAAAAGATAGACTTGTTTCATGTTGTGAGCCTGCAAGTAGAGCGCGGTCGCCTCGCCGGAGGTCATGACTTCTTTGTCGGTTGCGTTAATGCCTAGCTTTTGCAGCTTTTCTACATAGCTGTGCTTGTGTTTGGAAGAATTATTGGTCAAAAATAAATGCTTGCGTCCGCTGTCCTTGAGGTACTGCAAAAAGTCCAAGGCTCCTGGCAGCAGCTTTTGCCCTAAGTAAATAGTACCGTCCATATCTAAGGCAAAGTACTTCAGATTGTGCAAGCGTTCCATGTCGTTCATCATAGCCACATATCTCCATTCTCTGTGGTTTCCTAGGAAAAGCGGCGCGCGTTCCGCTTTTCGACAAATAGGTAAAAATAAACAACTTCAAGAAGCTCTTTATTTTATTTTACGACAGAACTTTCTGAAGTCAACATGAACATGCTATAAAACGACAAAAATCAGAAATAAACCGACATAAAAGTAGGCGAAAAATAAAAGCCCGCATAGGCGGGCCGCAAGATCCGGAAAAAATAGTAACCTTAAAGAAATACCTTGGTACTTTCTATGGCCATATTGCTTTGTGCCTCGGGATCCCTAGTTTCAAGCGCTGGCGTCGGGAATCTGCGTAAAAGCAGCACTTCGTTTCCTAGAGAATTGTAAGCCAAGCGGTTGCAGGCCGAGTGCATCAACAAAATACCGCGGCCATGATCATGAAGACCCAGTTCATCATACCAGGCTTCCGGGCTGATGGTCTGCAGCTTGTTTAGGAGGCTGCGAGCGTCAAAACCAGGCCCGTCGTCTTTGACGCGAATACTCAAGCGATTGCCGCAACGACGCATGCGCAAAGAAACTCGTTGGCCCGCAAAAAAACCGTTGTTCAAGGCTTCGTTGGCGGCTACTTCAAGGATCGCTCCTTCTCCTTCTGGAGCGTAGTTTCTTAAAAACTCATGAATCGCTGTTTGCGCCTGGGCCAGATCCTGTTGGTTTTGGATGCAGGGCAGGTGCAACTGGCGGGGGAGTTGATTGATTTCCAGGACAACGGCGGAAAAATCGTCGCTGCGCTCCGGCTTTTGCGACAGCGTTTCCAGCCAGCGCGTATAGCCGGACAAACCAGTTTGCGCCTGTAAGCCGTGAAGCTCCATTAGATCAGAAACGCCGTCGCTCATAATGCAGTAGACTTCGCCCGCCTTTAGAGGGCGAGTGACGGTTTGCATGTCAATGTCGTCAAAGATGCCCAAAAAGCGGCTGCTGACCGGAATTAAAGAACAGCCGCTTTCCGTGGCTGTAAGATAGAAATTAATCCCGCCGGAAATAAAGGTAAGCAGCGAATTTTGCAGATCGAATTCGAAGTAGGCGATACCGGCGAAGGCGTCTTCATGCAGATATTGCTGAATACGTTGGTTAATGAGCTGAAAATGATCTTCCGTAACGGTTTCTCCGTTAAGAAGATGGACGTCCAGCAGCATTTTTAAAGACGATGTCTGCAGGGCCGTAGCTACGCCGTGTCCGCTGACGTCAACCATGTAGCCGCGCAACGTTTTTTCGTCAGCAAACCATTTGTAGTTGAAAAGATCACCGCTTACCGTGTGGTAAGGCAGAAAGAGCGTTTCAATGCGCATCTCCGGCACGGTTAAGGCGTCAGGCAGCGTATCTTGCTGTACTTGGGCGGCCAGGTGCAGTTCCTTTAATGTTTGCTGTTCGCGGCAGCGCAGTTCTTGCTCATAGCGCTTGCGTTCCGTAATGTCCCGGGAGATGCCGAGCAGACCGGTTACATAGCCTTCGCTGTCGTGAAAAGGAGCTTTGACGGTTTCTACGTCAATGACGCGGCCGTCGGCTAGAGCGTATTGCTCTTCAACTTTTACGGCTTGGTCCATGAGGAGTGTTTCATAGTCTTTTTTCAAGCAGTTTTCGATTAACTTTGGATCATGCAGCAGTTCCCAGGTGGCTTTGCCAATGACATCTTCTTCCCGTTTGGCGCCGTAGAGCAATTCCCTGCAGGACTTGTTGCACCCTAGAATCTGCAGCTGCAGGTCTTTGAAGACAATCATATCCGGAATATTGTCCATCATAGTGCGCAAAAGCTTTTGCTGGTTTTCCAGCTTTAGCTCCAATTGCTTGCGGTGCGAGATTTTACGGGAAAAGCCGATGGTGCCGGCAAAGCGGCCGTTTTTTTGGAAAAAAGGGAAAACCTGCGTGTCAAACCAATTGCAGCCAGCCCTGTTTTCCCGGTAGATGTGGTCGCGGCTTTGGGGCAGACGCGATTGTGCTACCGCCTCGTCCAATTCCTCGTATACTAAGCTCAAGAAGGCAGGCATAACATCCCTAACCGTTCGGCCGACGATTTCCGCAGCGCTTTTATGGCAAAAGCGGGTGAAGGAAGCGTTGATCTCTAAAAAACGGCCTTGGTCATCTTTCATCCAGGCAAGCGTAGGCATATGCTGAAAAATGACTTGCAACGGGGTAAGCTCTCCATGATTCATGAACAAGGACTCCTTTTATATAAAAAGTGCGAACCCGGCAGCAGCTGCTTCAGTCTTCTAAATGCAGCACCTTGTCGAGGCGCGTACGCTGCAGCAACTCTTTAACCATGCCCTGTACGCCTGTCAGGGCGAGAGAGCCGTTTTTTTCCTGGGTCATTTTGTGCAGCGTGACTAATACGCCCAGGCCGGAGCTGTCGATATAGGTCACGCCGGCAAGATTCATGATAATATGATGGTGACCGGTTTCAATTTTTTCGATCATTGCGTCGCGGATAATGCCGGCGTCATGTACGTACAGTTTGCCGGTCAAGGTTAAAATAGCTTGATTGCCGTTAGTTGTTAAAGTGTGTTCCATAGCGGAAATCTTCCTTTCACTTTCAAATTAAATCTGGAAAACAACAATGTCGTTTTGGAGACTTTGGGCCATGGCGCTGGTTTCCTCCGAGGTTGCGGCAATGGTTTCCACGGTAGCTGTAACTTCCTGAATCGCGGCAGCTACGGATTGCGTTTCCCGCTCTGTACTTTCGATATCATTAGCGACGTTTTCAATGAGTTGAATGATTTTATCCGACGAAGCGATTTCCGCGTTGGTAATTTTGGCAATGCCGTCGACGTCTTCGACCGTCTCGGTCACTGCCGCCATGATGTGTTCCAACGATTGCTCCGCCGCAGTAACGGCGGTAACGCCGCTTTCCACTTCCTGCAAGCTTTCTTTCATGGCGATAACCGCATTTTGCGTATTGTCCGTGATTTTGGCGATGAGGTGGGAAATATTATCAGCTTCGGTATTGGACTGTTCCGCCAGTTTGCGTACTTCTTCGGCGACAACTGCAAAACCGCGACCGGATTCGCCGGCCCGGGCCGCTTCGATAGCGGCGTTAAGAGCCAACAGATTGGTCTGCTTGGCAATGCCGGTGATGGTTTCGTTGATGCTGCCGATCTGCTGGGAATAATCATTGAGCAGCGTAATGACCCGCTCGGCTTCGATGGTTTTGGCGTGAATGGTATTCATACTCTGCATGGCATTATGGATGGTATCTTTGCCGTCTTTAGCGGTGGACATGGTGACTTCCGATTTGCCGCTTGCCGAATGCGCTTTATCTTTGGCAATTTGAATCAGCGAGGACAATTCTACAAGTACTTGGGACGTTTCTGTGCTGGTTTTGGCAGCGTCGCTCATCGAGGAGGCTACGTGCTGGATGTCGTTGGCGATGCTATTAGCGGCGCCGGAAACCTGCTCTGACGAAGCTGCCAGCTCTTCAGAAGCGGCGGAAAGCTCGACGGCGCTGGTGGAAACATCCTTGACGATGCGCAGCTGCCCGTCAATCATGGTGTTGAAGGATTGGCTAAGCTGGCCGATTTCATCAGCTGCCTGGTTGGAAGAGCGGATAGTCAGGTTGCCTTTGCTGGCTTCCGCCATGAGGCTTTGCAGCTCTTTGACGGGAGAGGCCAGCTGGCGGCTGTACCAAACGCCGAGAGCTAAAGCAAATAGAAGAATGACAGCAGTGACTAAAAGGGCGTTATTGGAACGGGCTTGGACGTCGCTTTTCATCGCGGCTGTCTGGGTGAGCAGTTCTTTCTTTTGAACCTCCGACAAGTCGACAAAGCCTTTGTCGATGGCAGCTACAAGGTTTCGTCCTTGCGTTGTCAGCTGCGTCAAATTGGGATCGTTGCTGCGCTTGGCGGCGATAACGCGGTCGCCCAGCTTGAGATAATCGCCAATCAGCTTTTGCACTTCCCCGCCTTTGCTCTGCAAGGCCGGATTTGGCACTTTCGCCGTGTAATCGCTCATGATTTGATAGCTTGCTTGGATGTTGGCGCGATAGCCTTTTTCATAAGTATCCATGCCGTCGGCATAGGTCAAAAAGCCGCGCATGTCTAAAAGCGCTCTGGTAAATTGGGTGTGGGCGTCTTTGGCGGACACCATGTCCATGGCGTCGGTTTCGATGACCTGCTGCGCCTCGGCGCCTACGGCACGGAGATGATAGTAAGTGTAGCTTACAACGCCAGTCATCAACGCAACAACCAAAACAATGATACCGACAATTTGCGCTACGAGAGGAAAACGATTCATTATGTAGTACCTCCCTTTTTGGTCGCCGCTAATTTATTCACTGCTTCAATCAAAGAGGCTCTTTTTCCGGCAAACTTTGTCAGAAATTCTCGGCATAGCCCCGCTATGCCTGCGGTTTCTTTCTCGTTTGACGAAAAAATTTCTCTCTTTATTTTGAAGCGTTCATCAAATTAGAGGCTTCTGTATAGTTCCAAACCAGAAGTGTGGTTTTACGAGGAACAAGTAACGAGTAACGAGTAACGAGGAACAAGTAATGATGAACCTAAGCGCTTTCTGCGTTAAGCTGCAGCAAAGCGTCAACCACTTGCGGATCGAATTGGCTGCCGCTGCCGTCACGGATGATGGCCAGCGCTTTGGCGCGGGGAAGCGCTGAGCGGTAGACGCGGTCTGCCGTCAAGGCTTCAAAGACGTCAGCGACGCTGAGAATGCGCGCCAGCCAAGGGATTTCCTCTCCTTTTATGCCGTTAGGATAGCCTTGGCCGTTAAACCACTCGTGATGGCAGAGGATGCTGTTGGCGATTTGTTGAAAGCGGTTGATTTTGCAAAGCACGTCGTGACCGAGCTGCGAGTGCGTTTCGATTTGCTGTCGTTCATCGGCGCTAAGGGGCCCTTTTTTCAGCAGGATGGTTTCCGGAATACCGACCTTGCCGATATCATGCAGCAGCGAGATGGTGGACAAATCGTCCAATTGCGTTGTATCCAGCTCGAGAGCCCGCCCTAATTTGAGCGCTACGTCGCGGGTCTTTTCCGAATGGCGTCCGGTGTAGATATCGCGTTTTTCGATTAATTCGGCAAAGGCAAACATAGTTTGTACGAAATCGACTTCGTAATCCCATTGGAGCGTCATTAACGGCGTCGTATCCAGGTCGATCTCTAAGACGTATTCGACATCGCCGCAGGCGTCAAAGACAGGGATGGCCGTCTGTTCAAGACGAATCAGGCGGTGGTCGGGGGTTACAGAGCATTTTTGCTTGGTAAAGGGCTGTTTGTTTTGAAACGCTTGCTCAACAGGGCATTGGGGGCAGCGCTGGCTTAATTTAAGCCATTCATAGCAACGCGGCGCCGGCGTCACTTCCGGTACAGGACCGTGCAAGCGGCCGGCGGCAGGGTTGTGATAAAGCAGACGGAAATTACGGTCGATTTTAATGATGGGGCAGGGAAAACCGTCTAAGACGCTGTCCGGCAGCATCGGATGTGAGATAGGGTGCGGGAGCATGTGAAAGCCTCCTTTGTGCGAAATCAAAATGGAATGGTTTTGAAACTATAATAACATACAATTAGAGCAGCCCTGGATTTGTAAAAAGAAATTAATAAACAAGGGAAAAGCAACATGTTATGTAGTGTTTGAAGAGAGAAAAAGAAGAAGCCAATGACTGGAGAGATCATTAGCTTGTGCATCTAAAATGTGAGGATATAATAACATAACGTTTAAATTGAAAATAATGATATAGAAATACGTAAGAAAAGTCAAGAGAACGAAAGGAATCTTTTGTATACAAGAGAAAAGTTTGCTTTGCAGAGAAAAAAGAAGCGTCTGTACGGGACGAAAAGACGCGGCTCGAGGAGATGCACAATCGTTGCTAATAACGAATGCGGCATAAAAATAGAAGGCAATTGACAGCCGATAATAGCTGTCAATTGCCTTCTGAACTGTCAATTTTTAGACGAAATTTATAGTTCCCTATAGAATCGTGATACCGTTAAGCTGGCAGTAAGTGCGGTAGCTTTCGGGCAGCTTATCGTCAGCGATGATGGCGTCGAAAAAGGACAAGTCTGCAATATGCTGCAGCGAGACGCCGTCAAATTTGCTGGAATCGCAGACCAAGTAGCGCTTGGCGGCGATATCCAAAATCAGCCGGTTCGTTGTGACTTCTTCCGGTACGGGATGGGTGACGCCGCGTTTGAGGTGGACCGCCGCCGCGCCGAAGAACACCTTGTCCACATTGAACTGGCGCAAAAACCGTTCGGTTTCACTGCCGCACATCTCCGTAGATTCCGGACGGACTTTGCCGCCAGGCAGAAACAGCGTGGCCTGAGGCAGAGAACTAGCCTTGACGGCAACGCCCAAAGAGAGGGTCAGTACATTAAGGCGTTGTACCGCAGAGGGAAGGTAATCTAGGATGTACTCCACCGTACTGCCAGCATTGAGGGCTATAGTATCGCCGTTTTCAATCAGCGCTGCCGCTTTGCGGGCGATAATTTGTTTTTCTTCGTATTGCTGGCGGCGCTTGGCCGCCAGAGTCAGCTCGGCAATCGGATAGGTGCTGGAGGGCGTGTCGATAAAAGCGCCCCCGTAGGTGAGGGTGACGCCGTGCTTTTCCGCCAAGTACTTAAGATCCCGGCGAATGGTGACGTCATTGACGGCAAAGCGTTCCGCGAGGACGGAAACCTTGACCGAGCCGTGTTGCAGGAGCAAGTTGAGGATTTCTTTGCGGCGGTTGATGTTCATGGCCTATAGCTCTGGCGGCGACAGCAAAAAGCCGATTTTCGGATTGTTGTCTTCGGACCAGCGCAGCGCCCAATCGCTCTGGAACAGCGCTACTTTGCGGCCTTTCGCGTCGCGCACGATCATGGCTCGGTCAATGCCTTTGAAGGTGGTGACGTCCTGGCTGCCGGCGTCGAGCCAGCGGGCGTGCTCATAGGGCAGGGAGTGCATCAAGATAGTACAGCCGTATTCGTTTTTAAGGCGGTATTCCAGCACTTCAAACTGCAGCTGACCGACAGCGCCGACTACATAGCTTTCGGCGAGAGTGTCGTCTTGCTGGAAAAGCTGTACAGCGCCCTCTTGGGTAAGCTGGGTAATGCCTTTTAAAAATTGCTTGCGCTTCATGGTGTCCTTGGGTTGAACGCGGCAAAAGCGCTCCGGCGGAAAAATCGGGAAGTCCGCGAAGGCGAAGTCGCTGCTGCGGCTGACGGAAAGGGTATCGCCAATGCCGAAAACTCCCGGATCAAAGAGGCCGACAATGTCTCCAGGCCAAGCTTCTTCAATAATGGTGCGGTCCTGCGCCAGAAATTGCTGCGGTTGCGAGAGTTTGACCGGTTTGCCGCTGCGGGAATGGTTGACCGTCATGCCCCGGCCGAAATGGCCCGAAACAATGCGGATAAAGGCCAGGCGATCCCGGTGAGCGGGGTTCATATTGGCCTGAATTTTAAAAACGAAAGCGGAAAACTCTTCTTCCGTAGGCTGTACGACGCCGTCGGAAGAACGCCGCGGCGCGGGCTCGGGAGCTAGGCGCAGGAATTCCTCTAAAAACGGCTGCACGCCAAAATTGCTCATGGCGCTGCCGAAAAAGATAGGAGTCAGCTCGCCTTTTTGGACGCGTTCCATGTCAAAGGCTTCGCCGGCGGTATCTAAAAGCTCGATTTCCTCGCAGAGCGTGCGATGCGTTTCTTCGCCAATGACTTCGGTAAAGACCGGATCATCGACGCTTCCCTTGCTGGATGGCAGCGCCCATTGGCCGTGGGTGCCGTCTTCCTGGAACAGCTCAATCTGCCGTTCGCGGCGGTTGTAGACGCCTTTGTAGTCGCCTTCAATGCCGATAGGCCAGTTCATGGGATAACTTTGGATGCCTAGCACTTTTTCGATTTCTTCCATTAAATCCATAGGGTGCTTGCCATGGCGGTCCAACTTGTTGATGAAGGTAAAGATGGGAATGCCCCGCTGGCGGCAGACCTTGAAGAGTTTGATGGTTTGGGGCTCTACGCCTTTGGCTACGTCAATGAGCATGACGGCGCTGTCTACGGCCATCAGCGTGCGGTAAGTATCTTCGCTGAAATCTTGGTGACCAGGGGTATCAAGGATGTTGATGCGGAAGCCGTCGTAGTCAAACTGCATAACGCTGGAGGTAACGGAAATGCCGCGCTGCTTTTCAATTTCCATCCAGTCCGATACCGCGTGGCGCTGGGCCTTGCGGGATTTAACCGAACCGGCCAGGTGAATAGCGCCTCCGTATAAAAGCAATTTTTCTGTTAAGGTTGTTTTACCGGCATCCGGGTGTGAGATAATGGCGAAAGTCCGTCGCCGCTTGCTCTCAGCCGCAAGGGCGCTTAATGCTTGTGTCATGATGTACCTCCATGTATCTAAATCAGCAACTACTTGCTATTTGTCGGTCCCTCCATTTTAGCATGAAAACCAATTCATACCAAGAGGGATGTAGGGGGACGTAACCCAGAGGGAACGGCACACAGAGTAACAGAGAAGAGCCATAGAGTAACGAGGAATTGAACAAGAGAATCGGAGAACCGGAGGAGACGCAGGAGAGGGCACGGAAAACAAAGTAATCAGAACAAAAAAAGTTAGACAAACAGCCTTGCGCTGCTTGTCTAACTCTTCATGGGCCGAATTCGTGAATTGTTGGCGGACAACCCCGAATCGACGATGTTTAAATTGTATCGCAGGGGCGTGCAATCTGTCAACGAAAAGAATACAAAAGACAAAAAACAACAAAATACAACGAGCTGTTTTGTTTATATGTAGCAAAAAATAATAAAAATAAGTATTTTTGAAAAAAATGTAAACCTCTTCGGAACTTGCCGCGTCCAACGCTTGCCCAATCCCCCTGGCCCTGCGGGCCATCCTCCTTTGGCAAGGGGGACTTTGACCTTGCCTCCCTTGCCAAAGGGAGGCGCCGCCACAGCGGCGGAAGGCTTCCCGGTTCAATCCTAGTCTCGTGGGCGGCAGAGTAACACCTGCTTTTGTTGGAGTATGGCTTCATCGGCTGTGCGTAAAAGCAGGCTTGGATTGGTTGTGCCGTTAGAGAAGGCCTGTCCTATAAGAACCGATAAGGCCGGTTCCGGATGCAACTGGTTATACAGCTCGATTTGAGCCAATACCGCGCTGCGGTACGCTTCTAAGGCGGCGGCATCGCTTTCCGGCAGAATGGCGGCCAATTCGTCATCGCCGATGCGGCCCAGAATAAAGTGTTTGCCGCCGACTTGCTTGAGGACGTGCGCCAGCGCCAGCAAGAGATCATTGCCGGCTTGATAGCCGAAAGCATTGTTGATGCTGCGCAGACCGTGGATGTCAAAGACAATAAGGCTTGTGGGCAAGCCAGGGGCGGTAAGACGCAGCAATTCTTTCTCAAAACGGCTGCGGTTTAAGAGGCCTGTAACGGAATCATGGTCCGTCATGAACTGAATGTGCTCCAACGCTTGCTTGCGGCTGGTAATATCAATGACTACCATCATGGCCACTCTTTTTTCCTCTACCAATCGGTCGATGGGAGAGGTTCGCACTTCAAAGCAACGGGTGCCGCCAAAGGGAAACTGCGGCGTATATTCCGTCACCTGCGGTTCGCCGCTTTCGATGGTGTGGCGGATGACTTCCAACACCTCCTGCACTTCCCGAGGAGGGTAGAAATCGCCCAGGTTTCGCCCGATAGCCTGCTCCGCCGTAAAAATGAATAGCTTGTCCTCCGGGCCGATGATGTCCATGTAGGTGCCGTCTTCGGCAATAATGAAGCACGGGTCCGGAAGCTTGCTGGCGTACAGCCGCAGCAGCTGTTCTTGTTCTTCCTTGGCTTCGGCCAAGAGCAACGCCTGCTTTTTGCTGCGTATTAGGTAAATGGCATAGCTAAGCAGCAGCGCACTGAATACAGTGGCTGCTATGTAATAGAGGGAACGACGCTCGGAGAAGGCTTCTTTGACCACTTGACTCTCTTGGTATGTAAAGAAGATGACGCCGGCCCAAATGCCGGACAGAACGAAGACGGTAAAGAGGGTAATGGACTGCTGTTCTTTCTGTAACAAGTCGCAAGTCTCCTTTGCCTAGATCTATCCATATCTATCATAGCAAAAATAGAAGCCTCATAAAAGACTTTGGTGAAAATTTGCGGAATTCGAAGTCTTTGGAGAGACGTTGTGTTGAATGGCTAAAAAAGCGCAGGAAATTTGTAAAATTTGTGGAAATACTTTGATTAAAGTTGGTTGTTGTGGTGGAGTTGACTTTGTGGGCTCATAAAAGCCAAATGGCTTTGTAAATAAGGGAGGGCGTTCGTATGTCGAAGCAAGAAAAGCTGAAAGTACTCTTTGTGGATGACGAAGCAAATGTACTTAGCGCGATTCGCCGGGCGGTGCAGGAAGAGGATTATGAGGCGCTTTTTGCTAAAAGCGGCAAAGAAGCCTTGGCGTTGTTGGAAACTGGCAATATTGCCGTGCTGGTTACGGATATGCGCATGCCGGAAATGGATGGCTTGCAGCTCTTGAAGCTGGCTAAGGAGCAATTTCCAGCTACGGTGCGCATGGTTTTGTCGGGGTACACGCAATTGAGCCAGGTTTTAGCGACGGTGAATCATGCCGATGTGTTTAGCTTTATTACCAAACCCTGGGATGATGATTTTTCGCGCTTTATTTACCGGGCCTTAGAATACTATCAACTGAAAAAAATGGAAGCAAACATGAAAGAGACCTTGGAGTCTCGTAATAACGCCTATAAAAAAGTGTTAGACCGTATGGAAGGCAAGATGAAAGAGCAGGAGCTTCGCTTAGGGCGTATTTTGGCGTTAAGCGTGCAAACGGAAAAAGCGCGTCAGGCTGGTGCGGGAGAAGCGGTGCTGCAGGCGGCGGCCCGTTGGATTCAGGCCTATAGCGCCGGCCTTACGCCGGAAGGCTTTGCCTTGCAAGAAGAAGCGGAACACCTCAAAGAGTGGTTGGTAGAGTATACAGGATCAGAAGAGAGGGTTCTGGAAAATTACGAAGCGGTGGGAAACGTACGGGGCTTGCGATTTTTGCCTGCCTTGCTGATCAAAACCTTTCTAAATGAGGCGCAGACTTTGTTGCAAGGGCAGGTGGCGCTGCGCCGGGAAGGCGAGAAAAAACTTGTTCTAGAAGTGCTGTTGATTACTCCATTGGCGAGTGAAAGCCAGCGGCAATTGGAAAATTTCTTTAAAGAACATCTTCGCGATAGCGAGACTTGGTTTGAAGAAGCGGAGCTGGCGGATCGACGGGTACTGAAGATAGGGCAGCCATTTTCGCTGCTTTAAGGCGCGGCCGCTGCGGCGGCGAAGGGAGGCGGACCGGTTGAAAGCATCCATTCTTTTTGTTGATGATGAAAAACCGATTTTGCGTTCGTTGCGGAGACTGTTTCAAGATGCGGAATACGAATTGTTCTTTGTGGAGAACGGCGATGCAGCGTTGCGGTTTTTGCAGCTGCAGCGGGTGGACTTGGTAATCAGCGATATGCGCATGCCGGGAATGGACGGGCATCAACTATTGCGGCGCGTAAAAGAGCTGTATCCGCAAACCATGCGTCTGATTCTCAGCGGCTTTGCGGAGAAAAATCAGGTGTTTACGTCGCTGCTGGACGGTTCCGCGCAGATGTATCTGCTCAAACCGTGGAACAATGAAGAATTAGTAACCCTTGTGGACAAGGTGTTGCGGTTGCAGAACACCTTACGGGATAAAAAGCTGTTGACGCAAATTGAGTTTTTGGGACAATTGCCTACGTTGCCGGAAACCTATGAAAAGCTATGCCGCTTTATCGAGGAAGAAGCGGACGTAAAAGAGATGGCGGTGCTGGTCGAGTCGGACCCGGTGATTGCCGGCAAAATACTGCAAGTAGCGAACGCCGCTTTTTACGGGGCGAAGATTGGCTCGGTGCAGCAGGCTATTTCCTACTTGGGCTTGAATGTTTTGCGGGATTTGGTCTTGGCAAGCGGTCTTTTTGCCGCGCCCTCTGTAGGGCTGGCGGAACGGAAGGTATTGGACTTGTTTTGGCGTCATTCCGTACAGGTGAACCGTTTTGTGCATCGCTTATACCAAGCCGTCTATAAAAAAAATATTTTGGAAGAGTTTGCTTCTGTAGGGCTGTTGCATGACTTAGGGGTCGTCGCCTTGCTAAAAGGATTTGGCGAAACCTTTTTGCCGTGGCCTTGGTATAAAGAGCAGCTTTTAGCTGGAGGGTTAGGCGCCTTAATGACGGCGGAGCGGGAAAAATTCGGCGTTTCCCACAACGAGCTGGGCGGGTATTTGCTGCATTGGTGGCAGCTTCCGTATGCGTTGGTTGAAGCGGCGCTTTATCACCATGAGCCGTTGGCCGGGCATGTGGTGCATAAGGAACTGTTGTGCCTGGTTCATATTGCCAACAGCTTTTCCTGGGGGCAGTTACTGAAAAAAGAACTTTATTGCGTAGACGAATCGATTTGGCGTTTTGTCGGTCTCCAGCCGGAAACGGTGGCGAAACTGCTGGCGGAACCAGAAACGAAATGAGGAGGTGAAGGCCATGAACGAACAAAATCAACCATGGAATATTTTGGTGGTTGACGATGATCGTTTTTCCCGGGCCATCTTGATAAATGCTTTAGAGAAAGACGGCTATATTTGCCGGGAAGCAAAAGACGGCGTGGAAGCGCTAGAGATGTATCAAGCGCAGACGCCGGATCTGATTCTGATGGATGTAGAGATGCCTCGCATGGGCGGCGTGGAAGCCTGCAAGCGTATCCGGGAGCTGGAAGACTCCTCTCATGTGATGATCTTATTTATTACGGGCCATGATGAATCCAGCGATACCATCGAGCAGGCTTTTGCCGCCGGCGGTGACGATTATCTCCTTAAACCGGTCAATTTAGTCGTAATGCGCCAACGCTTGGGTCGCATGCTGGAGCATTCCGCCTTGATGCGGCGCATTCTATTTCAAAATGACATGCTGCTGCAAATGCGCCAGATTAGCTTTGATTTTCTGCAGGAGCGCGATGTCCAGGCGACCTTGGGGCGTGTGCTGCAGCAATCGTTGCGGCTGACGGCATCGGCGCTAGGAGCGGTGTATTTATTGAATGAAAAAGAAAACTGCATGCATTTAGCGGTGCAGGAAGGGATTTCCTTGGAGCCGATTGCTGTCTGTATTGCCAAAGGGCGGCATATGGTGGGGCGCGCCTGGGAAAAAGCTGAACCTTTTTTTGTTAATGAATATTCGACCTGGGAAGATCGCTTGCAGGGATCTGCTTGGAGTGACTTGTGCCATATGGCGGCGCTGCCGCTGACGAGGGGCGGCATTGTCTTTGGCGTGATGGTGCTGGGGCGGCGGCGGGAACAAGGGGAGTTTACGGAGGCGCGCAAAAATGTTTTGGTCCAATTGGCTGATTTGTTGGCGCTGGTGGTAGATAACGCTCGCATCATGGAAGCATTGGAAGAAGAAGTAAAACGAAGAGAATGCGCCCAACGGGAAGTGGAGGAAACTAATGGGGAGCTTTCTTTGGCGCTGACCACGCTGCAACAGGCGCAGAGCAAATTGGTGCAGCAGGAGAAATTGGCCGGCGTAGGTCAACTGGCAGCCGGCGTGGCCCATGAGATAAACAATCCCCTGGGCTTTGTGAGCAGTAATTTTTCGATGCTGCAACGCTATGTAGAACGCTTGTGTGAGCTGATCGAGGCGTACAAAAATGCGCTGGAGCAGGCGGAAGTCGAAGAGGCGGTTCAAGAAATTGCTGCAGGCATACGGGAAAAGGAAAAAAGCGCCAAATTGGAGCTGATGTTAGAAGATTTGCCGGAACTTTTTGAAGAAACAAAGGACGGCATTGAACGTATCGGCAAAATTGTCAAAGCGTTGCGCGTGTTCTCGCGCGTGGATTCGTTGGAACAGTTCGGTGAGTATGATCTGAACAGCGGTTTGGATACGACCCTTATTGTGGCGCGTAACGAAATCAAATATGTCGCTAAGATTGAAAAAAAGCTGGCGCCGCTGCCGATGATTCAAGCGATTGGCAGTCAAATTAACCAAGTGTTGCTAAATTTCTTGGTTAATGCCGCTCAGGCGATACAGTCAGAAGGCAGAGAAGGGCAGGGAACCATCCGCATTCAGACGTCTCAAGAAGAGGGATGGGTGCGCTGCTCCATCTACAATGACGGCCCGCCTATTCCGGAAGACATTCGTCATCGTTTGTTTGAGCCTTTCTTTACGACGAAGCCGGTGGGCAAGGGCACCGGGCTGGGCTTAAGCATTTCTTATGAGATTATCGTGCAAAAGCATCATGGGGAAATCTTTTTTACCAGTGGCGAAGGCGGTACCGAGTTTGTTTTGCGTTTGCCGATCATGCAGTCCGACGATACTGTCGCGGCAATCTTCTAGGCATAAATTGTAAATACAAAACGAGCAGTTAAGAAGCGGGAGCTTCTTGGCTGCTCGTTTTATTTTGGCGCTGCCACGGCAAAAGATAGTCATGGGGATATATATAGGGTAGCGCTACTATAGGAAGACCGGTCTTCCGCCATGAGGTGGAAGAAAATGCAAAGCATAGAAGAATTGGTACAAGAAGCTCAAGCAGGCAAGGAAGAAGCGTTCGGTGAATTGTGCCGCCGTTTTACGGGCTTGGTGCGTTCCCGGGCGGGACAAAGCTTTGTCTGCAGCATTCGCGAAGATATGGAGGGAGCAGCTTGGCTGGCTTTTGCCAAAGCCGTCCGGGAATACCGTTCAGGCAGCGGCCATTTTGAAGGCTATGCGGCGCAGTGCGTGACCTATGCCGTCTGGAACGCCTTTCAAAAAGAATGTAAATGCTGGCAGCGGCAGGCGGGAAGCCTAGATGCCGAGGGCTTTCCCGAGGCGGCGGGGACGGAAAATGTAGAAGAAACGGTGGAGAAAAAGCTTCTGGAAGAAAAGCTGCGGCAAGCCGTGAAACGGTTATCCTCCAGGCAACGGCAAGTTGTGCAGGAACGGCTGAGAGGGAGGTCGGTGCAGGAAATTGCTAAGCAGATGGGGGTAAGCCATCAAGCGGTCTCGCGGCTTCTGGCCAGGGCGGCGGAAGCCATGCGCTGCGCCTGGGCGGTAAAAAAATAAAAATGAAAGGTTGCCAAACGCTCGCCCGCGCAATATCTCTGAGTGAAAGGGGGTGAGTTTCATGGCAGTAAGCAAAGCAGTAGAATCCAGCAAGATGGTGCTGCGCGTGCAAAGCGGTCTTGACGGCGCCGGCAAGGCGGTGTACAAGAATGTATCCTTGAGCGGCTTGAACCCGGCCGCCGCCGATGCGGACGTCTTCGACGCCGCAACCGCGCTGGGCGGACTCCAGCAGTACACCGTAGCCTCGGTGCTGCGCGTGGACCAGGGGCATCTGACCAACGCGTAAGACAGGCCTCTACTATGCAGCAAAGGAGGTAAAAAGCGATGACGAAACGTTTGGAAATGATCTTCCGGGATGAAGCTGGTAAAGAAGCGACTCTTTCCTTGGCCAACCCCAAAGACGATCTGACCAAGGCTGGCGTAATGGCGGTCATGCAGACCGTTGCCACCAAGCACTTGTTCCAAAACAAGAACGGCGCTTTGGTAACGCCGGTGTCCTGCCAGGTTCATACGCAGGATACGCAGGCTTTGGCCTAATAAAGAACCGGGCGGCGGGGCAACCTGCTACCCGGTTTTTTATGTGGAGAAAAGCCGGGGGAATTGGATTTGAACAGGAGTAAAAGGAGTAAAGGGAGGGTACGAATGAGGGGGACGGGGTGCGGCTTTTAGCAGGTAACAGGCACAAAAATAGTAGATATGAGTCAAGGGTGCTGCTGATTTAATGAGTGCACCGCCAGGGCGAGAGATTTTTTCACCTGGCAAGGAAGAGAGCCGCGGGAATAGCGGGGCTCTTTCAAGGTTTTCTGACGCAACCAGGAGAAAAAAGAATTGTCCTGGCGTGTGATACGAATAAATCAGCAGTACCCTGAAAAAGGTGGTGATAGTATATGGAAGCGTTATTGGCGGCCATGTCGGCGTACGGTTTTCCGATGGTAGTCGCGGCCTATCTTTTGGTGCGTGTGGAAACGCGCCTGGACCGGCTCAGCGAATGCATTCAGGATTTGGCCCGGGCCATTGCCGCAAAAAATGGCGTGTAAAAAGCCGTAACGCCCAGTCGGTCCTCTGCTTCTCTTGCTCAAAGTCTTAGTCCCCATGGGGAAGTTGCTGTGCTGCGCTCGCAATGACAATAACTTCAAGCCTTACCTAAACTATTATTCTCACTGTTTCCTCTGGCCTTTCCTCTGCTACTCTGCTTACTCTGTGTTACGTCCTTTCTCTCGGTCACGGTTACTCTGTGTTTCATCCTGTCGATAAAGGAATCTGAGGCCAAAAAGGCGAAATACTTTCAGCGCATACAATGCGGCATTATTTTCTCTGCGAGGTGACTTATGGCGAAACAACGATATCAGGCGCTGGCGGCGCTGGGCGCGGCTGCCGCCGGGATGGCGGCGAGCTTGCCTTACGGGCATACCGTTGGAGGCGCTTTGGCCCAAAGCGCCTTTGGCGCGGCCTTGGTGGGCGGCTTAGCGGACTGGTTTGCGGTGACCGCTCTTTTTGGCAAACCCTTGGGCTTTATTTCCTGGCGGGCGAACCTGGTGGCTCGCAATAAAGAACGGATACTAACGGATCTGACGGATCTAGTAGAAAAAGAGCTGTTGACGCCGGATAATATTATGCAGGTGCTGCAGCGCTATGATGCGGCGGCGGTATTGCTGGACTATCTGCGGCGTCAGGGCGGGCGAGATACGCTGCGCCGCGTATTGGAGCGACTACTGCAGGACATGATCTTGGCGGTGCGGCCGGAAGAAATGGGGCGGCTGGCGGATCAACTGCTGCGCATGGGGCTGGAACGGACGGAACTAGCGCCCTTGGCGCTGCGCGCCGGCGCGTGGAGCCTGCGGCAGCGCTATGATGACGCAGTGATAGCGCATGTGCTGGAGCAGGTCCGCGAGGCGCTAAAGACGGCGGAGTTTCGGGCGATTTTACTGGAAGTGCTGGAGGCGGCGCTGGCTCGCTACGAGGCGGGAGGCATGCTGCGCAGCATGGTCAACCGCGCTGCGGGCCTGACGGCGGAAGATCGGGTGGATATGGTACTGCAGTGGTTGGAACGATTTGTGCAGAACCTGGCCGATCCGGAGCGGCCCCTGCGCCGTCGTTTACGTGCTTGGTGCTGGAAAAAGCTGCTGGGACTGCGGCAGCCGGAACGGCGGCAACAACTGGAACAATGGAAAGACGAGTGGCTGAGCCGGCATCCTGGATTTTTTGCTCAATGGCTGACGCCCTGGGTGCAGGAGCTGCAGCAGGAGGTGCTGCAAGGAAAAGATCGCTTGCTGCCGCGCCAGGCGGAAGCTCTTACGGCGGCGGTGGAAAAAAGCTTGTCCGCGGAAAAAGATCAGCAAGGGGCCTTGGATCGTTGGATGAAGGAGCAGCTGCGCCGCTGGCTGCAGCGTCATCCTCTCGATTTGGCTTCCTTTGTTGCCGCCAGCGAATTGGGACGCAAATCCGGCGAAGAGCTGGCTGCTTTTGTGCAGGAAAAAGTGGGCGATGATTTGCAGATGATCCGTATTAACGGCTCGGTAGTGGGCGGTTTGGCAGGGGCTTTCTTATTTCTCCTGACGCAGCTTGTGGAATGGGGGGTGGGGCAATGAACCCCTTTGTCAAAGCTAACCGCATTTTAGCGGGGGTTGGCGTGCTCTTTCTCATCTGTTTGGCCTTTAAGCTGGCCTATCCTCAGAGCTTGGCCGCCCGCTGCCTGCTATTTGCAGCGGAAGCGGCCCTGGTTGGCGGCATTGCCGACTGGTTTGCGGTGGAGGCGCTATTTCGCCGCCCCTTAGGCCTGTCTTGGCATACCGGCCTGATTCCCCGCAACCGTCGCCGCCTCATCGACGGCACGGCCAAAATGGTGCAGGATAAGTTTTTCAGCCAAAGTCAGTTGCAAAAGGCCCTGGAAAGCTGGCCGATTGCGGAAACCTTTATTGCCTGGGTGGAAGAAGGCAAAGGCCGCTATATTTTGCTGCTTTTGGCGCGGCAACTGCTGCGGGACTGGCTGGATAAGCTGGAGCCGGAAGCGTTGGCCGGTAAGCTGGAAGGCTGGGTTCGGGGGCAGCTGAGTCAACTCGCGGCGGCCCCGGCTGTGGCCTCCTGGGGGCGGCAGGCGTTAGCGGAAAAGAGAGAAGCGCCCTTGTGGGAAGCGCTGGCAAAGGCGCTGCTCAAACAGGTGCGGCGGCCAGAGTCGCAAGAGGTGCTGGAGGGCTGGCTGCGCGCCGCTTATGAAGCGGAATTGGCGAAACGCAATCCTCTCATGCAGCTTTTGGGAGGCATGATGGAAGCCGCCGGACAGATTGACACGAAAGATTTGGCCAAAGCGGCGTTGGAAGAAACGGAGAAATTTTTGGAGGCTCTGCGTACGGAAGAGCAGCATCCGCTACGCCTGTGGCTGCGGGATAAGGCGGAGGAACTTTTGCTGGAGCTGGAAGCAAGCCCAGACCAGGCGCAGCGTCTGGAAGCTTGGAAAGAAGAACTCTTCCAGGTGGTTCCGGTACAGGAGGTGCTTTTGCAGCTACTGCGTCTGCTTCGTTCGCCAGTAGGGCCAAAAGCCGAGCTGGAAGCGCTGCTGGGCGAGCCGGGAAGGGATCTTTCCCTGCGGACCCCCTTGGTTTCCTGGGCGCTTACCCAGCTCATGGGATACTGGGATTATTTCAAAAAGAACCAGTCTTTACGGCTTTTACTGGAAGGGTCCTGCAAGGAAGCCCTTAGCCATCTCTTGGCGGGGCACCGCCATTTGATTGGCGAAGTGGCCGTGCACGCGCTGGACCGTCTTAGCGCCGAACGCCTGAACCGCTTGGTAGAGGAAAAGGTCGGCGAAGATCTGGCCTGGATTCGTATCAACGGCTCTTTGGTAGGCGGCATTATCGGCTTTTGCCTCTTCTGGATGCTGGAAGCGCTGCGGTAGAGCGGGGCAGGAAAACGGCACACAGAGTAACAGAGGCAACAGAGAAAAGCCAGAGAAATAATGGATAAAACAGGAGTAGAGTGAGGGCTCGACGGAGCAGGAACGGAACTCAGCGACGGCACGTGAAGTGCCTGACGGTACGTGATGTACCTAATGCCGGCAATGCCACGGATGGCATAATTGCCGGTCTCCTCTGAAAATCCATGGATGGCGTAGCATCCGGTCTCCGCCAGAAAGACCAGATCGAATAAGCGGCAAGGGACTGTGTGAAGAGCAGTTCCTTGCCGTTGTTTATCTGAGCTATTGTACCTGGAAGGAATTTCTTAAAGGAAAGAGAAGAAAAAAGATTGTGCGAATTTACATAATTTTAGAAGGGGGCTGTTTATAAAGTGAAACAAGCAGTGGATTGGGATGCGAGAAATCGGGAGTTGCTGACGCGCTATCAGCAGGGAGACCAGGCTGCCTTGAATGAATTTCTGGAAGGCAATCGAGGCCTTGTGCAACATCTGCTGCGGCGCTATCGACGGCTGCCGCTGGGCATGGAGGAAGACGATCTCATGCAATTGGGCTTTTTAGGTCTCATCGAAGCGGCGCGGCGGCCGCAGGCGCTGGAAAAGCCTTGCTTATCCAATTATCTTTCCTTCTGTATTCGCAAACGGTTGTATTTGGGAATTTGGCAGGAAGGATATTTGGTGCACTTGCCGCGACGGCAGCATGAGGCAGCGGTACAAGCCCGCCGCGTTGAAGGCGAGAGGCTTGTACGCGGCAAGCCCGAAGCTTGGGGCTGGAGGAAGCTGGGCCTATCCGCGGGGGACTATCGAGCGCGATTGCGCTGTTATCAGTTATTTTTGGGAGACCATGCTTCACTGGACGCGGTTCAAGAAGGCGAGACGCGCCTTTGGAATGTGCTGCGCAGTGAAAAAGAATCTTCGCCAGAGCTGCAAACCTTACTGCAGATGCTGCTGCGTCGTCTGCCGAAACAGCAGGCCTTGCTGCTGCGCGGCTATTTCGGCCTGGATCATACGAAGCGACGCTCCCTGCGAGAGCTGGGAAACCGTTGCGGCCTGCCGGAAGAACAGGTGCGTCAGATTCTGAGGGAGACGTTGGAGTGTCTGCGGCAAAACTTAGGCGGCGACTGATTCGGTAGTTGCTTCTTCATGTTGGTGGTTGGGCAGGACTTTGCGCGGCCAAGGAAGAAACGGTAAACAAACGAAAAAAGACAAAAGTAGTACGAGTCTTTGTGAAAAGGACGAAAAGACTTGAGGGAAAGCCGCGCTTGTGTAAATGTGATTTTTTATTATGAAAAATGTAGCATGGGCTACATTTTCTGTAAGTTCTTTTGGCTATAATAAGAGCAACCTGTCGGGACCGGAAATACAGGCGTAAATTGCCGTTTGCGGTTTTCCGCTTTTGCCGGAATAGGGAGCGTGTGCGCATGTATGAAGAAGTCTTTGATGACCGGAAGCAGACGGAAATGAGACGTTTTTTTTGCGACAAACTGTCTAAATGGGGTTGTCTTAAAAGCTATGCGAAGGGGAGCTGGATCGATCCTTCATATTGTGATGACGCCTTTGGGATCATTGTGAAAGGCATTGTTGCGAAAAGTATTGTCAGCATGCAGGGGAAGGAAAAGCTGCTGTATCTGTTGCGCCCGGGGGAGATCTTCGGTGAAATGAATCTGCTGGGAGGCGGCAAGCTTAGCTATGCGGTACGAGCGAAGGAAGCGTCGCAGGTTGCCTTTGTGACGAAAGAAGTGCTCGAGAGAAGCGTCAGCGACTGTCCGGACGCGTACGGCTGGCTGATGCACAGCATGACGAGAAAGTTTCGCATTGTGTTGTTGCAATCCACCAGTTATCGCTTTAATGACGCTCGCGGCAGAATTGCCGATGCGTTGCTGCGTCTTAGCGCCTGCTCCAACGAAGCGCCTGGGAAAAGCGGAGGTTTTCCTCGTATTTCTTCAACCTTTACGCAGCATGAGTTGGCGCAGAATGTAGGCTGCTCACGTATTACGGTGACTCGGCAGTTAAAAGAGTTTATAGAAGAAGGCGTGATTCGCATGGAAAACAAAAAAATTGTGATTTTGAATATGGCGGCTCTTGCAAGCTATACGGATCGCATTTTGTAAATTGGCGGATCGTTCCCGGCAAGAAAGGAGTAGGGATATGATTAAGTTGATTGGAATTCTTATTGTCGTATTGGGACTGGCGTTTCGTTTTAATCCGCTGCTGGTGGTGGTTGCGGCGGGATTTGCTACCGGCTTTGCGGCCGGTATGGGGCCGATGGAGATTTTGGACGCTATCGGCGCGGCGTTTACTACCAATCGGTATATGTCCTTGTTTATTTTATTGCTTCCGGTAATCGGCGTATTGGAACGGCATGGCTTGAGGGAACAGGCGGAGCGGTTCATTTTGAATCTAAAAGGCGCTACCGCCGGGCGCATCATGCTGTTGTATATGGTGTTTCGTCAAGTGACGGGCGCTTTGGGCTTGCAACTGGGTGGGCATCCTAGTTTTATTCGTCCTATTGTCGCCCCTATGGCGGAGGCGGCGGTGGCGAAAGGGAGGACCTTGTCTCCGGCGGTTCTTGATGAGATTCGGGCTATGTCCGCCAGCGCGGAAAACTATGGCAATTTTTATGGTCAGTTAATGTTTATCGCCGCGGGCGGTTTGCTGCTGATCAAGGGCGTTATGGAACAAGCAGGATATCAAGTGGATTTAATTACGATGGCTATGTACGCCATTCCCACTGCTGTTGCGGCGTTGGCATTGGCGGCGGTTCGCTACGCGCTGTTTGATCGTAAAATGGAACGGCTGTTAAACAGCGAGGCGGTAAAAGCCCCGGAAGGAGGCAACGGGAAATGAGCGTAACCTTGGAGCAGATGTATTGTTTGACCGGTATCTTGTTGCTGGCGTTTAGCGTGTATACCTTGTTGGATAAGAACCATAAGGCGCGCTACGGAACCGCTGCGTTTTGGGCTCTTTACGGTGTGACCTTTATCGGCGGTAAAGAGATTCCCGCTTGGATTGTCGGCCTCATTGTAGTTTTGATGGCGCTGCTTGCGGCGAAAAAATGGTTGGGAACCGGCTCGTACGGAGAATCTTCGAAAGAAGAAAAACAGCACGAGGCGGTACGGTTTGGAAATCGCCTGTTTTTGCCTACGTTAATTGTGCCGGTGGTGACCTTTCTAGTAGCAAAATTCACGTCCATGGGAGCGCTTGTAGGACTGGGGCTGGGTTCTTTGTGCGGCTTAGCGGCGGCGATGGCAATGACGCGGGAATTGTTGAAGGTTGCGGGAAATGAAGGCCGCCGTTTAATTGACGCCATTGGCTGGGCGGTTATTTTGTCGCAGTTTTTGGCGGCGCTGGGCGCTCTTTTTGATAAAGCGGGCGTCGGTAAAGTGGTAGCGGGACTGGTGGCTTCGGTAGCGCCTACGGATAATGTGCTGGCGGTTGTTGTGGCGTATTGTCTCGGCATGACCTTGTTTACCATGATTATGGGAAATGCCTTTGCCGCGTTTGCCGTTATCACCAGCGGTATCGGAATTCCGTTGGTGATTCAGCTGCATGGCGCGGACCCGGCTATTATCGGCGTGCTGGCGATGTTGTCCGGATACTGCGGAACGCTGATGACGCCCATGGCGGCTAACTTTAATGTCGTTCCGGCGGCGCTTTTGGAAATGACGGACAAAAACGGCGTAATCAAAGCGCAAATTGCAACGGCGCTGCCGCTGCTGGTTATTCAAATTGCGCTGGCGTATTGGCTGGCTTTTGCGGGGGTGAGGTAAATGAAAGCGCTTATAACCGGTTTCGATCCTTTTGGCGGCGCTGATGTCAATCCGGCGCTGGAAGTAGTAAAAAGGCTGGAAGGCGTGCGTGTCGGCGATGTGGAAATCGTGACGCGTGAAATTCCTACGGTGCGGGGGAAAGCCATTGAGGCGTTAGTAAAGGCCATTCAAGAGGAGCAGCCGTCGTTGGTAATTGCCGTGGGGCAGGCTGGCGGCCGTATGGAGATGACCCCGGAGCGTGTCGCCATTAATGTAGATGACTTTCGCATTGCCGACAATGAGGGGAATCAGGTGGTGGATGAGGCCATTGTGGCAGGAGGGCCTGCGGCGTATTGGTCCACGCTTCCCATCAAGAAGATAGTTGCCGCTCTTAGAGAAGAAGGCATTCCGTCTAGCGTATCTAATACAGCGGGAACCTTTGTCTGCAACCATTTGTTTTACGGGCTTATGCATTATTTGCAGCAAGAAGGCGCCGGACGGCGAGGCGGCTTTATTCATATTCCGTACCTGCCGAAGCAAGCGGCGCAGCTGCCCGGTCAGCCCAGCATGGCTCTTTCCTTATTGGAAAAAGGCTTGCTGGTAGCTATAAAAGTTGCGCTGGAAAACCACGAAGACGAGCGCCTTGGCGGCGGGAGCATTTGTTAGCTGCAACGTTAGGGTAAATAGAATAAAAATTTGGCCAACACAAGCGGCAGCAGGGATGTTTAATTCTCTGCTGTCGTTTGCGTTGGGGGGGATTGCTGAAACGCTGGAGGCGGATGCCGGAAGCAAGGAAATGGAATTGATTTTTAAGCGAGTTATTAAATTGACGGTTTGGTGAGCAAGACTTTATGGCGGCAAGCAAGAATCCGTACACAACAATAAGGCCCTGCTTCCGCATGGCGGAGGAGAGGGTTGTTTTTTGGAAAGGCGGATTTTCATGAAATCCATCGCGATTGTGACGAACGGTGTAACGCAATTAGGGGCGTTTTTAAAAGACAACCTGGAAGAGGTTCTGGCAGGCTATGTAGACATCCGTCTCTATGCGTTGAATGCGCTCGGTTCAACCCCATAATTTTGGAGTATAGTCTCTATTTCAAGCCATACTGTAGCATAGCTCTTTATTTCATCACAATGTCACGACAAACGGTTGGCCA
>SAAJ01000039.1 GCA_009929485.1 Negativicutes bacterium
TGAAAAAATCAAGTCCCAAATTGATTTTTCTTCACTAATTTTCCGCTAATTTTCCGCTCTATGTTGGGAGGTAAAATAAAAAGACCTCATTACGAGGCCAGTAAATTCAAGGGTTTTGAGTTTGTGAGAACACTCAAACAGGAGTATAGGGAGTAGAGTGAGGGTGCGCAAGAGAAGAACGGCTAATGGATTTTATAAGCTGTATCGTAACCCTCTGGCTTTTCTCTGTTACTCAGTTACTCTGTGTCACGTTCCCTTTAACTAAAAAATAAAAGCGGAGCTGGATTATCCAGCTCCGCTTTTATTTAAGGCAACAACACCTTAGATGGCGCGTTGCACCTTTCCGGAACGTAAGCAACGAGTACAAACGTTGACCCGTTTAATGTCTCCGTTTACTACAGCTCGCACACGTTGAATGTTGGGTTTCCAGGTGCGCTTGGTTTTCAAGTGGGAGTGGCTGACGTTAAAGCCGCTAACTTCACCCTTGGAGCAAATTTCGCAAACATTGGCCATCGTTTCCACCTCCTTTATGTCAAGAGACAAAATTTCTGTAGCTATCTATAACAAAAATATTGTAGCACAGTGGAAGGATCATTGCAAGATGTGCGGGTGATAAAAATCCTCGTCGCGCCTGGTGGAAATATGATAAGATAAGAGAAGTAAAACGATATTGAAAGAGAAGGGTAAAAATGGGGAAAATTATAGGATGGTTTGTAGTCGCAGCCATGGCGGCAGGCGTTTATTTATGGCAGCCTGAATTTTTTCAGCATGCCTATGGAATTATTGAAACAGGCGATATTGCGGCGCTGGCGGAGTACTTGCGCTCTTTCGGTACGGCTACGGCAGTGTTGGTGACGCTGGCTCTGTTTGTGGTAATGACCTTTACAATTGTATTTCCCTTCATGATTTTATCAGGTGCGGCAGGTATTGTTTTTGGTCTCTACTGGGGTATACTTCTTTCCTGGCTCGGTGAAGTCTTGGGCGCTGTGGTTATGTTCGTCTTTGCTCGTTACTTTTTTCGAGATATAGTGGCGGGCTGGATATCGAAAAGCCCTTATTTAAAACAGGTGGATGCGTATAGCGCCAAGAACGGCTTTAAAGCGTTGCTTGCGGCTAGACTTTTGCCGTTGGCGCCTTCCGGCATCATTACGGCTGTAGCCGCCATTAGCGCCATGTCGGTAAGAGACTTTTTCTTAGCCACGGTTATCGGCAAGCTGCCGCCGGTGGTTATTAAAGTCTTGTTAGGTCATGACTTAGCTTTTGCCGGCGAAAACATGGGACGCCTTATTGCAGTAATTTTACTTGTTGTAGCAGTATATGGAGCTTTATGGTGGCGCAAGCGCCGCCAAAGAAAAGCGGAACAGGAAAAGGATATTACTGTTCCACGGCGAATAGAATAATTTATATTTGCTGATATCATTCGGCAAAATTAGCAGAGGAGGGTTTTATAATGCCTATCGTACAGATTGATTTGATTGAAGGGCGTACAGTCGAACAGAAGCGGGAACTGGTTAAACGGGTAACGGAAGCCATTTCCGAAACCGCGGCTTGTCCTACTTCGGCAGTAACCATCATTATGCGGGATATGCCGAAAGAAAACTTGGGGCAAGGCGGCAAATTGCGGGCCGATCAATAAAAACGCTGCGAGCGAAAGGAAAGGCCTTTTCTACAAGAAAGGGCCTTTCTTTATACTTATATATATGCAAGGAGAACATGGGTAATGAGTGCAAATACACGTTGGCAAGTAGCTAAAAAAATGGAAAAAACATGCATTGCCGCCCTGGAAGAAATGCTCGCTCCTGGCGCCTCGGCGCAGGAACTGGAAATCTGGCGGCATTGTCAAGCGATTCAAGAGCAATACGTGCAATGGCTGACAAGTGCAGAGCGTTCGATTCTTCCAGAAGTCGATGCAGAAGCTCTTATTGAGCGGCAGCGAATTTGGGCGAAGCTGTCGCAGGAACAGAATCAAGAGAAAATGGTAACAGACTATTTTTGGCTAGGGCGTTTATGGCAATATTTGGCTTGGCTGGAACGACTGGAAAGTTTATATAAGCAAATGGCAGCTCACACCATTTTTCCGCTGGAGCAAATTTTTTTCAAGAACTTGGCTCATGGCCAATGGCTGCTGCATCGTCGTTTGAGTGCCTTAGCACAGCAGCAGCATAATTTACTGTGGGAAGAGCTTGGTTTTGCGCCGTTTGAAAAGCTATAATAGGGTATTGTATTTGTGTAAATTTCTATTCCGTCCGATAAGTATAAATTATCGGACGGAATATTGGTGTGTAAAACAGAGGCTTTAACTCTATCCTTTTAGGTTGTCTGACGACACTTAAAAGGATTTTTGTTTTTGAACTTAAGTCTTTTTGTGCGTGCTATTTTGTTTGAAATTATTTATTACGAGCCAATTCGTCTTGAATTGATTTCACTACTATTATGTTTAACGTTTTTTCGAACCTTTGTTTCATTATAGACTTCTAATGAATATTCTGGTTTAACACGTCTAATCTCATGAAGTGATTTTTCTTATGGCGCTTTAAAAAATTCACACAATTTATTGCAATCCAGTATTGTTATTCTCCCTTTGGTTACGTCGATTAACCCTTGCTGGGCCAAGGCTTTTAACTGCCTGGAAACGGTCTCTCGCTTTAATCCCAGCAGATCTGCCAGATACGTGATGCTTAAATTTAAAGTGATAGTGGTTCCATTGGGTCCGGTGACGCCAAAATCTTTTGACAGCTTCCAGAGTTTGGCGGCAACGCGCTTATCTCCCCGCAATGCCGTAGAGGTGTTCTTTAGCTGGCGATACGTCCGCCTTACTTTTACGGATAGCGAATCTAAAACGCCCTTCGTTAAAGTAAAATCATGTTCCATAATATCCAAAAAATCATGTTTATTAAAGCAAAGAACTTGCGCTGTTTCAAAGACTTCACAATTGACAGACGCCGTCATCCCTTGTAAGACAACCTCATTGATCAATTTCCCCTGGTCCAAAATAAAAATAACTTTTTTTCCCCTTGCGCATTCGTTTTATAAAGAGAAACTAGGCCGCTGACCACAACATAGATTGTCTCCAACGGATCTTTATCGAAAAACAAATGCTCCCCTTTAACAAAATGGCGCAACTTACCGCAGGCCGCCAGCGCAATCAGGGACTTAGGAGCAACCTTCTGGAATGCCTCGACCACAGACACCGCTTCCTGTATATTCATTTTCATCGCAGCCAACCTTGTACTATGAATTTTCGTTCACTTATAAAATAACATATTTTATACCAATGTCCTAGTGCTGTTCCTTAAGTACAGCACAAAGCCGACCAAGATGCTTTTCATCCTAGTCGGCTTTGTTTTTGTATATGGCAGCAAGCAAACGCTGAAAGTAGTTTTGCAAGATACGAGTATTTTTATGCGTAGCGCTTAAAGAGAACACTGTTTTCTTTCGCAATATGGAGAAAGATATCATCTGCCAATTCATGGAGTTTATGATAGACGGCTTTCATGGTTGGGCATGCGTACTCTGGCGGCGTAAAGTCATTAGTCTCTTTTATGATGCGTTTAATAATTTGTCCGGCGATCTCATGTTCCCCTTCTAATTCGTGAATCATCGAACTTATTGCGGCCCGCTCTTCAGAAGTTTTTTCCCTTTTACGCATTGCTATGAATAACTCTTCTTCCTCTTTGGCGAAATGTTCTTCTAACTCCAATTTTAATTCGCTAAAATTTCGATGCAGCTTCAGAAGCAGTTCTTTTCCATGTTTGAAGTGAACAAGCAAAAGTTTATTTACAAGCTGATCTAATTCCATCCATAAAACACGCTCTGGTTGATGATGGATTTCAAGAATGAGATCAATAAGCTGTTCATCAGACAGCTCTGCTACACTTAATTCCTTGTTGGGTTTTGCTAAATAATCACTATAGGCGTTTTGAATTTCCGCAATAAAACCAGAATTAAGATTCGCTTCTTCAATGGCCTCTTCAATCGTCCGATCTCCTTGGCAACAGTAGTCTATATGCAGTTCATTCAAACGCGTAGTAATCGTTGGGAAGTAGGTTACAAGTTCTCCAAGACGAGTTTTCCCATTGACCGTAATGGTTGATTTCATAAAGCTCCCCTTCCTTTCAGGCGATCTAACACTTAAAACTTGACTGTCATTAAGGCGGCTCATATAAAATCACTAAAGCGGGAACTCCCCTGCTCTACACCACAGAAATTATGCTAACAGGACAAGCATCGGCTCCGGCACGGGCACAGTCCTCTAGGTCTTCCCCTACACTTCCTTCAGCGGGATTTTGGGCCAATTGTAAATGCGATAAAATTTGGCTTTTTGCGTCGGCTGCGTTTTGTTCATAAACCTCGGGACAAGTGTCCCAGCACATACCACAACTAATGCAATTCTCCCGTTCGATCGTAATGGTAGCCATCATTAAACATCTCCTTATTCTTTAAAATTCTCCTGTTTTTCTCTTTCTCGCTCGCACTATGCTACTGTAGTCGTCAAAGCGTTAGTCTTTCTAACATTAAGAAACCAACACCCTGCAGCAAACAAGGCTAGCAGAAGAAAGCCTACAAAATAAGCGCCAAGCTCTTGACGAACAACCCCCATTACCAAGGGAGGGAAAAAGCCTCCAATTCCGCCTGCCGCGCCTGCAATCCCCGTAACAACCCCCGTGTGCTTGGGATAATATTGAGGCACCAGCTTAAATACAGCCCCGTTGCCTACGCCAGCGGCCATGGCCAAGGTAAGGCTAGCTACTGTGACCGGCCAGAAAGAAGTATAGAAAGCCAAAGTTACCGCCGTTCCCATCGTTACGGCAAAAACCCAGTTCAAAATTGCATGCCCCCCAAAGCGATCCGCTAGATAGCCTCCCATAGGCCTGGCGAAGGTTGCAACCACTACAAATCCTGCTGTCCGCAAGCCCGCATCCACACTCGATATTTGAAAAATATCTACAAGTAGTTTCGGCAGATAATTTCCCATCGCCACAAAAGAGCCAAAGGTAAGAAAGTAAAAAATACTGAGAATCCATACGGGTTGCGTTTTTTTGACAACTGCGATACTGTCGGTAATAGAGACAGGCTTTGACGTTGCAACCGCGTCGCGAACGGTAAAGTAATATACTAGCGCAAAGAGAACAATCCCGGCTCCATAAATGTAAAAAGTAAATTCAGGGCCAAGATTTCGATTGAAAGATGGAACCGTAAAGTTAGCCACCGCGGTACCAATATTCCCCATCCCGTAAATTCCAAGAACTAATCCTTGTCGTTCTGGCGCAAACCACTTAGAAACAAAGGGTATGCCGATCGCAAAGGAAGATCCCGCTACTCCGAGCCAAAAGCCCCAGAATAGCAACTCCATATAAGTTTCGGTATGCAACAAGCCCCAAATGGGGATAACGCAGAACAGCATCAGCGCCGCAAATATTTTTCTCCCTCCGTATAGCTCCGTTGCCATCCCCATCGGAATACGAGTGAGCGACCCCATCAAGACGGGGATCGCAATAATAAAACCCGTTTGGGCGTCAGAAAGACCCATCACAGCTTGGAACCTTGTAGACTGCGAGGAAATAAGTCCCCAAACAGCAAAAGATACCAACATCGCCAGCGTTGCCATGACAAGCGCCCTGGTTGCGTTTTTGGAGTCGTTCATCACCATCACCTCTTGAGTAAATTGGACCGCTATGCCTAAAATTCTTTTACAGGCCCTTTAGCGCCTGGTTTGATACTTAGAAACCACCAGATTGCCTGATATCTTAGTCCTGTAGTGAATATAAGCCCTGCTTATATACTCTAAAGGTGCACTCCAGACATGGACAAGTCGAGTAAAAGGCCAAATCGCGAAAATCATCAAGCCCAATAGAATGTGGACGCGAAATACAAAGGGAACGGAACTCATAAGCGTTTTATCTGGCGTAAAGATCAGCAGTCCTCTTAGCCAGGGGGCAATTGTTTCACGATAATCAAACCCCGCTCCGCCAGGAAGCAAACCACTGGCAGTTCCGGCGATGCCAACAACGATTTCGGCTAATAAAACAACGACTACCAGCTTATCGCCAAAAGAACTCACCGAGCTCACCCGGGCGTTAGAAAAACGCCTCACCGTCAAGAAAAGTATTCCTGCCAACGTTGCCAGTCCGGCAACACCGCCTCCACCAACTGCAGCAGCATGGTACATTTCATCAGTAACTCCAACTGCGTTAAACCATTCTTTGGGTACTAACAATCCAGAAAAGTGCCCTCCCAACACTGCCAGGATGCCAAAATGAAATAATAAACTACCCCATTTCAACTGCTCTTTTTCTAGAAATTCACTAGATTTTGTCGTCCAGCCAGCTTGGTCTGTCATATAGCGAAAGATATGGCCCATAATAAAAATCACGGCAATCACATAGGGGTATATAACCCAGAGAAATTGCTCCATAAATTCATTCATGCGCGTATTCCTCCTGACTCTGTAGCAGATAAAACTCTGGCGTTGTTGCCAAAACGCAAGCTTGGATGAGCGAAGAATAGGGACTGTTGTATTCTTTCATCCCCTCAAGCAGTTTCATCATACCTGGCCGGACTGTTTCCAACACAGTAAGTCCGAGCTCACTATTGGAAACAGAGATAAATTCCAAGACCATCGGAAGATAGTCTGGAAGCTCCTGAGAAACAAGCTCAAAGCCTGCTTGAGAATACAACTGTTTCAACTCTGCCAGCATTCCCCCTCGTTGACGTTCTTCATGACAGATATGAGAAGTCAAACTAAGGCTGCACTTTTCATTGAAATCAAAAGAAGTAACATAATCCATCGCTAACTGATGTTCCTCTGTCGCAACGAGATATTCTAGGTGCTTCAGCAATAATGCTTTTATCTCGTCTTCCGGAAGATGAGATAGTGCTTCTTGATAAAGCGATGTATTTACCGGCGATGCAGGGGGATATTCTAGGAGCCCTGATAGCAGTTGGAAGACCGTGATCGACGTATCAGACATCGTCCGTACCTCCGCTGCAAGAACTTGGGCACTGCCCCTGCGCCTGATGAGCCTCTTTGAATTGTTCTTGATGAGATAACGGTATAACAAAGCGGTCTTTATATTTAGCAACTCCAAGCAATCGATAAAGCTTGGTCAGTTCAGACTCTTCCTCTTGGGACAACTCCAGCTCAGTACTAGAGGGTTCTCCCAATTGGACGCTTCGCATAAAATGACGCATAACCAGCATTTTATCCAGCGCGGCTCTCACTGCCTGAACATTGCCGGCGGTAAGAATGTTGGCAAGGTATTTAAGAGGAATCCGCATCTCATCAAGGGCTGCAAAAAGGCCTTGCTCGCTAGCTGCCTTTCCACCAGCACTCATAAGCGGACTCAGCGGAGGTATATACCAAACCATCGGTAAGGTTCGAAATTCCGGATGCAGCGGTAGGGCTACGCGGTGACGTATTGCCAATTCGTAGATAGGAGAGCTTTTAGCACAGTCTAACCAGTCTGCGCTGATCCCTGCATTTAATGCTTGCTCCTCAACTTCAGGGTCATTAGGATCTACGAACACGTCCAACTGGGCTTGGTAGAGCTCTGTCGGTTCAACCGTCGCTGCCGCCGCTTTAACTTTGTCTGCATCATACAAAATCACGCCAATGTAACGCATGCGTCCAGTGCACGTTTCCGAGCAAATAGTCGGCTGTCCATTTTCAATACGAGGAAAGCAAAATATGCATTTTTCGGCTTTTTGGGTTTTCCAATTGTAATAGACTTTTTTATAAGGGCAGCCGGTAGTACATAGCCGCCAGCCACGGCATGTTTCCTGGTCTACTAGAACAATGCCGTCTTCCTCCCGTTTATAGATGGCGCCGGATGGGCATGAGGCTACACAGCCAGGATTAAGACAATGCTCGCAGATTCTCGGCAAATAAGCCATGAAGGTCTTCTCATACTCGAAGCGGATCTGCTCTTGCAGCTCGTCTGTAATATTTACATCCTTCCATTTCCCCTGGCTGACGCCTGCCAAGTCGTCTTCCCAGTTTGGCCCCCATTTTAAATCCATATATTTATCGGTTACCACCGATTTGGGTCTAGCCACTGGTTGGTTGCGTACAGAGCGACTGTTCGTCAGTTTTTCATAATCATAGGTCCACGGCTCATAATAATCATCCATCGTAGGTAAATACGGATTGTGAAACAAATGAAACGCCAACCGGTCTAAACGATTGCCACTGCGAAGTTCCAGTTTATTGTCCTTGAAAATCCAGCCGCCTCGGTATTTCTCCTGGTTTTCCCACTCAACCGGATAGCCGCATCCAGGTTTCGTTTCCACATTGTTAAACCACATATATTCGGCCCCTGGACGATTAGTCCAGGTGTTTTTACAAGTATTGCTACACGTATGGCATCCTAGGCATTTATCCAGATTCATTACCATCGCCAGCTGCGCTTTAATCTTCAAGCCAATCCACCTCCTTCAGCTTGCGTACCGCTACATAAATGTCCCGTTGATTGCCTATGGGTCCATAATAATTGAAGCCATAGCTTAACTGTGCATAGCCGCCGATACACTGCGTCGGTTTAACATGAATCCGCGTCGGACTGTTATGGGTGCCTCCTCGCTGTCCGGTAATAACAGTCGCCGGGACATTAATATGCTTGTCTTGGGCGTGATACATGTATACTGCGCCACGCTGCATGCGATGGCTGACTACGGCTCGAGCGGCAACCACCCCGTTGCCATTGTAAAGCTCAATCCAATCATTATCGGCAATCCCTGCTTCGAGCGCATCTTGATCATTAAGCCACACAGTGGGGCCGCCGCGGAATAAGGTCAACATCCGCAAATTATCTTGATAGGTACTGTGGATGTTCCATTTTCCATGAGGAGTAAGATAGCGAAGTACGATGCCTCGCTCCTGTTCGTTAGGCTCATAGGCCCTGCCTTTAAACAGTATCGGCTCCAGCGGAGATTTATAAACAGGCAGGCATTCGCCGAATTCCCTCAGCACTTCATGATCCACGTAAAAATGCTGCCGTCCAGTGAGCGTGCGGAAAGGAACAAGCCTTTCGATACTCGTTGAAAAGGGAGTATACCGTCTATTTCCTTGGTTGGAGCCAGTAAACACAGGGGTTGGAATGACCTGGCGAGGCTGGGCGGTAATATCGTCAAACCGAAATACTTCGCCCGAGCTAGATAAGCCGATATCTGCCAATTTCATTCCGGTCTTTTCTTCCTCGGCCTCCCATGCTTTCATCGCCAGTTTGCCGTTGGTTGCGCTGGACAAACCAAGCATGGCCTCAGCGGCCTGACGTTCATATTGCAAAGAAGGACAGCCGCTAGAAACTCCGTCTCCTTCAACAAGACCATTAATTTTTTTCATATCTTCATACGCTTCTGCAGCTGAAAAACTTATGCCGTGTGCTCCAACCGGCTTTGTGCCTGCCAGCGGTCCAAGAGAGGTAAACTTATCATAAATCTGCGTATAATTACGCTCAACCACTACCATGTTAGGAAGAGTTTTTCCAGGTATAGCTTCTGCCTCTCCTTTCCGCCAATCCTGTACCTTTCCATAAGGCTGAGCAATTTCTCCAGGCGAATCATGCATTAAGGGAACCGTCACCAAGTCTTGTTGCACCTCTGGCATGTATTCTTTAGCCATCTCTGAAATTGCATGAGCTAATCCTTTAAAAATATCCCAATCCGATTTTGCCTCCCAGGGCGGACTGATAGCTGGATTGAAGGGATGAACAAACGGATGCATATCCGTACTGCTCAAATCGTGTTTTTCATACCATGTTGCCGCAGGCAATACGATGTCCGAGTACAAAGCATTTCCAGCCATCCGAAAATCTAAAGTCACAAGAAGATCCAGTTTGCCTTGCGCTGCCTCTTCCCTCCAGACAATTTCTTCCGGCTTCATTTCGCTATTAGGCTCAGCCAACAGCCCATGTGCAGCGCCTACCAGATACTTCATAAAATACTCATGCCCTTTACCAGAGCTAGAAAGAAGGTTAGAGCGCCAGACAAAAAGGCCGCGCGGAATATTTTCCAGGCTATCCGGATCTTCTACGGCAAAAGACAATGCTCCTGACTTTATTTTTTCGACGACGTTCTTTACCGCCGTCTCAGCATTTCCTTCTGCGCCCAATTTCAATGAATTGCAGTTGAATTGCGGATAAGACGGAAGCCACCCTAAACGAGCTGCCAACACATTGTAATCGGCTGGATGTCGATAGCGAGCGCTAGATGTCGTTGAAGCCAATTCATCCATGGCAAATTCTTCATATCGCCACTGTCCGGTTGCAAAATAAAAATAGGAAGTAGCATTTTGCAGCCGCGGCGGTACCGACCAATCTCTCGCAAAGGCGATAGTGCCCCATCCTTCGATGGGACGGCATTTTTCTTGTCCTACATAATGAGCCCAACCGCCTCCATTTACGCCTTCCGAGCCTGTAAGCAGCACAAGGTTTAGAATAGCACGATAAATGGTATCCCCGTGGAACCAGTGATTAATACCGGCTCCCATAATAATCATAGAACGACCGCAAGTATCGACTGCATTTTGAGCAAATTCGCGAGCGACTTGAATGACCGTTTCTGCCGGCACTTGCGTAATTTTCTGCTGCCAAGCGGGGGTGTAGGCTTGCTCATCCTGGTAACTTTTAGGGTATTCTCCTGGCAAACCTCGGTCTATGCCGTATTGAGCTAGCATAAGATCAAAAACGGTGGTAACTACAAGCTCTTTATCCCCTACAACAATGCGTTTCACAGGTACGCCTCTATCGAGAGCGCCCTGTGTTTCTTTCGTAAAATCAGGAAAGCGTACTACAATTTGATCATCTTCCTGTCCTAGCAGCGATAGGCAAGGCGAGATGGCTTGTCCATTCTCATCTTCTTGTTGTAGATTCCAATTTTTTTCTCCATCCCACCGGTGACCAATTGTTCCTTTAGGAACAGCAGGTTTCTGTCTATTTTCATCCCATAAGAGCGGCTTCCACTCTGCTTTTTGAGTCTCAAACTCCATATCGCTTGCCCGTAAAAAAGCGCCCGGAATCTGATACCCGTCCTGCTCTTCAATGACCACAAGAAATGGTAGGTCCGTAAACTTTTTAGCATAGTTACTAAAATACTCTGTTTGGCGTTCAACATAAAATTCTTTTAATACAACATGGGTCATCGCTTGGGCCAAAGCGCCATCTGCCCCTGGCTTCACTGGCACCCAGGTGTCAGCAAACTTTACATTTTCCGCATAATCAGGACTAACCGCAACTACCTTAGTTCCTTTATAGCGTACTTCGGTCATAAAATGGGCATCCGGAGTTCGAGTCATCGGCACATTGGAGCCCCACATAATGATGTAGCCGGAATTATACCAATCGCTGCTTTCAGGAACATCCGTCTGCTCCCCCCAAACTTGTGGTGAAGCTGGAGGCAAATCAGCATACCAATCATAGAAACTGAGCATCGGCGCTCCCATCAAAGACAATAGCCTAGAGCCAGCGGCATAGCTCACCATAGACATGGCGGGAATAGGGGTAAAGCCTGCTAAACGGTCTGGCCCATAGGTCTTAATGGTATATAACATCATAGCAGAAATCACTTCATTTACTTCTGCCCAGCTTGCCCGAACAAAACCACCTTTACCACGCTGCTCTTTGTATTTCTTAGCCTTCTCAGGGTCTTCAACAATAGAAGCCCATGCCTTGAGTGGAGCACCACCGCATTCTTGCAACGCTTCGCGCCATAATAAAAGCAAAGCCCCTCTAATATATGGATATTTCACTCGTAGCGGACTATAAACATACCAGGAAAAGCTCGCTCCTCTAGGGCAGCCTCTGGGTTCGTATTCCGGCATCTCCGGATCGGTCGAAGGATAATCTGTCTGCTGGTTTTCCCACGTAATAATCCCGTTTTTAACAAATACCTTCCAACTGCAGGAGCCTGTGCAATTGACTCCATGAGTCGTCCGTACAACCTTGTCATGGCTCCAACAATCACGATATCGTTGCTCATCTAATCGCTCATGCGGAACCGTCTCATTCCAGCCATCTTTCGAAACCTCTTTAGTCCTCAAAAAACGTAGCTTTTTTCCCAGGATTTTTGTCATTTTGTCCATCTCAATCCTCCTCCGCTAGCAAGTTTATTTATTGCCCTGCCAAGAATTGAAAACAGGAATATCGAAATCTCCATACCCTTGCCTCTTGCGGTATAAAGCTTCCTGCCAGTCTTCGGGAGTATTCAAATTAAAAAACAAATGGTTCATATCTCCAAAAAACTGCAATTCAGCTTCTTCCACATAGCACGTTTTAACTTTAGAAAAAATTTGTCGCACTTGATTATTTTCTGATTGAAGAAGGGTTTCAATTACACCAAGGCATTCACGAGAATATACTGAGCACAATGGCTCTACTCTTCCTCCATACTTTGGAGTTACCGCAGAAAAACCATCAAGCTTGGTTAACAAAAAAGATGCTAATTCTACCGTCACAAAAGGCATGTCGCAGGAAAGTACAAAGACAGCTTCGTATTTTGCTTCTAGTAACCCTGCGTGAATACCGCCTAACGGGCCGCGCCCTGCATACCGATCCAATACGCTGCGAGCACCTTGCAACTTGCGAGAAGGAAAAGCTCCCTCTACAACAAGAACATCGTCCGTAAGATAGCGTAATCGCCGTATCACTTGTTCTAGTAATGTATATTGTCCCCAGGGAAGCTGGGTCTTATCTTTTCCCATACGCAAACTACGTCCGCCAGCCAGTACAATAGCACTTGCCACCATTTTTCTCTATACAAAGCGGCTTGTCAGCACAGCTTCTAAAACACAACCAGCTGGCAAGGGACCGCTTCCTTCCGGAACATCCAACAAGGCGTTACATGCAGCCATCGATTGCAAGGCTCCATTGCTTTGCGAGCCCACAAGTTTGGCATACATCTGGGTTCCTTGTTGTTCTAAGCACACCCTCACAAAACGTCGCTGACTGCTGGACTTCGAGAAATCATCGGCTAAGGTAGCGGAAAATCGTTGTGGCAGAACGCTTTTCCGACCCAACATCTGTTTTAGCAGCGGCATCCCTAATAATTCAAAAACAATTAACGCCGCTGCAGGGTTACCAGAAAGAGCTAAAATTGGCTTTCCTTGAAAAACAGCTGCCATAGCCGGAGAGCCCGGTTTCATGGCCAAGCCTTGAAATAAAACTTTCGCTCCTAGCCGTTTTAAGGCAACTGGAAGCAAATCGTAGTCGCCGACAGATACGCCCCCCGTCGTCACAACTAAATCGGCCTGAGAAAGCGCTTCATGCAATCGCTCTGTTATCGCCTCTTCTTCATCACTTGCCGTATTTAGAACCACTGTCTTCGCGCCCAGCATCTGGCAATAGGCACGCAGGCTATGCAGATTGGAGTTGTAAATTTCTCCAGGCTCCAATAGGTGTGGTGGTTCTACCAGTTCATCCCCCGTGCTAAGAAGAGCCACGTTAATACTCTTATAAACAGGAATCGGCTCCACCCCCAAAGCGGCTAATAAACCAAGGAGAGCCGGCGTTACTACCGTACCTTTTCTTGCCACCAATTCCCCCTCTGCAACGTCTTCCCCGGCATACACTATATTGCTGCCGCTCGCATAGGCCTCCTCAATGCAGACTACGTCAGCACTGTATTCCACCTCTTCAAACGGAATTACCACATCAGCCCCTGCAGGTATAGGCGCACCCGTCATGATTTTGACCGCACAGCCAGACTCCACTATTTGAGAAGCCACAAAGCCAGCCCGTACTTCCTCCACAACTCGTAATGCTACTGGCTTCGCCACAGACGCTTGCCGAATATCAATTGCTCGCATAGCATAACCATCTAGCGGCGAGCGGTCAAAAGGAGGTAACTTCATCGGAGCAAACACATTCTGACTCAGCACTTTCCCTGCTGCTGCCGCTAAAGGCACTCTACATTCCCCTACAGTCACAGCTTGCTCTAAAAGCAATCGCTGCGCCTCTTCCAATGATGCCTTTTTCTTCACAAGTTTGCCTCCTTCATCAAACGCCAGCTACCTAAGACAAAGGTTCGGATCGTGTTTCACCAAAATCCAAACATGCCTACTTTTTTAGTTGCGGCGTTGAATGCTTCGTATTTTCGCTAAGCGCCAAAAGAGCATTCTGGGAAGCGACACACTTCGCAGTTTAAGCACAATCCCCCTAAGCCCCAACGAGCAATTCGTTCTTGAGTTATCTCGCGATCAGCTAAAATCAACGGCAGCACTAAGTCAAAAACAGTAGTGCTATTATACATAACGCAACCAGGTAAGCCTAATATAGGCACCTTATTTATATAAGCCATCATAAATACAGAGCCGGGTAAAACCGGCGCTCCATAGGAGACAATCTGAGCTCCAGCCTGCCGAATGCCTGCAGGTGTAACATCATCGGGATCTACGGACATTCCGCCAGTAGTCAAGATCAGTTGACAACCTTCCGCTAATAGTTCCTGCACTACTCGAGCAATGTCTTCCGCTGAATCCTGTACAAGCACCTGCCGTGCTACGGTACATCCGAAAGCTTCTACTTTACCTTTTACAACAGGACCAAAGCGGTCAACAATTCTGCCGTAATAGACTTCGTTACCAGTGGTTACAATTCCCACTTTGCAGGATCGAAACGGATGCACCGAGATAATTTCCGCCTCTTTGCCAAGCTGTTCGGCAATCTGGGATTTGCCTTCTTCAATTACCAGAGGAATGACACGAACTCCGGCAACTACATCCCCCTTCTTCACAGGCCGTTCCTGGCTTCTAGTAGCAACCGCCACTTCGCCTAGTAAATTCAGGCGCAACAAGCGCTCTTCATCAATAACAAGCAGTCCATCGCGCTTGGCGATGAGATTTACCTTTCCTTCTTCCGGCTTCGTATGATCAATGCCTATTCCACTTACCGCTTTGGCTAACCGCGAAGCCGCATCATCTTCATGCACAAAACCGTCTTGCAGTTCCCATACAAACAGATGATCCTTACCCAAGGCCAAAAGCTCTGGAATATCTTTTTCTGTCACAATATGCCCTTTGTAAAATGCTGGACCTTTGAACTCTCCCGGCACAATCTTCGTAATATCATGGCACAGCACTGTACCAAGAGCCTCCTGGGTCTTAATGGTTTTCATTTTTTGCAACCCCTTATGATAGCGCCAATTAGGCCAGCTACTGCAAACAGCTTTTTATCTGCTTCCTGCCTGCATGACCTGGATGTTTTTATCGCAACTTCTCTTCAAGCCAAGCTTTTAAAACAACTGCATGATTATATTTCTCATCTTTAGCACCATATACTAACGTTACATTGCCGTGTTTAAGTTTATCTGCCAATACCACAATATAGGCAGCAGCTTCAGGATTACTTTCCAACTCCTCGATATATCTTTTTCTAAAGCTCTCCATATTGGCAGTTTCATGATTAAACGCTTTTCTAATTAACGTTGTAGGCGCGATCGACTTAAACCAACCGTCTAACCGTGCTTCATCTTTCCTGATTCCACGCGGCCATAGACGGTCAATTAAAATACGATAGCCATCACACGTCTCTGGTGCTTCATAGATTCTTTTTATATGCAATTTATACATCTCGCACTCACTTGCAAAAAGCACTATCGTATATATTCCGAAAAACGCTGACCAAATTCACGACAAGCTGCTTCGTCAGCACCCCACAAATTACCTAAACTATTCTCCATCGTAGAAAATCCAGCTTCGGCAAGAAATTTACCTAACAATTTAGGACTCTCACCACTCCACCCATAGGTACCAAAAGCGGCTCCCTTTTTATTTTTAAAAGAAAGCCCTTTGATTTCCTCCAGCAAACCAGCTACAGAAGACAATATGCCACGATTCACAGTGGGAGACCCGACAAGAATCGCCTTGGATTTGAAAACTTCGGTAATAATGTCGTTCTTATCTGTACGCGAGCTATTATAAAGCTTCACAACCACTTGCGGATCGCTCATTTGTATTCCGGCAGCAATTTCTTCCGCCATTCGCCGTGTCTCTCCCCACATAGAGTCATAAATAACCGTAATCTGATTTTCCTGATAATCCGCTGCCCATTTTGCATATTTCTCTACAATTTGCAATGGATTACTCCGCCAAATAACTCCATGGCTAGGGCAGATCATATCAATTGGCAGATTTAGCGCCACTATATCATTAATTTTTTTCGTTACCATTTTACTAAATGGAGTTAGGATGTTCGCATAATATTTGATGCACTCTTCGTAGAGCTCACTCTGATCAACTAAATCATTATACATTTGCGCTGCTGCGTAATGCTGTCCAAATGCGTCATTACTAAACACAATATTGTCTTCGTTTAGATAGCACAGCATTGTATCGGGCCAATGCAACATCGGCATTTCAATAAATGTAAGTTCTTTTTTTCCAAGATTCAGCTTACCTCCGGTTTTTACAACATTAAAGTTCCAATCTTGCTTATATTGACCCTTTAGAGACTTTACCGCATTCGCAGTGCAATAGATGGGAGTGTCGGGAATATGTCGCATCAGTTCCGGCAAAGCCCCACTATGATCCTGTTCTCCATGATTAAGGACAATCGCGTCAATGGAAGAAAGATCAACTGTCTGTTTTAAATTATGAACAAACTCCTGTGCAAATGGCAGCCAGACTGTATCAATTAGTACTGTTTTTTGATCCTGGATCAGATACGAATTATAGGACGATCCCCTATGTGTCGAATATTCTTCGCCATGAAACTTACGTAATTCCCAGTCTACTTTCCCCACCCAGGTCACTCCTGCTTTAATCACAAACGACATTTTTCTTCCTCCTTCCAAAATAGAAACTACAGTTTCATTTGTAGATTTCCAGAAATATTCGTCAAATCCTTTTTTCTTAGAGCTTAGTACTTGATTCCTTGCCAGTAAATCGGTGTATAAACTTCTGCCCGCTCCGGCAGCTGGACATCTCGCAATGCCCACCTTTTAAATTCTTCAAAACCTGTACGGTCAACAATATAACCAATATGCTCTTTACCGCCAGGAGCAGCTGGATCAATGTATTTAGCCACATAGTCGTAGGTATTCTTGATAATTTTAATAATACTGGCTTCATCAATCCATTTTACAAAGTCTTCTCCAAGTCTCGGATTTTTCTTTCCTGTCCGTCCCATAAGGGTAAGTCTGAACCATTTTTCGTTGCTCCGTGACCAGGCCCCTGTAGGACAAGCTAGTACACATTCACCGCAGCCAATGCATTTGTCTGCATTGCGTTCCACCTTATAGTTTACGGTTTTCAACACATTTGCAGCTTTTTTCTTACAAGCTTTCACGCAAGCCTCGCAATTAATACAGCGCTCTTTATCATACTGAGGCTCGGTCATCCCCATTATGCCAAAATCATGCATTCGTACTTTCGCACAGTCATTAGGACATCCAGTTACTGCTATTTTAAAATGAAGGTCATGAGGAAAAATTGCCTTTTCAATTCTCTGCGCTATGGCTGTTGTATCATAGCAAGCATAGGGACAAACACGATTTCCGATGCAGGCTGTAATATTTCTGGTTCCCGCAGCAGGATACCCCGCTCCTGGCGTTTCGTGGTTGATATGCAATCCTTGGATAATTGTCTGAAGCAGTTCATTCACTTTAGGTATGTTTTCAAACAAAATGCCGGGAATCTCGAAGCCCTGTCGGCTTGTAATATGCACAGTTCCATTGCCGTATTTTTCCGCTATTTCTTGGATCACGGGCAGATATTTGACTTCCAGATGGCCTCCTGGCACACGAATTCTGGAGGTAGTAATGCCTCGTTGCTTTGTAACACGAAATGCATTCTTTTTTAGTTGTTTTGTATCCATGTCCATAAAGGATATACCCCTCCTAATCAAGTAATTTTCTACCTTTAGCGAAATTGAACACCGGTCCGTCCAGACATACATAGGAATCATCAATCTTACAGTGCCCGCATTTACCTATGCCGCAACACATTTTTCGTTCATAAGATATCCATATATTTTCTTGGCGAAACCCCGCATCAAGCAGCCCTTGGGTTGAGAAAAACATCATCGCTGGCGGGCCAACAACGATCGCAACTGCTTCCCTCGGTTTTTGCAGCTTCAATGTTGGGATATATTGAGTAACCAAGCCGATTTGACAGAAGGTATCGTCTTCAGAACAGTCTACCGTCAAGATGACCTCCATATTTTTCTTCCATCGGCCTAAGTCTTCTAAAAAAAGAATGTCCTTCGGGGTTTTAAAACCCGTAATTAAGGTCATCGATTTTACTTCGCCCGAATGGTTCGAAAAATAATCAACAACGCCGCGCACAGGCGAAAGCCCTGTACCTCCAGCGATAACTACTAATTCCTTGTTTTTATAATTCTCTACGTCAAATCCATTTCCATAAGGACCTCGTAAAAACAACGTATCTCCAACATAGTATTCGAAAATTTCATTCGTTACCTTCCCCACTCTCCGTATCGTTAGATCTACCGTGTTTTCATCTATGCCGCTGACTGAGATGGGCGCTTCTCCATACTTAGGAATAGATACCTCGAAAAACTGCCCCGGCTTCACATCGCCGTTATAGGCCATGCGAAATGTATACTCAATGTCTGTGTGCTTAATGACTTCCTTGATCTCAGAAAGAAACGGCCGGTACTCATTTTTTAGCATATTCACTCACCTCTTTGACTGCGGACTCTAATTTATTGATGCAATGTGAAAAAGAAATATATTCTGGACATGCGTCGTCACATCTGCCACATCCAGTACACATATGATACCCGAATCGTTTTTTATAGTCGTACACTTTATGCAACACGCGAAAGCGCATCCGTTGTCCATTTTTCTGGCGTTGGGCCCCGCCTCCGGCAACATCTGTATAGCCATCTACCATACACGAAGCAGAAACGCGACGTCTTTCACCAATCTTTCCATTATCTGTATAGAAAATATCTTGCATCGTAAAGCAAGTGCAAGTTGGGCAAACGAAATTACATCTGCCACAATTAATACAACGGTTATTGTATTCGTCCCACATCGTAGACTTAGCAACATCAATCGAAAGATCCTGGGGAATTGAAACTTGAACTTGTGTTTCTTTCACATAAGCTGGAGTAACCTTCTCTTTGCTGAGACTATGTTCTGCTAAGAGTACTTCCCAATCTACGAATTGGTTATCCATCTCATAATAGTTTCCTTTTTTCTCAAGACTTGCATCATATGTATCAATCCGATTAGTTTGCATATCTACACAGAAGCAGTTTTCAAAAGCTCTTTCGCAGCCTAACAAAATGAACTTAAGATTGTCGCGCATACGTCGGTAGTAATAATCTTCCGCTCCATTTCGGAGGAAAATTTCGTCCAGCCGTTTCACTGCGTGCAAATCACAGCTCCGCAAAAAAATAATAGCGCCTTTATTCGGCCCGTCTGACTCTTTGACTTGATTTTCTGTGAAATAAAATAGAGTTTCTGACAAGGGAAGAAGAATCTCTTTGAAAGAGAACGTTGATTTCTCAACAAATTCTATTTCTCCCACGGTATCGATTGCTGCATAGCGAACAACATCCGTATCCGAAAAGGCTCCTTTCCCAACTATTCGTGTCGGAGCATAAAGATGATACTTTTCTTTCCATTGCTTCAAAACAGAGTTCGCGCCTTCTTCTGAAAAACGATATCCCATTCGTTATCCCTCTTTCGTGAAAAGTCGTTGGCAAAGATGAAAGCAAGTCCGTACCTTCCATGCGATATGGATTTGCTTTTGACGGTGGAGCTCTTTTAACATCTCGAAAAGTCGATAATTGCTAAAATTTCTTAGAAGTATTCGTTTGGCGGTAAATCTTTAAGTACAGTATATCGACACTATTTCTTCTAACGCCGTGATTGATATCACGGTTTTGAATGTATATTCTAATTTTTCTAAAATACGCTTTCCTGCAAAAAGCACAGCAAAAAGGACTTTTTACGGTGGATTTTTACGTTGTGATATAGGAAATAGCAAAAGAGAGCAGCCCGGAAATGGGGCTACTCTCTTTTGCTATTGATCCAATCAACCTATTTTTCTAGCTAAACGCATGCCGTTCAGCGTGACCAGCAGCGAAGCGCCTGTATCGGCTAAAATAGCCAGCCAAAGATTTACGAAGCCAATAAAGGTTCCTGCGACAAACAGTAGTTTTATGGCTATAGAGAAAGTGACGTTTTGTTTGATGATGTCTACTGTTTTACGGCTGAGCTTCATGATATAAGCCAGCTTGTTTAAGTCATCAGACATAAGAGCAATATCGGCCGTTTCCAGAGCGCTGTCAGAACCGGCTACTCCCATCGCGATTCCTATATCGGCTGTTGCTAAAGCCGGGGCATCGTTTACGCCATCTCCTACCATAGCGACGCGGCCATATTTACTGGAAAGCTCCTTTAGCGCCGTCGCTTTATCTTCTGGCAGCAATTCGCTGTAAACTGCGTCGATATGAAGTTCTTCCGCAATAGCCTTAGCCACGCGCTCGTTGTCACCAGTGAGCATGGCTATAGTATGCACACCGCTTTTTCGAAGCGCGCTTAAGGAAGTTGCGCTTTCTTCGCGCAAGGTATCCGCTACAGCCAGAACTCCCAGCACTTTTTGGCGGGTGCCTACTAGCATGGCAGTCTTTCCTTGTTCCTCCAGCCTAGTTAAGCGGGACTCATCTGCGGCAATGACACAGCCTATTTCTTCAAACAAACGTCGGTTGCCTACATAAATTGTTTGTCCGGCCACGTCGGCTTGCGCTCCACGGCCAGGCAGCGCTTGGAAATTACTTATGCTTTGCATGGGCATATCTCCTGCATGGGCGACAATTGCCTTAGCCAAGGGATGCTCCGACCATTTTTCTACCGCCGCCGCCAGGGAGAGCAGTTCTTCTCGGGCGATGCCGTTCAAAGGAACAATATCTGTTACTACCGGCTTCCCTGAAGTAAGTGTTCCGGTTTTATCAAAGGCGATCGCCTCGATGCGGCCCATCTGTTCTAAATGAGCGCCGCCTTTAATCAATACGCCGTGTCGGGAGGCATTGCCAATAGCCGATACAATCGATACAGGAGTAGAGATAACCAAAGCGCAGGGGCAGGAAATAACCAGCAACACCAAAGCTTTGTAAAACCAAACGTCAAAAGATTGACCAAAGAACACTGTGGGAATGGCTATGAAGCTCAAGGCCGCTAAAATGACTGCCGGCGTATAGTATTTGGCAAAGACATCAACAAATTGCTGCATAGGCGCTTTTTGCGCTTGTGCTTCCTCTACCATATGCATGATTTTTGCCAGTGTGGAATCTGCCGCCAGTTTCGTCACGGTCACTTCTAAGGCTCCGTTTTCGTTAACTGTACCGGCATAGACAAGATCTCCTTGCTGTTTTTCAACGGGAATGGATTCCCCGGTAATGGAAGCCTGGTTTACTGAAGAAATGCCGTTTGTTACCGTGCCATCCATGGCAATGCGTTCGCCTGGTTTTACAAGAACTACATCGTTTATGGCAATTTCTTCTACCGCTAACTGGATTTCTTGGCCGTTCCTGCGAACCCATGCTTCACGCGGAGCCAAGTCCATAAGGGCGCGAATGGAATGTCTTGTTTTATCCAGCGTATACGCCTGTAACGCATTACCCAGGGAAAACAAGAATACGACCATGGCGCCTTCTCCCCATTCTCGGATTGCCACGGCTCCGACAGCGGCAATGGTCATAAGAAAGTTAGTGTCCATAGTAAGGCTTTTTAGTCCGTATAGGCCGCTTTTGGCCACATGGTAGCCCCCAAGAAGCATTGCCGCCATATAGAGCGGTATAAGAATCTCTTCGCCAGCTCCGCCCCACTCCAATATAATGGCAGGCAGGAGGAAAGCGCCGGAAAGAATGGTTGCCAGCGTTTTGGGTTTGCGCCACCAAGGGGGAGTTGAAACCTCAGCCCTGCGGTTCAGCCCGTCTTTAAAAGCTTGGTAGCCTGCTTGCTCTATGGCTTTAATAATAGCGGCAGCGGTTAAAGAGTGTTCCACGGTCAATTTTCCAGCGCCAAAGTTTACTGTAGCAGCCTGTACGCCTTCTAAAGCTTTGATCTTTTTTTCCAGTTTTGCAGCACAGTCTGCGCAATCCATGCCTTCAATGCGAAATGCATCCGTTGTATTTGTATTCTCCGTAGGCTCCTTACTTAGTAACTCAGCAACTTCATGATTTACTTCGTGACAACAAGAGCAGCTGCATTCTTTATTTTTCATGTCCAATGTACTCACCTCCGGTTTCTCCTTACGTATGGCTGACATGTTCTAGACCTCGTTTCATGAGGTCGACTACATGGTCGTCGTCCAAGGAGTACCAAGCCGCCTTGCCTTCGCGTCGATATTTTACCAGTCTGGCGCTGCGTAATACGCGTAATTGATGTGAAATAGCGGACTGTCCCATGGCGAGAGTTTCAGCTATATCGCAGACGCACATCTCTTGTTGCGCTAATACGCACAAAATTTTGATCCGAGTGGCGTCACCTAGAATTTTAAAGGTTTCTACTAGCTGTAATATCGTTGTGTCCGGCAGCATGCCTGCCTTGGCGCAGCCAATTCGCTCGGGATGCTCACAATGCTCTTCACATATGTCGCATGTCGTTTCGGTCATAACTATCACCTCATCGTAATAATCATTGCACATATGAATATGTGTTCATATGTATAGTAATTCTTACTGATCTTTTTGTCAACTCCTATGGTATGTGTTACAAAGCTTGTTGCGGACGTTTGTAACAAGATGGTCACATTTCAAGGTGTTGTTTTATGGTATAATCAAGAGAGTTTTAGTGATATTGCTCGATTTTGGGAGGTGTGTTCGAATGGCTTCTTCCTTATCTTCGTCTGTCATACTGCGTCCCTGGCGGCGCGGCAAGTACTCTGAACAGGCTATTCGTTATATGACCTCTTCTAAGGCGGTCAATACGATCCGAGCGTATCAAAGCGACTGGGATGATTTTTCCTATTGGTGCCGTCACCACGGATATGCAGAGCTTCCGGCTACGCCAGAAACGCTTGTAGAGTATTTCAGTTACTTGGCTGATTTTATCAAAGCAAATACTATTTCCCGTAAGGCAACCGCCATTTCTGAAGCCCATAAAGCGGCCGGCTGCCCGTCCCCAACTCTTTCGGCTGATGTGCGAATGACGTTGCAAGGCATTCGTAAAGCCAAAGGCACCTTTCAACAAGGGAAGCTGCCTGTGATGTGGTCGGATTTAACGCAAGTCCCCGATGTGTTTGACCCTACGCCGTTGGGGATTCGCAATCGCGCTTTGATTTTATTTGGCTTTGCCGGCGCTTTTAGGCGTTCTGAATTAGTTGCCTTGGACGTAGAAGATTTAACCTTTTTCCAAGAAGGCGTCAAAGTATTTTTGGGCAAGGCGAAAAATGATCCAGATGGCAAAGGCCAATATAAAGGAATTTCGTATCGCCGTCAGCGCCCGGAAATTTGCCCTGTGCGCGCCATCAAAGCCTGGTTGGATATTTCGGGGCTTACCAACGGTCCTCTTTTTCGTTCTTTGACCAAAAACGGCGGCATTCGCCAACAGCGTCTTTCGGATAAGGCGGTTGCCAGAACGGTCAAAGAATTTGCGAAGCGCACCGGTGCTGATCCGCAACGTTACGCAGGGCATAGCCTGCGACGAGGATTTGCCACCTCGGCGGCTTTAGCTGGCGCTAGAGAACGGCATATTATGAAGCAAACCGGCCATCATAGTGATAAAATGGTCCGCCGCTATATTGAAGAAAGTGAAATATTTTCTTTTGATAATATGGCCTTAATGGAAAAAGCGGATGGAACTGTAAAAGGGAGCGATGATTATGAATGAACTATTGGGTTTAATAAAAAAACGCCGCAGTACGCGTAAATTCACGGAAGAGCCGATAAGCCGCGCTGATTTGGAAGTGATCTTGGAGGCGGGGCGTTGGGCTCCTAGTGGTCATAACCAGCAGTCCTGGTTTTTTACCGTCATTAGTGATAAGGCGATGTTTGCCGAATTGAACCAACGTTTTCGCGAGGCGGCTCAACACTCTTCGGAAGCCTTTGTTCATAAAATATTGGCTAAGCAGGACTTTGATATTTTCTATCATGCGCCTGTTGCTGTTTTAGTTTCCGCACGGGAAGACGCTATCTTGACGGAAGCTAACTGTGCCGCCGCTACGCAAAATATGCTTTTAGTTGCGGAAAGCTTGGGCTTAGGAAGCTGCTGGGTTGGTTTTGCTGGTTTTCCTTTTATCAACGGTCAAGGACAAGACTTGTGTGATAAATTAGCTGTTCCCGAAGGCTTTCGTCCCTTATACGCCGTTGTTCTAGGACATAAGCAGCTGCAAAATAAAGAAGTGCGCGGACCAAAACGTAAAGAGAATTGGGTTTACTACCATTCTTTTTCCGGTGAATGACGATGAGATGGCAAGCCAATGCAGCTTTGCTTGTGACCGCCGGTATTTGGGGACTTGCCTTTGTGGCGCAACGAGTGGGCATGGAATATCTCGAACCGTTTACTTTTAATGGTATTCGCTTTTTGCTAGGAGCGTTGTCCTTGCTGCCGCTTTTATGGTGGCAGCAACATCGCAAAACTGTAGTTGAAAAAAGAACAGCTTCTTTTCGCGTCTTTGGAATCGGCGTAATAGCTGGTTTAATTTTGTTTTTAGCAGCATCATTGCAGCAAATCGGCATTGTTGACACAACGGCCGGTAAAGCGGCTTTTGTAACTAGCTTGTACATTGTCCTTGTTCCTTTAAGCGGCGTTCTTTTGGGACAGCGTGTGGAAGTTTCTTTGTGGCTGGGGTGTTTACTATCTCTTTTGGGTTTGTATTTTCTTTGTATTCGTGAAGATTTCACCTTGTCTTTTGGCGATTTTTTGGTTTTGGTTGGCGCAGTTTTTTGGACGATGCACATTTTGTGGATTGATCGTTTTGCCTCCCAAGTACAGGTGCTTTCTTTGGCTGTTTGGCAGTTTACGACCTGCGCGATCCTTTCTTTGCTTGTTGCTGTTTTTACGGAAACAATAACCCTGGCTGGAATACGAGGGGCGCTTTCTCCGATCTTATATGGCGGAATCGGCTCAGTAGGCATTGCTTATACATTGCAGATTGTCGGGCAGAAACGAGCGGAGCCCACACAGGCTTCGCTGATTCTAAGCTTAGAGACGGTTTTTGCCGCTATAGGCGGGTATTTTTTACTGCATGAATTTCTTACTTCTTGGGAACTTCTAGGGTGCGTGCTGATGATGATCGGCATGCTAGTAGCGCAAATACCATGGCTTGCTTGGCAAAATGGATTTAAGAGCGCTTGGCGTGTAAAAAAAGCGGAAATAAAATAAATGATCGATTTTGTAATAAAGTGTCATTCTTTGTAGGAACTGTGTTACTATAATAGTAGGAATTTTCGGGATGAATTGGCTGTTACTTTTGGAAAGAGGTGTTTTATGCAGTCTGACTGGAAAGAAGAACTTGTAACATTGTTGCAAAGCGAATGGCAAAAAGTGAAAAAAGACGGTGAAAATGAAAAAAATAATGAGTTTTTGCAAATTCAAGAAATGTTGCAACGTCTGGAAGGAAAAGTGGATCGCTTGAACGCCCGTCTCACTTCATTAGAACGGGAATCCCGCCGGAAATAAACCGGCCCCCCTGGCTTCACTTTTACTAGTATATGCTGCTCAATCCTACTTTTATACGAATACCTTTTGAAGCGTTAGGAACTGCTGTTTCAGTGGTTCCTTTGCTTTTATACCGGGGCGCAGAAACGCGATCCGGAAAATTCAATGGGAGGTGTATGTATGAAAAGGTTTTTTTGTTGTATGGTGTTGGTTATGTGTATGTTACTAGGCCTAGGGAGCGACGCGGCAAAGGCAGGGGCGTCAGCAGATGGAGCCTCACAAAATTTGAAAATCCAGCAATGGAAAGGACAGTCTTTTACTTTCATGTCCTTGCCGGATGACAAACAAGCTGCTGGCTACAGTATTTTCAAAGTGGAAAATGCCAGCCGTGGGTTCCAAGGGGATGTTTCCGTACGTATCCCCTACAATACTCATGTAGGCAAGCAAGTGGTCATTACTGAAGTGGTGCCTTTTGACGCCGGCTATGGCTTAAAAGAATACATGGTGTACATGAATGTCACAGATACTGGGGAAAAATTAGTGGGGCGCAGTATGCGTTCCCAAGTAAATGGACTTGTTTTAACAGCCGATTTAAAAAATGCCCGCAGCCAATTTTTGGGGAAAACGATTTATTCCAAGTCCCGGGACCTTCCAGGGCTAGCCACTGCTGATGACGCAGCTCCCCAGCCAGTGGCAGTCGGGATCGGCTCTCCTCTGGTCGTGCTGGATGTGTATCCCGGAATCCAAGTCCAAGCCCCAATTTGGCTAGTTGTATCATCAAATGGTCAAAAGGCGGTTCTTGCCATGAACTATAGCTGGACCAACATGCCACAGGTGTTTTGGAATGATCGTCCAGCCTGGAAAGATGATCTCTTCTTAGATGATCCGCATAAAACCTTCAACTGGTCTTCTGAGATGTGGAAACAGATTGAAACTGCCAGCGTAACCGTAGGCATGCTCAAAGAGCAGGTGCGCCTTAGCTGGGGCGAAGCTACAGACATGGAACAAGACGGCTTTGTTTGGATCTATGGCGACAAAAAATTGACCTTTAATGGAGATGTTCTGATATCCATTGAGGCCAAATAATAGGACGTGAATTATCTCAAAACCCCCGTTTCGCGATTTTCGCGTATTTCGCGGTTCGTTTTACAAATTTCGTATACTAAAAAAGCAGCTCAAACAGAGCTGCTTTTTTAGTCTTCAAAACACGAATATTGCCGTGGAAACCCTCATTCGAGCCCTCCGATTCTCACCGCGACTCTTGTTTAAATCCAGTTCCCCGTAACTTGTTTTGAGTTAACTTTAACTTTGGCTTTGGTCAGCAACCAAATGGGCTGCGCAATATTTTTCTCGTAGCTTTGGCTTTTCAATTTTACCCGTAGGATTACGCGGAATGTCGGCAAAAATAATTTTGCGCGGACGTTTGTAGCGCGGCAAGGAAGAACAAAACTCTCTTATTTCCTCCTCTGTGCACTGGCAATGGGGCTTAACTTCTATGATTGCTGCTGCGATTTCCCCAAGGCGCGGGTCCGGCAGGCCAATGACAGCGACGTCTTTGACAGCATGATTCCGATGCAGAAAATCTTCAATCTGCACCGGGTAGAGATTTTCGCCTCCAGAAATAATCACATCTTTTTTGCGGTCAACTAAGTAAATAAAACCGTCTTCATCCATTCGTGCCATATCGCCGGTAAAAAGCCAGCCTTCTTTCAACACCGCAGCCGTAGCTTCAGGGGCGTTATAGTAACATTTCATCACCCCAGGCCCTTTCACGACAAGCTCCCCTATGCCGCCTGCCGGAACCAGGCTACCTGTTTCATCAACAATTTTCGTCTTCCATTTAAAGCCCGCTTTGCCGATAGCTCCCACCTTATGAATGTTTTCAAGGCCAAGATGGACGCATCCTGGCCCGGTGGATTCGCTCAACCCGTAGTTTGTATCATAGCTATGGGTAGGAAAGTAATTTTTCCAGCGACGAATCAAGCTGGGAGGAACCGGCTGCGCGCCAATATGCATGAGTCTCCATTGCTCAAGGGCATAATCATCTAGATTCAACTCGCCGCTTTCGAGAGCGTTCAGAATATCCAGAGCCCAGGGAACAAGCAGCCATACAATGGTAGCTTGTTCTTCCGAGATTGCCTTTAGAATCCAGGAGGGCTTGACGCCGCGCAGCAAAACCGCCTTTCCTCCTACTAAAAAGCTGCCAAACCAATGCATTTTGGCTCCGGTATGATAGAGAGGCGGAATGCATAAAAAAGTATCCTGTGTTGTTTGCTGGTGATGCTGCTGCTCCGTGTAGCAGGAAGAAAGCAGGCTGTTATGAGTATGTAGAATGGCTTTGGGAAAGCCCGTTGTGCCGGAAGAAAAATAGATAGCGGCATCATCGTCAGCAGCAAGCTCAATTTCCGGTTCTTTCTCTGAGTACGATCGTTCAAGCCGCGAGTAGTTTTCAGCAAAAGCAAGGCCGTTTTCGCCTACATAAAAATGTGTTTTTACCTGTGGAACTTTTTCATATATGAGTCTTTTGCATAACTAGTATTTTTAAAAAACAACGCGACATAATACGCCGAAAGATGCTCCGCCAGGTTCTCAAGAATGCAATTCAGCTTTCCG
>SAAJ01000126.1 GCA_009929485.1 Negativicutes bacterium
TGCCTGACCAGACTTCACTTCGCAATTTGGAACAAGATGCGGTGTTAAACTGGTAGTATGACCGAACCAACAGCTCTCGGCCCCTCTGGCCTGGCCGGCCCCTCTGGAACCGCAACGGCTCCGTTCTCCCGACAGCGAGCACTCGCCGACTGACGCGCTGAACAGAAACTTGGCCGCTATTTTACGGTCTTGAAGCAATTTATTCTATTAAATATGTCATATTTTCGAAGTATGCAGGAGATCGTAATTATCTAGCCTTTGCTCATTTTGCCTATCATAAAAATTAACAAAATCTGCAATAATCAGCACAAGAAAACAAGACGAGAGATAAAATGCAAGTGCAATCTGAAACTCTGGTTTATTTAGAATCATTTATCGAAAGTGTGAATTGGTCATCGACAAAACAAAAGCCTATTTGCAAGCAATTGAACACCTGACGCGAAATGGAAACGGTGGATCGTCTCTGGCGTTTTTGGCAGCCTTTTTGTCACGTCATAGCTCGGAATTGGAAGAAAACAAAAGTTGTGGCGACGAACTCCGGCGAAAACAAAGCAGAACCGTGTTAAATCTTCCATCGTTGAGTGAAATGCCTCGGTTTCGAGAAAGCGGAGGCCAAATAAGATCAATTTTGGAAATGAGTTCAAAAGACGCTCGGTTGAGCGAGCACGATTGAATAAGGAGAAAATAACGGAGCTGTTCTATGTCATGGGTGCGACAAACAGCAGATTCTGTCGTTTTAATCACCACTATGGACATTTCCGGCAGCTGCGTCAAATATTTACTCGACAGACAGGTGTGGGCGTCTTGCATGGTTCGGCAGATTGGTTCGACCGTTCGTTTCCAGTCCATTTACCAGGTGATGGACCAACGGTAAAGCCGCCGACGACATCGCTGTCAAAGCAAAATCTGGCGCATCGTTATTCGGCGCCAAATTGCAAGAGCTGCATCCTCCACCAGGCAGAGCGAGCCAGGGCGGCGGGAAACGAGCCGGCGCGGGATCTGGCTGCCAGAAAAAAAGAAAACGTTCGGCACAACCGGTTCCCGTGTAGTCTCCCAGCACAGTACTTGAGGTTGCCTGACCAGACTTCACTTCGCAATTTGGAACAAGAT
>SAAJ01000127.1 GCA_009929485.1 Negativicutes bacterium
GGTATGAAGTATGGTGGTGATTTAGGTACTGGTGGCGATGCATCTAAGCAAGTTATTAAGAAGAAATTAAACGAACAAGTAAATGTAGTTGGTGGCATTACTGATATGAATGAAGTAGCAGATGTTCCTAACATCGCAGTAATTGCTGATGGCACAGATAACTTGACCCTTCGTTTAGCAAAAGACTTACAAGGTCTCACTTCTGTAACAACAACCACTCCAGATGGCAAAACTAATGTGATGAATGGTACTGGTAACACCATGACTGACGGTGCTAAAGTAAATACAGTTACGGCAGCGGGAACAACTATCACAGATGGTACTAAGAAAGTAACTCTTACTGCGGATGGCCTCAATAATGGTGGCAATCAAATTACTAATGTAGCGAGTGGATATGCTCCTGGCGAAACGATTCATAACGTGAGCGATTTAAGCAAGTCTAATGCAGCGACGATTGGTGACTTGACTAAAGTAGTTGATAAAAATGTAGGCGGTTTTGGTTTAATCGATAAAGATGGCACAGAATACAAAGAAGATCTTGGAAAATCGATTAAAGTGACTGGCGATGATAACATCAATACGAAGTTTATCGACTACACAACGACTGAAAATGGTCAACAAGTAACGAAGAAAGCATTGCAAGTAAGCCTCGCAGATGATATTACTATCGGTAAACTTGGTGCAGATGGTAAAGATGGAAAGATTACTGTTACAGGGAAAGATGGTAATGCCGTAGTAATTGATGGTAAAGATGGTGCTGTAGGCGCAACTGGTGCTAATGGTGCTAGTGCAGTATTAAATGGTAAAGACGGTTCCCTTGGTTTAACTGGACCAAATGGTGAAAATGGTATTTCCATTAAGGGTGATCAAGGCCCTGCTGGTGTAAATGGTGCAGATGGTGAAATGAAGACTCGTATGGTTTATGAGTATAAAGATGCTTCTGGACAACCAGTAAAAGAAACAGTGGCAACACTTAACGACGGTATGAAGTATGGTGGTGACACTGGCACTAATCTTGCTATGAAGTTGAATGAGAAAGTAAATATCGTTGGCGGTATTACGGATGAAAGCAAACTTGCTCAAGATCCTAACATAGGTGTAGTG
>SAAJ01000040.1 GCA_009929485.1 Negativicutes bacterium
TCTTTGGTGATGGTGTTGTGAGATCTCCATTCTACCATACGAGGAAAAGTCACTATGGACTTTTTCTTAAGTGTTCAACTTCATTTTACAATCAACCGAAATAAAAAGACAAGCAAGCAGGAAACAGCAGACAAATCATGAAATCTTACCGATAGTACGATGAATGATGAAAGAGAGAGTGAACTTTATGAGTAACGAAAAGCGAGTACAACAGGCTGTAGATGCCTTTATGAACGGGAAATCTTGTTCTCAGGCGGTGTTCTGCGTGTACGGCCCGGCCTTGGGAATTGCAGAAGAAGCGGCGCTGCGCATTTCCGGGGCTTTTGGCGGCGGCATGGGCAATCTGTCCGAGGCTTGCGGCGCTGCAACCGGCGCGTTTATGGCGATCGGGGCCAAAGGGCTGCCGAAGGAAGAAACCTATAAGCTGGTACAGGCTTTTGCCAAAGAGTTTCAAGCAAAATACGGGTCTCTTCACTGCACAAACCTCCTGGGGTTTGATTTGAGCACCGAAAACGGCCGTGAGGGGCGCAAAAACAGCGGTCTTGGTCATGAGTATTGCGCGCAGTATGTGCAAGGCGCAGCGGAGATACTGGAAAAGCTGTTGTTTTCTGAAGCAACAAAATAGATATGTAAAAATAAATGTGTCTTTTGGGAAAATAAGATTTATTGACGTTGCTGCCTTCTTTTGCTATATTGAGTCGGTATGGCTTATTGCGATGTAGCAAATGAATGCTTGAAAGTACGAGGTGGTACTTTATGATGCGCTGGGTAAGACGGGCTTTGATTGGCAGACCTTTGCACAATCGAGAGCTTGCGCATGAGAAATTGCCTAAATGGAAGGCACTGTCAATTTTTTCTTCGGACGCACTGTCTTCGGTAGCGTACGGTCCGGAACAGATTATGATTACCTTGGTAGCCGCGCCTGGCATTGTCGCCTACGGCTACATGTCGCCGGTGGCATTGTCAATTTTATTGTTGCTGGCGATTGTTGTTTTGTCCTATGTCCAGGTGGCTAAAGCCAATCCGGGCGGCGGCGGCGCCTATGCGGTAGCCAAGAAAAATCTTGGTGAGATGCCGGCGCTGGTGGCGGCAGGCTCGGTATTTGCTGATTACGTGCTTACCGCTGCAGTGAGCGTGTCGGCGGGCACGGCGGCGATTATCTCAGCCTTTCCCGAATTGTCGGGGAATGAAGTATCCTTAGACTTAGCGGTGCTTTTCGGTATCTTGATGATAGTAAATCTGCGGGGCGTGCGCGAGTCATCCAACGCTTTCGTGATCCCGACCTATGCTTTTTTGCTGGGAATCGTGGTTTTGATTGGCGTTGGCGTGTGGAAATCGATTTTTGAGGCGTCCTATGTGCTGCCTGCAGCTTCTATGGCCAAACAGCAGCTCGATTGGGCGATGCTGTTTTTAGTCTTGCGGGCCTTTGCGAACGGCTGTAGTTCGATGACAGGCGTAGAGGCCATCGCCGACAGCGTGCCGATGTTCCGTTCGCCCGAGGCGCGCAATGCCGCTGTTACAACCTACTGGATGGCTGGTATTCTTGGTTTTATGTTTATTGGTATCTCCTATTTGATTATGCATTATCATATCATGCCGATAGCGGAAGTAACGGCGATGTCACAGCTGGCGGAGCAGATTTTTGAGCGCTCGCCTATGTATTTCTATATCCAGATTACCACGATGCTGGTGTTGTATTTGGCCGCTAATACGGCCTATAATGGCTTGCCGGTGCTCATGTCCATTGTGGCTAAGGACGGCTATATGCCTCGCTATCTGGCGGCTCGTGGTGAGCGGCTGACCTTTTCTAACGGCATTATTTTGCTGACTGTGGCGGCAGGTCTTTTAATTGTCGCCTTTCAGGGCAACACCGAGCATTTGATTTCTCTTTACGCCATCGGCGTATTCATTTCCTTTACCGTGGCCCAAAGCAGCATGGTGGTGCACTGGAACCGTGAACGTGGCGCAGGTTGGCAATTCCGAGCGTTTCTTAACGGTTTGGGAGCGACGGTGACCGGCATCATTGTAGCGGTTATTACGGCGACAAAATTCCTCTACGGCGCTTGGATTGTTCTTGTCTTTATTCCAATCATGATTTATATTTTCAAAGCGGTAAGGGCGCATTATAATGTGGTGGCGGACCAGCTTCACCTGCCGGAGGAGAGCTACAATAAAGGCGCTGAGGTTTTTCCTAAGGGGAAGCACATTATCATTGTGCCTGTGGCCACGCCGACGCGGGTGGTTTACAATACCATCAAATATGCTAAAACCATTGGTGATAATATTATTGCCGTTAATATCTCTGATAACGCAGAAGCGGAAAAGAAGCTGCGCGAAAAATGGCAGCTTTGGGATCCTGGGGTGGAACTGAAGATCATCCGCTCGCCCTTCCGGCTGCTCATGCGGCCGCTGATTCAGTTTATTGAAAAGAAGGAACGCGAAAAAGGTCCTGACGACTATATCACAGTTATTATTCCAGAGTTTGAAACAAGTAAGCCCTGGCATCGCTTTTTGCATGGCCAGACCGGCTTGTTCCTGCGCAATGCGTTGATTTGGAAAACCAATGTGATCGTCAGTACGGTTCCATATCACTTGAAAGACTAGAGAATAAAACGCAGCCTCGCGAGGGGCTGCGTTTTTCTGTACAGAGTTTATAAGTTACGAGAGTCCGGGAGCGGTTGGAAAATAAATTCGAGAGGCGTTGCTAACGAACCGCGAAAGACGCGAAAGTTTTTTATGGCAGGAGCGTTCGTTTTAATGTTAAGGGAATGTTAAATTTTGGGATGCCTATGAATTTCAGCAGGGATTGACCGGTATAAGCAGAATAAACTTTCCTTTGCCATAAATTTGAAGTGCAGAAAGGGGAATTTATTATGCTTACTACTTGGAAGCATCTTGCCAGTTCCAAAAAGAAATTTATTTTGTTGTTTTCGCTGGCGATACTTGTGCTGTATTCTTTTGTCACCTATTTCAGCGCCTCTACTTTGTATCAAAATATGATGCAAGCCGAGGCCAATCATGCGGCCCGCATGAATCAAACCGCCGCCGAGCCGGGCAAGACGCCGCCGGATCCGCTGCCGCCTGTCGGGGCGTATACGACGGTCAAGGTAGGCACCTATCTAGATGATATCGACAATTTTTCCATTCGAGATTCCTATTGGACAGCGAATCTTTATGTTTGGTTTAGCTGGCAAGGTGATAGAACCCTTGATCCTGGCGGTAAGTTTGTTCTTGTAGATGGAGTGATTAACAAGAAAGAATTGCTGGAAGAGTATCATGACGGCAATGGTGTTAATTACCAGCGTTACAAGGTAACGGCTAAACTTATCAAGTTTTTTGATACGACCCGCGTGCCGATTGAGAATCATATGCTGAACATTTATATTGAGGACGGCGCCCGGGATGGCTCCAAGGTGCGCTATGAAGCAGATGCGGCTTCTAATATCAGCTCACGGACGGCTATCCCCGGCTATAAGATTCTCGGCGGCCAAAACGTCGTTAAAACCCATACTTACAAATCTTCCTACGGCGATCCGCGGGTGACGGGAAACACTTCTAAAATCTTTTCCCAGTATATTTACGGTGTAAACATCAAACGCGTTGACTATGGCGTGTACATTAAAATTTTCTTATCTCTTTTTGCGGCTCTGGCGCTGACTTTGTCTTCTTTTTTCATTAAACCATCGGATATTGGGCCGCGCTTTTCGTTGCCGACGGCGGCTTATTTTGGTGCGGTAGCCAACTCATATGTGGCTAATTCCATATTGCCTCCTTCGGGTTCTTTCGGTTTGGTGGATCATATTGCCGGCATCGGCCTGTTTACTATTTTTATGTCTATTGCGCTGTCGTTGTTTTCCCATTATCTTTTTGTGCGCAAAGACGAAAAAGAATTATCTGCTGTTTTTGACCGTGCCATGTTTGCGGCGGTTGGCATTGGCTGCTTGGCGGCCAACATCATTGTGCCTCTTTGCGCACGACTTTAATTCTAGGACGTACAACTGTTGTTGGGCTTTTTGCGGTAACAGACCGGCTGAGGTATATGTCTCAGTCGGTTTGTTTTTTTCGCAGTTCCGAAGGGGCGCGGTTCTGGTACTTTTTGAAGACGCGGCTGAAATAATTGCTGTCGTCAAAGCCGACGGCAGCGGCTATCTCGGTAATGCTCAGGCGATCTTCCGTCAAGAGCGTGACGGCCTTGGTCGTACGGAGATAGTTGATGTAGTCCATCGGACGTTTGCCTGTGAGCGTTTTGAAAAGACGGCAGAAATGCTGCTCGCTGAGGTTGGCCAACGCAGCTAACTGGCTGAGGCGGATGGTTTCCTGGTAATGGGTGTCGACGTACTCTAGGGCTGTGCGCAGTTGAGCTAGGGAATGCTGGTGGCGTTGTAGTTCCGCCGCTGGCAAAGCCTTCCGCTGATAGTGGCGCAGCAAATGGACAAGCAGCAAGTAGAGCTGGGCTTTGATGGCTAGTTCCCAGCCTGATTGCAATTGCTGGTATTCTTCGGTGATGGTCTGGATGTAACGGCTTAAAAGCCGATCCGGCGGCAGCTTGTTCTGAAATAAGAGCGTCCCTTGGGCCAGCGGCGTTAGGTAGTTGAGTTGGCATAAGTCCTGCTGGCTGCTGGCCAGGAAAGGCAGGTCAATTTTTAGAATGACGTAGATCAATTGGTCGCTTTCAGTAACGCCGTAATGAAGCTCTTGACTGTTAATGATTAACGTATCGCCAGGTCCAAGGCGATTTAAACGGCCATTGCAGTGAATGAGAGCTTCTCCCTGTTCGCAATGCAGGACTTGCAAGGCTTCATGCCAGTGTTTTTCAAAGAGCGGTCCGGCCAGCGTTCGTTTGCTGCGGGCGATTTTTACGGGAAAATCACGGTATAACGAAGCAGTCCAGTGGGTATTGTGGGTGATGTCGCCAGGGCGGGCGGCGCCGGGCCAGTATTCGCCGCTAGTAGGCATAGTAGACTCCTCCTTGAAGCAGTTTGTGTTCATATTATGCTAAAGATAACGAATATCCTTCATGACAATCATAATTATTCTCTATATGATAGTACTGTGTTCTAAAACAAATGGATTAAATTTATGCTAGAAATTTTGTAGAGGTGCAAGGATATGGAATATCTTCGTAATATGGACCGTAACTATTTGCTGTTTTTGCTGTCCACGGCCTTAGTCGGCGTGGCCCAGAGCGTGGACGGGTCGACGCTGACCAATTATTTGCGGGATGGTTTAGGTATGATGATCCTGGAGCGGTCGGCGCTGGAGTTTCCCAGGGAATTACCAGGCTTGTTTATGGTAGGTATTATCGGCATGCTGGCATTTTTGGGAGATACCCGGACGATGATGCTGGGTAATCTTTTTTCCGCGGCAGGCATGTTCGCCTTGGGCATGATTCCGCCGGATTATGCCTTGGTAGTCGTCAGCATTTTCGTTTATAATGTCGGCACCCATATCTATATGCCTTTGTCCAATAGCATCGGCATGAGCTTTGCTTCGGCAAGCGACCTGGGGCGCAGCTTGGGACGGATGAATGCCGTCAACACGTTTATGCTGGTTCTCAGCAGCGCGGTGCTTTGGGTGCTCTTTACGTTTTGGCATATTTCTTATGCGACTGCCTTTACGATTGGAGCGGTAGCGTTCGTTCTGGCGGCGGTGCCGTTGTTTTTTATGAAGCCTTTAGAGGGAACTCGCAAGACGCCTCGTTTCGTTTTTCGCAAAGAGTATAAGCTGTATTACTGGCTGAGTGTGCTCTTTGGCGCGCGCAAGCAGATTTTCATTACCTTCGGCCCCTGGGTATTGGTAGATATTTTCCGTCAGCCTGTAGCGACCATGACCATGCTGTTCTTCATCGTTTCTATTGCGGGCATTTTTGTGAAGCCCTGGATTGGCTCGGTTATTGATCGATATGGCGAAAAACGTGTGTTGAGCGGCGAAGCCATCTGCTTCTTTTTGGTTTGTCTGGGCTATGCTTTTGCGGCGGATTTGCTGCCCTATTCGTGGGCGCTGCTGCTTATCTGCTTTTGCTATGTCGTTGACCAAGCGCTGAACGCGGTCAGCATGGCCCGGGCTACGTATATGCGTAAAATCGCCTTAGTGCCGGAAGATATTTCACCCAGCCTTTCCTTGGGTACCAGTATCGACCACTTGGTGACCATGGTGCTGCCTATTTTAGGCGGGTTTGTCTGGTACAACAGCGGTCCGGATGGCTATAAATATGTATTCTTGGGCGGGGCGGCCATTGCGCTCTTGAACTTTATCTCGACGCGCTTTATCCGTATTGGCGGGGCCGAAGCGGAAGCGGTTGCCGCAGGCAGCCAAAAGAGATAAGAACTATAAAAGACTCTTTTTTGCAGGAAGAGTCTTTTTATAATTTTAGAAACGTCTATAGATAAAGGGGTGCAAAACATTAGGGCTTAAGTCTTGAAAATGAACATAACAGTAAAAAAATGGGAGGTTTTATACTTTTTTAAAGTGAAGAGCCTTGACGGCAGTCTTAAGAAAACGATACACTTATTTCAACAATTCTTGAAGATTTTTTTGATACAAGCATGTACCATAAAATTGAAAAAGGCAAACTTGCTGAAAGGCAAGGACGCAAAGCCATGGATCTACGGACAGATGTCTATGATCGCCAGGTTGCCGATTTTTGTGTTGTTTCATAATTCGACACTGGCCAGATCCTGGCTGGTGTATTTTTTTTGCGGAGAAAAAGGTAAAGGAGGTTGGCGTATGCCAGAGGAAAGCATTTTGCTTCTTTTGGGACTTGTCTCTGCCATGTTGGCGGGATGCGGAGCAGCAGGCTGTTTTGTATCGAACACCTTGTCGGCGCGGAGCCGGTTTAAAAAATCAGCTAAATATGTGGACATGAATACCTTTCGTGTTCGCCCGGCTCCTCTAAAAAAGTAGGCAGGTGACGGCATGAATTGTAGAAAAACGCAAGAACAGCAAGAACAGATACATATTGCCAGGCAGCCTATTTTTGATATGCAGCGGCAGGTATATGGTTATGAGTTGTTATTTCGTCGTACTTTGCAGAATACATACGATGGTACGGATCCAGACCAAGCTACATTGGATGTAGTGACGAACAGTTTTTTATTATTCGGAATTGATTCTTTAACGCGGGGCAAGCTCGCATTTATTAATTTTACGGCCAACAACTTGTTGACGAAGCTGCCTGCGATGCTGCCGCGTGAGCAAGTGGCGGTGGAAATTTTAGAAGATGTAAAACCGGATGAAGAGGTGCTGCGGCGTTGCCGCGAACTTAAAAGCGCCGGCTATATGCTGGTATTGGATGATTTTGTTTACAAAAAAGAACGATTGCCGTTGGTGGAGCTGGCGGATATCGTAAAAATCGATTTTCGGGCTACTTCTGCGGCGGAGCGCCAGCAATGGCAGGATTTTTTAACTCCCTACGACCTTCGCCTTTTGGCGGAGAAAGTAGAAACGGAGGAAGAATTCCAGGAAGCTAGGGCTGCAGGCTATACATATGTTCAGGGGTATTATTTTTCCAAGCCGGCGTTGGTTTCCGGTAATGCGTTGCCGGCGTGTAAAGCGAATCATTTTAAGCTTCTTCAAGAATTTAGCCGGTCTGATTTGGAGTTTGGGCAAATTGAAGCGGTTTTGCGCAAAGACGTATCTCTGTCGTACAATTTGCTGAAATTTATCAATTCGGCTCTATTCGGTTTTCGCCAGCCGATTCGCTCGTTGCATCAGGCGATGGTCTTATTGGGCCATAAAGAGTTGAGCAAGTGGGGCGCTCTTGTAGCGCTGAAAGACATGGGCGTGGACAAGCCAGGAGAACTGATTTTGTCTTCGTTGGTGCGTGCGCGTTTTGGGGAGCAGCTGGCCATGCATTGTGTCGGAAAAATTTGCACGGCTGATGCATTTTTACTAGGCTTGTTTTCTCACTTAGATGCGTTATTGGACCGACCATTGGCGGATATATTGTCGGAAATACCAGTCAAAGAGGAAATCAAAAGAGCTTTTAACGAAGAATCGGAAGGCGTGTTAAGCCTATTGTACAATTTGATGCAAAAATACGAGCAAGGTCAGTGGCAGAGCGCCGCTGCCTACGCCCAAAAAATAGAGTTATCAGAAGGCCAGGTTCTCTTGGGATATCGGGAAGCGTTGAATTGGGCGCAGGATGTGTTCACAGGCAACTATTAAGAAAAAACGAGAGGTCTTGCAGATGATGACCGGATGTGTTTCTGTCTTTTTGGATCATATCATTGTCGCCTTATTAGCCCCGGATACTGCCGATTATTGTCAGTATTTGGACTTGGCTTCTGGTAGAGTGTTGGTATTGGGCGCCAAAGAAAAGAAGCAAACGGGGCTAAGTGAGTGTTGTGAAGAAGGCTGGTCTTTGCTGGAACAGGAGCCGGAGCGGTTTATTCCATTGAGCCCTCTTGCGCCGCAGCAAGTGACTCCGTGGTATGGAGAGTTTGCGCAGGCGTGTTGTCAGGGAGTGCAACGGCAAGAATTGTTGCAGTTGCTGGAAGGCAGCGGTTTTTTAGCTCGCTTTTACGACGCGCTGGCTTGTGATGATTTGCTGCGTGAGAGCTGGCGGCAGTTTGAAACGGAAAAAGTCCGCGCTTATTTTTTGACGTTGGTACCTGCAGCGGTGGCGGTAGAGTTTTGCGATTTTACAGCGCAAAAAGAAGAGGCTTTGAATGTTTTTGGTTAGACGAAGGAATGGAATAAAGCGGGTAGCGCGTTGACGTAAAAATAGTCTGCAGCTTTTGAGAAAGAGGCAGATTATTTTTATGTGTTGAAAGAATATTATAAAACAAGGAAAATGTATTTTTTCTTCGGAGCGTTATTTAGGAAGGTTTTTTGCAAGGAAAGAAGAATTATCAGAAAATACAATAAATAAACAACGTAGAAAGCGAGGTATGAACATGGGGTGGTTGAATAACTTGAAAGTAGCGCAACGATTGGTGTTGTTAATCCTCGTTTTTGTAGTAGCCTTAGTGGGAGTTGGGGGTACTGGGTATTTTTATCTCAAGAAAACAAGTGATGCGATGGATACGATGTACCGCGAGAAGATGCATGCGGTGGAGTTGATTTTGGAGAATCGCATTCATATGCGGCGTATCTAAATGAGTATATTCGCCTTAATGCTGACTACGGATAATAACGAAAATCAAAAATTATTGACCATGGTGAGCGAACGAGATGCCGCTTTTGATAAGAATTTGGCGGACTTTGAAAAAATGCCTCTCACAAGCCAGCAAAAAACAGAAGTGGACAGTATTCGCGCTACTTTGCAGTCCTATCGGCAGGTGAATAAGCAGGTTTTGGCCTTGGCCGGACAAAACAAGAATGCAGAAGCCTATCAGCTTTTTAAAAGCCAGGCGGAGCCTTTGGGGCTTTCTTTTAACCAAGTGCTTGTGCAGTTGAGTGAGGATGTCAAAAAAGAAGCGACAGCGATGAATGAGCAAGGGAAAAAAGATTTTTCCCAAGCGTCGCTGACCTTCACGCTGATCCTAACAGCAGCGATTTTATTGGGCTTAGCGTTAGGATGGACGATTACTAAACGGATTACCAGCCGCTTGTCGGCGACAGTGGTGTTTTTGGATCATGTGGCGGAGGGCGATTTTTCGCAAGAAGTGCCAGCCTCCAGTATGGCTGACAGAAGTGAATTCGGAGTGTTGGCGACTTCCGTGGATAAAATGAATCGCAGCATCGGGGCGTTGATTCGCAATTTGCTTAACACCGCGGAGCAACTAGCCGCGTCTTCTGAGGAGCTGACAGCCAGCGCGGATCAATCTGCGCAAGCGTCGAATCAAGTGGCGCAGTCCATTACGGAAGTGGCGAAAGGCTCGGATGAGCAACTGCGGGCAGCGGATCAGACAAGAGACATGGTAGAGCAAATGTCAAAAGGCATTGATCAAATGGCGCAAAATACGATGGTCGTGTCCGCGTCGGCGCAAAAAACGGCGAGCGCTGCGGCGGAAGGCGAGCAGTCTGTGGGGCAGGCTGTCGCCCAAATGGGCATTATTGAAACAAAGACAGAAGCGACGGCAAATGTAATCGCTTCCTTAGAAGAGCGATCCAAGCAAATCGGGCAGATTGTAGAGGTTATTTCTACGATTGCGGCACAGACCAATCTGTTGGCGCTCAATGCAGCCATTGAAGCGGCTAGAGCCGGTGAGGCCGGTCGAGGCTTTGCCGTGGTCGCCGATGAGGTGCGCAAATTGGCGGAACAGTCTCAAGATGCGGCCAAGCAGATTACGGAGCTCATTGGCGAAGTGCAAGGGCGTACCAATCAAGCGGTCTTGTTTATGAATGAAGGTCGGCGAGAAGTAGAAACAGGAGCGAAGGTGGTTAATTCCGCCGGACAAAGTTTTGCTGATATTTTGCGGATGGTACGAGAAATTTCGGCGGAAGTGCACGAAATTTCGGCGGCGACCGAAGAACTGACAAGCGGTACGCAACAGGTGGTTGGCGCGGCGCAGCGCATCAGCAAAGAGAGCCGTCAGGCGGCGGAACAAACGGAAACCATCTCGGCGGCGACCGAAGAACAGTCAGCCTCGATGGAGGAAATTGCGTCCGCGAGCAGGCATTTGGCCAATATGGCGGAAGGCTTGCAGGTGGCGGTGCAGAAATTCAAAATTTAAGAAACATTGTTTGACTTTTTTTTAGCACCCCCTTATAATTTGAATATATTCAAATTATAAGGGGGTGCTTTATGGCCAGAATTGCGCAAGATCCAGAGGTGCGTCGCCGGGAAATCTTAGATGCCGCGGAAAAATTGTTTGAGCAAAAAGGATTTCAGCGTACTACCATCAGTGATATTGCTCAGGCCATGAATGTCGCCCAGGGAATGCTCTATTATTATTTTAAATCGAAAGAAGAGTTACTGGGGGCGCTTGTTCATCGGCAAGTTGTGGTTGTTATGGCCGAAACGAAACAGAAGCCTGACTTTGCTTCGGGAACGCCACAGCAAAAAATAGGGATGATGATGTCAGCGCTTTTATCGAGCGCTTGCGCCCATGATTCGGTTTTGCTGCGAGCGTTGTTTGACGAGCGCAACGCACACATTCGCGATCGGGTGAACCGGCAGATTGAGCAGTCTATCAGCGAATGTCTGAAGGAGATCATTGAGGAGGGGGTTCAAGACGGTTCGTTCCAAGTGGTGGACACGGAAGCGGTTTTGAACTTTATTCTGAAATTCGGTGAAGTGATGATTGAGGCCATGCAGGCTAAACTTTCCCGCCAGCAAGTGGTGGTGCGTCTGCGCTTGGCGGAGCAACTGCTGGAAACGCTTTTGGGGTTGAAGCCGAAGACGATGCGCCTTACGTTGAGTCTGTAATGGCGAGGTGAATTTTCGCAGGAAGAAAACTTTCTGCGTCTTTTTTTGCCATTTAATTGAATGCATTCAAACGAAGAATTGCTTTTGCGGGCACTTAACTTCTAGCGTGAAATCCGTATCTTCCGCTTAGGTTGCGGGTTTTTATTTGCTTATTCATTGAACGCATTCAAAATAAATATAGATACCTATGATAAAAGGAGAGAGATCTATGCAAAAATACTGGTCCCAGATGCCTAGAAAAAAATTGTATTATGGTTTGGCTGCGACGTTGATCGGCTTAGCAGCAATAGGAGGCGTGGTTTGGAATTTAAACAGTCAGCCGCAAATTGTGGAAGAAGAGCTGGCAACAGCCAGGACCATGGTGGTGGGGGCGAAAAAAGAGGCTCAAAGCTACGCGTATGCCGGAGAAGTGCGGGGGCGTTACGAAAGTAAGCTGGCCTTTCAAGTGAACGGTAAAATCGTGAAACGCAACGTACAATTGGGAAGCGCCGTTCAAGCGGGAGATGTTCTTCTGCAGATTGATCCCAAGGATGTGCAGCAGACTGTAACCAGTATGAATGCACAAGTGGCGTCTGCCCAATCGCAGCTGCGCTTGGCGGAGAAAAATAGGGAACGTTATCAGCGCCTGTGTCAGAGCGGTGCGGTGAGTCAAATGGTGTATGATCAGTATGTGACGGCCTATGACGCGGCACTGGCTGCGGTACAGCAAGCGGAGGCGCAGCAGACCCAGAGCGGCAATCAAATGGAGTATACGCTGCTGCGGGCGGACCATGCCGGTGTTGTTTCAGAGTTGACGGCGGAAATTGGTCAAGTGGTCAGCGCCGGACAGCCGATTGCTACGGTGATCCAAAACGGAGAACGAGAAATCGAAATCAGCGTGCCTGAAAATCGTCTGGAAGAACTAAATCAGGCAGGGACGGTGCAGGTTACGTTTTGGGCTCTTGCTAACCGGGTGATCGCAGGGACTGTGCGCGAAGTGGCGCCGATGGCCGATCCGGTGACACGGACCTTTAAAGTGCGCGTTGCCTTGAACCAAACGCCGCCGGAGGTTAAGCTGGGCATGACGGCATCGGTAACGGTCGGCCAGGGCAACAGCCAGCAGGTGTTGACGGTGCCTCTTGCCGCTATTTACCAAAATGGCAGCCAGCCGGGCCTTTGGGTGGTGCAAGCAGATGGAACTTTATCGTTGCGTATGGTAAAACTGGGGCAATATGGCAGCGATTCTGTGCAGGTCGTGGAAGGGCTGCAGCCGGGAGAACGCATTGTGGCGGCCGGGGTGCATAAATTCCGCGAAGGTCAGCGTATCAGCCTGGGCGGTGGCACTCTATGAACCAGTTCAACCTCACGGAGTGGACTTTAAAACATAAGCACTTTTTATATTTTTTCATTGTCTTGTTCTTTTTGGCAGGCGTTGTTTCGTATAAGAATCTGGGCCGTATGGAAGACCCGGATTTTACGATCAAGCAGATGGTGGTGACCGTAGCCTGGCCGGGGGCGACAGCCCTGCAGGTGGAGGAGCAGGTCACTGATAAAATCGAGCGCAAGCTGCAGGATCTGCCGGGACTGGATTATTTGAAAAGCTATTCCATGCCTGGCTACAGTGTCATCTATGTAAATGTAAAAGAAACGGTGCCCAAGGCGGAAATTCGCAACCGCTGGGTGGAAGCCAGACACATGGTGGACGATATCGCAGGCACTTTGCCGGCCGGCGTGATGCCGCCCGGCTTTAATGACCGCTTTGACGAGGTGTACGGCGTTGTTTACGCCCTCACTGGCGACGGCTATACCTATGAAGAGCTCCGGGAAAAAGCGGAGAAAGTGCGCCGCACTCTTTTGGGCGTTCCTAGCGTTAAAAAAGTAAATCTTTTGGGCGTGCAGCAAGAAAAGATTTTCATTGAAATCGAGAATGCCAAAATGGCGCAGCTTGGTATTGATCCCGCGCTTGTCACCGCCGCCATTCAAAGCCAGAATGCCATGGCGCCGGCAGGCATGCTGGAGACCAAGGCGGATAATGTCTATTTGCGCGTCACCGGCATGTTTGAAAAGGTAGACGAGATTCGCAGCCTGCCTATTCAGGCGAATGGCCGGACCTTCCGTTTGGGGGATATTGCCAAGGTGACCCGCGCCTATACGGATCCAGGCGATCCTAAATTCTTTTATAACGGTCAACCGGCAATCGGCATTTCTTTGGCCATGGAATCCGGGGGCAACATTCTTACCCTTGGGGAGTCCCTGGAGACTGCCATTAAACAGATCCAAAAAGCGCTGCCAGGCGGCATGGAGCTGCATCAAACAGTAAATCAGCCGCAGGTGGTGGCCAACTCGATCAGTGATTTTACCAAATCGTTAATGGAAGCCATCGTGATCGTGCTGATCGTCGGTTTTGTCAGCTTAGGCTCGCGTTCCGGCATTATCGTCGCTGTCTGCATCCCCTTGGTTATCGCCATTGTCTTCACCTGCATGAAGTTGCTGGGCATCGATTTGCAGCGCATTTCCTTGGGGGCGCTGATTATTGCCCTGGGCCTCTTGGTGGACGACGCCATCATCACCATTGAAACGATGGTGGTCAAGATGGAGGAGGGCTGGAGCCGCTTTAACGCCGCCTGCTTTGCCTACACGTCGACGGCCTATCCCCGTTTGACAGGCGAGCTTGTGACCTGCGCCAGCTTTATTCCGGTGGGCTTTGCCACAGGAAACGGCTCGGAGTATTGCGTAACCCTTTTTTACGTGGTGGTCATTGCCTTGGTTTCCTCGTGGGTCGTGGCCGGCACGGCGACGCCCCTTTTGGGCTACTTGTTTATCCGCGTAAAGCCCAAGGAAGGGGAAGGCGAAGAGGCCAGCGTGCACAATACCCCTTTTTACGCCTGGTTTAAGCGCCTTCTCAACTGGTGCTTGTGCCACAGGCGGACGGTGTTGGCCGCTACGGTGGGCTGCTTTTTTGGGGCCATCGTCTTGATGGGCCTGGTGAATCACGAATTTTTTCCCTCGTCGACGCGTCCGGAGCTGATTGTGCAGTTGAAGCTTCAGGAAGGCGCCAGTATTGATAAAACCGAAGAAGTGGCTAAGCAGTTTGCCCAGCAGCTGGAGGGCCATCCTCTTATTTCTTACTATACCTATCATGTGGGCGAAGGGGCGCCCCGTTTTGTCCTTAGCTTTGAGCCGACCTTTAATAAGACCAATTTTACCGAGTTCATCATTGTCGCCAAAGACTACAAGGCGCGCAATGAGCTGAGGGAAAAGCTGAGCAAGCAGCTTGCCAATGATTTTCCGGAAGTGCAGCAGCATATTAAGGTTATCAGCAACGGTCCTGCGGCGGATTATCCGATCATGCTGCGGGTGACCGGAGAGGATCCGAATAAGGTGCGGGACATTGCCCAACAGATGGAGCCCATTATGGCACAGCATCCGAAGGTGAAAAACGTCAACTTGAACTGGAATGAAAAAAGCAAGGTTATGCATTTGGAAGTGGACCAGGACAAGGCAAGACGTCTTGGCGTTTCCTCCCAGGCGCTGGCCATGGCGCTGCAGACGCAGCTTTCGGGCGCGCCGCTGTCGGAATACCGAGAAACAGACCGAACCATCAGCATGCTCTTCCGCTTTGACGCTTCAGACCGCAACGACCCGTCGCGGATGAAAGATTTAAGCATTCATGTGGGGAATGGCCGTTATATCCCGCTGGATCAAATTGCCAAAATATCCCATGATGCAGAAGAAGGCTTGATGTACCGGCGCAATCTGAAGCCGATGATTGCGGTGCAGGCGGAAATTCTCCCTGGCGCTACCGGCGACAGCGTAGCCGAGGAAGTCTTCAATCAGATGGACGATTTGCGCGCTTCTCTGCCGCCGGGTTATCGCATTGAATACGACGGCTCGAAAGAAGACAGCCTTAAGGCGGCAAAGTATATTATGGAAACCGTGCCGGCGATGGTCATTGTCATTATGATTCTCTTGATGATTCAGCTGCAAAACATTCCTAAAATGATTTTGACGCTGCTCACGGCGCCCTTGGGCTTAATCGGCGTAGCCTTAGGCTTATTCCTGACCGGCAGCCCCATGGGCTTTGTGGTGCAGCTGGGTATTTTGGCGCTGGCGGGCATTATTATGCGTAACACCATTATTCTTATGGACCAGATTGACCAACAGCTGGCGGCGGGGGATTCCCTTTGGGACGCCATCATCAATGCTACGGTAGTTCGTTTTCGTCCGATTCTTCTGACGGCAGCGGCGGCAATACTGGGCATGATTCCGCTGATTCCCAATATGTTTTGGGGTCCCATGGCGGTGGCTATTGCTGCTGGCTTGGCGGGCGCTACGGTTTTGACACTGCTGGTCTTGCCGGTCATGTATGCAACCTTGTATCGCGCGGAACCGCCGGTGGCGGAGCAGCCATCGGAAAAAGCAAACTGAAGGGAAGCGAGAAACGATGGAAATAAAGTATAAAAAAATCCTGGTGCCGCTTGATGGCTCCCAAAACTCTTTTGCCGCGTTGGCTCATGCGGTTGCTTTGGCGAAAACGACCGAAGCGGAGCTGCATATCTTGTATGTAATGGCGTTGTCGCAGTAATTGCCGCTGGCGTCGCAGATTTCCGGCTGCAAAATCCCTCTTTACACCGTAGATAAGCCGGAAGCTTTTGCTAAAACGATTATTGACGCCGCCGTAGCGAGCGTGCCGGAAACGGTGAATATCAAAACACATGTGGAGACCGGCGCCCCGACCATTGTCATTAAAGAATTTGCAGAACAGCACAAGGTCGATATGATTGTCATTGGCAGCCGAGGACTGGGAGCTATTTCCGGCTTGATTCTGGGCAGCGTCAGCGGCTATGTGGTGCATCAAGCCAAGTGCCCGGTGCTGGTGGTCAAATAAAAGCAGCTAAAGAAGCTACGATAATAGGGGGAACCAAGGTGAACATAAAAACGCCTGCATGGGCAAAAAAAGCCGTCCTTTGGGGCGCGGCGCTGGCGTTGTGGAGCAGTACCGCAGCGGCAGAACCTACGGCGTTAACGCTGGAAGAAAGTATTTCTCTGGCCATGGCGCGTAATCCGGTTCTGCGCATTGCTGCGGCGAATGAGGAGAAAGCGGTTGGGGCCGTGGGGGAAGCGCAGGCTGCCAAAGGAATCAGCGTTGATTATACGCATACGGAAATGCGCTCTAACGCGCCTCTTTCCTGGATGTCGACGATGGCTGCCATTTCTCCTTACAACTATTTCAGTAACAAAATCAGCGCCAGTGTGCCTCTATATACGGGGGGCAAGCTCGAGAGCGTCATCGCCCAGGCCAAACTGGGACAGCAGGTATCTGCCTTGGAAGTGCAGGCGGTACGGCAGCAATTGCAGCTCGATACGACGGTGGAGTACTATGAGGTACTGCGCAGCGGCAAACTCTTAGATGTAGCCCGGCAAACGGAGGGCGATTTTGCAGGGCATTTGAAGCAGGTGCGTCAAATGTATGACGAAGGCGTTGTTGCCTGGCGGGATGTTCTGCAGACCAAAGTGCGTCTGGCCAATGCCGAAAACAGTCGCGTCCAGGCGGAAAACGCCTATCAGCTCTCCCAATATGCGCTGAATAAGCGCATCGGCTTACCGCTTCATGGTGAATTGAAACTGAAGGAGCCGGCAGCCCAAGAGGCGCCGCAGGAAACTATGGCGGCTTATGTGGAGCAGGGCGTGGCCAAGCGGCCAGAAATGGCGCAAAGCCAGGCTGGCATTGTCATGGCTAAGGAAAAGATCAAGGAAGCCAGGAGCAGCAAGCAGCCAAGCTTGGCCCTAACCGGCAGCACCGCCTGGGATGATAATGAAGCCTTTGGCGGCAGGAATCGCGACTGGACAGCTATGCTGGTGGTGCAACTGAATCTTTTCGATTCCGGGGCTGCCCAGGCTAAGCTTAAGCAGGCTAAAGCCGGTGAAGCGGCGGCGCGGGAAGAAGAGCGCCAAACCAAAGACGCTATTTCTTTAGAAATTAGCGACGCGCATTTGCGGGTGCAAGAAGCGCTGAAGCGTATCGAAGCGACGCGGACCGCAGTAGAGGAAGCGCAAACCAATTTCAATATCAGCCGGGAGAGCTATGCGGCTGGAGTGGGTACCAACTTGGATGTTATGGATGCGGAAGTGGCGCTGCAGCAAGCGCAAACCAATTATATTCAAGCGGCCTATGATTTGCAGATCAGCCGTGCGCGGTTGGAAAAAGCCATCGGACCGCAAAAGTGAAAAAGCAAGACGAACAAGAGCCGCGTGAGTGACCGGAGGGTACGCGGGAGGGCTGCGGGAATGCCGCGACTACTTTTGACGGTTTGCTAAAAGAAAAAAGGCGGCTCCTTATTTGGAGTCGCCTTTGGTAAATGTATCAGAATTTATAAAACGAACCGCGAAATACGCGAAAGACGCGAAAGGTTTTTTGAAAAAATAATCTTTGCCGCTGCGCCCGCTAAATCCCCCTGGCCCTGCGGGCCTTCCCCCTTTGGCAAGGGGGACTTTCGCTTTGCCGCCCTTGTTAAAGGGAGGTGCCGCCACAGTGGCGGAGGGATTCGGGTTTTATCAAAAAACACCGTTTCTTGCAACCCTCATTCGAGCCCTCCATCTACTCCCTTTACTCCTGTTCAAAACCCGTTCCTTCCTTCTTTTACCCCCGAGCCAAGCGGAAGATGTTTTTCATGTCTTCTTGCTGGAGAACCTGGAAGGCGCCGACCGTCCGCTTGCCTTCAAAGCTGCATTTATAAGCCAGCTCATCAATCTGCGCATCGCTGACGTCGAGGCCTAACTCTTTTAAAGAGGTAGGCATGCCGATGGAGGTGTAGAAGTTTTCCATGGACTTGATGCCGGCAAGAGAGGTATTGTCCGGCGAAGCGAAGTTGTTGGCGATGCCTAGGACATTGACGGCGAACTGGGCAAACCGGGCTGGATTGGTTTTTTGGACATACCGGGCCCAACTACCCCAAATGGCGGCTAAGCCTGCGCCATGAGCCACGTCGAAAATGCCGCTCAATTCGTGCTCTAGCTGATGGCAGGCCCAGTCTCCCAGACTGCGATGGCCGGTGAGGTCGTTGTGAGAAAGGCTGCTGGCCCACATGATTTCCGCCCGGGCATTATAGTTGGCTGGGTCTTTAACTAGGATGCGCGCATTGCGGATGACGGTGCGCATGAGGGCTTCGCTGATGCTGTCGGTTAGTTCCATGCTGGCGTGGGGGCTGAAATAGCGTTCCATCGAGTGCATGAGAATATCGGCGCAGCCGCTGGCTGTTTGATACGGAGGCAGCGTGGCCGTTAGCTCGGGATTCATAATCGCAAATTTGCAGCGGCTGTGATCATTCGTGCAGCCGCGTTTGAGCCAGCCTTCTTCATTGGTGATAACCGAGGAGTTGCTCATTTCGCTGCCGGCGGCGGCGATGGTCAAAATGGTTCCTACCGGAAAGCAAGCTTGTGGTTGGGCTTTGCCGCAGTAAAAATCCCAGACGTCGCCGTCATAGGCTAGTCCATAGCCGATGGCTTTGGCGGAATCGATAACGCTGCCGCCGCCGACAGCTAACAGAAAGTCCACTTTTTCCTTGCGGCACAATTCGATGCCTTCGCGCACCTTGGAAAGACGGGGATTCGGTACGACGCCGCCGAGGCTGACGTGTTTTAGGCCAGCTTTTTCCAAGGAAGCGTAGACGCGGTTCAGCAGGCCGGAACGTTGCACGCTGCCGCCGCCAAAATGAACCAGTACGGTTTGGCCTTGTTGTTCCGCAATGAGTTGTCCCACTTGATTTTCCGTGTCTTTGCCGAAAATCACCCGGGTGGGTGCATAGTATTCAAAGTTATTCATGATTTGTTCACTCCTTGTAATTTGCAATCAAATAAGAATTTCCACATGGAATGATTATTTTCCTCTGCCATACACAAAAAAACAAAACCGAACCTCTTGCAGCGGGGTTAGATTTACAGGAAGATACTTGTTGAAATGAAATGGAATTGTAACATCATAGTGCTACAATGGTATAAAAGACAGCAGGAAGGAAGCGTTTTATGAAAACTAATAGCTGTTTACAGCAAGAAGAAATAACGCTGGCCCAGCCCGGGAAGATGCAGCGCCTTTGGCTAGCGTGCCTGTTGGGTATGATTTCCGCCATGGGTCCCCTTTGCACCGATTTGTATTTGCCGGCGCTGCCGTTGATGCAGCAAAGTCTTGGCGGCGCCACGCCGTCCCAGGTGCAGCTGAGCCTGACTGCGTCACTCTTGGGTTTGGCCGTGGGGCAGCTTTTGATGGGGCCGTATAGTGATGCTGTGGGGCGTCATCGTCCGTTATGGCTGTCGTTGGGCGTGTTTTCCTTGGCGTCGTTTTGGTGCGCTTTTGCGACATCCGCCTGGGAATTGGCGGGAGTGCGTCTTTTGCAGGGACTGGCTGGCGCTGGGGGCATTGTAATTTCCCGGGCGATGGTTAGGGATTTGTATGAAGGGGCGGAGCTTACCCGTTTTTTCTCTCTCCTTATGTTGGTGCATAGCGTCGCGCCGACGCTGGCGCCGACGTTGGGCGGTTTGTTGCTGCAAGTCACCAACTGGCAAGGTATATTTATTGTCTTGGGGATATTGGGAGTGCTGCTGACGGCAGGGGCTTGGCTGGGTTTAAAAGAAACATTGGCGGAGAAAAACCGTGTTCCCACCAATGGACAGGCCCTGTTAGCCTCCTTCGTTTCCCTGTGGGGCAATCGTTCTTTTCGTTACTATGTTTTGGTCCAGGGTTTTGTGGGAGGCGGGCTGTTTGCGTATATTGCAGGGTCTCCTTTTGTGCTCCAAGGCGGCTTTGGCTTGTCAGCGCAGGCGTTCGGCCTCTGTTTTGCCGTGAATAGCTTGGGCGCGCTATTGACGACACAGTTGGTCAGCCGCTTTAATCGCAGCTATTCCGATATGTTTTTAATGCGCTTATCTCTGGGCGTTTCGGCGGCAGCCAGTTTGGCGTTATTGGCTGTGCTTGTTTTGGGCGGCCCTCTTTGGGCGGTCTTGGGCGCGTTGTGGCTCATGGTGGCTTGTGTAGGCTCTACCATGACCACCAGCTTTTCTTTGGCCATTCAAGATCAGGCCAAAGCGGCTGGCAGTGCGTCGGCATTGCTGGGCTTGGTGATGTTTGTTTTTGGGGCGGCCGTGTCTCCTTTAGTCGGCTTGGGGGGAAGCGCTCTTTGGCCTATGGGGCTGCTGATAGCGCTTTCTAATGGTGCGGCTCTTTTTTGCGGCTGGCGGGCCCTGCAGCATTCAAAAAACATAATAAAAGCAAAAGAAGAAAGAATAGTCAAAAAATAATTGACATTTATTGGAGGATATGGTGCCATATAGGTAGATCATTAGTAGGGAGGGTTGGTTATGAAAACGGGAAAAAAAGCAAAACCTTTAGGCGAAGCGACCGTGCAAGAACTGACCGATCGCAAATGTGGTTTTTGCGGCCTCAATCTGTTGTTTGCAAAAGTGGAGGTAGAGGAAAAAGCAGCTTGGCTTGTGTGTCCGACCTACGAGGCGCAGCGCGAGTTTTCCAAGAATGAACATTCTGCTTACAAAGTGGCGTTGTCGGAGACCGCCTATAAACCTGGTGATGAAGCCAGGGAAGAGCAGAGCGTCAAAACCAGCGCCGTAGGTAAGCGGGAACATCATGACCGTCCGAACGTAGTAGCGCCGCCTCAATCATCGCCCCGTAGATAAGCGCAGGCCTCTTCCGGTTGCCGGAAGAGGCCTGCTTTTTCTCTATAGCAGAAATTATAAAACGAACCGCGAAATACGCGAAAGGGGATTTTAACTCACGGCCGCCGCAGCCTCATTAACCCTTTTTTTACTCCTCTGGCCTTTCTCTGTTACTCTGTGTTACGTTCTGCTACGGTTTCATTCCTACTGCTTTTCCGCCAGTTGAATAGAGGCGATAGCGGCGTTGACCGCTTCATTGTTGCCGAAAAAAGCCATAGTATTGATATGCTGGGGGCAGTTGCCGACAATTTCCGCTGCTACAACATTCCCGGCTTTTTGAGCAATATCGGCGAAATAGAAGAGGCTGGGCACGTCGGTTTGAATCAGGCCGATGGCGTCAAAATGAAGGCCTTCGAGCTGTTTTTTAGCCTCTGGCGCTGTACGGCGCAGCAGCATGGCTATCGTATTGGGACGAGGAGCGCGGATAATGCGTGTCGTAAGCATGAAAATCACCTTCCTTATGCTCTATCATACGTCGAAGAGAGTGGGGAGAAGAGGCAGTCTATTGCGGAGTTGTTACGTATTTTTGCTCTCTAAACGAGAATCGCCTTTGTTGGCAGCGTCATTGTATTGGAGACAAGATTTGCGCGCGTCTCGCAAAAGCGGGCGAAGGCGGCAGTTTCTTAACTCGCTGCGCTCAAACAGGCGAAACTGTGCTTCGCCGTAGCCCGCGTTTGCGTCCTGCGGACCGTCTTGCTCCAATAAAAGTCTCCAATACAATGATCGCCGTCGTCGCTGCCCTCCATTTATTCCTGTTCAAAATCCCGTACCATGTTTTTCTCCTGCGTACCCTCACGCGACTCAGGTTCTCTTGTTCAATCCCTGCGTTTCGTGCCTTCTCATTCTCTACGAAGCTTGCTTCAGCCCGTGCTTAGCTTCGTAGGCTTTGATGCGGTCCGCAACGTTTTGCTGCAGGTTTCGATAGAAGAAAAGGTAATCATAAACATGGTAAACTCCCGGCTGGAAGATATCCAGCATAGGAGGGTAGTCGGCGCTGTCAATGTCGGTAACCTTCAAAGAGCCTCGCGTCGGATCCAAGTAGGCGCCAGTAAGCTGCGGAACTTCTTTGGTGATTTCGCCGTGGTAGTTGACAAAGACGGCCCCGAGATTCAGCGATTTGTCGGCAGGCTCGCTGGTGGTTTTCCAGTTCAGCGGGTTGATGCTCAATGTTTTTTCCGGCACCAGCAAGGAAGAGGTTACCTCTGGAGCTTCGGTATTGAAGGAAATAACGACGCCTGTATCTGCGGCATGTTGCGCCATTTTTAACTGGGGATACTGCATGGCTTCTGTCGGAGTGACCGGCCAGCCGATGGCATAGGCGGCGACCAATTTTTGCTGTAATGCCGGATCGCGGTATACGTCTTTAATCAGGCGCAGCACCATGTCTCCTCCCTGGCTGAACCCGGCAAGAATCACCGGGCGTCCTTGGTTGTATTCCCGCAGGTAATAGGTGAAGGCCGCCTTGACATCTTCATAGGCGAGAGAGAAATAAGGACTGCTTTGCTGGCGCGGCAGCTTGTACATGGATAAAGAGGCTTGGCGGTAGTAGGGGGCGTAAAAGTTACATTCTTGATCGTAAATGCCTTTTTCCATGAGGGTAGCGCCAAGAAAGAATTGGCGGGCCTGCGGGTCGTCTACAGGCATGTTATGCTGTTCGGCGCTGCCCATGTAGGCAGTGGGGCAGACGAAAAAGACATCTACCGCGTGTCCTGATTTTGCCGGTTCTCCTTGAAAGGCCCAGTTTCCGGAGGAGGCGTAGTTTAGAGGTGCGCCGTGGGCGCTGCTAAACACAAGCAGGCAAAAGAATAAAGGAAATAGAATACGTGGCCATAGTCGCATGCAGGTTCCTTCTTTCTGTGAAAAATATAAAGTTGCTACTCTGTTTCTACATAGAAAAGCCTGTTTCCTTTAGGCGGAAACAGGCTTTTGTGGTTTAAGGAGATATTGGACGGAACTCAGAGTAACAGAGTAAGCAGAGGGGAACAGAGAAATAAATGTAATAAGTCAGGCGGTTACTTTGCAACCGTTGCCAGGGCTTCGTCAAGTTCTTCGCGTTCAAAGCCGACAATCAGGCGGCCGTTGATGCTGGTGACGGGGACGCTCAGTTGTTTGGTCAGCGCCAGCAGTTCCTTGCGGCCTTCTAGATCGCTTTCAATGTTGACTTCTTGAAATTTAACTTGCCGCAGTTCAAGGTACTTTTTGACCTTTTGGCACCAGGGACAGTCGGGAATGGAATAGACTTTAATCATGGTAAAGACCCCCTCATATATAGATTTTATATAATTGTGATCCGCCTTAGCCCGTTTTTTCGTCCTGCGGACCGTCTTGGTCCAATAAAAGTCTCAAATACAATCATTGCCGTCGTGACCCTCTGCGATCCCTCCATCTACTCCCTTTACTCCTGTTTAATTTTCGTGTCCTTCTGCTTGGTTAGATACCGTTCCGCCAAAAGAGCCGCTACGGTACCGTCGGCAGCGGCGGTTGTCAGCTGCCGGATGGGTTTAGTCCGGATATCGCCAGCGGCGAAGACACCGGGAACATTGGTTTCACAGCTTTCCCCTGCGATAATGTGGCCGCTGGCGTGCAGGGTAATATCTTGGCTGTACAGGCTGGTTCTGGGAATGACGCCAATATTGACGAAAATACCGTCCAAGTCCAGTGTTCGCTGCTCCTTAGTATGGACATTTTCCACGACAACCCTTTGCAGCTCTGTTTCGCCGGCGGCGGAGAGAATTTGGGTCTGGAAAAGAAATTCTGTATTAGGCAAGTCTAGCGCTGCTTGTTGTTCCGTAGGTTCCGCTGTCATTTGCGGTGAACGATGGATCAGGTATAGTTTTTTGGCGTATTTGCTTAAAACCTTTAGGGCCCCGGCTGCCGCATTGCCGCCGCCGACGACGGCGACAGTTTTTCCTTCATACAGGTGACCGTCACAAAGTTCGCAGTAATGAATGCCGTGGCTGCGAAAGCGTTTTTCTTCGGCAATGGGAAGCTGGCGGCGCTCCATGCCGCCAGCAAGAATAACCGCTTGCGGCTGGTATACGGCGCTGTGTGTTTCTACGACTTTTTCAGCGGCGGTCAGCTTCGCGCTGAGGACTTGGTCGAATTCATCTAAAACAGCGCCTGCTTCTAGGGCTTGCTGTTCCAGCGTTTTAACCAAGTCGCTGCCTTTGACTTTGGGTAGGCCAGGGTAGTTTTCCACGATATAGGCGTCGCGAATTTGTCCGCCCACCAGGGCATCTTCCAGTATCAACGTATTAAGTTTCATGCGCGCTGCGTATAGACCGGCAGTCAGGCCGGCGATGCCGGCGCCGATAATGAGCAGGTCTAACGACTTATGGGGCTTGGACATGACGGCAGCCTCCTCGGTGTAAAGTACTCTATGTTAATTAAATTGTAGGTTGAGGAAATCGAGAAGTCAAGAAAGGCTTTTTGGTTGCCGCAATTATCCGTTGAGAATCGGATGGCCGTATTTTTCTTACAGCCAGATGGGGATATCTTTAGTCGGAGGGGGATTGCTTTTGCTTGCGCCAGCGGCGGCCTGAGAAGGCTGCCGCGGCAGAAGCTGCGCTGCAGGGGTGCGCAGAACCAAATCAATAAAGAATTGCATAGCCGGAGAGAGGTACTTGTTTTTGTGATACACAATCTTGAAGGTGCGCACAAAGGATAAGCCTTCTACGGGGACGATGGCCAGTTCGCCCCGGGCGGCTTCTTTGGCTACCGCCAGGCGGGAGATGACCGTGTGTCCCAATCCGGCGGCCACGGTGGCTTTGATAGTTTCGGCGTTGTTGTAGCACCCGGCCAGTTTCCAATTCAGATCAGCGCTGGTCATGACGGCTTCAAAAAGTTCGCGGGTACCGCTGCCGGCTTCGCGGACAATAAAGGGAGCTCCTTCAAGCTGGGCGGCGCGGATGCTTTTTTCTTTCGCCCAGGGATGCTGGGGTGCGCAGACAAGCACCATCTCGTCTTCTTGGAAGTTTTGCGTTACCAGCCAGGGAGACTGTATTTTTCCTTCGACTACGCCCAGATCCAGACGGTCTTCTAAAAGATCGTTTTCAATGACGCTGGTATTGTTGACGTAAGAAGTGACTTCAATATCCGCTTTGACAGCGCTCAGACGGTGCAGCAAGGGGCCCAGCAAGTAGGTGCCAACGGTGACGCTGGCGCCCAGTCGCAAAATGCCATGCTCGCTGACTTCGCGCATAGCGGCTGCGGCTTCCTGGTTGAGATTGACAATGTGGCGGGCATAGGTGAGAAGACGCTTGCCTGGTTCGGTAAGATACAGACGGCGTCCTAAACGTTCAAAAAGCTTAACTTGGTAATGGCTTTCCAATTCGCCAATGGCCTGGCTGACTGAGGGCTGCGCTACGAAAAGCGCTTTGGCGGCGGCGGTCATGCTGCCGCTGTCGCAGACCTGCAAGAAGATGGTCAAATGCCGAAATGTCATCCTACACCTCCATAGGTAAATTGTTATTGATTATATAAAATTATAGTATTTTACATATGAAACGACAAGGGGTATGCTGGATTTGGATACGAAAGGAGCGAAGAACTATGAAACAAATGCCGGGAATTATGTTGGCGCTGCTTTTGGCAGTGCCGGCGTGGCTGTTAGGACAGGCGGTTCCGTTGGTAGGAGGTCCTGTTTTTGCGATTTTACTGGGGATCTTGCTGGCTGGTTGGAAGCGTCCCGAGAGTGTGGAACTGGGACTGCGTTTTACCGGCAAGAAAGTGCTGCAGCTGTCGATAGTCTTGTTGGGCTTTGAAATGAATTTGCACTATGTCTTGCAGGTGGGCGGGCAGTCGCTGGTGATTATTGCGGCGACGTTGAGCGCGGCCTTTTTGACGGCTTGGCTGGTAGGACGCTGGCTGCGTTTGCCGGGAGATACGACCATTCTTATCGGCGTAGGTACCGCGATTTGCGGCGGTTCGGCTATTGCCGCAACAGCCCCGGTGATTGGCGCTAAGACTCAGGATGTGACTTATTCGATTTCGACGATTTTTCTTTTCAATATTGTCGCGGTATTTCTGTTTCCTTTTTTAGGACATCTGTTGGGCTTAGGGGATGCAGGCTTTGGCATGTGGGCCGGTACCGCCATTAACGATACCTCCTCCGTAGTGGCGGCAGGCTATTCCTACAGCGACGCTGCGGGCAGCTACGCTACAATCGTTAAGCTGACGCGAACGCTGATGATTATCCCAATTACCTTAGCGCTTGGTTTGTATCAGGCAAAAAAATCCAGGCAAGCAGGAGAAGGGTTTTCCTTAGGTCGCGTTTTCCCGCTTTTTGTTTTGGGTTTCCTGGCCGCTTCTATTGTTAGCACCAGCGGTGTTTTGGGAGAAACAGCGGCGCATTTTCTGGGGGAGACGGGGAAATTCTGTATTGCCGTAGCCATGGCGGCCATTGGCCTGAATACGCGTCTTAGAGAACTGCTTAAAAACGGCTTAGCTCCTATTTTGCTCGGTTTGGCCTGCTGGGCGGCGGTTGCGATAGTGTCGCTTCTTTGTCAGCATATGATTGGTTTGTGGTAGGGAACTGCTAATTTATTCATATGCCAGCTCCCATGACCGTGCGGATATGATATTGGGTTGTAAGTTATCACGGGCTTTTGCTCAAAAATATTGATAAGTGAGTAGACAGGTGACAATAATGTTGATAAAATACTTGTAGATAATTACTATTCTTTCAAGGAGAACATCAACATGAATGAGTCAGTGGTTTTGTACCAATGCCCGGATTGCGGTTATATTGTGGAGGTTGTGAACCCGGGAAGCCCGGACCTGATTTGCAGCGGCGAAGCGTTTGCCGCCACCTGTGTGGAAGTGGCCGCCGGGTTGGAGTGTTGCGGCAAGAAGATGATCAAGCTAGAACCTAATACAGTGGAGGCTTCCCAGGAAAAGCATCTGCCTGTGGCCGAGTGGCTCGCAACAGGGCAAGTAGCGGTCAAGGTGGGAGAAGCAGCTCACCCGATGGCGCCGGAGCATTGGATTCGCTGGATTTGGGCCGTGGCTGACGGTCAGGTGCAACGGGTGGAACTGGAGCCGGAACAGAGCCCGGAGGCAGTCTTCAATGTGAAGGGAGCCGGGGAGGTTGCCCTTTATGCCTACTGTAATTTACATGGTCTATGGAAAACACTGCTTTAACGTTGACTCTTTCTGAAGAAAAGTGATATGCTAATTACTAAACATAAAATAACAGGAGGGTATTTAATTTATGAGCAATTTAAAAGGAACGAAGACAGAAGCAAATTTGCAGGCAGCGTTTGCCGGCGAGAGCCAAGCTCGCAATAAGTATACTTACTATGCAGCGGCGGCTAAAAAAGAAGGGCTGAATCAGATTGCCGCTCTTTTTGAAGAAACCGCGAACAATGAGAAAGAGCACGCCAAAATCTGGTTTAAGCTGCTTCATGACGGTATGCCGAAAACCGCCGAGAATTTACTAGATGCTGCAGAGGGCGAAAACTACGAGTGGACTGATATGTACGCTTCTTTTGCCAAAACTGCCAAAGAAGAAGGTTTTGAGAAAATTGCTTATCTTTTTGAAGCAGTGGGTGAAATCGAAAAAGAACACGAAGAGCGTTATCGCAAGCTGTTGGCTAACTTGAAGGACGAAACCGTTTTTGCGCGGCCTGAAGAGCAACGTTGGCAGTGCGCTAACTGCGGTCATATTCACGTTGGCACGAAAGCTCCCGCTATTTGCCCGGTTTGCGATCATCCCCAGGCGCATTTCCAGATTCTCGCTACGAACTACTAAAAAGGAGCCGCAGATTTATTCACATCTCACGCTTGAGTAGATCTTTTTCCGTCAGCCTTTGTCAGAAAGCCTCGGCATAGCGCCGCTATGCCTGCGTTTTCTTTCGCATCTGACAAAAAAATCTCTTACTTGAGTCTTTTGCATAACTAGTATTTTTAAAAAACAACGCGACATAATACGCCGAAAGATGCTCCGCCAGGTTCTCAAGAATGCAATTCAGCTTTCCGC
>SAAJ01000128.1 GCA_009929485.1 Negativicutes bacterium
CATAAAACAGTTCGGAGAAAAAATCATCCTTAAAATATACCGCGTTAAATGCAACGTCTGCGGGAAAACCCACGCCCTCATGCTGCTGGACATAGTCCCATACTCTCAGATGCCACTTCAGGACCAGGCTGACATCCTGACAAATGTCCTCTCCGGGAAAAGCCCTGTTGACGTGCTGAATCGCAATCCTCTCGTAGACGAAAACAACCTTCGCCACATACTAAGGACCTTCCGGCGCCATTGGAAGGAAAGGCTCCTGTCCGAAAGGCTTTCCCTTGCCGCGCTTGGCATGCTGGCCGGGAAGTGTCTTTCTATTTACAAAAGACAGTTCATGCAGATTAAAAAAACTACAAACATACTTTTTGCAATACCCACATAGCCTTACCCGACTTCCTGTGTTTTCTGCCATATACTGTAGAAAAAACAGGAGGTTCAAACAAATGAATCAGGAAAAAAGAAAAAATATTGCCCTTATGCGTTATTCGGCCATCGTGCCACTCATCTCAGGCAACAGTGACAGCTATCCGTCACTGAGTGCCTTCTTTCGTGACGTCTCAGCCAAAGGGATCAAGGCCCCGGACGGAACAATTAAACATTATGCAGTAAGCACGCTTGAACTTTGGTACGTTAATTACAAGAAAGGTGGCTTTGATGCCCTTTTGCCTGCCGGCCGCTCGGATAACGGCAGGCCGCGCAAACTGGATGATGCCCTTCAGGAAGAAATTAAACACATGAAGACAAATTACCCGCGCATGTCGGCTGCCTCCATTTACAGGCAGCTGCAGGATAACGGCAGCATAACAAGGCGTCAGCTCTCCGAGTCAACAGTCAGCAGATATATTAATGTCCTCTCCCTTCAGACCGGCGCATCTGGCGGCACCGATATGCGCCGTTATGAGCGGCCCCACATCAATGAGGTATGGTGCGGCGATTCCTGCGCCGGCTCCTATCTCAAAATGCCGGACGGCAAGAAACGCAGGTTTTACGTCATAGCCCTTATTGACGATGCCAGCCGCTTCGTGCTGGGCACAGGAGTGTTTTTCAACGATAACTTCATTAACCTCATG
>SAAJ01000041.1 GCA_009929485.1 Negativicutes bacterium
TGGGAGGTAAAATAAAAAGACCTCATTACGAGGCCTGTAAATTCAAGGGTTTTGAGTTTGTGAGAACACTCAACAAGAGTAAAGGGAGTAAAAGGAGGGCTCAACGGAGGGTTACGCAATCAGCAAAAACGGAAAACGAAGGCACGCCGGTTTTCACCTCCGGTTTGCCTTCGTTTTTATTGGCATGCTTTAGGAAAGCCGCATGGTTTCGTCCTTTCACCCTTTTTAGGCCAGTGAAATCCGCCCCAGCACTTCTCCAATGCTCTCTTGAATCAACAACTTCGCCTTTTTGTCCGAATGTGTGGCGCCCCGATTGATTAACACCAACTGGCGTCCCCGGTAGTAGTCGATCATCCCCGCAGCCGGATACACCACCAACGAAGTTCCGCCTACAATCAGCACATCCGCTTTAGCGATAAACTCCATGGAACGCTGCATGGTTTCCTGCGACAAGCCTTCCTCATAGAGAACCACATCCGGCTTGATGACACCACCGCATTCGCAGGTAGGAACACCCGTACTTTGCAAAATAAACGCATCATCGTAAAAGGCATGACAACTTTGGCAATAGTTTCGCTTTACCGAGCCATGCAGCTCCAACACCGTCTTGCTGCCGGCCATTTGATGCAGACCGTCAATATTCTGCGTAATGACCGCTTTCAGCTTTCCCGCAGCCTCTAACTCCGCCAGCTTGAAATGAGCGGCATTGGGCTTAGCCGTAGGACAAAGCAGTTTTTCCCGATAAAAATCATAAAACTCTGCTGTATGCTCTCGATAGAAGGTATAGCTGAGCATGACCTCCGGCGGATATTTATAGCGCTGATTGTATAAGCCGTCCACACTGCGAAAATCCGGGATGCCGCTCTCGGTGGAAACCCCCGCGCCGCCAAAAAAGACAATATTATTCGACGCCGAAATGATTTCTTGCAGCTGTTCAACAGGAAGCATGTTTAGCCCCTCTTTCCACTCATTTTTCTTTTATCATAGCATATTCATTAAATCGCTGCGAATCGTCAGCGAATTTGCAAAGCTGCCACCAATCTAAGAATGTACTCTTGGCAGCCGCTGGCCAAACGTTCGGCTTTCGCCGGCTCCCATGGCTCTTGGGCTGCTTCGTTGTTGGAAACAACCCGTACGCAAAGATACGGAATCTGGTAAGCTGCCGCAATCTGTGCACTTGCTGCGGCTTCCATTTCCTCCCCCAAGGCGTTCTCTTGCTTTTGCCAATACGCTATATAGTCCAGCTCCCGCGACCAGCGGTCACTGGAAAAAATCGTTCCTGTATGCACCCGCCCCTGCGGATACACTTCTTTTAAAGCTTCCGCCAAGCGTACCAAGCGGGCGTCACTTCGCCAGCGAACCGGACCAAATTCATCACGCACCGACCACTCGCGTACTTCAAGTCCCTGCCCCGCTTCCCGTCTGGCGGCATTAACAGCCCCCGCGTTGGTAATGGTCGCCCCAATAATCAAATCGCCTCGATGCAGCCAAGCCGGATAGCCTCCAGCCGTACCCTGGTTGATAATCACAGCAGGTGAAAATCGCTGAATCCCCAGCAAAGTCGCTGCTGCTGCATTGGTAGTCCCCACCTTAGTTTGTGAAACCACTACCTGTTGAGGGCCAATATATCCCTGCCAATAGGTCCAGCCGTCAATCACAACAGCTTGCGGCTCTTCCAGTCGTTCCACTAAGGTGCGGACCTCTATATCCATGGCGCCTTGAATCAACACTGGAGATTCTTGAGCCCAAACGGGCGCAGACGCCGCCAGCCACAAGCCTAAAACGAAAACAACAATTTTTCCCCAATGCACGTTAGTCCTCCTTCGCAAGCTTTTTCACACTTCCGAGCAGCTTAAAAATAAAAAAGCTCGCTAGCAGCGCCGCCGTAACGGCAGCCACTGTGTGGCTCCAAAACACGCCGGTTTCGCCCCCTAAAGCAGCCAAAAAATACGCTGCCGGAACACGAACCCCCAGAGCATGTGTTGCTGAAACCGCCATCATATACACTGGACGCTTTAAACCCTGCGCCAATCCCAGCAAACCAAATACAGCCGTCATGAAAACCCCTGCAATACCGGAAGCTCTAAGCGCATAAGAGCCAAGTCTGAGAAGTTCCGACGTCGGTTGCAACAATGCCAGCACGGTCTCTGGAAACAGTACAAACACCAACATCACAGGCATGGCTACCGCCAAGGAAATCTTGAAAAAAGAACGCACACAGCCACGCACTCGTTCATATTCTCTGCGCCCAAGATTAAAGCTGATCATCGTAGCCATAGCGTTCCCCAAACCCATGATCGGCAGCATGACCAACATTTCCAGGCGTGACATCATATTCCAGGCGGCCAACGCCGCAGGACCAAACTGCGCCAGCACTGCATTAAGCAGAAACAGGCCCACCGGAATAATCATATACGACATGGCAATATAAACACCCTGCCCTAAAATCCGCTTCCATTCGCCTAACATACCGGCAGCCCAGCATAGCTGCGGCAATTCATAGTCGTGATGCCGCAGCGCCCGATACAAGTAAACGCCTGCCAGACTTTGCCCCAAAAGAGTAGCTAACGACGCCCCGGCTACGCCCAGGTTGCAGGAAAAAATCAAGATCGGATCCAGCCCCATATTAACGATATTGCCAAGAGCCATCGCTTTCATCGGCGTCAACGTATCGCCGCGAGCCATAAAGAAAGCTTCCGCCGTCATCACATAACCCATGACGAAGAACCCGGGAATCAGCCAAAGTATAAAGGCGTGAAGCATAGGCCAAAGAGCTTCATTCGCTCCAATGACGCTAAAAAAAGCCGTGTTGACTGTCGGCGCCAGCAAGGGAAGAAAAATGCACATGCTCAAGGCCATCAGCGGCAACATACCCTGAGCGACGCGAACTGCCCGCCCTTCCGCCCCGCTGCCTCGAGCATGGCTCATGAGCATAATTCCGCCCATCGAAATCCCTTTAGCCATAGACAAAGCAACATACATCAAGGGAACTGCCATGGAAACAGCCGCCAAAGGCACATCCCCCAGCCAAGATACGAAAACCGTGTCTACAAAAGCATAGAGATTTTGAAACAGCAGCGAAACCATCAGCGGTAAAGCCAGCTGTATCAAAGTCTTCCCTACTTCCGGGGATGCTAAATTCGCAGGTTCTTGGGCCTTAGAAAAAATTTTTCCTATCTTCATGTTTCACCATAGTTTCATAAAATGGCCTTCAACGCCTTGATAAAGCCTTCCATCACCGGAAGTTTGTCCATAGTAAGCCGAATATGATTGGGATAACGAAAGCCGGTCATCGTCCGCACCATAAACCCGTGCTGCATCAACTTGCGGTAAGCCAAGGTATCACTAAGCGGCAGGCGGATCATCATGTAATTGCCCTCGCCAGCCAGATGATGCAGTCCCAGCGCGGTAAGCTCGCTATGCAAAAAGGCCTTCGCCTCGCGCACCAACGTTCGGGTATTTGCTACATGGTCTCCCTCATTATCCAGCGTAGCCAAGGCCGCAACCTGAGCCAGAGCGTTCACCGAATACACGACGCAGGTGCGGCGAATGACATTCACCACTTCCGGCGAGCCAGCCAGATAACCAATGCGCAAGCCCGCCAGGCCGTACATTTTGGAAAAAGTGCGAAAAACTACCAAGTTTGGATATTCACGAAGCAGCTTCATACCATCTGGAAAATCCTCTTGCTCCACAAACTCCGCATAGGCTTCGTCCAAGACAACGATCTGCCGGCCCCCCACGGCCTCCAAAAAAGCTCGCAGTTTTTTCTCCGGCCAATACGTACCGGTAGGATTATTAGGATTACACACAAATAAAATTTTGGTACGTTCATCAATGGCCTTGAGCATGCTTTGCACGTCAAAAGCCTCCTCGCATAAAGGCACCTGTTTGGATTGATACCCCGAAAATTCAGCTACCCATTCATAGACGGCAAAGGTTTTATCCGCGGTAATGATATTGTCGCCAGCCTGACAAAACGCATTGATCACAAAGGCGATTACTTCGTTGGCGCCATTTCCTACCAAAAAGCAGTCGGCATCCAGGCCAAATTTCTGCGCCAAGCGCTGGCGCAAATGAAAGGCATCGCCGCTGGGATAGATAGCCGCTGCCGCCGGATCAAAAGCGGCAATAGCCGCCTGCGCTTCCTTGGCCGGCCCCAAGGCATTTTCGTTATTGTTCAAGCGGTGAATCGACAGGCAATGAAACATATCCCGCAGTACATCATCGGGCTTACTGGGAATGTACGCCTGAATGGAGCGAATATGCGCAGGAACTAGGGTTTCCCATCTGACGGTTTGTCCCTGCATACTCAAGCCTCCTCCGGCAGCGTCAAAAGCAGCAGATCGCCCCGTCCGCCCCAAGGCAAAATGAACTGCGGCGTAAAGCCGGCAGCTAAAATAGCTGGCGCCGCCTCTACTTCAGAAGCTTTGCCCAAGTCCAACTCGAAAAATATATTTTTAATGTTCTCACTTCGCAACGCGGTAACATGCATAGCCAGGTTTTCCTGCATGTCCGCGCCAGGCGCCAATACCGCCAAAAACGCAGTCAGCTTACGCCGGTCCAAACGAGTGGACAAAATAGAATCCGCCAATTGCTCTTCCCCTTCATAGATCGCTGGCTGCAGCTTGCGCGGCAACGCCAAAAAATCATACTGCTGCCGCAAAAACGCTTCGATCATCGGATGTGCAAAGACACTCATCCCGTTATCTTCTTCCAATTGCCGATATAAAGCCGTATGACGCCGCACAACGCCGCCGACAGACGCTAAGACAACTTCTCCCAGCGGCTCAAAATATCCAGCAGGCGCCTGTGCTGTCGGCTGGCGCATGGTCATGCACACAATACCGGAACGAGCTAGCTTGTTAAGAGCCCCTTCTACCAAAGTGACAGCCAGGCCGGCTTGCTCCGAAAATACATACGGTCCAAAGGCTTCCACCATTTTACCGCCATACTGCCAGAGAAAGCCTCCCCCCACTTGCCCCTTGCTGTCTTGCATCAGCACCGCGCCATATTCGCCACTAGCAAGCATGTCGACAAGCTTACCAGGATAGTGAAAAAATTCCGGAGCACTGTCGCCATAAACAGCCAGCACCCTCCTGGAAAACTGCTTCAAAGCTTCCCGCTCCGGCTCGGCTAACGCAAAACCTAAAGAAGGAAGTTCTTCAAATTCTTCTGGCGCTGCCTGGGGATATCGCTTCTCCAGACGCAGCTGCAGCCCCATGCGATTATCAGATAGCATTTCAAGACAAAAATGGTCTACTGTACGCGCCGCCAAAAGCAGCCCCATTTCCGCCAACGCCGCATCATCATCCAATGACATACTGGCGGTCCGATTAAATACCTTCGTCGGCAACGCGCGCCGCGGAAACAGGCAGGATGCTTCCAGGTAATAGCCGCCATGACGACAGCAAAAATGCATCTCCCCGGCATCTTCTCGTTGTCCGCTGAGAAAAGCGAATAGCTCTTCCGTCGCCAGGGAAAGGCTTAATTGCTCTTCTTTGCCAAAGCCAAAGGCTTGTGCGGTGTTTTCCGTACAACTTACAATGACCGGCAGCATTTCTTCCTGTAACGGTATGTGCAGCTCTACAGACTGTTTTTGCTTCATAATGACTCTCCTTTTCACCAGCCAAGATTACGCCGCCTGTTATTTCAGCACTTTGGAAAATCCCCAGTAGCGGAAGGCCAGCATAGTAATATCATCCGACTGCTCCGCTCCTGCGGCAAATTCGTGTAGTTCCTCTCTTACCTCGCGCAGCAATACATCTGGAGCGGCCTCGCGGCGATTGCACAACGCCGCTTCCAAGCGCGCCTCTCCAAAAAGTTCCTCGTCTTTATTAGCAGCCTCGGTTACGCCATCTGTGTATAAAAGCAGCATATCGTCAGCTTCTAAAAGGCAGCTTCCTTCGGTATAGGTCATACCCTCCATGCCGCCGATAACCGGTCCCTTGGCTTGATTCAAATACACCAGTTGTCCTGTTGTTTTAAGAAGCATGGGCGGACAATGGCCGCCGCTGGCGTAGCGGCAGACGCCGCTCGGTAAATGGACTGCCCCGCAAAACAAGGTGACAAACATGCAGGATTCATTATTGCGGGACAATTCGTCATTCAGGCGACTCAACAGTTCTCCTGGTTCACGTTTTTCTCTCACCAGCGAACGCAGAAGCGTTCTGGCAATAGCCATAAACAAAGCCGCGCCGATGCCTTTGTCCGATACGTCGCCAATGACTAAGTATAACGTTTCCGTTTCTTCATCCAAAAAGAAGAAATCATAGAAATCGCCGCCAACTTCCCGCGCCGGCTCCAGCAGCGCAAAAAGCTCAAAATCCGTACGCTCCGGGAAGGGAGGAAACTCTTTGGGCACCAGCCCCATTTGAATAGAGCTAGCAATGCGCAATTCGCTGGCAATGCGTTCTTTTGCCGCCACCGTGGCCTGCATCATTTCCATGTAAATTTTCAGTTCGCTGATCATAATCATGAAAGCTTCCGCCAGGCGCGCCACTTCATCCCGACCGGAAATAGCCGGAATCGTCGCTTCAAAATTTCCTGCCGCCAGCTTTTGCGTAGCCTGCTCTAGTTGACGCAACGGCCTGGTAATGGAACGGGCAATGCCAAGCACCACAAAGCAGAGCAATAAAAAACCGCCTATACCTAAATACCACTGGGTACGACTCAAATCAAAGACACGCGCCATAAGCTCATCACGCGAGAAAAAGATCCCCAAGGACCAGCCGGTAGACGGGATCGGCATGTACATCACCCAGCCGATCTTACCGTTTACTTTGCTCGTATGAGCAACATATCCTTTTTGCCCTTGAATCATTTTTTGTCCTAATTCATACAGCCCCGAATCTTGCAGGCCTTCGGCGACACTAAAAATAGACTCCCGCATGACATAACCGCCCGTGGGATGCGCAATAAACCGCCCCTGTCCGGAAATGATAAAAGCGTAATTTTCCCGCCCCAGCTCTAAAGAATCCAAAAGTCCCGAAAGAATGGTCAGCGACATGTCTCCAGTTACAACGCCGCGCACCGTTTCCGGATCGGATGCAGAAAAGACAGGCGCCGAATAGGTCGCCATCAATACATTGCTAATGCCCTCGTCAAAATAGGGTTCGCTCCAAACGGCGCTTTTCATTTCTACCGGAATCAAATACCAGTCCTTCGTTTCATAAGCCTGCGCCGGCCCTAAAGAAAGCTTTTGCAAGCCCCCATAGGTTCGATACAAATAGGCTCCTATGCCGGCAGGATGGTTTTTAGTTGCCGGCAAGGCAACTGCCGTACCGAACACATCCTCTTGGCCTTGCAAAAACTTTTCCATTAACTGATACGACTGCTCCGTAGAAACCGGCATGACTTCCATTACTGCCGCTAGCCCTTGCGCCATGCCTTCCACGCGCCGCGAAGAAACCTCGATCCGCGAAGTGACCGTTGCCGCCACATGCTGAGCCTCTCTCATCATCTCTTCTTCCAGCAATTGTTTGGCCGAAAAATAACTATAGCCAATTACCGCTGTCAGAATGGTGCCGACGCCAGCCATGATGAGCACTGTCAGCCGCCATGTAAGGCTCCATTTATTGAACATCATTGCCTATCCCCCGGTGAAAAATCTTTTTTCATAAGCGCGAAACAGCTACCGCCAAAACGTTCTGCCCATCCATCCGGCGGTAATGCACTTCATCAGTCATACGCCGTACGAGAAAAATACCAAGCCCCCCTGCTTCCCGCTCATTCAGCCCCACCTTTAAATCCGGTTCCGCCGCCGCCAGGGGATCAAAAGGAATGCCGCCGTCTTCAAACTCAATGCCGAATTTGTCCTCTTCGCAATAAGTACGAATAACAATCTCGCCCGGCGGCACCTCATACGCATAATGGCAGATATTGACGACCACTTCTTCAATGACCAGTTCCAACTGCAAAATCCGCTTCGGACTTACTCCCGCCAGTTCCGCCTGCTCGGTAATAAAGGCAGTAATGGCCGGCACATTTTCATCTTGCGCGGCAAAAATGCGACTCGCTGTAGTCGATGACATAGCACTACCTCCTGCGCTGTTCTCAAAAATTAGCAACCGCTTCTTCCGCTGTTTCGTACACTGGGAAAAAGCTGTCAAAGCCCGATACGGAAAATACCTCTTTCACCAAACCAGACAACCCGCAAAGAGCCAAAGCCCCTCCTGACGCTTTCAACTTTTTGGCAATAGACAGAACGCAACGCAGACCGGCGCTACTAACATACTCCAGTGCCGTCAGATCCAAAACAAACTTACTCCCGCCGCTTTGAATAATATCCCCGCACTGTTTTTCCCATTCTGGTGCGGTTCTTGTATCAAGACGCCCTGTTACGGCAATCACCGTACACATCGCTTCATTTCGTACTGAAATCTCCATAAAATAACCCCTTTCTTTACTGTACAAGTTTAGACTCGCTAAGATGCAGAAGCAGATTACCTGCCAGCTGCCGACGGTACGCCGCACTAGCGCGAATATCGTCGATCGGCGTTACCCCTTCTTTAACCAACGCTCCCGCGTGACGCATTACTTCGTCAGTCAACGGTTTCCCCTGCAAAAACGACTCCACTTGCGGCAGTTGCACAACGGTTGGTCCTACACTGCCCCAAGCCAGCTTCATATACTTTATGGTTTTATCTTCTAGCAGCTCCCATTTTGCCGCCAAACTGGCAATGGAAATAGCCAAAGCCTTGCGTCGGCCCACTTTAAAATAAGCGGAACCAGTTTGGTTCTCAGGCCGTGGGACATGCACGCCTGTAACAAATTCGCCAGCAACCAGCGCAGTACGTCCAGGTCCCTCAATAAATTCAGCTATCGGCAGGCTGCGCCGACCTTCTGGTCCAGCCACCTCCACAAAGGCTTCCAATGCGTAGAGCGGCGGCAATGTATCGCCCGCAGGCGAAGCCGTACACACATTGCCGACCAAGGTACCGCTGTGGCGTATAGGGGGAGACCCCACGACAGCGATCGCCTGCCGCAGCGCCGGAAAGCCGTCTTCTAGTGTTGGTAAATCCAATAGCTGCTGATAGGTAACTCCGGCGCCGATAAAGAGTCCATCTGTTCGCATTTCTACCTGCCGCAGTTCCTCCAAACGTTCCACGGAAAACAGTACAGGCGGCGCAGGCAGCCTGCGGTGCCTCACCCAAAAATCGGTGCCGCCGGCAATAATACGTCCAGTTGGCTGCGCTGCCAACAGCGCCTGCATTTCCGCAACGGTGCGAGGAAAGAGGATCTCCATCAGCTCGTCCCCCCCTGCAGCTTAGCTGCCGCCATTAAAGCCGCCTCCACGATTTTTTGATAACCAGTGCAACGGCATAGATTCCCGCTGATTCCCTCTCGCACTTCCGCTTCCGTCGGCAGCGGGTTGCGGTGTAACAGGTCGAGCACCGCCAGCACCATCCCTGGAGTGCAAAAGCCGCACTGCACTGCGCCGCAGTCAATAAAAGCCTGTTGTACAACAGACAAGTTCTCTTCCGTTGCTACGCCTTCTATGGTTACTATGTCCGCGCCCTCTAGCTGCGCCGCCGCCATCAGACAAGATAAGCGGCTGGAGCGGTTCACTAAAATCGTACAAGCGCCGCATTCGCCTTCGCCGCAGCACTCTTTCGTTCCTATCAATCCAAAATCTTCCCGCAGTAAATCCACCACCCTACGCTCCGGCGGCGTATCGATGCTTACTTGTTTGCCATTTAACGTAAAAGACACATTCATCGTACCGCCTCCAAACCAGCTTGCCGCAAGGCGGCCAGCACTTTTTCCCCTGTCAACGTCCCTTGAACAAGACGAGTTTCCGTAATCGAAGCAAGGCCATTGGCAATAGCCGGCAGAACGCCGTCAATACTGATTTCACCCGCCCCTTTCATCCCAAACGGACCGTCGTCTTCATAAATGTTGGCGGTTACTGTTTCCAGCGCCGGAATATCCAAGGCTGTAGGCAGAATGTACGTTGAAAAATCACGCGTCCTCACTTCTCCAGCCTGTAAAACAAAATCCTCAAACAAGGCGTAGCCGATGCCTTGAGCCGCGCCGCCTTGAATCTGCTGTTCAAAAACCTGCGGATTCAACACATTGCCCGCATCAATGCAGTTTAGAAAATCGCAAACCGTCACTTCCCCGCTCAACGTGTCTACTTCTAAGCGGACCAATTGAGCTCCGTAAGCGAAAACGCGATGCGGGAAGCCATGCTTGCGCAGCTTCTTCCCCGTCTCCGGCACTTGCTTGTTTACCGGACAGGTATAGCTATAAGTAACCGTCCGCTCGCTTGGATCCATAAAGCCAGCCAGTAAAGCCAAAGGCACTTCCCGGCCCGAAGGTTGATGAATAATTTTCCCCGGACAAAGCAGTAAATCATCCACATGCACTTGTTCTAAAAATTGAAAGGTAAAAAGCATCACGGCCCGCGCCAAAAGGCGCTCCTTCAATATTGCCGCCGCCCCTTCCAAGGCCTTGCCATAGGTAAAAGTCGTCCTGCTGGCCGAAGAAGAGCAAGAAGGCAGCGTTTGAGACGTATCCGGCAGCACCAGTTCCATCTCTTCCATATCTTGAGACAGCAAATGCCCCGCGATCTGCAAATAGGTTGAAGCGTTGCCCTGCCCCATATCCGCAACCCCGGCATACACGCGCAGGCGACCATTCGCTTTCAGTTCCAGCTTAGCATTGGCATAATCCGGAATAATCGGACCAAAGCCTACGGCATGATAGCAGGCGGCTATACCCACTCCCCTTCGCTTAAAAGCAGGCGCCTCTTCGCGCCAAGCTTGGCGCTGCGTCCACAAAGGATGCGCCGCCAGCTTCTTTAAACATTCTGTTAACCCGACGCTTTGGGAAAGCCGTACGCCCGCAGGAGTTATGCCGCCCCGCTGCACTGCATTTCGCAAACGAAACTCCAAGGGATCAAAGCCTGCACGTTTTGCCAGTTCATCCATCGCCTGCTCAATGCCGGCCGCCGCTTGGGGTACGCCAAAACCGCGAAAAGCGCTGGCAAGAGGATTATTGGTATAAACAACTGCGCCGGAAATACGCGAATTAGGAATGCCATAAGGCCCTCCGGCGTGTTCCATGGCCAGCGCGAATACTTCCGCCCCCATCGCGGCGTAAGCGCCTGTATCAAATAAAAGTTCACAGTCTAACGCTTGCAGCTGTCCTTCGCGATCACACCCCAGGCGATAGTTCATCTGCGCCGGATGCCTCTTGGTGCCGGCCACAAAGCGTTCTTCCCTCGTATACTGCATGCGCACCGGCCGTCCGCCGGCATGCAACGCCGCCAATACTAAAAAGCCCTGCACCGTAATGCCGTCCTTGCCGCCAAAAGCGCCGCCTAGATACGGCGCCATGATATGCAGCTTTTGCGGTATCACTTTGAGGGCTTCCCCCAGCTCCAACCGATCCCGAAAAGGAGTTTGCGTAGCAACAACCAGGCTAATTGTGCCGTCTTCCTCAACTTGGGCCATGCCCGCTTCGGTTTCCAAAAACGCATGATCCTGCCAATTGACCTCAACAGACACGTCTACTGAGAATGCGCATTCAGACAACGCCGCCGCGCCGCGACCACAACAAATCTCATCGCGCAGCAGCACATTGCCGTCTGCACGCCCAGAATGAAGCACCGGACTTTCTGGTTGCAACGCCAAATGCAAATCCAGCACCGCCTCCAACTTTTCATATTCAATTCGAATGGCTTTCAACGCCTGCTCTAGCGCGTCCTTGCTTTCCGCTACCACTAAGGCTATCGCCTCACCGCAATAGCGCACAATATCTTCTGCTAAAATCGGCTGATCTTTTTCAAAAATCCCCAAGCGATTGCTGCCTTCTATGTCCTGACTGGTCAGTACCGCCACTACCCCTGGCAATTGCCGGGCGACTTCCAAATCCACCTCGATAAGACGAGCATGAGTTTGGGAAGAGCGCTTTACCCCTGCCCATAAGCACCCGTTCGGATAATGGTCTGCGGCATACACTTCTTGACCGGTCACCTTCGTCTTTGCATCCATCCGGGAAACGGAGCAGCCAATGCCCGGCGGATTTCCATAAATCCTCTCGCTCTGCTTCATTCGCATTCTCCTGCATCTGAAAACTAACGTTAATTGCTCAATAAAATACCATGTATTCTCTTCGAGATCTTTTTACAAACCCCTTTAAGTTCTTGCTATATTATTCCATCTTCTTGGCTAAAAGAGTATACTATAAGTAAAGAGATATTTTCGAAAAGCAAGAAGATAAAATTTCATAGTGAAGGGAGGGGATGACCATGAAACGTTGGCTTAACCGCGCTCTGCGTTCTGCTAGAAATTATTCCCTCGTGGATTTTGGATTTTTAAAACTCACGCTGATCTCACTAGGTATCCTTGTGGGAGCATATTGGTCCGAGTATTTTCTGCGCCATACGGTTTTCCTTTGGTGCGTATTTCTTGGCTCCTATCTCTATATTTTGTATCGAACCTTTGTGTCGCGTCGTTATTAACAACTTCAAAATCCCCGGGAAACGCTCAGCTACGCTTGGCGTCACCCGGGGATTTTTTTATTCAACGTTAAATCTCTTTGGGGTCATGCCGCCGTCAATAGAAACGCTCATACGCTCAGTTGCGGCTTAGCGAAAGCGCCGTCCCCCTATAAAGTACTTTTTATTCCAATTGTCAAAAGCGCTTATCATTACCTCGCCAGTGGCTCCAGGCCCTGCTCCAACGGTGTTTTGCGCATCAATATACTTCCCATTGCCAAGATAAATACCTACATGCTCCGCGTCCCCGCCATTCCAGGCAAAGAACACCAAATCTCCCGGCAATAAGTCTTTGAGGCCGATTGCCTCTTGCCGATGATACTGCAAGTCCGCTGTACGTTCAATCGAAATCCCCAACTGTCCCAGTACGTAATAAGTAAAGCCGGAACAATCAAAACCATTGGCTGGTGAAGAACCGCCCCACACATACGGCTTGCCCTTCAGCTGCATTGCCAATTCAACAATTTTACTGCCCATACGTTTCGATGCAGTCTGCGCTGGTGCTGTATTCTTTTCATTCCCTAGAGAAATCCGCGCCACGCCATTACTAATCTCAAATTTTCCAAAAGTCACCAACTTGGCATCCGCTTCAGCCGGAAAATCTTCATCTTGATAGTAACGAAACTTTCCTTTAGGCACAATCATCTGCATATTATCACTTTTGTCCCCGCCTTGCCAAGCTGAGCTATAGGCAAAAGCATAAGGCAGATTTTGCGATTTAGGAATGGAAATTTCCCGTTCTTCTCCCGCAAGCACATTATACCAACCGACGCAAAGCCATTTTTCTACACTTTCATCAAAGTAAAGTAAAGAAATGCTTTTTTGTTTGTCAAACTGATTGGCCACCGTAAGTTTAAAAGCAGCTGCCGGCGTAGTTACAAGGCTTGCCGCCACCACAATCAATCCCATTAACAACCACTTTTTTGTTACTTGCAACCACATGCAAACAGCCTCCTCGTAATAGTCCCGCAATAGTCTCCCCGTAATTCACATATTCCTGGGGTAACCAAGATAGCCGCCAGCGCCTTGCTTCACTTATAGCTGATTGCCGCTCCGCCTGAACTTTTGTAGTAGTAGGTTATCTCCCCTATTTGATTCAAATTGTAATCGTTTTTCTCCCATTTCCAAACTTTGCCGCTGCTGTCTTTGACACGGAAGTTCCACCACTCGACGTTGTTTGAATTTTCAAAGGAAATATCCACACTGGAATTAGGCGGCAAGTATACGCCGTCCAACAAATTTTCCTCCCAATTGTCGCTATTAGCTGAAGCCACCCAAAAACCGACCATATTAAAGGGAGAATTATTAACGCCTTACTTATTTTTGCGCCAAATGAAATATTTCGCTTACCGAAATCTCCACTTGGTTACCCCAGCGAATATACTGTCCATCGGTGACCGCCTGTTCAAACACAGCCGGTTCCTTTAGTTCTGCAAAGCGAAGACTGTTTAGCCTTGGCTCCATATTCAAAATGACAGTAGCCTGATTATCAAAGAATATTTCCAGCCAATACGGTTTGGCTATTACCTTAACAATACGCAGCAAATCCATCATCCTCCTCAAAAAAAGCTTCCCTATACCTTAATTGTATAGGGAAGCTTTGGCCGCTTCTATCACCCAACGGGTGACAGTTCTTTAATTTTTTATCAACAACGCCCGTGAACGAATACCAAGTTTTTCAAAAATACGTTTAAGCTGTGTCTTCACCGTGTTTTCGGAAATCCCTAATTCTACACCAATCTCTCGGTTCGTCAGTCCTTCTGTCGCCAGAACTACAATTTCTTGCTCCCGCTGGGTCAGTTCGGGCTTGCCAGCATCAGAGCCTAGTTCCTGCTGCATCCGCAGCAGCGACTTTTGATAGTGTTGTATCAGCGTTGCAAACTCGGTCCCTTTTTCACGATAACTCCCACGAACAGCTTCATCAAGAAGGCGCTCTATATAGACGGTATTTTCCACAAAAGGCATCAGCAGACCGTCTGGAATCGCTAGATCTAACGCAGAAGTCAGCGCCTTCCTTGCAGCCTCCCTACGAAACAACTTTTCATTAGCCGCCGCAATATAAATGTAGAGATAAATCTGAGCCAGCAGATTCGGAAATAAAGCCGCAGTCTCCAACAGCTGTTCCGAGATACCTAGCAGCTTTCGTTCTTCTCCTGCAACTAATAGAACCTGACCATAAATGATGTTGAAGTAACCTTGGGCTGGAAAAAGAAGACGGCTTGAAAAAAACTCCCCTTGGCGAATCCAGGGCGCAATATTTTCCGGCTGCTTTAACTGCGCCGCAACAAAGGCCCCGCACAAATCGGCCGTATGCAAGTATAAAGACTGCCTGCTGAGCTGAATCTCAGTATACATCTCTTCCAGTAGAGCTTGTACCGTCTGCAGCTCGCCACGCTGAAAAGCCAGACGCAATTGGAGAAACAGCACGCTGACTATACTGCCAATCTGCTTGCCGCTTCTAGCCAACTCTAACGCCTTATGACTGCTGATTTCGGCACTTTCAAAGTCGCCTTGCCCATAATGCAGCTCTCCTTGCATCACATGCTCCACACCAGCGCCATGACCGTTCGTCAACGCATAGTAAGAAGGCATAGCCTCCAGCAGCGTTTGCGCATGCTGCTGGAGCCTTCCTTTTTCCCGATAAAACATGTAGAGAATGGAAGGTGAGCCTAACGTCCACGGCGTATTGTGATCACTCAAACGAGAGACTCCCGGCAATAAAGCATGCGCCTTTTTGATATGCTCTGCCATCGCCGCAATGTCGTTATATTTCGTGAACATGCCTACAAGTTCCATTTCTCCTTGCAACCAATTTCTCTTTGTAGCATCCTCAATACGGTTGAGATCCTCCGTCAACTCCTGAGCATATTGACAAAACCGTTCCATTTCTCCAAACAACAACAGTTCCCGGCAAAAAAGCACGCCGGCAACAGGATGCTGCGCCCGAATCCCCTGGGGGCACTCCTCAAAATAACGAATGATTGTATCCTTGTACTCGCTGTTAATGCTGTTGCCTTTATCGCGTTCCAGCGCAGTCAGCAATCTCTCAAAATCACCAGCCTGATAAAAAGAGGTCATAGCCGCTCGATAGTCTTCCGTCTCTACATACCAAAGTCCAGCCCGTCTCCAGATTTCCCGCCTCACCGTCTCTTCTTGGGCAGCAAAAAGCCTTCGCAAGTATTCGACAAAGATCGTATGTATCTGATAGGTGCGCGTCCGCGCATTGAACTGCGTAAAAGCATTCTGCGCCAACAATTGCCGCAGCAGCGCCGCAGCATCATCCTGACGCCACATAGCTTGCGCTTGAGCTTCGGTAAGACTCGGAAACAAACAAATACAGAGCAAAAACTCTTTTAGTTCTTCTGTTAATGGCTGATATACCACCCGCGCCAAAAGGTCCTGCATGGTAGCCGGTTTCTCTACCCGCCCTTCTTGCAAAAATTCCAGTAAACATAAATACAACGCGCTGATCCAGCCTTCCGTATAAAGGTACAGCCTGTCAGCCTCTTCTTTTTTCAAGGAAACACCGCAAGTCTTGTAATAACGGATAATTTCCGTCGGCGTCAATTCTAAAGCGCCTTGTGTAATATGCTGGGCAATCCCCTTAAGCTTTAGTTCGTCAAGAGCATCTAAGGCAGCCGCCCGCGTCGTAAGGACCAAGTGTAAATGCGGAAGCTCTTTTCTTGCCAACAGCACAATAAACTCATGAACATTTTCATCCTGCAGTAAATGATAGTCGTCAATCACCAGCACAACTGCATGGTTGAGATTAACACCTTCAAGAAGCTGCACCGCAGCTCTGCGAGTCACAGCATCATCCGGCATCCCTAGTTCTTCCAGTTTGCAAGCGCATTCGCCATCAATAGAAGCTACGAGTTGACAAAAATCATGCCAGAAATGTGCAGTTTCCTGATCGTATACGGTTTGCCACAACCACTCGATTTCCGCTTGGTTTAAATATTCTTTTACCGCCGTTGTTTTCCCATACCCCATGGGCGCTTCAACAATCGTCAAAAAATAGTCTGGGATTTTCCTCAGCGCCGCTGTCAGCCTCTCCGAAAAAAACAGACCGCGAGCATTATAGTGCTTGCTTTTTAACATTTCTGCAGCTCCTTTGCATTAGCCAGACCTCATGGGGCTTCTTTAATTGGAAAAACATCTCATTTCATGCTCTTTCCTCAATATTCCAGTTTCTCCTGCGAAAAACCTCTCAGATGCGTACAAAGAATAATTTGAATTACTTGCGCCTCATACTGCGAATTTTGATTTTACTTTCTGCATCCACCCGATAAGACTCTGTAATTTTTTGTAATGCTTTGTTATACGTAAACGTATCTAATTGACTACTTTGCAAATACCCCCATGTGGTCTCTGGAAATTTCACATAGCATAGTGAAAGCGCCCAAGCCACCGCCATTTTTGCATAATATCCCTCGTGCTGCAGGGCGTTCAAACGAAGCAACACTGGATCGATATATTCTTCTTCAATAAAAAAACTAAGCAGCATGACTACGCCAAAGCGAATTTCATATTCCTTGGTCGATACTAGATAGGGCTGCAAAAAGTTCCAAACCAGCTCTTTATGGTTCTTGGTAAATTTCAACCCGCTGCAAAAACTATCGCAAACAGACCAATTATCAATACGCGGCACAAAATCACCAACATAAAAAAGAAGCTCTTCTGCATCGGCTTTCGCATATCCCAAAACCATCCCTTGCAGCATCGTTTCTTCAAAATAGCAAGCCTCTGCACTCTTTAGATAGCTTCTCCAATCCTCTTTAGCGATCTTTTGGGCCAACTTCCGCAGCAGCGGCAAGCGCACCCCCAGCAAGTTATCCACGTTCGGCAGCAACGCCGCAGCAAACTGCTGATACTTAGGCTCTGCCATTCCTTCCAGCGTTTCTCTAATGCTATAATTCACGACATCCCCCTGCAGCATCGCTTTCCATTTTCCTCGATGCCCACGACTCCCAACTCTGTTTGATAATAAAAAAAAGCAGCCATTGCTCGCGCTCCTTCTTGCCTAGTTCAATTCCTCTCTCCATTTTACAAAACAAGCAGGCCTTTTGTCTTGGCAAATCTGCAGGCCAAGCAGCTTCAATAGGTTTTCGCAAAAATAAGTTTCCCATTTCTTCTTGCTATCCTTGACATGGAGTATACTCAAAGTTGTATCATAAGTAGTAAACTGTAAGCTTTATTGATTTGCACCAAATACTGTGAGGCAGCGTATGAATTCAAATATAGACTGGGAATTACAACAACGAAAAAATGCATATTGGAAAACTTGTTTTCTCACCTTCATGCTCTTGTTCATTTTTTGCCTAAACCTAGCCGGTCTCTTTCTAGGCAGCGTAATCTATGAAGAAACAAGCATCATCTTTTCCCAAATAAAAACGCAAAACCGCAACAATTCCCTGCAACAACTGCTGAATAAAGGCACGACCAAGTATCAATGGGAGAACGTAACCGTTTCTTCCCCTTTTGGCTATCTCTTGTCTGGAACCTTTATCCCCAACGCAAAACCCACTCATAAAACAATTATTTTTCTGCATGGCTTTACGGAAAACCGTACAATTGGCTTATACTATCTAGAAATTTATCTTCGTGCCGGATTTAATGTGCTGCTGGTCGACTCGCGCGCCCATGGCGAAAGCGGCGGAGACTCCGTGACCTGGGGCAGTTTAGAAAAGTATGACTTGGATCAATGGGTCAGTTGGCTTGTGCAGCGCATCCCTGACGGCGCCATCGGCATTCACGGTCTTTCCATGGGCGCCGCCACAGCACTACTGCATGCAGAACTCAACGAAGAAAACAAACGAGTATCTTTCTATGTAGCGGATAGCCCGTATTCCGATTTTGAAGCCTTACTCTCCCTATACGTCCGGCAATATCTACATCCATACATCGCCAAACTAGGCTATCCTTGGCTCGCTGAATTAGATGTTTCCAAAATCCTCTTACCTTATGCCAATATTGTATCGTACTTTCATTCCCGTTCTACCTTTCACGAGGCTTCGCCGCTGCAATCCGTACGCCATGTTACAACGCCTATCCTGTATCTCCACGGCGAAGCGGATAAGCTTATTCCCGCCTCCATGTCCCTTGAGCTGCAACAAGCCACCAAGGGGCCTAGCCAATTATATCTATTCGCCAACTCCAAGCATGGCACCGCTATTTTTGACAACCACCGCCAGTACAGCCAAGTGATACAGCATTTTTTGCAAACCATCGGCGAACTTGGCTGAACCCAACGCATGGGGCTTGCACAAGAGAACCAGAATCACGCGAGGGTACGCAGGAGAAATACTAAGAGCTATAAGTAAACGAAGCGGTCTGCGCCTAACACAGACCACTTCGTTTATGCTTTAATACATACAATTTCCACAACCGTAAGAACACCCTTAGCGACAATGAAGCGAACATCAAAACCAGCAAAGGGAATCCCAAAAACTCGTTCAGAATCTTGAACATAGGCCGGCCGCGGATCTTGTTCCAACACACTGCACAACCCCTGCCGCAAAGACTCTGGAATAAGAGAAAGACAGCGCTCCGGAAACAGCACTTTCAATTTATACGCTTCATGCGGAGCGGCAAAGCCAGCCGCAACCTCTGGGTGGCTATCCGCATAGGGCAGATACGGCTTAATATCAAAGATGGGCGTCTTATCGATCATATCCGCCCCTGACACATGCAAGATGGGCCCCCACTGGGAATGCATCTCAATATTTTCCAACTTAACAGAGGAAAGGCCTAGATGATTGGGCCTAAATGGAGAACGCGTAGCAAATACTCCCATACGTGTATTGCCGCCTAGCCGCGGCGGTCTGACAGTAGGTGAAACTTTGCTGCCCACCGCCTCTGAAAACTGCCAAATAAGCCAAATATAAGAAAACCCCTCTAAGCCCCGAATGGCACTAGGATCCCGATATAACGGTTCAAAAACAATGGTAGCCATTAACGGAGTCAGACCGCTTTGACGAGGAACACCGAACTTAGTTGGAAAATCCGTATGAATCCTGGCTATATTCTTTATGGTCGCCACAACACCTAATTCGCTCATAATTTATCTTTCCTTAGCTCCAAAATTATTCACCTTGCATACCACTAAAATAAATTCTACACTATTATACAAAAACCAACCAGCAAATAAAAAACACCATCCAATTGGACGGTGTTTTTTATTTGTATAAGTTTTAGTTAAATGATTAAATTGCGCCGGTCAGATGAACTAGGTCTAGCGCTAGAAAAGACAGTGCAATAAATGCAAATGCAGCCGCGCCCATTTTAAAAGCCATCTTCTCATCTCCTTCTATATCTTATTCCGCCTGCTCATAACAAGGATGTAGCAGCAGCAAACGAAATAAAACAATATAAGATAATTAAGTAATTAACTTAACTTGATCCTCTCTTAGTTTACTGCTACTACAAAAGTAATGCAACGAAAGAGACGAGGCGTATCCGCCGCAAAAAGTCATACACGCAGATAATTTTAATTTAATTTTATATATTTAAAATAAAAATTGCTTTTTTCTCTCTTTATCTCGTCTATTCTAAATAATTGTAATTTTCAATTATGTGATTAGGCGCAAAAATCTCATCTTTCTCCTTATTGCAAGTGTTCATACTCTTCTAGGCCGGTACTTTCTCTTAAAATTCATTTTCAGCATAAAAAAAAGCCCTTGTTCTCACAAGGACTCTTTTTCCCATTTTTAGAATTTTGCCATCCACAAACCATGTAGATTGCAGTATTCATAAACAATGCCAGCAGGCATTTCACAAAATTCCACTTTAGGCTCTTCTCCTGGCTTCAAGAACCGGATAGCAACCCGATCCTCCGTCACCAAGGCAACCCACTCAATATAATGTTCCGGCAGCATAGGATGCAGCGTGGAACCTACGGCCACTTTAATTTTGCCGTCTTCTTTGGTCACAACCGGCACATGTTTTTCTTGTGCCGCATCAGTAGAATTAGCCGAAAGCTCAGTCATGGCTTGCCCGCAACAAGCCAAGGGCCCGCCTCCATTTTTAATCAAAGCAACAATATTACCACATGTTTCACAACGATAGAAAACTACTTCACTCATCTCGATTACCTCCTTGATTATTAATGTGTTCTAAGAGTTATTTCTATTTAAGCCTCTTATTTCCTGCTTGAAATCATAATTTAATTATACCTTTTCCGTTACTTGCCATACTCATTTTTCAATTCATTCATCCATTAACAAGAACTGGCTCATTTTAATAACTGGCAAACAATTGCACGCCATAAATAGTGCCATCCTCTTTAGTATACAGCCCCACGCCGGCATGAGTATACCCTGTATTAAGAATATTGGCCCGATGCCCTGGACTATTCATCCACGCCTCCTGCATCGCTTCGAGCGAATGATTGTAGGCAATATTTTCACCCGCTAAGCGATAGGCAATGCCATTCGCTTTCATGCGGTCAAAAGGAGATTTCCCTTGTAGATTCGTATGGTTAAAGTAGTTCTGTTTTGCCATATCGGCGGCATGGCTGCGCGCAACTTGTGTTAGCTTAGCATCTGCCTGAAGCGACTTCAAGCCGTTCTTGGCCCGGTCACGATTCAATAATTGGATAGCTTGCATCTCTTGTTGCGTAATACCGCTGTTTTGCCCGCCCGCACTCTCTTTAACGCTTTGCTTCTCTTGCCGCGCAGCTCCCCATTCTATAGAAACGGCATCATTCTCATCAACGGCAAACTTGTAAAAATGTGCAGACTTAGAATTGGGGCCAGCCGGACATTTATTGCCGTCGTAGTACTGAAATTGATTGCTTATAACCGTACGAGTAATATACGGAGCGTCATCGCCGCCGCATAATTCCGCATTGCCTGCCTTCGCATACAGATACATATGCGAAGTTTGAACCGCTTTGCTGATATTAAAGTTTTTGGTTGCCCCCACAGGCACATTGTACCAGCCACTGCATGACCATTTCTTCGCGGAACTATCAAAATATACAAGAGCGCAATTCATCATACGATCTTGATTGTTGGTAACCTCTAATTTAAATGCTTGCGCCTGCTGCGGCGCAAATGCAAGGACTCCCCAGATAACCAGCAAACTAAGCATCATTTTAAGAGCGCCTATATACTTTTTCATCTTATCGATCTCCTTCAATCTATAAATACATAAAAGACAAGTCTTGCCCCAACAGGTTAAACAGGAATTTTTATATACGTATTATTGTATCCCATCACACTCAAACGGCCAATTCTCTCATCGCTTTCTAGTTGCAACGATTCCTCCACGCCGCTGTCGTCACGCAGGCGAATTTTTATATAACCTTCGTGCAAAACCGCCATAATATCAATTGTTTTTTGCGGGTTTTTTTCTTTCTCCACAATATCCCTCAACACTTGATTCAGCAAGTGCTTTGCCTCTGCTACTGCCTGTGGTGAAACTTGCTTAGCCGCAAAAAACTCACCGATCATGTCCGTATAACTAACCGCCTCTTCTTGGGTCGCATAAATCGAATTTCCCATGACATAATCCGGTTGCACTTCATGTATGAACACCCCGTGATACTTGCCATTAGATTTTTTTCCAATATATTTAGCCGTTAAAACACTCAAGAACAGCAAGACTGCCTGCGCTGCAATAGTATGGCTCCACACTCCAATATTTCCCAAGGAGTATCCAAGCAAATAAATAAAGAGAATTGCCAAAAGCTCCGTTCCCACACTGATGGCAATGGAAAAAAGCTTGCGAGCCGTAGTCTGCATATAGGTCATTAAGATGTAGCTCAAAGAACTTAATAGAAATCCTAGTGCATAAATTCGCAAGGCCGGCACGCCCATTTCCAGAATGGCCGCATCATGAACTCCGAAAAATGCCAACAAATTACCCGGAAGCAATTCAATAAGAAAAATACTAACAAGAACAAATCCCATAACCATTTTAGTAATGCGCATAGCCACCTGATGCATTGACCACCAATCTCTTTCCCCAAAGAGAGCGCCAACAATTGGAACCATGGCACTGGTCGCAGCATAGCGGAAAGAAGAAATGAAAATAGAGATAGAAGAGCAGACCGTACTTACAATGATGCCGCTCTTACCGGCAATATCCAGAATCACTACGTTAGTGCAAAAAGTGGTAACCGCTCCCAGCCCTTGACCCATCGCAGACGGAAGGCCTGCGATTACAATATTTCCCAAACGTTGAAAATCTTTCACGGCCAAGGGAACAAAAGAAAGAGTTCTTTTTCTGCGCAAAAACAAATATGGCACTAAAAGTAAAAACCCAGCGACAAAGCCAGTTATGGTTCCGTACGCAGCCCCTTCAATGCCTAACTGCAATGGTCCAAGGTATAACAGCTTGCTGACAACACTCACCATATTTACAAATACCATAACGCCTGCAGCAAGCTTTGGCAGAGCGTCTACTTTGACAAAATAAGTCATGCTGGTAATGCCAATCATCAGTGGCGCCGCCACAAACATAATACCAATATACCGCAAGACCAAGGGCGCCATCTCGCCATCTCCGCCGCTTAAAACCAAAGCGATCAGTTCTTTCGCACTAAGACCGCCCAGCATAGTCACAATGCTCACCGCAATAATGGTAAACATGCTCAACGAAAACAGCGTATTGGCCTCCTGCTTATTACCAGCGCCCTTGGCGGCTGAAACCAACACTTCACCGCCAATTCCCAATAGCATATATACCATGTTAAAGGCCATAGTCAATGGCAAGGCTAAATTAACCGCCCCCATGGCGACAGATCCTAACATCTGGCCCACAATAGCAATATCAAGAAACATACTCGCTGTAATGGACAAGGCGGATAACAGCCCTGGAAAATAGAAGGCATTAACCCTTGCATTCATTAAGCGTCCTTTATAATCGTACATAGAAATTCCTCCGTTTGGCATAAAAATAATCTTGTCGCCTAGCCAACAAGTTCAGCTACAACTTTTACCATTGAGCGCAGCGTCTACAACCATTTTTTTACTATTCGAGACAAGTCTTGCAAACCCTTTCCGATTCTAATAGTTTCCCAAAGTCCCTTCCTTGGTCCTAGTCTTTTTCCTCAAAAAGAAAGACACAGAAGTGTCAGTACACCCCTGCGTCAGCATGAACCATAAATTTGCCGCTATGCTGCAGCATTCATCGCAGCACTTCTTCACCTATTGCACTCTTGCTTTCGATAATATGAACAGTGCTGTCAATTTTTGCAAAGATCTTATTCGATAAATACTCCGCCTCTTGGAGATACTTGCTTGCGGCGGCTTCATCCTCTAAGCGTACAGCTTCTACAACTTTATCGCCAATTTTATGAAATTGATCATGTATTTCATCGATCGAAGCCCATTCTGCTTTCACATCAACATGCTCCATCGTAATGGAATGATAAAAATGGCCGAAAGCGCAGCGTTTTGAATCCGTTTGGATAGGATATATTTTCATTTCTTCAACAATACGCTTGAGATTTTTCACCCAATTTCCATGCGCCTCTTTTGCTTTATTTAAATTCGCCAACAAGTCTTGATTAGAAATAGAATGAATGCCACCGTTTAATGCGGCAACCATTCCGCGAACAACCTCGCTTAATTCTGTATCAATCCGGGAAATTTGTTTGGCGTTTTCTTCGCTTTCCACCGCATCCTTATGAATATCTTGCGTCATTCCATGAAGTTTTTCCGCATCAGACGCAGACAGCATCATCGCCTGATTGACTTGTTGCGCCGACTCCTTAACGTGAACCATCAATTGCGAAATATCGTTAACTTCCACTACTGTATGCTTTAACATTTCCACATTTCCGTGAATCGTCCCTGAAATAGTATCCAGTTTTTCATTCATTAAGTTAGTCGAGCTTAATGTATTGAGCAAGCTTTCTTTACCGCCCTGAGCCGCCACTTGAATATTGGTTACAAAGCCTCGCATGTTTTGCAAATTTTCCTTCGTACTATCTGCTAGTTTGCGAATCTCCGAAGCCACAACAGCAAAGCCTCGACCCATTTCACCAGCTCGAGCCGCTTCAATCGAGGCATTTAAAGCCAGCAAATTCGTTTGTTCCGCAATCGCCGCCACTCCATTCACAATCTCGCTGATGTTTTCCGCCATAGTTGTAAGCTCTTCAATTTGAATACTCATCTTCTTAGTATCTTCAACAACATGTTCTTTTAAATCTACCAACTCGCCAATTTGCGTCATACTTTCATCATTCTTTTGGATCAGCGTATGCGATGAATCAGATAACTCCTGCATTTTGTGCGAAGTCTGCTCCACCGTTTCGTTCACATCATTCATACTCGCTGTTATTTCTTCTACGACCGCTAAATTAGATTCGCTGACTAATGCCATTTGTTTGGCAAACTGCGATAGTTCATAGGCAGAATGAGTCATTCTGACATCAAATTCGCTTAGCGAAGAAACTGTCGATAGCATGCGCTTACATGAACTAGACATCTTCTCTTCACTGTTTAGCAATTTTTCAAACTGAGTTAACATTCGCTTATGTATTGGATACTCAACTTTTAAGGTCCCAAAGGCATGGGGCTTTCCTTACAAGCGTTCTTCAACGTTTTGCAAAATACAAACTGCTTCATCACAGGGAGTCTTTTTTTTAAAAAAATTCATCACTTTTATCACCATCCTACTTTCGAGATTTATTGCACACTAAAAACGCACTGATAAAATTAACAATTAATTAACATTGATACTTTTTATCATCAATCTATATAATAATACAACTCTATCTAAAATACAATAAAAGCCTGTACGTACTTAGCAAAAGAAGTACATACAGGCTAACGCTATGATTATTTTTAATTCCTGCAGCGCCTAAATAAACAAGACCGTATCTTGAGAAAAGCCAAGCGTCCCTCACAGATTTTCATATAATACGAAAGTGTTCTTCCCCTTCTTCTTAGCCGCATAAAGCGCAGCATCCGCTTTTACATACACCTCGTCAAAAACAGTTCCGTCATCTGGAACTATACAAATCCCTATGCTTATTGCCACACTAGCGCTACCGCTAATGCCTTTAAGCAAGTTGTGCATACTTTTGCAAGTTTCTTTCGCTTTACGCAAAACAATCGCTCGGTCCTCAACATTTTTCGCAAGCACCAAGAATTCATCGCCTCCAATTCGCCCCACAATATCGGAAGCTCTAAAAGAACGATTCAATTTTTCAGCTACCCTAGATAGCACAGCATCGCCAAAAGCATGGCCAAAATGATCATTGATAAATTTGAAATTGTCAATATCAATGAGATAAACAGCATGCATACCACGGCCTTCCATGGACAGCAAAAACTCATCAATAAACTCCTTCGTAACGACCTTATTGTACAAATTTGTCAGTGGATCACGCTGGGCTTTTTGAAGAATCGCAAATTCTTTTTCTTTTTTTTGCTGAATGTTTTTCACATGAGAAATAATCCGTATCGTTCCTGTGTCAAAAGAACGATAGATGCAAACAGACGTCTGCACCCAGGCATAGGAGACTCCGTCGGATCGCTCAATAAATTCATACTCAAAACTGCTCTGCCCCGCTTGGTACAGCGCTAATATAGCTTCCCGAGAAAATCTTTTTTTGTATTCCTCGCGAAAATCTTCTTTCACGAGCTTCGCAACTACGGCTTCAATTATTTCTTCATAATCATCGGACTTGTTTAAGCCAAGCAAATCCGAAAGTTTAAGGGCATTCTCTCCCAAAACTCGATTTTCGCTAATATCTGCTTCCAATACATTGTTGAACAAACCAAAACTTATTTCTCGCAGCATCTTTTCTTGGGCAATTTGTTTTTTTTGCATTTCTTGTTTTTGAAAAGCCTGATACTGCAAAAAAAACACATACAAAAAAAGCCCGCCCGCCAACATTACGGTCGAATCTGCTATAGTTAACAGCAACGGTCCCGCGACCGCCGCCCCCAAAGCAGCTAGCCATATTTTACCGCTCACGCTGCTTTTTAAGAAATTCATTCGTGCTCTCCTTCCCTCAACCCTTAAAATGAAACGTAATTACGCGCAAGAAAAGGAGTATCCCTGCTTTTCACTTTTCTTATTTCTGCTTCTTCTATGTTTTTCCTGCAAAGCAAAACAGGACATATTTTCTTCGCATATTAGCATGCTGGAATAGCAAATAACCCGCCCATACCTAGCAAATGTAGGAAGTGACGGGTTTTCTTAAGACGCTCTTTGCCGCTGTGACAAGATATACTCACAAATAGACTCCCTCTATACGACTACCACATATGTTTGACCGTTACTTCACCCACTATATGCTTATTTTTAATAAACTTTTTGCATGCAATGGCAACTCACCACTAGCTTTATCTATAGAGTGATTTTCATATTCTCGAACCCTAGAAAAATCAAAGGGTTTTTAGGCAATAAAAAGGACTTCACCCCCACAAATGCGAATCAGTAAGTGCTACCC
>SAAJ01000129.1 GCA_009929485.1 Negativicutes bacterium
AAACCGCGGCAAGGTCAAATTGCTGATTTCCATGTTCGGTCGCGAGACTCCAGTAGAGTTAGATTTCTTACAGATTAATAAGCTTTAATTACAGATAGGCTGGTGGCGGGCCGGTAACGGCGCGCTTCTCCGCTCACCGCCCCTTAAACAAACGTATGGCTAAAAAAATAGTTACCCAGATAAAATTGCAGATTAAAGGCGGTCAAGCTAATCCAGCCCCGCCGGTCGGCCCAGCTTTGGGCCAGCACGGCTTGAATATCGCTGATTTTTGCAGCAAGTTCAACGACGCCACCCGCGACAAGATGGGTGATGTCGTGCCGGTTGTTATTACTGTTTATGCTGATCGCAGCTTTGATTTTATTACCAAAACGGCGCCAGCTTCTGAATTGATCAAAAAGGCGGCCAAGGTTAGCAAAGGTTCCAGCAAGGCGCTCAAAGAAAAAGTCGGCAGTCTGACGACAGCCCAGCTGAAAGAGATTGCCGAAACCAAGATGAGCGATTTGAATGCCCGCGATGTTGAGGCGGCGATGAAAATTATTGCCGGCACTGCTCGTCAGATGGGTATTGAGATTAAGGATTAATTTATTTATTAAATAGGATCGTGGGAGCTAGCTAGCTAGCACTCGCACCACAATCGTATGGCTAAGAAAGTACAGAAAAACAAGACCGCTAAGCAGGGCAAGGCGCAAGCCGAAGTCCGCCAGCTGGTTGACAAGACCAAGACCTATGTTTTGACTGAGGCTTTGGAGCTGGTTAAGAAAACCAGCGTGACCAAGTTTGACGCTTCGGTAGAGGTTCATTTGCGGCTCGGTATTGATCCGCGCAAGGGCGATCAGCAGATTCGCGGCGCGGTCAGCTTGCCGCATGGTACTGGCAAGACCGTCAAAGTGGCGGCGTTTGTCAGTCCGGAAAATGAGGCGGCTGTTAAAGAGGCCGGCGCTGATTTGGTCGGCGGCGATGAATTGATTGAAGAAATCCGCAAGACTGAAAAGACCGATTTTCAGGTAGCAGTGGCTGAACCGGCTTTGATGCGCAATTTGGCGGTTATT
>SAAJ01000130.1 GCA_009929485.1 Negativicutes bacterium
GGCGCGGAGTATTAGTTACGCTTGACAGAGCGTCAAACAAAACATTTAAATCATCACGACAAATAATTTTGCGGAGAAGAGTGTGGATACGGAATTGCTCAAGACTTTCCTTGAGGTGAGCAGAACTCGCCACTTTGGCCGAGCCGCAGAGGCGCTTTATCTGACGCAGTCAGCAGTTAGCTTTCGTATTCGTCAGCTGGAGAACCAGCTGGGGGTAAATCTTTTTACCCGTCATCGTAATAATATCCGTCTGACCTCAGCCGGAGAGAAACTGCTACCCTACGCCGAAACCCTGATGAATACCTGGCAAGCTGCGCGCAAGGAGGTCGCGAATGCTTCCCGCCATAATGAATTTTCGATCGGTGCCAGCGCTTCTCTGTGGGAATGCCTGCTTAATGGATGGCTGGGAAAGCTCTATACAGAGCCCTATAACCTACAGTTTGAGGCGCGGATTGCGCAGCGGCAATCGCTGGTCAAACAGCTGCACGAACGTCAGCTTGATCTCCTGATCACGACAGAATCGCCGAAGATGGATGAACTAAGCAGCCAGTTGCTGGGTAATTTTACCCTGGCGCTTTATTGTGCCTCTCCGGCTAAATACACAAATGAATTGAATTATTTACGCCTGGAATGGGGGCCCGATTTCCAACAAAACGAAGCGGGATTGATCGGAAATGATGATATTCCTCTGCTGACCACCAGTTCTGCCGAGTTAGCTTACCAACAGCTCAGCGCGCTTAAGGGCTGTACATGGCTGCCCGTGCTCTGGGCACAGGGGAAAAATAATCTGCATACGGTGACCGACAGTGCGACGCTTTCAAGGCCTCTCTATGCGATTTGGCTACAGAACAGCGATAAACAAGCGCAGATTCGGGAGATCCTGAAGCACAATATATTGGGATAAACGCACTCCTCCAGGGATGGAGGACGATCGGCGGGAAATTTAAAGCAAAAAAAATCCTTTGCCTGAGCAAAGGATTATATATGGCAGGGGCGGAGAGACTCGAACTCGCGACACCCGGTTTTGGAGACCGGTGCTCTACCAACT
>SAAJ01000131.1 GCA_009929485.1 Negativicutes bacterium
GGCTGCAATTATCGCGCATTTTGTAGGGCTTTTTACCTGTGGCCTGTTTGTCAAATCACAGGCGGCCGCCAAAAGCATGATGCTCGGCGGCATGGGCTTATGCTTAGCCGCTTCTGTCCCCTTCTTTTTTGCTCCCTCCTCTCTATGGTTGGGCGGACTGATCGTCAGCGGATACTTTAGCGGCTGCGCGGTGGCGGCATGGGGATTTTTTCTCAGGGCCTTTACTCCCGATAACGAACGCATTAAATCCTGTGCCGACGTTCTGATTTATTCTAATTTGCTGATGATTGAAGTCAACGTGGTTGCCATGAATCGCTCACCGTTTGTCGGGCTAAGCCTTACTATGCTTTGCCTAGTGATCGGTATAGCCTTCATCTGGATGCTGCCTTTGGAGCAAGATAATGAGAAGAACCAAACATTTAAAAATAAAACGCATGGCGGCATTAAAAGCCAACTGATATTGCTGTGTCTTTTTGTCTTTATCATCACAATTAATTCTGGACTGATGTATCAGGTAATAAATCCTGCTTTTGAGCATCTGACGGGATTGGTGAGCTGGTATTGGGCCGTGCCTTATATCGTAGCGCTTGTTATTATGCGCAACTTACCTATTAAAGCAAAGCGTTCCAGGATTTTGTATATTGGAATGGCAATGATTATAGGAGCGTTCATCAGCTTTATGTTGTTAGGGCGAAAGACTTCTGACTATCTGATTGTCGATACGCTGATGCTAGGTGCTTGCGGTATTTTTGATCTGTTTTGGTGGAGCATCCTTGGAGAAATGCTGGATTATAGCGACAACCCCACACAAACCTTTGGAATTGGACTTTCTGCCAATGTATTCGGAGTCCTTTGCGGAGGCTTCTTGGGAATGTTTGTAACCTCTATTGGGCTTCCAAGTGCGGAGGTTGCGGTGATTGCCCTTACTGTGGTTTGCGTTACACTGGTTATGCTGCCGCCGCTGAACAACCAGCTTGTTTTACTGCTGAAAAGCCATGCTTATCTTGCTGCTTATGACAATATGAGCCAGTCACAGCAAACGGA
>SAAJ01000132.1 GCA_009929485.1 Negativicutes bacterium
ATTAACTACTCTTCTAAAATCTCAATTTGATTTTAATCCTCAAAAAATACAGTATCCCGGAATTTTTTTATTCATTTGTACTGCTTGGAATAGTGATCCAAAAGATAACACCTGAAACTAAAAGAATCGACCCAGCTACATACGTTACATAAACCCCAACATAAGAGACCGTCAGCCATATAAGTAAGTATATAGCTAGGGTAAATCCAAAAATAATTTTGGCCTTATGATGAATCCAGTTTTTCATATTTTAAAATCTCTTCATAAATTGGCGCAGCTGAGTGGATCTCACCAATCTCTGTTGTACGCACAAAGTAGCTATATTTACCATAACATCCCTTGCCCGCACCCCCGCAGGCGCCCTCAGCGCAATCCTGCCGCATCAGGGCCGTTTCCGGCACCTTTCCTCACTAGTATCCCGGAAAAACGCCCCTGATGATTTCTGCGCGACTGCATGGCTATGCACGCAGGTGAATGGCAGGTGATTTCGCAGCGTCAGCACCACTAAACCGCCAAAAGCCAAAATCAGCGGCGCGGCGCGCGCGGACGTGACCAGGCAAAATCGGACTGCTGCCGCTCATCCTCACGCAATGCACGCTGGCGGTCGGCGTAACGCTGCAACTCAATTTGCGCACGCGCTCTGTTCAGGACGATGTGCCGGTTAGGCTGATTTAGCTTTTTACCTGACGCTCTTTCAGCTGCGGCAACAGCATCATCAAGAAATTTTTTCTCTGCAGGCGTCAAGTTTGTCAGTCTGGCCATAACGTTCTCCAGTCAGAATAAATCAGCACAGTCTGCCAGACACAGTAGAAACGATGAAGCGCCAGCGACGGTGAAAGGCAGTCAGAAACGGTGAACGGGAGCGGATTTTAATCCGGTGCCGTGAGGCGTTGGACAAGCCGCAGGCGCGTCATTAGCTTTTAGCGGGTTTCGGGGCGCAGCCCTGAACCAGTCACGTAGCGCTAGCGGAGTGTATACTGGCTTACTATGTTGGCACGAATGCGGATGTCAGTGAAGTGCTTCAT